>NZ_NRRS01000005.1 GCF_016583795.1 Rhabdochromatium marinum | reverse complement strand
GAAAGCCATGCGAAAAAATCGCCGGGGTCCGAAAAAACCGCTGACCAAACGCACTCGATACAAAGATAAGCCGCATGTCTCGACCGCCAAGCTTCTGGCCGCTGGTTAGCCCACCTTAAAAGGGCTGGGTATGTGCGTTAGGTCTGCTGCTGAAATTCAAAGCGGTACAGGTTGATTTCGAAGTCGCTGCCTGCCTAAATTGTTCAGCCAGGGCCGCAGGAGTTCAACCGTTTGTTCGATGCCGCTTGGTGAAACCGGCGTGCGCTGGGTGGCTTGGGCCTGATCGAGCAGGGCTTCCAGAGGCTCGACGATCCTGCCTTCAGCCAGATGGTCTGGAGTGATGACGCCGGTTGGGACTTGCTCGCGCAGCCAGTCGATCAAGACCTGGGTTTCCGGCCAGTCATCGCGCGGGACATAGAGCACCGGCAGGCCGTGGCAGGCGGCTTCAGCAAAGCTGCCATAGCCGGGCTTGGTGATCATGGCGTCGCAGGCGGCGAGCACTTCCAGCAGTCCCAATCCCGGGCCGCCGATGCGGCTGACGGCGGGATTGTGCGTAATCCCGGGGTCGGCAGTCAGGAGTTGCAGGCGCGCGTGTTGCAAGGGCGCGGGGTCGAAGGCAAGGGTTCCGGTGCCGCCGAATTGCATCAGGATCAGGCGCTGATCGGCCGCCAACCCCAGTCGGGCGCGCAGGCGTTGTGGATCACCCGGTTGTTGTTCGGCGATGGGGCCAACCGCGTGGCTGTTGGTCAGCCAGGGCATCGGCATGGATGGGGTGGGGCGGATGAACAGCTCAGCCCCGGCATAGGCGGTGCGCATACGCTGGGTTAGCGTCTGAGATACCTGGTGCCCCACCGGACTTTGCAGCAGAATATCCAGCCAGTTCAGGGAGCACAGGCCCACAGCGGGGATGCCGAGCCGGCGAGCCGCATCGAGTGGCAGCCAGGGGATGTCGGCCAGCACCAGATCCGGTTGCACGGCCAATAGCCGGGTCATCTGTTGCTCCAGGTGCTGGTCATAGGCTGCATCGAACGCCTGATACCGTTGCAAGCCCTCTTCCCAGCGCACTTGAAGCGGGCCATCCATTGGCAGGGCAACATCGGCGGCTATGGGGAGGTGCTCGACATCGGCTGGCAGCCGGTAGCGGACGAAATCCGGGTTTAGGTTGCCTTGCAGGGTGATGCGCAGCTCAGGTTGTTGCGCGCGCAGGGCATGGATGACCGGCGCCACCTGCGCAAGATGCCCGTAGCCATGGGCGGTGACGGCAACCAGCAGATGGGCCATGCTGCGGAACTCCCGATCGCCTCAGGTGGAGGAGGAGCCTGAGGTTTCAGTGGGGCCTTCGTCGCTATCCAAATCAAGGGTGGGCGGTGATTCGGACTCGGGAGACTCAGGACGCTCAGAATGCTCGCGCTGGTCGCTGTTGCTGCTGGGAGGCGTTGCTTCAGAGGGGGGCTCGCTGAGGACGTCGAGGGCATACTCGCGGCTGAACAGCAGTTCGCCGACTGGAATCACCACTTGCACACTGCGGCGAATGATACCTGCATTACAGGTTTCGCAGGCGCAGCTGTGAATCAGTGCTTTGAGTTTGGCGTTGTCCGGGGCAGCCGCTTCGATGGCTCGGAAACGCTCGAACTGTTCGGCGCTCAGATGGTGGGCGTCATCGGTGTCGCAATCGAGACTCTGGCCGTCGATGCAGAGATGACCGTGTTTGATGTCATTAAAACGGATTTTTCGATAGCGCTCGAAGCCGTCGAGTGACTGATAGGTGGCCGCACGGATGGCATCGAGGATTTCATCCTCGGGCAGCAGGTTGAGCTTAAAACGGGCCTTGGCATTGTCATCCATGTTGTCCTTCACCCAGGCGGAGAGCTGGCGGGCGCGACGTTGCTGCGAGGCATGGCGCCGCGCGGCAATCTCGGCTTTTTGCTTTTCCATGTCACGGTTGCGCTGTTCGGCGAGTTGGCGGGCCTGTTTGAGCTTGTCGTTCAGTGCCTGCTCAATGCGCTCGATTTCTTCAGTGGCTTCCCGCGCCGGCAGCGCCGGACTCTCGGTGTCACCGCTTGGCAGGGCCGCACTGTAGTAGATGGCCGGCCAGTCCTTGCGAATGAAGCGCTCGGTGGGTTGCTGCGTCCAGTAGGCGATGTAGGCATCAGCCTGGGCTTTCCACTCGGCCTGCTGCTCAATCAGTGCCTGCTCATGAATGTGCGCGCACTTGATGCGCCAGCGTAGCCAGGCGCGGATGTCCGGCGTAGCGGTTTCGGGCGGAGTCGGGTAGTTCCCGGGGGTTTTGAATGGGGCGGTCAGGTCGGTGACGCCCTGCTGTTCAGGAGCGCAGGCTAAAGCGTTACGCTCGTCGAGGTTCAGCCCGCGTGGATCGACTTCGGCAATCAGATCGCCATAGCAGTCGCGGCCGGCGAGAATGGCGGCGACACGGTCAACACGGATCATGACCTTCATCGGCGGTTGTCTTCCTCTGGCGCAAGGCTGAACCCGGTGGGCCGGGTCAGCTGAATAGGTATCCCTCGATGGCAGTCGGATGTAGTCATTGCCACAGGGTGACTACAGATTCAGTAAGAGCCGGGCTGGGTCTTCAACGGCCTGCTTGATGGCTTGGAGAAAACGCACGGCATCGCGGCCATCAATTAAGCGATGGTCGTAGGATAGCGCGAGATACATCATGGGGCGAATCTCGACCTGTCCGGCGATCGCCACCGGACGCTCTTCGATTTTGTGCATGCCGAGGATAGCGCTCTGAGGTGGATTGATCAGTGGGGTTGAGAGCAGGGAGCCGAAAACGCCACCATTGGTAATCGAGAAGGTGCCGCCGGTTAATTCCTCAAAGCTCAGGCGGCCGTCGCGGGCCTGCTGCCCGAACTGGGCGATGCCGGTTTCGATCTCGGCCAGGCTCAGGTGATCGCAGTCACGCAGGATGGGCACTACCAGCCCGCGTTCGGTGCTGACGGCGATGCCGATGTCGTAGTAGCCATGATAGAGAATGGCGTCGCCGTCGATGGTGGCGTTGAGAATTGGAAACTGCTGGAGCGCGGCAACAGCGGCCTTGACGAAGAATGACATCATACCCAGGCGGGTGCCGTGCTGGCGCTCAAAGTCGTCGCGATAGCGCTGGCGCAGGGCCATCACAGCGCTCATGTCAACTTCGTTGAAGGTGGTGAGCGTAGCGGTTTGCTGTTGTGCCTCCAGCAGACGCTCGGCAATGCGTGCGCGCAGCCGGGTCATCGGAACCCGCTGTTGCGGTCTGGCGTCCAGGGGGCCGGCGGTGGGCGCTGGCTTGGTGGATGCTGGCGCTGGGGATGTTGTTTTTGGGGAGGCTGGTGGCCTGGGGGCGCCAGCCGGTGCCTGGAAAGCGACCTGATCGGCGTCAGCTTCAGGCTGCGTGGCTTCATGCTGATCGAGCCAGGCGAGCACATCGGCCTTGTGAATGCGCCCGTCGCGACCGCTGCCCGCAATGCGCGTTGGATCCAGCCCGAGTTCCTTGATTAAGCGGCGCGCGGCAGGGGCGAGGTTGGGCTCCTGAGGGCGATGGAGCTGAGGGTCTGCAGGCGTGGCTTCAGGAGCGGGGTGCGCGGGTTCTGAGTCTGGTTGTGGCTCCGGTTCTGGCTCCGGGCTTGGAGTGGTAGTATCGGCATTAGCATTAGCGGCGGGAGAGGCAGCTTCGATGCGCGCAAGCAGGGTTCGTGCACTGACGGTTTCGCCTGCTGCGACCAGGATTTCGCGCAGAATGCCGTCGCCAGGTGCTGGAACCTCCAGTACCACCTTGTCGGTTTCGAGGTCGAGCAAGTTATCGTTGGCGCGGATCATGTCCCCCGGCGCCTTGTGCCATTCCAACACCGTGGCATCGGCGACGGATTCCGGTAACTCAGGAACAAAAACCTCTGTTGTCATGGCACTGGATGTCCGCGATTCATGCTGGGGTTGATGCGCCCGGTCAGGGCCTCGTCGATCAACCGTTGTTGTTGTTCGAGATGAATGGAGCGATAGCCCACAGCGGGAGCCGCCGAGGCGGGCCGGCCCACATAGTAAAACCTTTTCCCCTCACGCCGCAGCGGTTGAAACCGGTGCTTAATCATATCCCAGGCGCCCTGGTTCTGGGCTTCCTCCTGGCACCAGATAAATTCCTCAACCTGGGAATACTCGGCCAGGATGGCGGCGAAGTCCTCTTTCGGGAACGGATAGAGCTGCTCAATGCGCACAATGGCAACGGTTTCCAGACCACGCGCATGGCGTTCTTCCAGCAGTTCAAAATAGACTTTGCCGGAGCAGAACACCACCCGTTCGATGCTGGTGTCGGGCAAGGGGTCGCATTCCGGGATCAGTGGCTGAAAGGTTCCCTGCGCCAGATCATCCAGGCTGGAAACCGCCAGGCGATGACGCAGCAGGCTTTTGGGCGTCATTATAATCAGCGGGCGGCGATAGGGACGCAACATCTGGCGGCGCAGCAGATGGAAAATCTGCGCCGGCGTGGTGGGTACGCACACCTGGATGTTATGTTCCGCGCACAATTGCAGAAAGCGCTCCAGGCGTGCGGAGGAATGCTCGGCGCCCTGGCCTTCGAGCCCATGCGGCAGCAGCATCACCAGGCCGCATTGCAGGCCCCACTTGGTGCCGGCGGAAGTGATGAACTGGTCAATTACCACTTGGGCGCCATTGGTGAAATCGCCGAACTGGGCTTCCCACAGCGTCAGGGCATCCGGCTCGGCGGTGGCAAAGCCGTACTCGAAGCCCAATACCGCCTCTTCCGACAGGATGGAGTCGATGGCGACGAAGGCGCCCTGCTGGGGACTGAGATGTTGCAAAGGAGTGTATTCATCGCCGCTGGCCTGACAATGAATTTTGGCATGGCGATGGAAGAAGGTGCCGCGCCCGGCATCCTGTCCGCACAGCCGCACATCGATGCCGGCATCCAGCAGACTGGCATAGGCTAGGTTTTCAGCGCAGCCCCAGTTGATGAGCTGCTCACCGGCAGCCATTTGTCGCCGTTCGGCCCAAATTTTCGCCACCCGCGGATGCAGCTCGAAATTGGCCGGCAACTCCAGCAGGCGCTCGGCCAGGTCGCGAATCTGCGGCCGGGGCAGGCGGGTATCAGCGGCGGCGGTCCAGTGCGTCTCGGCAAAGCGACGCCAGTTGGTGCGCAGCGGGCGGTGATGGCTGGACTCCAGATCACAGAGCACCGGTCGCGTGGCCACGAAGCCCTGCTCAATGGCGTGGCGATAGTCGGCGATCATGGCCTCAGCGGCCTCCTGGGTGAGATCACCATGGTCGATCAGGCGCTGGGCATAGAGGGTGCGCGCACTGGGGTGCTGGCGAATTTTGCGGTACATCTGGGGCTGGGTCACGGCGGGTTCGTCAGCCTCGTTGTGGCCGAGACGCCGATAGCACACCAGATCAATAAAGACGTCGCGCTTGAAGCGTTGGCGAAAATCGAACGCCATGCGGGTGACGAAAATAACCGCCTCGGGGTCGTCGCCATTGACGTGAAACACCGGGCTCTGGACCATCTTGGCGACATCAGTGCAATAGAGGGTCGAGCGGCTGTCGAGTGGATTGCTGGTGGTGAAGCCAATTTGGTTGTTGACGATAACATGCACGGTGCCGCCGGTGCCGTGACTGCGCGTTTGCGACAGTTGCAGGGTTTCCATCACCACTCCCTGGCCGGCAAAGGCGGCATCGCCATGGATGAGCACCGGCAGAACCTGGCGCCCGTCGTGGTCACCACGGCGCCGCTGGCGGGCGCGTACCGATCCCTGAATGACCGGATTAATGATTTCCAAATGCGAGGGATTAAAGCCGAGCGCCAGATGCACTGGGCGGCCGCCGCTCTCGACATCGGTGGCAAAGCCCAGATGATATTTGACATCACCGGCGCGCTGCTGACCGTTGGGGGTTTCCACCCGACCTTCGAACTCGGCGAAGATGTCCTGGGGTGGTTTGCCCAGGATGTTGGTCAGCACATTGAGCCGCCCACGGTGGGCCATGCCAATGACGATCTCCCGCACCCCATCGCGCCCGGCGCGGCTGACGAGTTCATCGAGTAGCGGAATCAGCGCCTCACCGCCTTCAAGCGAAAAGCGTTTTTGTCCAATATAGCGTCGATGCAAATAGTGTTCGATGCCCTCGGCAGCGGTCAGCAATTGCAGCAGCCAGCGCCTTTGCCGGCTGGTTAATTCCGGGCGCGTCTGATAGCTCTCGATGCGTTTTTGCACCCAGCGCTTTTCTGGCGTGGTGGTGATGTGCATATACTCGCAGCCTACCCGGCCGCAGTAGCTGCGCTCGAGCCGGGCGATGATGTCGCGCAGCCGCATGCGCTCGGGGCCATAGAGCGAGCCGCTGTGGAAGACTTCATCGAGATCGCTGTCGAGCAGGCCGTGATACTCGGGTGACAGATCCGTGATCTCGGGTAGCGGGCGCAGGCGCAAGGGGTCGAGATCGGCAATTTGGTGGCCGCGACAGCGGTAGGTGTTAATGAGTCTGAGCACCGCAGCCTGTTTGGCGGCGTTGACGGTCGCCTCGCGCGCCTGGGGCGCTGGAGCTCGCACGGACCAGGCACTGGTGTGGGCAAAGGTTTGAGCGCTGGCTTGAGTGTTGGCCAGATCATCGTCGGCGCGCCCCGGCAGGGCATCGAAGCGCGCGCGCCAGTCCGGCTCGACGCTGTTAGGGTCGCGCAGATAGCGTGCGTAGAGCTGTTCGATAAAGGCGGCATTGCCGCCGTGGAAGGCAGATGAATTATGCAATTGTTGACGGCGCGCGCTCATGATGGGATCGCTGTGGGTTGGGGCCAGAAGTGTGAGGAACATCCGGGTGCACCCGGGCTGGCAGGTGCATCATGGATGATACGCCACTGGGTATAATGCATTGGCTGGTTTTGTGGTGCTTGGTGCTTGGCGTCGGTTTTTCAATCGGATTACAACACGATCTTTGCGAGCGTTTTCATGAGTGAGAAACATCCCTCCAAAGCGCCGGGCGCGCCCATACCAGGCGCGCGCCCGGATGCGCGTGAGGAAATTGTCCAACGGCGTTTGCTGATGATTCAACTTCAGTCCGATCTGGCCTATTTTCAGGCCCGGCTTGGGTTGATCGGCGAACCTCGGACAACCAACCAGGAAGCCCAACGACGCACGTTCAAGCTGTTGCATCAAGGGGTGGGTCAGCAAATGATCAAAGCCCGCAAAAGCGGATCTGGGCCTGGGTGACAGACAATCGGCGGCATGACAGGCTGGGTGTGCGGTGACTACCCGGCAATCCTGAAGGCAATGATGAGCCGTTTCAGTCGTCTTCGTCAGCCAGCGCCCGACGTTGGATCTCCATTACAACCCGGGTAATGCTTTGGGCGTCGCGGGTGGACAGGCACAGAAACTCCAGGCCGAGCATGGATGACGCGTTTTTGTGTCCGTGGCGGCAGTTACGCACCTCGGCATCCACGATGATATCGAGCAACTCGGGAATGCGAATGCGGCTGTGGTGCAGGCGGGTTCCCTTGCGCATTAAGGATGCGGTTTTCCCCGTGACGATGACCGCTGCACCGGTGGCGGACAGATTCGCAAGCATGGCGCGAAAGGGGTGCATCTCGTTATTGTCGAGATCCTCGACTTCACCAGTGAGGGTGGCAGTGAGGGTGGCCGGCAGGGAAACACGAAAAGCTTCGCGGCGCTGGAGCTGAAACAGCTGCCTTGGGTAAGGGATTTCGTAATAACGCTCGCCATCCTCAATGATGGGGTTCAGTTCCTTGGTGCGAAACCAACTGAAGATGGAATCAATGGCACCACGGACTTCGATCGTTTTTTCGTTCTCCAGGGATGTGCCGATGTTGGGCGGTAGCCCGTCCAGCAGGAAGTAGCGCGCGTGGGGATCATTGTCCACCATCCTGGAGTCGGTTTGGCAGTCGCCGCCGATGCTCGACAGGCAGAATCTGCCACGCGCCTTGAAATGCTTGGTGATCAGCTTGGCGATGGTTTCGGGGTGCGTGATGCGGTTGATGTGGTCGCTGTCCATAGGAGAATTGAAGCGGGTTATTCAACGGTCACGGACTTGGCGAGATTGCGCGGCTGATCGACATCGGTGCCTTTCAGGGCTGCGACATGGTAAGCCAGCAGTTGCATCGGCAGGCTAAACACCAGGGGATCGATGAGATCATCGGATTCCGGCAGCCGCAGCACTCGCACGCCTTCGGTTTGTTGCAGGGCCACCTGATCATCAGCAAACACAAACAATTGTCCGCCGCGCGCGCGCACTTCCTCAAGATTGGATTTAAGCTTTTCAAGCAGTGCATTATTGGGCGCTACGACTACGACTGGCATGTCTTCGTCAATCAGAGCCAGGGGTCCGTGTTTGAGTTCCCCGGCTGGGTAGGCCTCGGCATGAATGTAGGAGATTTCCTTGAGCTTGAGTGCGCCTTCCATGGCAATGGCATGCTGCTCGCCGCGCCCAAGAAAAAGTGTGTGGCCTTTCTCGACGAATGCCTGGGCCAGCTCGGCGATGTCAGCATCAATGGCCAGGGTGCGTTCCAGTTGGGTAGGCAGGGCACGCAACACCTGGACGGCATGGGCTTCACGCTCCGCACTGAGACCGCGTTGGTGGCCCAGCGCGAGTGCCAGCAGCAGCAGTGCCACCAGCTGGGTGGTGAAGGCTTTGGTGGAGGCGACACCGATCTCGGGGCCGGCGCGGGTAAGGAGTTGGAATTGGGATTCGCGCACCAGGGAGCTTTCAGCGACATTGCAAATCGCCAGGGTGCCGAGATACCCGTTTTGTGTGGCCATGCGCAGTGCGGCCAGGGTGTCGGCGGTCTCACCGGACTGAGAGATGCTGACAAAGAGTGATTGGTCTAGAACGATCGGTTGGCGATAGCGATATTCGCTTGCCACCTCCACCTGACAATGGACCTTGGCGAGGGATTCGATCCAATATTTGGCCACCAAGCCGGCATGATAGCTGGTGCCGCAGGCTACCAGGGTAACGGACTGTACCTGCGCAAAGAGCGCCTCGGCCTCAGGGCCAAAGGCGGCGCTTAGCACCTGATCAGTACCGATGCGGCCTTCCAGTGTTTCAGCGACGGCGCGAGGCTGCTCGAAAATCTCCTTTTGCATGAAGTGCCGGTAGGCACCACGTTCCGTCGCATCGACTGAGAGCGTCGAGGTGCGCACCGGACGCTGTACTTCCTCGCCAGCGGCATTCCAAATACGCACTGAGGTGCGGCTGAGTTCAGCGAGGTCGCCGTCCTCCAGGAAAATAAAGCGGTTGGTGACTGGCAGCAGGGCTGGCACGTCAGAGGCAATGAAATGCTCCTGGAAGCCAAGCCCAATCACCAGTGGGCTGCCAAGACGGGCGGCAACCAGGCACTCGGGGTGCGCCCGGTCGATGACGCCCAGTGCGTAAGCACCATGCAGCAACTGGGTGCAGATGCGCACGGCATCGGTTAGCTGATGTCTAGCCTCCAAGGCGTCGTGAATGGCATGAATAATAACCTCAGTATCCGTCTCCGAGGTGAAGCGATGCCCGGCGTCACGCTGCAGTTCTCTGAGGTTTTCGTGATTTTCAATGATGCCGTTATGCACCAGGGCACAACGCTCGCGGCAGATATGCGGATGGGCATTGCGCTGCGAGGGTTCGCCATGCGTGGCCCAGCGGGTGTGAGCAATGCCCAGGGTGCCGGGCATGGGAGCGTCTGCCAGCGCCTCGGCCAGCGTTGCAACTTTGCCGAGACAGCGTAAGCGTTGCAGCTTGCCTGACTCGGAGAGTACCGCTAGGCCGGCGGAGTCATAGCCGCGGTATTCGAGTCGTCGCAGTCCTTCAACGAGGATATCAGCGACGGGACGTTGGGCGATGGCGCCGACGATGCCACACATGGAGATGACCTGATTGTGCTGTGATGCGAGATGCCTCTGGGGAGGCAGAGGGGCCGGGCGCTAGTCCGGCTTGCGCGGTCGCTGCCAGGTGTCAATGGTTTGCTGCGGCGCTCGGGTCAGGCTGAGTTTACCTGCCGGGGCGTCGCGGGAGATCACTGAACCGGCGCCAATGGTGGCCTGTTCACCCACCTCGACCGGTGCAACCAATGCGGTATTGGAGCCGATGAAAGCTCCATCACCAATGATAGTCTGATGCTTGTTGGCGCCGTCATAGTTGCAGGTAATGGTGCCAGCGCCGATATTCACCTGGCGGCCAAGTTCGGTGTCACCAATATAGCTCAGATGGTTGACCTTGGTGCCCTCAGCGATGCGCGATTTTTTGACTTCGACAAAGTTACCGATATGGCAATGATCGCCAATCTGGGCCTGCGGGCGCAGTCGCGCGAAGGGGCCGATGCGGGCACCCGCGCCGACCTGGGCGTCTTCGATGACGCTGTTGGCGAAGACTTCAGTTCCAGCGCCGATGTCGCAATCCTTGAGCAGGCAATTGGGTCCAATGCGCACATTGGCGCCCAAGCGGACCCGGCCTTCGATAATGAGATTGACGTCCAGGGTGACATCACGCTCGCAGATCAGGGTGCCGCGAATATCGAGCCTGGCTGGATCCAGCACCGTGGTGCCCTGTAGCATCAGGGTTTCGACTAGGCGCCGCTGATGGTAACGCTCAAGCTCCGCCAACTGGAGCCGATCATTGACACCGGCAACTTCCTGCGGGGCTTCCGGTTGTATGGTGACCACTTCAATGTCCTGGGCCGTGGCCAGGCCAATCACATCGGTCAGATAATATTCACCCTGCACATTGTCGTTGCCGATGTGCTGCAGCCAGTCATTCATCCGGGTGGCATCGGCGACGATGATGCCGGTGTTGATTTCCTGAATACCCAGCTCGGCCTCACTGGCGTCTTTTTGCTCAACAATGCGCAGCACGTGACCGCGTTTGTCGCGCACAATGCGCCCATAGCCGCTGGGATCATCCAGGCGCATGCTAATCAACCCGAGCGCTGAACCATTGCTGTCGGCCACCAGACGGTTGAGGGTTTCAGCTTCGATCAGTGGCACATCGCCATAGAGTACCAGGATGCGATCCATGCCGGCCATGCTTGGCATGGCTTGCAAAACGGCATGTCCAGTGCCGAGACGCTCGCTTTGTTCCACCCAGGTGCAGTTGGCATCGGCCAAGGTATTGGGCACCTGATCGCCGCCATGCCCATAGACACAACAGATGCGCGCCGCGCCCAGTGCCTCAGCAGCATCAAGCACGTGGCGTAATAAGGGGCGCCCGGCCAGCGGATGCAAGACCTTGGGCAGTGCTGAGCGCATACGGGTGCCTTTGCCCGCAGCCAGAATGACAACACCGAGTTTCATGTGCGTCGCAACTCCCCGCCGGCACTGCGTAGTGCCAGGTGTGAATGCAAAAACCCCCGCCATTGGCGAGGGTCCTTGCTGTTTCGATCTTGGTCAGGTCCGTCTGTTCAAGCGTCAGCTCGCACGCATTTTGCGCAACTTCTCGATCGCGCGCAACTGCGCGATGGCCTCGGCCAGCTCGGCCTGCGCCTTGGCGTATTCAAACTCGGCGGTCTTGCCGGCCAAGGCATCCTCAGCGCGACGCTTGGCTTCCAGCGCCTTGGCCTCGTCGATGTTCTGGGCGCGAATTGCAGTGTCGGCCAGCACCGTCACCACATCGGGCTGAACTTCCAGCATGCCACCGGAGACATAGAAGTGCTCCATGCCACCCTTGTCGTCCTCCACCCGCACATCGCCGGGTTTCAGCCGGGTGATCAGCGGGGTGTGACGCGGCGCGATGCCAAGCTCGCCCATTTCGCCAGGCGCGTAGACCATAGCGGCCAAGCCGGAATGGATGGCGCCCTCGGCGCTGACGATGTCGACATGTACGGTCATTGCCATGGGTGTCGGGTCTCCCTGTTGTCGGATGCGGCGGTGGGTTCTGAAACCCACCAGCCGGATTACATCTTCTCGCCCCTGGCGACCGCTTCGTCGATAGAACCGACCATGTAAAACGCCTGCTCAGGCAGGGCGTCGTGGTCGCCATTGACGATGGCCTGGAAGCCGGCAATGGTGTCCTTGAGCGAGACATATTTGCCGGGTGCGCCGGTGAAGACCTCGGCCACGAAGAAGGGCTGCGACAGGAAGCGCTGAATCTTGCGTGCACGCGAAACGATTAACTTGTCTTCCTCGGACAGCTCATCCATACCCAGGATAGCAATGATGTCCTTCAGCTCCTTGTAGCGCTGGAGCGTACCCTGTACCGCGCGAGCGGTGTCATAGTGCTCCTGGCCCACCACATTGGGGTCGAGGATACGACTGGTCGAATCGAGCGGATCCACCGCCGGATAAATACCCAGCTCGGCAATCTGACGCGACAGTACCAGAGTGGCGTCCAAGTGAGCGAAAGTGGTAGCCGGAGAGGGGTCGGTCAGGTCATCCGCCGGTACATAGACCGCCTGGAAGGAGGTGATGGACCCGGTCTTGGTCGAAGTGATGCGCTCCTGCAGGGCGCCCATCTCCGAGGCCAGAGTCGGCTGATAGCCCACTGCTGAAGGCATACGTCCAAGCAGTGCCGAAACCTCGGTACCAGCCAGGGTGTAACGGTAGATGTTATCGACAAACATCAGGACATCACGACCTTCCTCGCGGAAGAATTCGGCCATGGTCAGACCGGTCAGTGCTACACGCAAACGGTTGCCGGGGGGCTCGTTCATCTGACCGTAAACCAGCGCAACCTTGTCGAGAACGTTCGACTCCTTCATTTCGTGATAGAAGTCGTTACCCTCACGGGTGCGCTCGCCCACGCCAGCGAATACGGAGTAACCCGAGTGCTCGACGGCGATGTTACGGATCAGCTCCATCAGGGTTACGGTCTTGCCCACGCCGGCACCGCCGAACAGGCCGACCTTACCACCCTTGGCGATGGGCATGATCAGATCCACCACCTTGATGCCGGTTTCCAGCACCTCGGTCGAAGTGGCCTGATCCTCGAACTTGGGGGCCTCGCGATGGATGGGCCAGGTTTCCTCGGAACCGACCGAACCGAGTTCGTCAATGGGGTTGCCAAGTACGTCCATGATGCGCCCGAGGGTCGCTTTGCCGACCGGAACACTGATGGGTGCGCCCGTGCTGCTGACATCCACACCACGCTTCAGGCCGTCGGTACTGCCCATCGCGATGGTGCGCACGACGCCATCGCCGATTTGCTGTTCCACCTCGAGCGTCAGGCCGGTGGCGTCGATTGTGAGCGCGTCATAGACCTTGGGCATCTGATCGCGCGGAAACTGCACGTCCACGACGGCACCGATGATTTCCACCACCTTACCGGAGCTCATAATGCTTTCCTCATTAAAACTAAACTGTAGAATTCGGATGAACGGGCGCGCTAGACGGCGGCGGCACCGCTGACGATCTCAGAGATTTCCTGAGTGATCGCGGCTTGGCGCGCCTTGTTGTAAACCAGTTGCAGCTCATCGATCAGGCCGCCGGCATTGTCGGAGGCGGACTTCATGGCCACCATGCGCGCGGCCTGCTCGCAGGCACCATTTTCGACCACGCCCTGATAGACCAGAGACTCGATATAACGGCCCAGCAGGTTATCCAGCACCAGCCGCGCTTCGGGTTCGTAAATGTAGTCCCACACCGGTCCCGAGGCGGCGGGCTTGTCGTCCGGCACAATGGGCACCAGCTGGCGCAGTGTCGGTTTCTGGGTCATGGTGTTGACGAACTCGTTGTAGGCGATATAGACCGCATCGATCTCGCCATTCTCGAAGGCGTCGAGCATGACCTTCACCGGGCCGATGATATCGGCAATACGCGGCTTGTCACCGAGCTGCGCGGCTTCGGCCTTTACATCGCCGCCAAAGCGCTTGAAAAAGCCCAGCGCTTTACTGCCAATGGTGCAAAAGGCGGTATCGAGACCGTCGTTGCGCTTTTGTTTGAGTTCCTGTACCAGCATTCTGAACAGATTGGTGTTCAGGCCGCCGCACAGGCCACGATCAGATGACACGACGATATAGCCGATGCGCTTTATCTCGCGTTCCTGAGCCATGAAGCTGTGACGGTACTCGGGCGAGGCCTTGGCCAGATGGCGGATGACCTGGAGCATTTTTTCCGCATAGGGGCGGGTGGCCTGCATCCGTTCCTGCGCTTTGCGCATTTTGGATGCGGCGACCATCTCCATTGCGCCCGTAATCTTCTGGGTGCTCTTGATGCTCGAGATCTTGGTGCGAATTTCTTTAGCGCCAGCCATGAGGGATTCCCTGAAGCGATCCTGTGTGTTTCGATCCGCGCCGCACGGCGATTACCAGGTGTTGTTGGCTTTGAAGTCCTTAATGGCCTCGTGCAAGGCCTGCTGGATCTCCTCGTTGTAATCACCCTTCTCGTCGATTTTCTCGAGCAGGCTCTTGTGGGCGCTCTTCATGTAGCCTTGCAGGGCTTGCTCGAAGGCGACCACTTTGTTGACTTCAACGTCATCAAGATAACCTTCGTTGGCGGCGAAGAGCGACACGGCCATGGGGCCGATGGTCATGGGCGAGTACTGCATCTGCTTCATCAACTCGGTCACGCGCTCGCCACGCTCCAGCTGCTTGCGGGTAGCCTCATCAAGGTCAGAAGCAAACTGCGAGAACGCGGCCAGCTCGCGGTACTGGGCCAGGGCCAGACGAATACCGCCGCCGAGTTTTTTGATGATCTTGGTCTGGGCTGCGCCACCGACACGCGAGACTGACAGACCGGCGTTGATGGCCGGACGGATGCCTGCATTGAACAGATCGGTTTCGAGGAAGATCTGTCCGTCGGTGATGGAGATGACGTTGGTCGGGACGAAGGCCGACACGTCACCCGCCTGGGTTTCGATGATTGGCAAAGCCGTCAGCGAGCCGGTCTGGCCGCGTACCCGTCCACCGGTCTGTTTTTCGACATAGTCGGCATTGACGCGCGCAGCGCGCTCAAGCAGACGTGAATGCAGGTAGAAGACATCACCCGGATAGGCTTCGCGACCTGGCGGGCGGCGCAGCAGCAGGGACACCTGACGATAGGCCCAAGCCTGCTTGGTCAGGTCATCGTAGATAATGAGCGCATCCTCGCCCTTGTCGCGGAAGTACTCACCCATGGCGCAGCCGGCGTAGGGCGCGATGAACTGCATCGCGGCCGAGTCCGAGGCGCCGGCATGCACGATGATGGTGTGCTCCATGGCGCCAAATTCTTCGAGCTTGCGCTGTACGCCGGCAACCGAGGAATTTTTCTGACCAACAGCGACATAGATACACTTAACGCCAGTGCCTTTCTGATTGATGATGGCATCAATGGCTACCGCTGTCTTACCGGTCTGACGGTCACCGATAATCAGCTCACGCTGGCCGCGACCGACCGGCACCATGGCATCGATAGCCTTAAGGCCGGTTTGCAGTGGCTGATCGACCGACTGGCGCTGGATAACGCCGGGGGCGATTTTTTCGATCGACGAGGTCTGGCTGGCGCTAATGGGCCCCTTGCCATCGACCGGAGCGCCGAGGGAGTCAACCACTCGACCGAGCAGCTCCTCGCCGACGGGGACTTCCAGAACGCGGCCGGTGCAGCGTGCCCAGTCGCCTTCAGACAGATGGGTGTAATCGCCCAGGATGACAGCACCCACGGAGTCGCGCTCCAGGTTGAGCGCCAAGCCAAAGGTGTTGTTCGGGAACTCGAGCATTTCGTAGTACTGTGCGTCGGACAAGCCGTAGATACGCACAATGCCATCGGTCAGGCTGACGATGGTGCCCTCGGCGCGGGCCTCGGTCTTAACATCGAACTGCTCGATTTTCTGTTTGATCAGATCACTGATCTCGGCAGGATTCAGTTGCATGGCGGTGTTCCGTTCAGAATTGCAATTCGTTTGAGAGCTGCTGTAGCTTGCCGCGGATCGAGCTGTCGATGACCAGGTCGTCGGCGCGAATTTCGACACCGCCGATCAGGCTTGCGTCCTGTTCCACGCTCAGCTCGACATCAGCGCCAAAATGACCGTGCAGCGAAGTGACCAGGCTCTGACGTTCCTTGTCGTCAAGCGGGAAGGCGCTGCGCACCAGCACCTGACGCACCCCCTGCTCGGCGGTTTTGCGTTGCTCGAACAGGCGCGCGATCTCCGGCAGGACCGGCAGGCGATGATTCGCGGCCAGAATCCGGGTCAAATTGGCCGGACCGGCTGGAAGCTCCTGGCCGTCGTTGCCAGCGGCAGCGGCCGCCAGTGCCAGCTCGCCCAGTCGCTCGCGCCCGACATTGGGGTTGCCGACGATGGCATGCAGCTGGGGGTCACTGGCGATGGCGCCGAGCAATTGCAGCGCTTCCGACCAGGGCTCGAGTGCGTCCTGCGCCTTGGCGATCGCGAAGGCGGCCTCGGCGTAGGGGCGGGCGATGGTTGTTAAGTCTCCAGCCATGATGTCGCCTTAGATTTGCTTGGCGAAGGATTCGACCAGCTCGCGGTGGGCCGAGGCGTCGATTTCCTTCTGGAGGATTTTTTCGGCCGCAGCTACAGCGAGGGTCGCGACCCGTTCGCGCAGCTCTTCGCGGGCGCGATTGGTCTCCTGTTCGATCTCGGCTTCGGCCGCGTGCTTCAGGCGGTTGCCCTCGGCGGTGGCGTCCTGTTTGGCCTGATCAAGGATCTCGTTGTAGCGGCGCTGGGCCTGATTCACGATCTCGGCGGCATCGGTCTTGGCCTTGTGCATGACTTCCAGCGCACGCTGTTGGCCAAGCTCCTGTTCTTTGGCGCCGCGTTCGGCGGCTGCGAGTCCTTCCGCGATACGCTTTTTGCGCTCATCAAGCGCATGCATGATCGGCGGCCAGACATAGGTCATGCAAAACCAGACGAACGCCGTGAAGGAGATCATCTGAAGGATCAGTGTAAGATTGATATTCATCCGTAAGCCTCGTGGGAACGAGTGACAGGTGTCCGGCGGGGCCGGAGGCGCGTCAGACAGCGAACATCAAGTACAGACCCATGGCGATCGAGATGACCGGCAGTGCGTCAGTCAGACCCATGACGATAAAGAACTGGGTGCGCAGCATCGGGATGAGTTCCGGCTGACGCGCAGCGCCTTCGAGAAAACGACCACCAAGAACGCCGATACCGATGGCCGCGCCGACGGCGCCCAGACCAAGCATCAGACCAGCGGCAATGAATTGAACGGCTTGTGCAAGTTCCATTGTGTCCCCCATGGGTGTAAAAAATTAGAGAATGAACAGAAAAGAAACAGTAAGCGGACACCGGGTCCGCGACCTAGTCTGCGCCGAATTCTTGAAGTGGCCGAATCAGGCGGCAAGATGCTGAATCAGTGGTGCTCCTGGTGGGCCATATCGAGATAGACGATGGTGAGTACCATGAAGATGAACGCTTGCAGCGTCACAATCAGGATATGGAAGATGGCCCAGCCAAGCTGCAGGGTGCCAGCCGAGAGATCCATGATGATGCCGTGACCGTACATCATGGCGATGAGGATAAAGATCATTTCGCCAGCGTACAGGTTACCAAACAGTCGCAAGGATAAGGATACCGGCTTGGAGAGCAGGTTAATGCCTTCCAGCAGAAGGTTGGCCGGCATGCCCCATTTGCCAAAGGGTTGCAGGGTCAGTTCACCCATGAAGCCACTGGCACCTTTTATTTTGATGCTGTAGTAGATCACCAGGAAGAAGACGACCAGCGACATGGCAAAGGTGGTATTGGGATCAGTGGTTGGCACCACTTTCAGGAAGACATGATGCGGATCTGCGCCCATGCCGCCCATCAGATGCTGGAAATAAAAGGGTAGCAGGTCGATTGGAATCAGGTCCATGGTGTTCATCAGCAGTACCCAGATGAAAATGGTCAGCGCCAGCGGGGCGACCATTGGGTTTTGACCGCTGAAGGAACCACGGACATTTTCATTGACAAAGTCAACGATCCATTCAACAAAATTTTGCGCCCCGCCCGGAACTCCGGCGGTGGCTTTGGCTCCGACACTCTTAAAGAACCATAGAAACAGGCCACCCAACAGCAACGAGAAAAACATGGTATCCACGTGGACGGCCCAGAACCCCATTGCGGCTGCATCGGCGCTATTCTCGGCAAAGCTAAGTCCGTGCTCCGGATGCCAGCCAAAGGTGAGGTTGGTCAAGTGGTGCTGGATGTAGTCCTGTGCAGTCATCGCGGCTTCTGAAGACATGGGATGGCTCGTTGGAGTTTCTTAAATTGGTTAGAGTTGAACGCTAGGGTTTTGGTGAACTGGGTATTAGCGCCGGCACTGTTTGTACGATCAGATAACTGCCCAGAACCATTGGCACAACCAAAGCGTCGATCGTTGTATAAGCGATCGTGAAAAGTGTCATAACCAAGGTAATCTTGACGATTTCAGCGCCATAAAACCGCAGCACCAAGGCTCCCGGCTGTTGGGCGCGATAGTGACGAAAGATCCAGAACGCCGCCGCTCCGTTTGCCAGCCAACAGCCCACAGATCCCACCACTGCGGAGATCAGCATCGCTGAGCCAAAGGGGGCGGTCAAAAGCAGTGCAATTCCGCTCAGAATGCCTTGCCAGCGCAGCAAATGGCGTATCTGATGTGGTTGCACATCTTGCCTGTTTTGGATCCCGGTCATCGCCTACAGATGCGGGTCGTTGCAGTAACAGCCGCGCAGTATAAGCGAACGCGAATACTCGGTCAAACCCAACAAGCGTTCTTTTGTTTTCCAGATCTCTAACGGCATGAATAAAGGTGCTTTTCTGTGAGTACGGCATCCAGCGCCACATCCCAGGGTTGGCGCTTCAGGGTCTTGATGCGCTGACATTCATGCGCCAGCCCGATTAGACGCGGGCGCCGGTAGCGGCGTGCATCGGCGCGAATGTTGCCGAAACAGCGGTCGTAGAAGCCAAGCCCCATGCCGATGCGTTGGCAGCGATGGTCAAATCCCACCAGAGGCAGCAGCACCAAATCCAGTGATGACAGCTTTACCGGGTGTTGTCGGCGGCAGTCAGGCTCGGGAATTCCCCAACTGTTCGGGCGCCGCTGTCGGGGCAGCGGGTCAGGATAAAAGCGGATTTTCGGTGGCGCTTGCGAGCTGATGACCGGCAGATACCAGCGCCGGGAGGCCTGCGCGAATTGCTGGCGAATGGCGCTGGGATCGAGTTCACCATCGACGGCCATGTAGAGCGCGATATGTCGGGCACGTCCGATACCGGGCAGCTTCCGGAGATGCGCGGCGGCTTGGCGGGCATGCCGGCGTTGGATGCTGGGGGCGATCGCGCGGCGTTTGGCGCGCAGCTGGCGTCGAAGGCTCATGAGGGTGGTGGACATGAATAAAAGCGGCGCCCCCCGCGTGTGCCGGTACCGACCTTCGTTCTTGAACCTGTTGGTTCAAGTGGGAGCACTGACTCAGGCTTCAGGCTTCCCGCTCGGGGCGGGCATGCACAACAGCTTGGGCTTTATGCACCCTGGGTGAAAATTAGGCTCAAGAAAATACCCAGGCGGTGATCGAACATCGCAGGCGACGCCTGAGGAACAAGGCTAACCCTGTTTGCAGCAAAGGTCCAGTCACTTTTGCAGCCGTTTCACGGGGACTTACAATTTGGGAATAGGCTAAACTTAGCCGCAGGCGAGCCAACAATTATTCGAAGCATCAGGAGACACCGCATGGCCCTCGTGAAACATTCCCCGACCGCTGCTGCCAGCACCAGTGACGCTTCAGGCAAGACCTCTGCGGTTGCTGCGCGGGAGGCGGAAGCGCAGCGCCGGCGGGCGCGCACCCTCGCCAAGCAGCAGCAGGCGGCTGAGCGCATTGCCGCCGCCACTGGTCAGCTGTCTTCCGGTATCAATGAGGCGGCGTCGGCGGCCGAGGAACTCAAGCGGGCGGTCGATCAGATTGCCGCCGGGGCCGAGGAGGCCTCGGGCGCAGCCCAGGAATCGCTCACGGCTTTCAAGCAGGTCGAGGGGGCTATTACCCGGCAGTTGCGCAGCGCGGCCGCCAGCCAGGAGAAGAGTGAGGGCACCCAAACCCTGGTTACCAAGGCCAGCGCCGAAATTGATGCGCTGGTTGTCAATGTCAATCTTTCCGCTCAGCGCCAATCCGATTCGGTCGCACGGGTGGCCGAGCTGGAAAAACAAGCGGCCAATATCGGTGATATCGTTAAGGCGGTGGGGCGCATTGCCGATCAGACCAACCTGCTGGCGCTCAATGCCGCCATTGAAGCCGCCCGCGCCGGCAAGCATGGCAAGGGCTTCGCGGTGGTGGCCGATGAGGTGCGCACCCTGGCCGAAACCTCGGAGAAGAGCGCCAAGCAAATCCAGGATCTGGTGGCACAGATTCAGGGGGAAGTAAAAACCATCGCCCAAGGCATCAGCACCTCGGCCAAGACGGTGGAGGAAGAGGCAGGCAAGGGTCAGGCCATCACGGCCCAACTGGATCAGATCCGCAGCGACGCGGCCGAGATCCTCAAGGGCGCGCAGGACATTGCCAACGGTGCCCAACAATCCAGCACCGCCGCCAAGCAGGCGCTTAATGGGTCGGAAGACATTGCCGCTGCCGCTGAGGAACAGTCCGCCGCCACCGAGGAAGCCGCCAAGACGGTCGCCGAGCAATCACAGGCGCTGTCCGAGTGCGAACAGGCGGCCCAGGCGCTGTCTGAGCTGGCTGAGGATCTGAAAACCTCAACCGATGTTGCCAAGAGCGCCGAGGAAGTGGCCTCTGCGGCCGAGGAACTGTCCTCCGCCGTCTCTGAGATCAATCGTGCCAGCACCCAGATTCAGATTGCTATCGAGCAGATCCGCAAGGGTGCGGAGGTACAGTCCGCCAGCACTGAGGAATCGGCTACTGCTATTACTCAGATCGAACGGGGATTGGAACTGGCCCGGGAACGCGCCACGTTGGGCTCCGAGAAAGTGGCAGCGATCAGAAAGCTGTTGGCCGAGAATAAGGCCACCGTTGATGGTCTGGTCCAGGGCATCTCCACGGCGGCTGAGTCCTCGCGTTCTAGTATTAAGCAGGTCAATGATCTGGAGTTGGTCTCCCGACGTATCGACAAGATCGTCGATGCCATTACCACGGTTTCCATCCAGACCAACATGCTGGCGGTCAATGGTTCGATCGAAGCCGCGCGGGCGGGTGAATTTGGCAAAGGCTTCGTGGTTGTTGCCACCGACATTCGCAATCTGGCACACGATTCGGCTGAAAATGCCGACAACATCAAGGATCTGGTCAAAGCGGTGCAGGATCAGATCGGCATCGTGGGGCGGGATCTCGATGAAATCGTATCCGCTGCCCTGGGTGAGGTGGAAAAGGCCAAGGTGACCACGACCAATCTGGCGACCATTGAGACGGATATTGTGAGCGTCGAGCAAAACATTCAGAACATCTTGAGCGCTGCGACTGAAATTGTTGCTGCCATCGCCCAGGTGAAGACGGGTGTTGAGCAGATTTCCGCCGCCGCTCAGGAAGCCGACAAGGCCGCCACTGAAGCCACGTCCGCCTCTCAGCAGCAATCGCAGGGTGCCGAGGAACTGGCTTCCGCTGTCGAGGAGATTGCCTCGCTTGCTGATGAATTGCAAAGCGCCTAGGGGGTGCGACCATGACGACAGAGACCCCCTCTGCAGAACTCCCCACGGAGCTTCCTGCAATCACCACCCAGGCGTCTCCTGCCGAGACGACTCCAGCGACTGCGGCCGAACCTCAGCTCGAGCGCGCCGGGCTGCCGTCGAGTGATCAAGGCGATGAGCAGAAGCAGAACGAGGAGATCCGGCAGTTCGTCACCTTTATCGTTGGCGAGGAAGTCTTCGCCGTGGATATGGCGCCGGTGCAGGAAATTATCCGGGTGCCCGAGGTGGTGCGGGTGCCACTGGCCCCGCCCAGTTTGCAAGGGCTGGCTAATTTGCGGGGCAAGGTACTGCCGATCATCGCGCTACGCCATTTGTTTGGACTGGCTGAGCGGGAACATGACGACACCACGCGTGCGTTGGTGATTGATCTGGGTCAGCCACTGGGATTCGTCGTTGATCGCGTGGCCAGCGTGGTTGGTGTTGAGCCGGCCAAAATCGAAGCTGTGGGGTCAATCAGCAGCACCGTGGATACCGAACTGCTATCCGGCCTGATCAAGGACGTCGGTGGTCATACCATGATCATGGTGCTGGATTTCGCGCGCCTGATCAGTCGGGAATTCGCCGACATGGCTAAATTAACCACGTCCTCCGGGGTGGCTAAGGGGCTTTCCAGCCAGACCAGAAGCGACGCAACGGAGGAGGAAGAAGAGGACAGCGACGAGTTACAACTGGTGAGTTTCGATGTCGCCGAGCAGGAATACGCCATCGCCATTGAGAATGTCCAGGAGATCGTGCAGGTTCCCGAGCATATTGTGAAGATTCCGCGCTCCGAGCAGCATGTGCTGGGCGTCATGAGTCTGCGCAATCGCCTGCTGCCACTGGTGAGTTTGCGCCGGATGTTTGCGTTACCGCCGCATGAGATGGACGAACACAGTCGTATCGTCGTGGTGTCGCTGGGTGCGACCTCGGTCGGTGTAGTGATGGACAATGTCAATGAGGTGCTGCGGGTAGCCAAGGCCGAAGTTGAGGCCATGCCGGGCCTGTTGGCGCGCGACGGGGATCTGACCGACATTTCCGACATCTGCCGGCTCGACGGCGGTAAACGGCTGGTTTCCATTATCTCCACCGGCAATCTCTTCCGTCATTCGGCCGTTAAGGAGGCCTTAACTACAGTGGATAGCATGACTGAGGATCTTCCAACCGAAACCGACGAGCTGGATGACGACAGTGCCGATGACGACGAACAGGTGGTGGTGTTTCGCCTGAACAAAGAGGAATTCGGGGTGCCGATCGAGAGTGTGCAGGAGATTGTACGCGTTCCCGAAGAACTCACCCATGTTCCCAAAGCGCCGAGCTTCGTCGAGGGTGTCATTAATTTGCGCGGAACCGTGCTGCCAGTGATTGATCTGCGCCGCCGTTTGGGGCTTAAGGGCGTGGAACGCTCGGATCGTCAGCGCGTCATGGTGTTTTTGATCAAAGGCGCATGCACCGGCTTTATCGTGGACTCGGTGGCCGAGGTGCTGAGAATTCCCCATGGCGCGATCGAACCGGCCCCCAATTTGTCCAGCGAGCAATCCCAGCTCCTCGCGCGCATGGCCAATCTGGAAAAGCAACAGCGCTTGGTGCAGTTGATTGATCCCTCACAGCTGGTCAAGGGACGTGAGCTGGCTGAACTGGCAGCGCTTGAGCCGGCGACACTTGAATCGTCAGCGCGTGAACCGGCAGCCTCTGAGCCGGAACAGGTCACATGATCAAACTGCTGATTGTCGATGACTCAGCGCTGATGCGCCGTCAGTTGGCCAATGTGTTTCAGGCCGAGGGTGATTTCGAGATTCGCCAGGCCCGCAATGGTCGTGAGGCGGTCGAGGAGAACCGCGCCTTCGAGCCGGACGTGGTGACTCTGGACATCAACATGCCGGAGATGGACGGCATTACTGCACTGTCGTTGCTGATGGTGGAGCGGCCGGTGCCGGTGGTCATGGTGTCTTCGCTCACCGAACAGGGCGCGCTGGCCACCTTCGAGGCGCTAAATCTGGGCGCTGTGGACTATCTGGCCAAACCAGGCGGGACCATTTCGCTTTCCATTGAGGCGGTTAGCGCTGAATTGGTGGCTAAGGTGCGCGCTGCCGCCGGTGCTCACCTCAAGTTCCGGTCCAAACAAAAGACACTCAGTACCCGCTTGCGCGAGGAGCGCGCTGCAAAGCCGGCTCCGCGACCGCTGGCGGTGCGGCGTGGGGTAGCGGACGATGGACTGGTGGTGGTCGGTGTGTCAACCGGCGGTCCGCGCACCCTGGAAGACATTCTGCCGCGCTTGCCGGCTGATTTTCCCTGGCCGATTCTGGTCGCCCAGCACATGCCGTCATCCTTCACGCACCCTTTCGCCGAGCGCATGAACGGACTCTGCGCCTTGGACGTCAGGGAGGTCACGCGTCCCACGCCCATCGAGCCCGGCATTATCTACATTGGCAAGGGCGGTGCCGACATGGTGGTCGGGCAACGCAGCGGGCGCCTGACGGTACTCGCCAAGCCGGAAAATCAGGACTTTCTTTGGCATCCCTCGGTGGAACTCTTGGGGCGTTCGGTACTGGAGCATTGCGACCCGGCTCGGGTTATCGGCGTCATGCTGACCGGCATGGGCTATGACGGTGCCGACGCCTTCGCCGAACTCAAACAGCGAGGCGCGCGCACCATCGCCGAATCCGAGGAATCCTCAGTGGTGTTCGGAATGCCAGCGGAGTTGATCGCGCGCGGTGGTGCCAGCCTGGTGCTGCATGCCGAGAAGATCGCCGCTCAGGTGAATACCTGGGCCGGGCGTTGACCCACACGGCTGACCACTCCATGGCTTTAATCAAAACTCAAACCGACGAACCCATGACCGAGGATGAGCATGAGGAGACGCGCGACTGCAAGGGGTTGATGGCGCGCTTGTCAGCCGCAGATCCAAACACCCGCCGCTGGGCGGCGCGGGACCTGATGGATTGCCCGCAGGCGTCCGCCCTGTTGGCGGAGCGCCTGAGCCAAGAAGACGATATCTCGGTGCGCGAGGTGATCCTGACCACCCTGACCAGCCTGGGGGACGATCAGGCCGTGGCCGGACTCGTGGCCTGTCTGCGCAGCGAGGAACCGGCGCTGCGCAATGCAGCGATCGAGGCCATGCAACGCTTGCCTGACAAGGTGGCGCCCATCATGCGTGCTTTGCTCACCGACCCCGACTCGGATGTGCGTATTTTTGCGGTCAGTATTCTGCAATCACTCTGTCACCCGGAGGTCGAGACCTGGCTGCTCGAGGTGATCGATCAGGATTCCCACCTCAATGTGTGCGGCGTGGCGGTGGACTTGCTCAGTGAGGTTGGCACCGAGGCGGCTCGCGCGAGCCTGTTACGTCTCCAGGCGCGTTTTGCCGACGAACCCTACATTCGTTTCGCGACCGACCTGGCTCTAGGGCGTCTTCGTGAAGCCTGATCCAGACCCTGCCAACATCCGCATCAGCCGCGAAGAATTCGAGAAGTTTCGGGAATTTTTTTATCGCAAGACCGGTATTCACTTTGACGCGTCCAAGCGCTACTTTGTCGACAAGCGACTGATTGAGCGGATTGAGGCTACGGATAGTGGCACTTTTCGCAGTTATTTCTCCATGCTGCGCTTTCAGGCCGATGGCGATGAATTGCAGCTCTTGACCAACCTGATGACGGTCAATGAGACCTATTTTTTCCGCGAGGAATATCAGTTTGAGTGTCTGGTCAATTCGCTGTTACCGGAGATTATCGCCCGCAAGCGCGATCAGCGGACGATACGCATTTGGGTCATTCCATCCTCATCCGGCGAAGAACCCTATTCCATTGCCATTTATCTTCTGGAACGCTGGGCTGGCATTCGCCAGTGGGATGTGGAAATCATTGCCTCTGATATTGATACCCGCATCCTCGCCCAGGCGCGTCAGGGTATTTACTCAATGCGCTCGGTACAGCATCTCCCGGCCCACTACTTAAAGCAGTATTTCAAGCGCCAGGCCGGGGGCTACCAGATTTGCGACGATTTGCGCCAGTCGGTTGAATTCACCCGGGTTAATTTGTCCGAACGTCGTGATACCCGGGCCTATCGGGATTTCGACGTGATTTTTTGTCGTAACTTGTTGATCTACTTTGACGATGTTTCGCGCAAGAGCGCAACTGAAGCCTTCTATGACGCCTTGAAGCCCGGCGGTTTTGTGTGCCTGGGTCATTCAGAGTCCATGAGTCGCAGTTCGTCGCTGTATAAGGTGCGCAAATTCCCTGAGGCCATCGTCTATCAGCGACCCGTGGAGACGCCATGAAACGCATCCTGATTATCGATGATGCTGCGACGGTGCGCCTGTATCACCGCGAGATTCTCGAAACAGGGTCTTTTGTCGTGGAGGAGGCGATGAACGGCGTCGAGGCGCTGGAAAAGGCCTTGCAGTCGAGCTTTGACCTCTACCTGGTGGACATCAATATGCCCAAGCTGGATGGCTATGGTTTTTTGCGTGAACTGCGGAGTCGGGATCTGCCGCAGGCGCCGGCCATCATGATCTCGACCGAGGCGCAGGCTTTTGATGAGCAACGCGCCTATGCCGCAGGTGCCAACCTGTATCTGATCAAGCCGGTGAAACCCGATCAACTCCTGGCCCAGGTGCGGGTGCTGCTGGGGGAACTGACACCATGAATCCATTGCTGGAACAATTCCTGTCTGAGGCGCGCGACTTCTTACAGGGCATCTCCACGAAGCTGATGGAGTTGGAAGACGCACCGGATGATGCGGCCCTGATGGGGGAGTTGTTTCGTCTGGTGCATACCCTCAAGGGCAACAGCGGCCTGTTTGATTTTCCCGAAATGACTCGGGTGCTGCACGCCGGCGAAGATCTCATGGATGCGGTGCGCAACGGGCGGGTTGAGTATTCGCAGATTCTGGCGGATCGCCTGCTGAATGCCATGGATTTTGTTGGCATGCTGTGCGATGAAATCGAGTCAGAAGGCGCCATGGGCAGTACGCATGGCACCGATGCCGCCCGTCTTGGTGAGTCGCTGCGCGAACTCATGCAATCCGCTGACAAGGCACCCGATGAGAGCAGCGCGCCTGCGGCTGGAACTGCGGCAGATGTGGAAACGCCGGATGTGCAGACCTCGGCCCGGCTGCCGCTCGCCAACATTGCCGAAGCTGCGCGCATGGAGGCGTATCGACGCGCCAGTGCAGGCGATCCGCTGCACTGGCTGGCCTATGCTCCAGATGAGCAATGTTTCTATCAGGGCGATGATCCCTTTTTTCTGGTACGCCAGACGCCCGAATTGCTCTGGGGAGGCATTGAAGCACGCGAGTCCTGGCCGCCACTGGCGGATCTGGATGCCTATGCCTGCGTGCTGGACTTTGGCCTGCTGACCGCAGCGTCCCGTCCCGAGCTTGAAGAGCAGTATCGCTATGTCATCGATCAGGTGACCTTGACACCGGTGGCTCCACTGGCGCTGATTGTGCCCCAGGGCGATACCAATGGCGGGCCGGTCTACGATGATTTCATCAGCGATGCACAAGAGCTACTGCACGCCGGCGATTTGGCGGGCCTGTCGCGCAGCGTCGCCACCATGCTCGAACTGTCCAATCCTGAACTTTGGGTGGCCTCGGCCTTGCGCTGGCTGCAACTGGTGGTGGAAAGCGAGGCGGCAACCGCTGCCGCAACCCCGGCGATTGTCGATGCGCTGCTTGAATCACTGCATTCGATGGAGGTGCCCAACTGGGAGGGCGTTGACGCGACACTGCTGGCTGGCGAGAGTAGCGAGTCAGCGCCTGCGCCTGCATCAGCGCCGGTTGCGACCCTGTCCGCCGCACTGTCCGCAGAGGAATGCCAGGCGCTGGAGGCGATTGTCACCGCGCAGCGGGCGGTTTTGAGTCAGCCGGAGGATTCTGGATTGCTGCCTGGGCGGATTCAGTCTGCGGTGGCGGCCTTGTCCGGGTGTCTGCGTGCCTGTGGCGATCAGACGGCGGTGCCGTCGCTGGAAGCGGTAATGGCGGAAGCCCTGGCGGCCAACAGCGGTGCGGCCTTGCTGGCCTGGCTGGATGAGCGCTTTCCAGCGGGTGCATTGGAATTCACAGCGTCGGATGCGCAAAGTCCGACGCAATCTGCGGCCGAGTCGTCGCTCGACCACCAATCCGCATCGGCCCAAGCCTCAGCAACCAGCGCTTCAGCCGCATCGACTGCCGCGCCACCGGCAGCAGAGGGCGAGGTGAAATTTGGCCGCCGCGCCGAGGATGCCATTGCCGGTCCCAAGAGCCTCAAGGTCGATCAGACCAAAATTGACCGCCTGATGGGGCTGATCGGCGAAATGGTGGTGGCCAAGAATGGCCTGCCGTATTTGGCCAGTCGGGCTGAGGAGAAATTCGGCGTGCGGGAACTCTCGCGTGACATCAAGGGCCATTACGCGGTGATCAATCGCATCGCCGAGGAAATGCAGGACGCCATCATGCAGGTGCGCATGATGCCGGTGTCCTTTGTATTTCAACGCTTCCCGCGACTGGTGCGCGACATCTCGCGCAAGCTCGGCAAGGATGTGCATCTGGTCATGGAAGGCGAGGATACCGAGGCTGACAAAAACATCATCGAGTCGTTGGGCGATCCGCTGGTGCATATCGTGCGCAACAGTCTTGATCATGGCTTGGAATCGCCTGAAGCGCGCGCCGATGCGGGTAAGCCGGCAACCGGCACCTTGTCGCTGCGGGCCATGCAGGAATCCGACCGGGTGGTGATTGAAATCAAGGATGACGGTCAGGGCATCGACCCTGAAGTCATCAAGCGTAAGGCTTATGCCAAGGGACTCATCGACGAGGCCACCCTGGAACGCATCAGCAACCAGGATGCGGTGAACCTGATCTTCGCCGCCGGATTGTCAACCGCTGAGACGGTATCCGACCTCTCAGGGCGTGGCGTGGGGATGGACGTGGTGCGCTCGGCGGTGGAGAATGTCAATGGCTCCATCGCCCTAACCAGCGTCCTGGGGCAGGGCACCCAGCTGCGGATGTCACTGCCACTGTCGATGGCCGTGACCAATGTCATGATTGTGGTTTCTAACGATCAGCCCTTCGGTGTTCCCATGGATAGCGTGGTGGAAACTGTGCGGGTACCCCGGTCAAGCATCCGCACGATCAAGCGCAGCCTGGCTACGGTATTACGCGGTCATGTGGTGCCGCTTAAGTCGCTGAATACTTTGTTGGGTATTGAGGCACCACATCAGCCGAACGCCGATGATGAACTGGCCGTGCTGGTGGTGCGATTGGGTGATGAAACCCTGGGTCTCCTGGTGGATGATTTTCGCGAAACCGTCGATATCATTCTCAAACCCATGACTGGTGTTTTGGCGAGTCTGTCGGCCTATTCCGGTTCGGCCCTGATGGGGGACGGTTCGGTGCTGATGGTGCTCAATGTGAAGGAGATCCTGTGATGCCCATCGAATTCCAGTCCGATCAGGCGGTGTTGCTTGACATTGTGACGGTCGAGGAAGCCGAAACCTTGTTGGAGTGGTTGCAGGAAAATCCAGCAGCCAAGGTGAATTTGGCCGATTGCACGCATCTGCATCCGGCCAATTTGCAAGTCTTAATGGCGGCAAAGTCCGGTATTGATGCCTGGCCAAAAGAAGCGGGTTTGCGTGCCTGGCTTGAATCCGCTTTGAGCGACTAACCTCAGGAAGATGTAAGAATGCCCAAAAAAATTCTGATCGTGGATGATTCCACCACCATGATCTACAGTGTCAAGACGACGCTGGAATTGCACAAATTTGAGGTCGAGACGGCTGGAGACGGTGTCCAGGCACTGACCAAGCTCAAAGGTGGTGTCAAACCCGATCTCATCATCACTGATATCAACATGCCCAACATGAACGGGCTGGAACTGATCAAGAACGTGCGCGCACTGCCAGGATTCCGTTTCACTCCCATCCTGACGCTGACCACTGAGACGCAGGCGGAAAAGCGCGATGAGGGCAAGAAGCTCGGGGCTACCGGCTGGTTGGTGAAACCGATAGATGGTCCCACTCTGGTGAAGGTGATCAAGCAAGTACTACCCGGCGCCTAAGGAGATGGCTCGGCCACCTGAGACCTAAGTCTCCTGGCGAGCTGGCCGAGTTAAGCCGATGCCAGCGTTTTCATCTGCTCGGACCAGAGCTTGGGTTGCTGATAGGCGGCGGCCCAGTCCTGCAGACGCTCAGCCGTCATGGGGCGGGCGATACCATAGCCCTGGACGCGATCACAACCTAGGCGCATCAGCAGGCAGCCATGCTCCAGGGTTTCCACGCCTTCGGCGATCACCACCAAATCAAAGGCATGGGCCAGCCCGATGACGCCTTCGACGATGGCACGGTCTTCCGGATTATCGAGCATGTTGCGCACAAAGCTCTGATCGATCTTGAGCGTACGGGCGGCGAGGCGGCGGATGTAGGTCAGGGATGAATAGCCGGTGCCGAAGTCATCGAGCGCGAAGGACAGCCCAAGCTTGATGCCCTGGTGAATGACCGTGCTGACCAGATCCAGGTCATTGAGTGCGGCCGTTTCCAGAATCTCCAGCTCAATGTCCTCGGCATTTAGGCGGGAGTGCTGGCCGATGCAGCCCGAAACATCCTGCATGAAACTCGGTGTGAGCAGCGAGTAGGCTGAGATATTGATATGCAGGCGCAGGTGCAGTCCGCTGGCGTCCCAGGCTTCTTGCTGGGCCAGAGCTTCGCTGAGTACCCAATGGTCGAGTTGACGGATCAAGTCGTTGCCCTCAATGGCGGGCAGAAAGTCCCCTGGCGCCAGCAGGCCACGACGCGGATGCTGCCAGCGCACCAGCGCCTCCACCGACTCGACGGCTGCGCTGGAGTCCTGACGCATGTTGACGATGGGTTGATACAGCAGTCGCAATTCGCCGTTTTCAATCGCCTGCTGGATGTCGCGCAGCCGCTCACGGTTGGCAATGCCCAGAGGATCCTTTTCCGGGTCGAAAAACTGATAATTGTTCCGTCCGCATTGCTTGGCTAGGTACATGGCGTGGTCGGCGTGGCGCAACAGGCTGTCGGCATCGCCATGATCTCCCGGGTACAGGGTCACCCCGATACTGGCCGACACCGGCAGCGGCTGTTCTTCGATCAGGCGTTCGTTCAGGCCGCTGAGCACTCGATCCAGGATGAGGCGGCAGGCGTTGCGGTCACCCACATCGGCAAACAGGAGCGCGAACTCGTCACCGCCCCAGCGGGCGATGGTGTCGCCAGGACGCACGCAGGAGACCAGGCGCGCGGCAACGGCCTGCAAGAGCCGGTCGCCGATTTCATGACCGCATTGATCGTTGACGGGCTTGAAGTCGTCCAGATCCAGATAGCAGACCGCCAGGTGGCTATTCTCGCGCTCAGCCACGGCAATGGCCTGGCTCAGTCGATCCAGTAGCAGCCGGCGGTTGGCCAATCCGGTGAGATGATCGTAGTACGCCAGCTGTTCCAGACGAATTTGGCTTTCGAGCAGCGCCTGTTCGTGCATCTTGCGCTGAGTGATATCACGGGCCACGCCGGCCAAGCGGATAGCATGCCCCTGGGCATCGCGAATGGCGTCACCGTCGGTTGCCAGCCAATGGGTTGAGCCGTCGGGCCAGATGACCCGGAATTCGATGTTTAGCTCGGCGCCATCCTCGACGCTGGCCTGAATGCTGTTGCGCCACTGCGCCAGATCCTCGGGGTGAATGCAGGAAGCGATCTCCTCGAAGGTGCCGCGAAATGGACGCGCGGGCAGACCCCACATGGACGCCATGTCTTCGGACCAGGTCACCTGATCGGTGTCGGTATGCCATTCCCAGATCGCGGTTTTGGACAGTTGCAGGGCCAGATACAGGTGTTCTTCAGTATCGCGCAAGGCATCCTGCATGCGCATCCGTTCGGTGACATCCTGCGCGGCGCCGTATAATTTAGTGGGCTTGCCATCGGCATCGTAGATGAACTCACCATAGTCCTGAATGAACCGCAGGCGTTGATCATCCGGGCGGATAATGCGGTGCTGATGCACATAGGGCACTTGTTGTTCCACCGCGCGCTCAATGGCCGCCAACATTCCGGTGCGATCCTCGGGATGGATAATGCGCAGCAGTCGATCCAGGGTTGATTCACCCGGCTCAATGCCATGGATATGGCACCAGTGCGATGTGGGCAGAAAGCGACCGCTGTTGGGTACCAGTGCCCAACCGCCGACCTGAGCGAGACGCGCCACATGCGCGAGCATGTGGTGGCACTCGTTAAGCCTTATTGGGTTTTTATGCGGAAGTGTGCTCAACTGCGTGCTTGGTCCCTAGCGTGTTGAAGACTGCTTGTCATGGGGTGGGGCGATGCGGCTTGCTGGAGCGGTGAATTGACGGGAACTGTAGCAATTGTATCGGCTTTTTCGGCCGGGATCATTAGGATTTGCCGCCGCTGCGCGCCCGGGGTAATCTGCCGTGCCCGAAGCAATTCACTGACCACGACTGATTAGTTTCTAATGAATGACACGCAAACCTACCGCATCGGTCCCATCCAACTGGCTCCAGGCGTTCTGCCACACCATGCTTGGAGTTTTTTGGGCGTCGGCTTTCTGTCCATTGGGCTGATGACCTTCATCGCCATTGGGCAGACCTATATTCTTAATGAGCATCTGAGAATTCCCGAGTCCGAGCAGGGTGGTATCAGCGGCAATCTGGTGTTTCTGACCGAAATTGTAACCCTGCTATGCTTTCTGCCGGCCGGCATTCTCATCGACCGCCTCGGGCGACGCTCCATCTATGCGGTCGGTTTTTTGCTGCTGGCACTGACGTATATCCTGTACCCCTTGGCCAGTTCGGTTGGTGAGCTGTATTACTATCGGGTGATCTATGGACTGGGCGTGGTGGCGGTGGCCGGGGCCTTGTCCACGGTGCTGGTGGATTATCCGGCCGAGGTATCGCGCGGCAAGCTGGTGGCCACCATTGGCGTGCTGAGTGGTTTAGGGATTGTTTTTACCAATCAGGGCTTTGGCGCGGTGCCTGAAGCGCTGGTGGCGGCCGGTTACAGTGGTGATCAGGCCGGGCAGCTGACACACTTGATGGTCGCAGGTCTGTGTGTTTTTGCAGCAGTGCTGGTGATGTTGGGTCTGCGCCCCGGCATTCCAATTCAGCGCGAAGAGCGATCCAGTGCACGTACGCTGTTTAAGAGTGGTTTTGCTGCCGCACGCAATCCGCGCGTGGCACTGGCTTATTGTGCAGCTTTTATCGCGCGTGGGGATCAGTCGGTGAACGCAACCTTTCTGATTCTCTGGGGCACCCTGGCGGGCAAGGCCGCTGGCATGGACGCTGGCGAGGCGGTGAAAAATGGCACCCTGATCTTTGTGATTGCGCAGATCGCGGCACTGGTCTGGGCACCCATTCTTGGGCCGCTGATGGATCGCATTGATCGCGTCAGTGCTCTGGCGCTGTGCATGGTACTGGCGGCGATCGGCAATCTGTCGCTGTTGTTGCTCAATGATCCACTGGCTGGACAGGGGGTGATTTTTTATATTTTACTTGGCATTGGACAGATCAGTGTCTTTCTCGGGGGGCAGTCTCTGATTGGTCAGGAGGCGCCGCGCGAGACGCGCGGGTCGGTGCTGGGCGCTTTTAATATCTCCGGAGCCATCGGTATTTTGCTGATTACGCTGGTTGGGGGCTATTTGTTCGATGCCATTGATCCACGCGCGCCCTTTGTGGTGGTGGGAGTGATCAATATCCTGTTGTTTTTCGCCTGCCTGGGCGTGCGTTGGCGCGCCGGCGCGGTGCAGGCGTGAAGCCCTGGTATTTCGTGGTATGGTCGGGGGCTGAATATTTGCGATGCGGGTGACAGCGATGGTTCAGAAAACCCCGGCCAATGGTTTAGCACCTGGCACCAAGTTGCGCGAGCTGCTGATTCGCGAGCCTATCGGTGGTGGTGGCTCTGGTATCGTGTATCTGGCTGACCATACGCTGTTGGGTGCAACCTATGTCCTGAAGGAATTCCTGCCTGCTGACCTGGCGCAACGCCTGGACGATGGTCAGGTCGCGCCGCAGCCGGGCAAGGAGGCGCAGTTTGAGCATTTGCGCAAAAAGTTCCTGCAGGAAAGCCGCATGCTGCAAGAACTGGCGCGCCCACGGCCGCATCCGAATCTGGTCATTGTGGCGGATGCGTTTCAGGAAAATGGCACCGTCTATTTGTGCATGGTCTATGAGGCCTCCAATACGCTTGAGGATTTTCTGGCCAGCCGGCCGCAGTTGGATGAAGCGCGCATCAGCGCCTGGCTGTTTCCGCTGCTTGATGGGCTGGCGCATGCCCATGCGCGCCAGATTTGGCATCGGGACATTAAGCCGAGCAACATTTTGCTGCGCGACGATGACAGTCCGCTGTTAATTGATTTTGGGGCGGCGCGCTGGGTGCATCCGGACAGCGAGCAAACCCTGATCCGTCAGCTTACACCACAGTTTGCTGCACCCGAGCAAGTGTTGCGTCATGGGGAAGTCGGTCCCTGGACGGATGTCTATGGCATGGCGGCGACTTGGTATTATGCCTTAACGGGCCAGTCACCCATGCAGCGTCCACTGACCAAGGACTGGCAGGCGCCCTATTTGGAGCGTTTTAGCCCGCGTTTTCTCGATGCCCTTGATGCCGGGCTGACCAGTGATATCAGCGAGCGGCCGCCGAGCATCGCTGCCTGGTTGCGGTTGTTCGGTGTGGAACCGGCAACCCCGGCGGCTTTTGGTTTGGGGCCTGCTCCGTCGGCTGCGGTCAAACCGCGCAAGAATCCAACCTGGGGCATGGATACCGAGGCCATTACGCAGCAGTTTGCCCCGGAGGCTGAGCTGGATGCATTTGATCAGCCAGTGGCTGCTTTACACTGCTCGCCTGAGTCTGTCATCGCTCCGCCGGCAGGGCCTGAAGCCAGTGTCGGGTGGAACGATCAACAACCTCAACCCCGGCGTTGGCCACTGTGGCTGGCGTTGGGGCTGGCTGTGATTTTGCTGATTATTTTGGGGCTGGCCTTGCTGCTATTCTAAATCATCTAACATCATTGAGTGTCTGCTATGTCCGCTCGTGCTCTTCAATCATCTACTCGCACTACCCTGGATAATATGTCTGGAAGCGCGGATCAGGACTTGAAGGTTAGCTGCGGCATCCGCGCAACCGTTCAGATTAGCAAAGATTCCGAACGGCTCATGGGGCGCATCGTCGGGGTAAGTAATGGCGAGGTGTTAATGGTGCGGGTCGCACCGAACGCCATTTTCCGGGATATTCGTGATAACTGGCCCGATCTCATTGTGCGTTTTGCTGCCGAGGGCTATGTTTACGGGTTTCTATCATCCATTCTGGGAACCCTTGAGCAACCGGCGGTGGTGTTTGTTAAATGGCCGCAGCAGGTGAAATCGGTCAAATTACGGGTTCATGAGCGCGTGCCCTGCTTTTTGAATGCCAATTTGCACATTGATGCTCTGCACTGCGATGTGGCGATCACCGATTTGTCCGCTGGCGGGTGTCGCATTACGGTTGCCAAGGAGAACCAGGAGGCCAAGGCCGCTTTGGCCGTCGAACAGAGTATTTCGCTGGTGTTGTCAGCCGGTAATATTGGCTCTCAAGGCATTCGCGGCCGTATTAAGAGCATCACCGAGGATGAGAATTCACGCTGTGGCATCATGTTTGAGGATCTGAATCAGGATCAGCAACTGGCGATTGACCAGTTGATGGATGATATTAAGGCGCTGTGGTGACAGGAGAGACCGGGGTTTGCGACTGCGGGCAGGGAATTATAGGGGCGTTTGGGCCAGTCCCGACCAGAGTTCCACCAAATCGGGAAACTTCCATTGAGCCGGGTCTTCACGACTCAGGATGCTGTCATTGCAATGCGGTGCGGATAAGTCAATCACGGCCGTCGGGATACGGGCATGCGATGTGACTGAGTAAAAGGCCTTGACCTTGGGTTTAAGCAGAGAGGCCTGCGTCTGTTCCAGCACCACGCCCAACTTCCCCGACGCCAGTTTTACCAGCGAACCAGTGGGATAGATACCCAGGCTTTTGACAAAGGCGTGAAACACGTTTTGATCAAAATGGCCTTGAGACCATTCCGCCATCTTGCGGATCGACTCAGCGGGATTCCAGCCTTCCTTGTAGGGACGGTTGGAGGTGATGGCATCATAGACATCGCAGACAGCGCCCATTTTGGCAATCAGGCTGATGTCGCGATCACGCAAACCCTCCGGGTAGCCTGAGCCATCGACTTTTTCATGATGATGCAGGCAGACATCCAGGGTTGTGGTATCAAATGATCCTTCCGTTTTTAGCAGTATCTTATGACCTTCGCTGGGGTGCCCGCGTATGATCGCGAACTCTGCGTCGGTCAGCTTGCCTGGCTTGTTCAGGATCTCCAAGGGAATCTTTGCCTTGCCCAGATCATGCAGCAAGCCCGCCATGCCGGCGAGGTGCAGCTGTTCCTCGTTGAGATGCAATTGCCGACCCAGCGCCGTCATCAGGGCGCAAACGGCCACTGAGTGCATATAGGTGTAATCGTCAGCGGTTTTGAGTCGGGCCAGACTCAGTAAGGCTGAGGTGTTGCGGATGACGGATGAGGAGATTTCCTCCACCAGGGTGCGCGCGCTGGCTGAATCCACCGCCTTGCCCATGCGTGTGTCCTCAAACATGGAAATCATCGCTTGTTTGGAGCGGGTGCAGATTTTGGCTGCGCGATTGATCTCTTCGCTGAGGGAGACTGATTCTATGTGATAGTGCGCGTTGGCCGCTTGCTGGATGCTGGCTTCCACCTGGGCCTGGCTTTCGGCTTTTTCAACGACTTTTGTGCCCTTTGGCGCATCCAGCCCCTTGGATGAATCGATCCAGACTTCCTTGATACTGCTGGCACGAATGCTGGCGAGATCCGTTTTTTCTTCCAGTAAAAAACTTGATCGCCAGAAGGGATGTTCCATCCAGGAACCGCAGAATTCTTTGATGTACATGCCAAGTACAAGTTGATCAATATGAATTTTTTTTAGCATGGCAGTTCGCAAGTTAGGGGGTGGCCGTTCGGGATGTTGAGGCTGTTTGAAATGTTTGGTTTAGAGTTCGTCACCGCCCATGAGTTCTCGTTCTTTGCTGTCGGCGGTGGTGGAGACCTGCTTGATAATGGTGGCGAGTGTCTGCCAGTCGGTTTCGGCGGGGATTCTGGCGCGGAAGATGCCTGCCGCCTTACCAACAAAGCTGCCCAGTTCCCAGGCGCCCAAGTGGTTCGCTGCATTATCTTTTAGCAGTTGCATGGTGGTCTCAACGGAGAGGGCATCATCGGTTGACAGGTAGCCGACCGACCAGATGTCGCGCATGGTGATCTCTCCGATGGGGTTTGCTGCGGTGGCGATGAAGGTTAGTTGAGTGCGGCCGTTGTTGACGGACTGTATCAACCAGATGGTGCCGCCGTCGTTGATTTTGTAGGCGATGCCGGCGGCGTCAAGTTGCTCTTGAATGCTGGCCGGTTGATGTGTCGGCTGTGGCTTTTTCTCCTGCTTCTGCTCCTGCTCTGGTTCTGGTTGCGGGGCTGGTGCTGGTGCTGGCTTTGATGTTGGTGCTGGTGAGCGGTCCAACGGCGCTGACTCGGTTGCTTGAGGGGGCTTGGGAGCCGGGGGAGGGAGCGTCGGAGGTACCGGGCTGGTTGGCTCGGAGGCCGCTGGTTCAGGAATGGTCTGCGGTTGCAGGGATTGAGCAGAAGGCTGTGATGGGGGCACTGAGGGCTGCATGGCCAGCGTGGGTGTTGCCGCAGTCGGTTCTGGTTCGAGTTCTGGCTCTGGTGTTGAAGGCTGCACCGGGGCTGCATCGGTGCGGATGGCCAGCATCAGGTTATCCGCGTGCGCCGAGGCGTGATACCCGAGTGGGAAGGGGAGTGCGTGCACCTGATTGGCGTTGGCATATGCCTGTCGCAGGGCATTTTGCTGCCGATACAGCGGATCGGTGAATACCGAAATGGGGGGGCTGTATTTGCCAAAGAAGGTTCGTGTCCAGTCCTCTGCGGGGAAGAAGCGCAGTGGCATGCCGGAGTCTTCTTGCAGACTCAGCCGGGCGCGGTCGCGAAACAGGGTGCAGGCGTCCTGAAAGCCCTGGTGATGGCACAGGTAACTGGCGGCCTTCATGTAGAGGTTGGAGCGGGGCAGGTCGGACAGATAGCGTTGCAGGCCTGGGGCGTTGGCGAGTGCCTGATTGCTGAGATCCCCACGCCAGTACCAGAGTGCACGAATGCGGGCGCTGTGCGCATCCTGAAAGGCGATCCGCGCTCCAGTGGCTTTGGCGACAGGTGTGCTGTGTGGAATACCCTGGTCATCGAGTCGCAAATAGGTGATGTCTTTGATGACATGGCCGCGATGGACAATGAAATAGCTGAGTAGGGGGACGGTGCCGTTGCGCAGAAAGTCCTGGCGCATGGCTTTGGTGCGAAAAAACGTCAGCCGCAACAAATCCTCGGTGGCTTGAATCACGCCGTTGTAGTAAGCGCTGTTGAGGCGCTCGCGTCCCGGGATCTCGCCAAGCGGCTCCAGGCCGAACATATAAATGTTGGTTGCCTGTGGAAAGAACAGATCGGCATAGAGGAAATCGGCCCCAGCAAAGGGGTAGAGCAGATCGTGGTTCTGGTGCACATCCTTTGGCAACCATTGTGCGCGGAAAGCTTCCACCTTGGCCGCCTGCGACTGGTCGTAGCGTGCCCAGATGTGTTGAATTTGTTCGTGGTAGCTTTGCCAGGCCGGGGAGCGCATCAGATCAGCATAGGGCGATTGCTTCGCAACTGGCAGTCCGGCCAGGATGCGGACCAGATCGTTCAGCGGGTTGGAGTCGATGACCGACGCTGGGCTGGCTGTGATTGCGCCGGTCGCGCTGGTGCTGATGAGCGCCAGAAGCAAACACAGGATGGAACGGCGCCGGGACGCTAGGCAGAGAAAATTCATCATGTGGAGTGCACTGCTTAGGAAATCTGCGGGAATGGGCTGAAGGCTTGTGAATCAGCCGGCGGAGTTGCTGGTGTCCGGGCTTATTTGGCGGCGGTCAATTGGATCAAGGATGTCAAAGGTTGATTGGTGACGCGCACGGGTGTGCCAACTGAAACCGAGTTGAATAGGAACTTGATTGCATCGGCATGCATGCGGTAGCAGCCTGAGGAGGTCGCCCGGCCCACGCTCTGGGGTCGGTTGGTGCCATGAATGCGAATATAGGGAAAGCCCAGGTTCAGTGCGTAGGCTCCGAGCGGGTTGTGCGGTCCCGGCCCCATGCTGCGCGGGAGCCTTGGGTTGCGCTGGCGCATCTCCGGTGGTGGTGTCCAGGTGGGATGGGGACGTTTTTGGGTGATTTCAGTGTCGCCAAAAATGTGAAACGATCGATGGCGTCCGACGGCCACCGGCCAGACGTAGATGCGGCCGTCTTGCGCTTGGTAAAGCAGTTTGCGATCAGCGGTGGAAATCAGAATGGAATTCGGTCCCAGGGGGGATGCGCTGTATTGCTTGTTTAGACCGCCGTGGCCAAATTGGGGCGGGGGAGGCAATGGGACGGGTGCTGTTGTGGCACTGGAGGCACTGGGGGTCTGGGTGGTTGGTGCGGCGGGCGCAGCTGGGGGCGGATTCTGAGGTGGAGGTTTATTGGCGTTGCTGGTGGCGCTGTTGGCCGCTGGTTGGTCCGGGGTGGCGGTGTTAGCGTTAGCGCTGGGTGCGCTGGGCGTAGCTGGACGCTCGTGTGGGGCGAGTGTGACAGGCAGGCATTCGGCGCCGCGCTGGCGCAGGCTGGCGCAGATGGTATCGCGCAGGCTTGTGTTGGCGACGACCGCTCGCAGCGCGATATAACCATTGAATTGTGAATACACCGGTGTTGCATTGGCCAGCAAGTCAGGGAAGCGGCTCGACAAAGTTTGCCAACCCTGTTCAGCCATTGCGCGCTGGTGATAGAGCGCGAGTTGCAGGCCGGGGGACTGGTCACTGGACGGCTCACGTGGGTTGGTTCTGGAGGGCGGAGGAGGGGAGGCTAGAAGACTGGCGGTTGGAGGCTGTTGTAACGCTGTGCGGTCTTGGGTTGCAGGAATGGCTGCAGGTGTTGACGTTGGCGGCGGTGGTGATGGTGTGCTGGTTTCCAGGGTTGGTGTGGCCGTTGGATCATCGGCAACGTTGGCCTGGCTGATAAAACATTGCTGACCCACTTGGCGCAGTTGTTGGCAACTATGTTCAGCTTTTCCCTGATCGGCTACTCCAATTAATGTATAAACCCAGTCACGTTTTACCACCTGTGGTTTAAGCCCAGAGATGGCTTGCGGACTCTGTTCACGCAGCTGGTCCCATGCGCGCCAGGCAGCCGCTTCCTGTGGATAATCGGCAATATGCACCACCGGGTGCGTGGCAGCGGGTGCAGGGCTGGACAGTGCAAATAAGGTGGTAACAAGGACGGTTGGCGACAGGAGGTCGCGATGCAGCACTCTGGAGATCATAATTAGTTTTTCTTAGGCTTCTCGGCAGGGAGCTTTCGGGCGGCGGCTTGTTTGTATTGTAGCAGCGCTGCGTGAAAAGGGAGCGGCACCGGAGCTGTGTTGCTGCACGTAATCTCTTAAGATCTGTGGATAACATCAGGAGACTGTTATGAACTTGGTGGCCCTTCTGCCTGTGCTATTGATCGGTGTTGCCATGCCGCTGGCTGCGGGTGATGGGCAGGTGCCAGTAGTGGGCAAGCCGCGTCAAGCGGCGGTGCGGCAGATTGTTATTCATGCCACGGGTGGTCCGGATTGTGATGCGTCGCGCCGTTTTCGGGGGGGTACTCTGGCGGGAATTGTGCAGCATTTTTTGCGCAATCAGGGCCGGATCAGCATTCATTATGTGATTGGACGCGATGGCTCCATCGTGAGCATGGTGCCGGAGTCTCAGGTGGCCTACCATGTGCGCGGGCACAATCAGGATTCAATTGGTATTGAGCTGGTCAATGATGGGGATGGCATGGATCCGTTTGATGCGACGCAGATCGACCGCCTGATCGCTCTGCTGCGTGAGCTGCTGGAGCGCTATGGGCTGGATGTGACGGCCATCAAGTCGCATGCCGAGCTGGATGATTCGACCATTGATTGCAACGGCATTGAGATGAAACGCAAACAGGATCCAGGGCAGGCGTTTCCCTGGCAGCGAGTGCTGAACGCGCTGAGTTAAACCAAGTTGGCTTGGCCTCAAAGGATCGATGGCGGAAAATTTCCGTGTGCGGGCAGTCGTGGAATTACGACCCCGCTCGCTCGTGCCAGTGAATTCGATGCCCTGTTCGGCCTGCTCGCCAAGTGCAGTCAGTCAGAATGGGATGTCGTCGTCGAAGGGTTCGTCGATGTCTGGGGCTTGGCTGGGGCCGCCACTGTTCTGGGGTGGGGGCTGGTGTGGCGGGGCCGGGTGTTGAGCCGAGTGCTGCTGAGCTGGGGGTTGTGCTGGCGGCTGGGACTGTTGGGCGCTGGGTTGATCGGGAGAGGGTTGGTGCGCTGGGGCCGGCGCGGCGGCAGCAGAGTTGTCGTGTGCTGCATCGCTGGACCAGGGGTTGGGAGTAGCGTAGGCACCAGCGCCACCCCCATCGCTGGTGCGGCTGTCGAGCATTTGCATACTGCCGGTGATATCGACGACCACCTCGGTGGTGTAGCGATCCTGGCCGTCCTGGCCCTGCCATTTGCGGGTGCGCAGCTTGCCCTCAATATAGACTTTGGAGCCTTTGTGCAGGTATTGCTTGGCGACTTCGGCGGTGCGGCCAAAAATCACAACGCGATGCCATTCCGTGCGTTCCTGTGGCTCGCCGGTGGTTTTGTCTTTCCAGCTTTCGCTGGTGGCGAGCGACAGGTTGGCGACCGGGTCGCCGCTGGGGAGGTAGCGGACATCCGGGTCATTACCCAGATTTCCGATTAGAATCACTTTGTTGACACCACGCGAAGCCATTGGGGTTCTCCATCGCCATCGGTTTTCATTGATCGGCATCTTGCCCAAAGCGGGTGCGCCTTGTCCAGCGCAGCGCCAGCCGTTATTCGATTAAGACCTGGGCGCTGGCCCTGGCTCCTGCGGCATCAATCAGCAAGATGTCAGCGAATCCCTGCCCATCAGGATGCCATTGGCTGCTACGCGCGAAGGCTTCCCGCTGGACGGTGCCACCATTGATGATCCAGGTGAAGGGGGCGTGGCCACCGCGTGCTTTCAAGGCCAGGGTCGGACGGCGGACGCCGTGATTCTCCAGTCCCAGCTCTAGGTCGACGCGAGCGCCGTCGGGTGGATAGGCGATCTGCACTCGTGGCGCTGGCTGGCCAGCGCTGTGGCTGGATTCAACCCGCTGCAGAGGCGGCGGGAGCTGCGCACTGCTCAGGGTCAGGATGCCTTCGGGGGCGGGCGGCAAAGGGCTGGGGGAGCCGAGACGGGTGAAGGCGTCGATCAGAATCGGCACAGCGGTCCCGGCGCCAGTGAGTTCGCTGACCGGGGCGCCATCCGGGCGCCCCACCCAGACGCCGACCACATGGGCGCCGTCAAAGCCCAGCGCCCAGGCGTCGCGATAGCCGTAGGAGGTGCCGGTTTTGATGGCAATGCTCGCTGCGCCGCTGTGCTGGGCATCGGCGCCGGACAGGATGGAACTCAGGTACCAGGCGGCGCGTGCCTCCAGCACTGGGGCCTGAGTAGCGGATTGGCGTGCTGATGGGGGGGTGTTGGGCCGGATCCATTCGCGCAAGGCGATCGACTGGCCGCCCCGGGCAATGGCGGTGTAAAGCGCCATCAGGTCGCGCAGGCGCAGACCCACGCCACCGAGCGCAATGGCCAGTCCGGCGGGTCGCTCACCCGGGCGTTGCGCCTGAACGCCGGCACGGCGCAGCCGTGCGAGCAGGCGAGCTGGGCCGACGCGTTCGAGCATGGTCACGGCGGGCACATTGAGCGAGCGTTGCAGTGCCTCGCGCACTGTGACGGTGCCGGCAAAGTCACCGTCAAAGTTGGTCGGGGCATAGTGGCCGAAGCCGCTGGGACGGTCTTCGATCAGGCTTTCGGGATGCGCCAGGCCCAGCTCGAAAGCCAGCCCGTAAATCAGCGGCTTGAGTGTCGAGCCGGGGGAGCGCACCGCGTCTGTCATGTCGATAAAGCCATGACGGGAAGCATCGGTATAGCCGGCTGAGCCGACGGAGGCCAGAATGTCGCCGCTGCGATGATCAACCACCATGAGGGCCAGGGACAGGCGTGGCGCTAGAGTGGTGGCCCGCGTCTGGGCGAGCTGTTCGAGTGAGCGTTGCAAGGGGGCGGAAAGGGTGAGTTGCAGCTGCGGTGCTTCAGAGTGGTGGCGCGCCCAGTAGCCACTGCGATGCGCAGCCAGACGCGGGAGCGGCTGTCGGGTGTGCGGGATGGGGGCCGCCATCGCCTGCTTGGCCGTCTCGCGATCGATCACACCTTGCGCGGCGGCGCGGGCCAGCACTCGGTTGCGTGCGGTTTTGGCGGCCTGGGGATGGCGATCCGGGCGGCGGCGCTCCGGTGACTGGGGTAGGGCGACCAGCAGGGCGGCCTGGGCCGGGCTCAGGTGACGCGGTTCCTTGCTGAAATAGGCCAGGCTTGCCGAACGCACGCCTTCGAGATTGCCGCCATAGCCAGCGTGCTGCAGGTAGGCGCGCAGAATCTCGCGCTTGCTGGCCTGGCGTTCGAGCGCCAGTGCGCCGGTGAGCTGCTGCCATTTGCCGCGCAGGGAGTGGGTGGGTGTCTGTTCGAGCAGGCGCACCAGCTGCATGCTGAGCGTGGAGCCACCAGAGACGATGCGCCCGTGTCGGAGCAGTTGCACCAGAGCACGTGTCATGGCGGCCCAGTCGATGCCTGAATGGGCCAAAAAGCGCCGATCTTCCCAGCACAGCAGCAGGTCGATCAGCAAAGGATCGAGGTCGTCTAAGGTGAGCGGCAGACGCCAACGTCCGTCGGCGACGGGCAGGGCGCGCAGCAGCCGCCCGTCGCGATCAAGAATCAGCCGGGAACTGGGGGTAGTCAGACTGGGTGCCGGCTGCATGTGGCTGCCCAGGCTGAGTACGGCGAGCAAGCCAAGTCCGGCGACCAGGAGCGCAGACAGGCCCAGGACCAGTAAGGAAGGCTTCGCTTGGCTCAAGCGATCCGCGTGCGTTGATGTTTGAACCGTCACCAAGGGCTATAATTTTTGCTGCAATCCTGCTGCTACTCTAACAGGTCACACGCACATGGCTGATTTGCTCGCGCTGGGCTGGCCCGCAGTCCTGACCCTATCAGTCGTTATTTTGTGTTTTTTGCTCTTTGCTTGCACGCGCATCGCGCCGGATCTTGTCACCTCCGCCGGGTTGACCCTGCTGCTGGTGACGGGGGTGCTGACGCCGGGCGAGGCGCTGGCGGGTTTTTCCAATCCGGGCATGTTGACGGTGGCGGTGCTCTATGTGGTGGTCAGTGGCTTGACCGAAACCGGGGCGGTGGGCTGGATCAGTCAGTCGCTGCTGGGGCGCCCGCACGGGGAGGCGCGCGCGCAACTGCGCTTGATGCTTCCAGTGGCGGGGTTGAGTGCCTTTTTAAACAATACGCCGGTGGTGGCGATTTTTATTCCCGCTGTGGTCGATTGGGCGCGGCGCAATGGGTTGCAGTTATCCAAGCTGCTGATTCCGCTTAGCTATGCCAGCATTGCCGGGGGCACCTGCACCCTGATTGGCACCAGCACCAATTTGGTGATCAATGGGCTCTATGTGGAACGCACCGGGGCAGCGGGGTTTGGGCTCTTTGAGCTGGCCTGGATCGGCGTGCCCCTGATTGCCGCTGTGGTGATCTTTGTGCTGTTGACCGGACGCTGGTTGCTGCCGATGCGCGCGCCGGCGGCGGCGGGGTTTGAGGATGTGCGCCGCTATACGGTGGAGATGCTGGTGGAGTCTGGCAGCGCCCTGGTGGGCAAGAGCATCGAGCAGGCCGGGTTGCGGCAGTTGCCGGGGCTGTTTCTGGTCGAGATCGAGCGCCAGGGGCGCAGTATTCCGGCGGTGTCCTCTCAGGAACCCCTGTATGGTAATGATCGGCTGGTGTTTGCCGGGGTGATTGACTCGGTGATGGATCTGCAGCGCATTCGCGGTCTGGTACCGGCGACCAATCAGGTGTTTAAGCTCGGCGGGCCGCGGCAGGACCGTTGCTTTGTCGAGGCGGTGCTGTCGAACAAATGTCCCTTTATCGGCTTGACGGTGCGCGAGGGACGTTTTCGCACCCGCTACAATGCCGTGATTATCGCCCTGTCGCGCAATGGTGAACGGGTGCAGAGCAAAATTGGCGATATTGCGCTCCAGGCCGGTGACACCCTGTTGCTGGAATCGCGCCCGGAATTTGTCGTGCAGCAGCGCGATTCGCGTGATTTTCTGGTGGTTAGTCAGCTCGGCGACCAGCATCCGCTGCAACATCAGCGTGCGCCTGTGGCGATTGCCATTGTGAGCGCCATGGTGGCCCTGGCCGGGTTGGGGCTGTTCAGCATGCTGGAGGCCGCGCTGCTGGCCGCCGGTGCCATGCTGATCACCCGCTGCACAGCCGGGCATATCGCCCGCCGCGCGCCGGATTGGCAGGTGCTGGTGGTGATTGCGACCTCCTTTGGCATTGGGGCGGCGTTGGAGAAAACCGGGGTGGCGACGCTGTTGGCGGATTCGCTGATCGGGCTGGCCCAGGGTGATGCTTGGTTGTCGCTGGCGCTGGTATTTGTTGCGACCGCTTTTCTGACCGCGCTGGCCACCAACAATGTCGCTGCGGTGCTGGCGTTTCCGATTGCACTGGATACGGCGGTGCAAATGGGTGTCGATCCCACCGCCTTTATGGTGGTGGTGATGGTGGCGGCGTCCGCAAGCTTCGCCACGCCGATTGGTTATCAGACCAATCTCATGGTGTTTAGCGTGGGGGGCTATCGCTTCGCCGATTTTGTCCGGGTTGGTACGCCGCTGACCGCCTTGGTGGGGATGATAACCGTGTTGCTGGTGCCTCTGATTTGGCCGCTGTGATCACTTTTTCCGCACTTAAGCTGCGCTAGGTCAGTTTTTTTCTTAACACCCAAATAGTAAAAGGTTAATATGGCCGGGTGAGCCACTAAAGCTCCATGTCGCCGTTTGATCGACGTTCGCCGTCAGGCGCTGTCGGTCTACTTACCATTGATCTTTCATGGGAGGAAATTCCATGTCCCAGTCGCCAAGCACTGTTTCCAGTGGGGCTGCGTCCAGCAGGTCCAAGCGCAGCAACTCCATGCTGTCTGGCATGATCCCGATGTTGCTCCTCTTTGGTGTCGTTGTCTTGCTCTATAGTCTCACCAGCGGAGGGCTCGCCGGGGCTTCCCGTTACTGGGAGCTGTTCATCCCCGTCCTTGCACTCTTTTCTCTGGGATCCGGGTGGGGGCAGATGTACCTGAATGACGAATCTCGTCTGTGGTATCTGATCCGCCAGGGCATTCACTGGGGTGCACTGATCGGTCTGGTCTATCTTCTGAACACTCAGGGGATTCGCGAGCTGATGAGTGATCAGCAGTACACTATTCTTCTGGTGTATCTGATTGCTTTTGCTGCGGTGCTCGCGGCCATTCAGATGGACATCCGGATGCTGTTTTTGTCTGCCTTCCTGGTCTACTGCGCCTTCCTGATTGCCGTTCCCGAGAATAACCCTGCACTGATCCAGCTGGGCGAGACCTTCGGCGTGGCCGATGCGCAATCCAAGCCCTTTATGATGACCCTTGCGGTCGCTGCCGCCGGCTTTTTTGCCAGCACCTTTTTCATGATTTCGATGCGCGGCGCCATCATTGCGAAGCGCGTTGGCAGCCAGGGCTAGCTGATCAGCCCAAATAACTGCGTCGCGACTGCTCGCGCGGCGCGGTTATTTTTGGGGCTGTCTGTCAGGGCGACGCTGGTTTGCACCTTTGTGGCTCGCGCGTCGATTCCGGAAAAATTCCCTCAACAGTTCTCCGCAAGCCGTGGCAAGGATCGGGCCGCGACATTGGGTGTGGTGATTGAAACGCCCATCTGCGGGAAGCAGGTCAAACACGCTGCCACAGGCACCGGCTTTGGGATCCAGGGTGCCGAAAATCACAGTCTCGACCCGGGCGTGAATCATGGCCCCAGCGCACATGACGCAGGGTTCCAGGGTGACATAGAGTCTGGACGCAGGCAGTCGATAATTGCCGAGTCGCTGCCCGGCATCGCGCAGCGCCAAAATCTCGGCATGGGCGCTGGGATCATGTGTGGCCAGCGGACGATTCCAGCCCGCTCCGATTAAAACCCCATCCCGCACCAGCACAGCACCAACGGGCACCTCACCTTCGCAAGCGGCCCGCTTGGCTAAGGCAAGCGCCTGCTGCATCCAGTGCTGGTCGTTGCATTCCACGTACTATTCCCACTCAATGGTCCCCGGCGGTTTTCCGGTGACATCGTAGACGACGCGCGAAACGCCGGCGATTTCATTGACGATGCGCTGGCTGACATGAGCCAGGAAGGCATAAGGCAGATCAGCCCAGCGGGCGGTCATGAAATCCAGCGTTTCAACGGCACGCAAGGCGATGACATGGGCGTACTGGCGGTTGTCACCCACCACGCCCACCGAGCGCACCGGCAGGAAGACGGCGAAGGCTTGGGAGACCTGGTCGTAGAGATGTTCACGGCGCAGTTCTTCGATGAAAATGGCATCGGCTAGGCGCAGTACATCAGCGGCTTCCTTGTACACCTCACCCAGGATGCGCACGCCCAGTCCGGGGCCAGGGAAAGGGTGGCGCTGGATCATATCCGCCGGCAGACCGAGTTCCAGGCCGAGTTTGCGTACCTCATCCTTGAACAAGTCCCGCAGCGGTTCGACCAGCTTGAGTTGCATGCGCTCGGGCAGGCCGCCGACATTGTGGTGGGATTTAATCACCTTGGCCTTGCCGGTGCGAGCGCCGGCCGATTCGATGACATCGGGGTAAATGGTGCCCTGGGCCAGCCAATGTACATCGCTCAAGCGTGCGGCTTCTTCCTCAAAGACTTCAATGAAGGTATTGCCGATGATTTTGCGCTTGTGTTCTGGATCGCTGATGCCGGCGAGACGGGTAAGGAAGCGTTCTTCGGCCTCGACGCGGATGACACGCACACCCATGTGCCGCGCAAAGGTGGCCATGACCTGATCAGCCTCACCGGCGCGCAACAGGCCGTTATCGACAAAGACGCACACCAAACGCTCGCCGATGGCGCGATGTAGCAGGGCCGCGACCACGGAGGAATCCACGCCGCCAGACAGGCCGAGCAGCACCTGATCCTCGCCAACCTGGGCGCGAATTTTGGCAATGGCCTCCTCGGCGATGTTGGCCGGTGTCCACTGTTTGCTACAATCACAGATTTCATGCACAAAGCGTTCGAGGATGCGTTTGCCCTGGCGGGTATGGGTCACTTCGGGGTGAAATTGCAGCCCGTAGAAGCCGCGCGCTTCATCGGCGATCCCGGCCAGCGGGGCATTGTCAGTCTCGGCAATGACCTGAAAACCCTCGGGCAGACGCTCGACCCGGTCCGCATGGCTCATCCAGACATCCAGCAGGCCGAAGCCCTCCAAGGAGTCGTGATCCTCAATGGCACGCAACAGCTGCGAGTGTCCGCGTGCGCGCACCTGTGCATAGCCGTATTCGCGCTGTTCGGCCGCCGCGACCTGACCGCCAAGCTGGGCGGCCATGGCCTGCATACCGTAGCAGATGCCAAGCACCGGAACGCCAAGCTCGAACAGTTGTGCGGGGGCCTGGGGTGCCGTGCCCTGATGCACGGATTCCGGGCCGCCGGACAGAATGATGCCGCGCGGGGCGAATTCGCGCAGCACGGCGACGTCGAGGTCATAGGGGTGGAGTTCGCAATAAACGCCCGCTTCGCGCACGCGGCGGGCGATGAGTTGGCTGTACTGAGAGCCGAAATCGAGAATCAGAATCCGGTCAGCATGCAAAGCTTGAGTCACGATTAGTTATCAATCCGGTAGTTGGGAGCTTCTTTGGTGATTTGCACATCATGGACGTGGGATTCGCGCATGCCGGCCGCGCTGACCCGCACGAACTGCGGCCGGGTGCGCATCTCATCAATGGTGCGGCAGCCGGTGTAGCCCATGCTGGAAGCCAGGCCGCCGATTAACTGCGCGATCACGTTAATCAGGCTGCCTTTGTAAGGCACCCGGCCCTCAATGCCTTCCGGTACCAGCTTTTCCTTCGCGACGTTTTCCTGAAAATAGCGGTCACTGGAACCTTCCTGGCTGCCCATGGCGCCGAGCGAGCCCATGCCGCGATAGGATTTGTACGAGCGGCCCTGATAGATTTCAACCTCGCCCGGTGCCTCGTCGGTCCCGGCGAACAAGCTGCCGATCATCACACTGTGCGCACCAGCCGCAATGACCTTGGCGACATCGCCTGAGTAGCGCAGGCCGCCATCAGCGATGACCGGAATACCAGAGCCTTCCAGCGCCTGGGTGACATTGCTGACGGCGGTGATCTGCGGCACGCCCACGCCGGCGACAATGCGCGTAGTGCAGATAGAGCCCGGGCCGATGCCGACCTTGACCGCATCAGCGCCGGCTTTGGCCAGCGCCAGGGCGGCATCGGCGGTGGCGATATTGCCCCCGATGACCTGGACTTCGGGAAAATGCTGTTTGGTCCAGGCAATGCGGTCGAGGACGCCCTGGGAATGGCCATGGGCGGTATCCACCACCAGCACATCGACGCCGGCCTCGACCAGCGCGGTGACCCGTTCCTCGGTCCCGCGCCCAACCCCGACCGCCGCGCCGACGCGCAGACGCTCGTGGTGATCGCGCGAGGCTTTGGGAAAGTCCTTGGCTTTCTGGATATCCTTCACAGTAATCAGGCCGCGCAGCTCGAAATCCTCGTTGACCACCAGGACTTTTTCGATGCGGTGCTTGTGCAGCAGGCTCAGGACTTCCTCGCGCGGCGCGCCTTCCAGCACGGTGACCAGGCGCTCGCGTTCGGTCATAATCGCAGCCACCGGAGCCTCCATGCGGTGCTCAAAGCGCAGGTCGCGGCTGGTGACGATACCGACCAGCTTGCCGTCCTCGGTCACCGGTACGCCGCTGATATTGCGCGCGCGCGTGAGTTGCAGGACGCTCCCGACGCTGGTATGCGGCGGAACGGTGATGGGATCGCGGATAATGCCGCTTTCGTATTTTTTGACGCCCAGCACCTCGCGCGCCTGTCGCTCAATGCGCATATTTTTATGCACAATGCCAATGCCGCCCTCAAGCGCCATTGCGATGGCGAGGCGGCTTTCGGTCACGGTGTCCATGGCCGACGACAGCAGGGGGATTTTTAGCGCGATGTCGCGCGTGAGTTGGGTGCCAAGATCGACTTCGCTGGGTACCACGGTGGAATGTGCGGGCACCAGCAGCACATCGTCGAAGGTCAGGGCCTCTTCGATCAGACGCATCAGAACGGACTCCAGGGTCGAAAAAATTCAGCTAAGGTGCATCATACCTGTCGGCATTACGCACGGCGATACCAAGATTCTGACATTTGCTCAGGTCAGCACGGCCGCTGGTGAAAACAGGGTATCCTAGCGCCTGAGACGCAAAGAAACATTGATATTGATCGCAGTGGAACTCGGCGCAATTCAAATGCCTTGCCCGGGATGGACAGCGGAACATCATGAACAACCAGCCATTATGTTTTCACCGGCGCCTGTTGCGCGGGCGCCTGTTGTTGGGTAGCCGGCTTTTCCTGCTGGTCTTGCTGATGTCAGCGCTGCTGTTGAGTGCCTGCGGGCATGCTCCCCAGAGGCCGGCTCAGCTTGAGCCACAGCCTGAACCACCGACCGTTGCTCCATCAGCGGCTTTGGATTCAGCATCGGGTTCGGCGCCGGATGCAGTCTCGGGTGCGAACGCCTATTGGCCCTATGGCCAGAGCGGTGACACCCTGGCGGCTTTTCCGCCGCTGTCCGCTGCCGAGCGCCTGAGTCTGACCAATGAGCAGCACCCCGGAGACCTCTATACCTATGTGCTCTATGGGGCCGGCGATGGTCGAAACCCTCAACACACGCGCCCCTGGCGCCATACTGAATTTGAACTACTGCGGCTGATCGATACCTATGTCATTGATACGGATGGCACGGCGGGTGCCGGGCAACGATCAGCCCGGCATGAGTTTCTTGTGCCCGTCTACGCCGGACTCGCTTCCCTGCCGCTGGCCGAACGCAGTGCCCCGGTGCTAGCCGATGCGGCGCGCCAAGCACTGGCTGCCCGGCTGGAAGCACAGAGCCAGGGGGCTTTGGCGAGCCGGCTGCGTGAAGCGCCCGGGCCCTTTCTGGTCTCGCGCACCAGCTTTGATCTGCTGCCAAGCCAGGAGGACCCTGCGCTCCTGCTGGCGGATCTGAGCGCCATAGGGCCGGAATATCTGTATCCGGTGGTGGATGCCTATGATCGTCCGGTGTCGGCTGTGGCGACAGGGACGGATGCCGCGCTCTTTGAGCTGCGCCAGCGTTTGTGGCATTTGGACTCGCCGGCCGGCAGTTCGAGTGGCAATCAATGGGTATTTTTGCTGGAGCCAGCTGCCGCGCAGCCGGCGGTGGAAGTGCGTGCCACGCACGGCAGTTGACCGACCTTTATTCACAGGGGGTACGAGATGTTCGGCTACCGCTTGGGCAGTCTGTTGCGGTTTTTAATTGGCATTCTGGCCTTGCAGGCGGTCACCGTGCTGGTGACCTATACCGCGTTGCAAACCGACCTGGCCATGACCTGGCCCTTGTTTGTGGCGTTGGGGGCGAGTTCCGGGGTGCTGGTGACCCTGTGGTTTGAGTCCATTGCCGGCCAAGTCAGCGACAAGGCGCTGTCGCGCGCTCAGCAACGCCACTCACGCGAGCGCGAGAAAATCCGCCTGGAGGCCGAGCGTCAGCGGGCCAAGCTGACCGTCAAGCATACCAAGACCAAGGGCCAGGCTGGTGTGAAGCTCAGGACCGGACTGGCGGTAGGCGGCATGGCTGGCGTTGGGGTGGCGATGATGCTGGCGCAATTTCTTACCTTGGGTCTGCTGACCGTCTCGACCGCTGGTGGTGCGGCGCTGGGGTATGGCATCCGGATGCGCCAGGAACGACGCCTGCGTGCGCGGCTTGAAGACCCTGAAACCGGATTGAGGCTGGTCGATGCGCAGCAGGAGGCCTTGCTAGCGCTGGAGCAAGCCTCCGGCCAGGGGAAGCACACCTTGACGCGCCGGTAGAGACTGATCTGACCTGAAGCTGACCTGAAGCTGACCGAACTCTGACTCTGACAAGGCCCTGATCGACTTGTCAGTGATCTGCTTGTTAAAGCCCGTGCGCTGGCAGCCGTTAACAGGCCTTATTGGATGATTTGCCGATTGCGCAATGTGGTCCTCGGCATCCCCCTTGATGACCGATCGGATGACCGCTTTCGTATGATCACCGGCCTTAAGCTGCGGAGTCGATAGCTATGTTCTCTTCTGATCCCAATTCCATCGCATTCAGTCCCCTGAGTAACATGCAGATTAACCCTCCGCGTGTTCAGGATTCCAGTCTTGACAGTACGCAGAGGCGTGATGAGGCTTACAAGGCGCGGGCCGGTGGTCCGGCAGGTGCCGCTTTGGGGGCCTTGCAGGAAAGTCTGATGAGCCGCCTGGTGGAGCGCATTCCCGGCGTCGATCTTGCTGATCTGCAACAACGCAAAGCGGAAGACTTTTCACCGGAAGCCATTGCTGATCGCATCGGTCAGTTTGTCAGCAAGGGACTTGAGAACGCACGCGCCAATGGTCGCAGCGATGCGGAAGTCCAATCGCTTTACAACAGCGCCGTGCAGGGGATGGAGCAGGGCCTGGCGGATGCCAGGGAGACTCTGGAGAGTCTGAGCCTGCTGCAGGGCACGATCGCCGATCAGGTGGACGAAACAGCCAAACGCACCCGTGATGTACTGGCTGAACTCGATCCCAGCCGGGGGCGCGATCAGGTCAATGTTACTGGCCGTGGCAGTGTGGCGATGTCAGCGATGGAGCAGTATAAAAGCGCCTCGTCTTTCGAATTGCAGCTTCGCACTCAGGACGGTGACGAGGTAACCGTGCGTTTTGGTCAGAGCAGCGAATTTGCAACTAGTTCATCGGCCTATGTGGACTCGGATGGTAATGCTGCCGCCAGCTATTCGATGAGTCGCACCGAGCAGAGTGGCTATTCCTTCAGCATTGAGGGCGATCTGAGTAAGGAGGAAACCACCGCCATTCGTGATCTGGTGCGGGATGTGAGTCAGCTGGCCAATGATTTCTTTGACGGTGATGTGCAAAAGGCCCTCGATCAGGCGGGCGATATGAGTTTCGATGGTTCGCAGTTGGCGTCTTTTGAGCTGAATATGAGCCAGTCGCAGCAATATACGGCGGCTCAGGCTTACAAGGAGACCCAGCAGATTGAGGCTCCGCCTGAAGAGCAGCGCCCAGGGATGCGTCTTGGTCAGTTAATTAACTCGATGCGTGATCTCTTCAATCGCTCCACGCTGGGGTTCCTGGAAAACCCCGCAGACACCAGTGCTGGATTCATGCGCGGCCTGTTTGAGCAGGATACCCGCATGAAAGAGGCCAGTCCCGACAATCGCGAGCGGTTGCAAGCCAAGCTTGAGGACCTGCTGAGCAGTGTGAACCAGCCGCAAAACAAGGTGGCCGATTCAGCCAACCAAGCTAATCCTCCCAATCAGACGGAGTAAGTCCTGATCACTGGGGAAGCCCCAACCGCCCCTGAGCCCTATAGGCTCAGGGGCGGTTTTCTGTTGGGCCAGAAGTTAGGCTAGATGTTGGTCTAAAGGCTGACCGGCTCCGGCTTAATCTGCCAGATGCGCTCGGCATATTCCTGAATGGCGCGGTCAGAGGAGAATTTGCCGATGCGTGCGACATTCAGAATCGACATCCGTTGCCAGTTGTGCGCGTTCTGATAAACCTTGGCGACCTGTTGCTGACACTTGAGATAGGCACGGAAGTCCGCCAGCACCATGAAGGGATCATGGTGCATCAGGTTCTCGACCAGCGGTTTGAACAGCTCGGTATCACCGTGTGAAAACAGCCCTGAGGCGATCAGGTCGATCAGGGATTTGATCGGCTCATCCGTGCTGTAGATTGCATAGGGGTCATAGCCGGCAGCCTGGCGCTGCTGCACCTCGGCGGCGGTCATGCCGAACAGGAAGAAATTCTCCGCCCCCACTTCCTCGCGAATCTCGACATTGGCTCCATCCAGGGTGCCAATGGTCAGGGCACCGTTCATGGAGAACTTCATGTTGCCGGTGCCCGAGGCCTCCTTGCCGGCCAGGGAAATTTGCTCGGAAAGATCCGCCGCCGGGTACAGACGCTGGGCGCGCTTGACGTTAAAGTCCGGCATGAAAATGACACGCAGGGCACCATTGACTGCCGGGTCATGGTTGATGACCTCACCCACGGCATTGATCAGCTTAATGATGAGCTTGGCCATGTAATAGCCGGGCGCAGCTTTGCCGCCAAAAATAAAGGTGCGCGGCACAATGCTGTCGCAGCCGTGGGTTTTGATCTGCTCATAGAGCGCTAGAATGTGCAGCAGATTCAGGTGCTGGCGCTTGTACTCATGGATGCGCTTGGCCTGGATGTCGAACAGGCTGTTGGGATCGGGGGTGATGCCGGTTTCCTGCCCCAGCCAGTTGGACAGATCGGTCTTGGCGGCTGTTTTGACCGCCTGCCAGCGCTCCTGCAGGTTGCTGTCATCGGCATGGGGTTCCAGCGCGCTCAGATGGTCGAGTTGGCGCACCCATTGGTTATCGCCGCAGATTTCGGTGATGAGTGTGGCTAGGCGCGGATTGCTCAACACCATGAAACGGCGCGGGGTGACGCCGTTGGTGACATTATGAAAGCGTTCGGGCACCATGGCATGGAAGTCCTGCATCACCGTGCTTTTCAGCAGTTCGCTGTGCAATTCCGCCACGCCATTAATGGCGCAACTGCCCACGGCAGCCAGGTGCGCCATGCGCACGCGCCGGCCGTTGTTCTCATCAATCAGCGACAGGCGTCGCACCCGTTCGTCATCCTCAAAGAACTTAACCCGCACTTGGTCAAGAAAATTGGCGTTGATCTGGTAAATGATGTCCAGATGGCGCGGCAGCAGGCGCTCAAACAAATCAATCGGCCAGGTTTCCAGTGCTTCGGGCAGTAGGGTGTGGTTGGTGAAATGACAGGCCTGCTGGGTGATCTCCCAGGCTTGTTCCCACGGCATCAAGTGCTCATCGACCAGCAGGCGCATCAGCTCGGCCACCGCCAATGAGGGGTGAGTGTCGTTGAGCTGAATGGCGAATTTCTGGTGAAACTGCTCCAGTGTGCCGGTATTGCTCAACTCCAGGCGAATCATGTCGCGCAGCGAACAGGAAACGAAAAAGAACTGCTGCTTCAGGCGCAGCTCCTTGCCGACTTCCGGGTCATCATTGGGGTAGAGCACCTTGGAGATGGTTTCGGCCTCAATCTTGGCATGCACGGCGCCATAGTAGTTGCCGGTATTGAAGGCCTGGAAGTCAAAGGATTCGGGGGCCTCAGATTTCCACAGTCGCAGCAGATTGACGTTATTGACCCCATAGCCGGGAATGGGGGTGTCATAGGCCACGCCATTGACGACCAGCGCGGGCATCCAGCGAGTACGGCTGATGCCGGCGGAGTCGGTGTACTGCTCAGTATGGCCACCAAAGCCGATCGGAAAGCAGATTTTCGGGCGGTGAATTTCCCAGGGATTGCCATTGCGCAGCCAGGTGTCGCCCTTTTCGACCTGCCAGCCGTCGATGATCTGCTGATCGAAAATGCCGAACTCATAGCGAATGCCATAGCCAATGGCCGGGATTTGCAAGGTGGCCATGGAGTCCATGTAGCAGGCCGCCAGTCGCCCCAAGCCGCCATTGCCCAGGCCGGGTTCTTCTTCGGTTTCGAGAATGGCGGTGAGATCAAGATCCAGCTCTTGGGCGGCTTCCTGAGCCGCTTCGGTGATGCCGAGCTTGACCATATTCAGCCCCAGTTGCGGGCCTATCAGAAACTCGGCGGACAGATAGGCGACGGTGCGCGAATTCCGTTCCTTGTAGGTGCGGGCGGATTTGATCCAGCGTTCCAGCATGCGGTCGCGCACCGTATAGGCGGCGGCCAGAAACAGATCATAGGGGGTGGCGACCTCGCGAAAACGACCCTGGACATAAAACAGGTTGTCGCCGAAAGCCTGCACCAGGGTATCTTTTGACAGGCCGGTGCGGGTGGGTTCACGCGCGTCGGCTGCGGATCGGGCGGTCTTGTTTGTGCTCATGTGATGCAACCTATCAGGTTATCAAGAGCGCCCAGTGGGCGCTCGGTCAAATCAGCCGATCCGCGACGCCAGGCGCCGCACGGCGGCTGTTTTAGAACGGCCAGGTCCAGTTGTCGATTTCGGGCAGATCAATGCCGTATTTGTAGGCATGGTTGCGGCACTCGATCTGCTGATCGCGCAGGCGTTCGCGCACATGCGCACCCTTGACCTGCAACTCCGGCAGCCGGTTGATGGCATCAATGGCCAGGGTGAAGCGGTCGATCTCATTGTTGATCGCCAGCTCCAACGGGGTGTTGATGTTGCCCTTTTCCTTGTAGCCGCGCACATGGAAGTTGTGGTGGTTGGTGCGCGCATAAGTCAGGCGATGGATTAGCCAGGGATAGCCATGGAAGTTGAAAATCACATGGCGATCCTTGGTGAAGAGGCCATCGAAATCCCGATCCGACAGCCCATGCGGGTGCTCGCGCTCCGGCAGCAGGCGCAGCAGATCGACCACATTGATGAAGCGGATTTTCAGCTCCGGGAAGTGCTCACGCAGCAGGGCGGTGGCGGCCAGGGCCTCCTTGGTGGGAATGTCACCGCAGCCGACCATCACCAGATCCGGCTCCGCGCCCTCGTCGTTGCTCGCCCAGTCCCAGATGCCCAGCCCTTTGGTGCAGTGGCGTACAGCGGCGTCCATGTCAAGAAATTGCAGATGCTGCTGCTTGTCCGAGACGATAACGTTGACATAGTCGCGGCTTTTCAGGCAGTGATTGGCGGTGGACAGCAGAGTATTCACATCCGGGGGCAGATAGATGCGAATGACATCTGGATCCTTGTTGACCACTACATTGAGAAAGCCGGGATCCTGATGGGTAAAGCCATTGTGATCTTGACGCCACACGGTGGAGGTGATCAGCAGATTGAGTGAGGAAATGGGCGCACGCCAGGGAATATCCTGAGTGATGGACAGCCACTTGGCATGCTGATTGAACATGGAGTCGATCACATGTACAAAGGCTTCATAAGTCGAGAAAAAGCCGTGGCGACCGGTGAGCAGATAGCCTTCCAGCCAGCCCTCCAGGGTGTGCTCGGAAAGCATCTCCATCACCCGGCCATCCGGGGCCAGTTCGCCGCCGTCGTCATCCTCGGGCAGATAGTCCTCCAGCCACAGCTTTTTGCTGACCTCATAGATGGCTTGCAGCTTGTTGGAGGTATTCTCATCTGGACCGAAGACGCGGAAATTGGTCATGTTCTCGGCCATGATGTCGCGCAGGAAGACTCCGAGCGGATAGGTATTGCCGGCGCGCTGCACCCCGGGCTTGGGCACCTCTAACGCATAATCATGAAAGTCCGGCATGCGCAGGCTGCGGCGCAGCAAGCCACCGTTGGCGTGCGGATTGGCGCTCATGCGCAGGGTGCCACTCGGGGCCAGGGCTTTGAGCTCGGGGATCAGCTTGCCGTCCTCGTCAAACAGCTTCTCTGGCTTGTAACTGCGCAGCCAGGCTTCCAGTTGCGCCAGATGCTCGGGATTGCCGTGCAATCCGGACAGAGGGACCTGATGGGCGCGCCAGAAGCCTTCCACCTTGTGCCCATCGACTTCCTTCGGCCCAGTCCAGCCCTTGGGTGAGCGCAGCACAATCATCGGCCAGATGGCGCGCTTAGCCTGACCCCCGTTGCGCGCCTGCTGCTGAATGGAGCGAATCTTGGCATGGCAGTCATCCAGAGTCGCTGCCATGGCCTGATGCATGGTCATGGGATCATCGCCCTCGACGAAATGCGGCTCCCAGCCATAGCCGCGCATCAGACTGGCCAGTTCCTCGTGGGGAATGCGCGACAGCAGTGTCGGGTTGTTGATCTTGTAGCCGTTCAGATGCAGCACTGGCAGCACGGCACCGTCGCGGATGGGATTCAAAAACTTGCTCGAATGCCAGGAGGTCGCCAGGGGGCCGGTCTCGGACTCGCCATCGCCCACCACCACGGTGACCAGCAGCTCCGGATTATCGAAAGCGGCGCCAAAGGCATGAGAGATGGAATAACCCAGCTCGCCGCCCTCGTGAATCGATCCCGGGGTTTCGGGGGTGCAGTGCGAGCCGATACCACCGGGGAAGGAGAACTGCTTGAAAAACGAGCGCAGCCCTTCCTCGTCCTCGCTCTTGTTGGGATAGATTTCCGAGTAAGTGCCTTCCAGATAGACCGGCGCCAGCACCCCAGGGGCGCCATGACCGGGGCCGGCGAGGAAGATCGCCGACTGCTGCTGTTCGTTGATGATGCGATTCAGGTGCACATAGACGAACGCCAGGCCAGGGCTGGCGCCCCAGTGACCGAGCAGGCGCTGCTTGATGTGTTCCTCGGCGAGCGGTTTGCGCAGCAGAGGATTGTCGCGCAGGTAGATCATGCCGGCGGCCAGATAGCAGCAGGCGCGCCAGTAGGCATCCAGGCTGTGCAGTGACTCGTCGGACAGGGGAGCCTGGAGCGCAGAGGTTCCCGGTGCGGCAGTCATGGGGGGGCGGGTGGTTGGTGGCGATTGCGTCATGATGGTCTCCTGCGTAGCGTGAAGCCAAAGCTGAGGTATAAAGATTACACTTCTTTAGTGAAAATTCGGTGAAGTTCGGGCTGTTTCAACCGGCACCCGGGACAGGGACCAGTGCGCGATGGCCATGGGCCAGAAATCCTCCAAGCGATCAAGGTCGGCGGGTAAGGGCACCTGGCCGAGAAAATGCCAGGCGCGTTTGAGGCTGCTCAGCGGGGTGGTGGCGTCGAGTGGCTGGTCGGTGGCGGATTTCGACAGTTTGCGTCCCTGCTGATCCAGCACCAGAGGCAGGTGAGCATAGGTGAGGCCGGGGAGTTGCAGTCGCTGCTGCAACAGCCGCTGGCGCAGGGTGCACAGCAGCAGGTCGGCGCCACGGACAATCTGTGTGATGCCCTGGGCGGCATCATCGACGACCACCGCCAGTTGATAAGCAGGGATGCCATCGGCGCGATGGATGACGAAATCGCCCAGTTCAGCGTTGACATCAAGCGCAATCCGTCCCTGAATGCGGTCAGTGATCGCGATAATCTCATCAGGCAGCGTGCGCAGGCGCAGGGTGCGCGCCTGGGTGCCAGGCTTGAGTCCGGCGCGGCAGGTACCGGGATAGATCGGCCCTTCCCGCCCGCTGCGGGCAGTGGCGGTCAGGGTTTTGCGTGAGCAGCCGCAGGGGTAGATATGGCCGCTGCGGCGTAGTTCGGCCAGGGCGTCTGCATAGCGTTCCAGGTGCCGGTGCTGGTAGTCCACCGTGCCGTCCCAGTGCAGTCCCAGGGCCTCGAGTGTGCGCAGAATGCTGTCCGCCGCGCCAGGCCGTTCGCGCTTGCGGTCCAGGTCTTCCATGCGTAGCAGCCATTCACCACCGGCCGCGCGGGCATCAAGGCAGCTGCCGAGGGCGGCCACCAGGGAGCCGAAATGCAGAGGGCCGGTTGGAGATGGAGCAAAGCGTCCGCGATAGACGGGCGCGCTTGGCACAGGGGCACTCAGCCGCGTTGTTTTTCGCGAATTTCGTCGAGCGTTTTGCAGTCAATGCACAGGGTGGCTGTCGGGCGGGCCTCCAGGCGGCGCACGCCGATTTCGACGCCACAGGCTTCGCAGTAGCCGTAGTCATGCTCATCAAGCCGCTCCAGCGCTTCATCAATTTTTTTGATCAACTTGCGTTCGCGGTCGCGGGTGCGCAGTTCCAGGCTGAATTCCGACTCCTGGGTGGCGCGATCATTAGGATCCGGAAAATTGGTCGCCTCGTCCTGCATGTGGTGAACGGTGCGATCCACTTCTTCCATCAGGCTGTGCTTCCAGGCGAGCAGGATGTCGCGAAAATGCGTTTCCTGTTCCGGGTTCATGTACTCTTCATCAGTCGCAGCCTGATAGGGTTTAAACCCAAATGCTTTGGCCGCTTCGTTTTGTGCATCAGCCATTGTGCTTCTCCTTGGAAACAATGGGTCATTCAAGCCCGTGCTCACGCGCCGTTATGCAGTCAAGTTGTGCAGTCCGGTCGCGACGGGAAACGCGCCTTTCTACCAGATGTTGTCAGTCTCGGCAATCATTGCGCCATGCCGCCCCCAAGTGCTGCCTCCAGTGCCGCCCAGGTGTGCCTCCGTGCTAAGGTGGTTCCTGCTGAAGCATCCGGCGGCATCCGTGCGCGGATGGATCAGACATAGGCTATCAATTGTCGTGGAAAAATTCTGGGGAGTAATCTGGTGGGCCAACTGCAAGCACTGATTTTCGATGTGGACGGCACCCTGGCTGATACTGAACGTGATGGCCATCGGGTGGCTTTCAATGCCGCCTTTGCCGAGGCGGGCCTGAACTGGCAGTGGTCTGAGGCACTCTATGGCGAGTTGCTGCAAGTCACTGGTGGCAAGGAGCGGATCGCCCGCTATTGTGAGCGCTATTGCCCGGACTTTGTGGCGCCGCATGGCCAGGCGCTGCAAGACTTTATCGCCGGTCTGCATCAGGCCAAGACGCGCCACTATGTCGCGCTGCTGGGGCAGGGCGGTGTGCCGCTGCGCAGCGGGGTGTTGCGACTGTTGCGCGAGGCGCGTGCCGCTGGCGTGCGCCTGGCGATCGCGACCACGACGACGCCTGAAAACGTCACGGCGCTGCTGAATCATGTAGGCGAGCCGGGGCTGCGGGATTGGTTTGAGGTGATCGCCGCTGGTGATGTGGTGCCGCGCAAAAAGCCGGCACCGGATATTTTCACGCTGGCCTTGGAGCAGCTTGGGCTAACGGCGGCGGACTGTGTGGTGATTGAGGATTCCGACAATGGTGCGGCGGCGGCCCTGGCGGCGGGTCTGGATACTCTGATTGTGACCCTAAGCCATTATACCCGGGAGCAGGATTTCAGCCGTGCGGCGTTGGTGGTCGATCAACTGGGCGAGCGCGACGCGCCAGGGCAGGTGCTGGGCGGAACCGCTGTGGCGGCGCTAGAGGTACAGGCGGAGACTGAGATCTGCGTTGACCTGGAACTCATTAAGCGCCTGCATCAGGCGGTCTGGAGTGGCTGCGCCTGAGTCTTGGCCAACCTTGATGTCTTGGTGAATCTTGGGTTGCGGTGAGTGCGCGAAACCCCGTCCAGCCGGTGCGGCTTGGACGGGGGATTGGCAGCGAAGTGCGGTTTAGCTGAGTTCGTCAGCGCCGACCTGCTGCATCAGGCCAAAGCTTTTCACGAACGGCCCGGCCATGCGCGGGTCTTTGATCATGGCACTGTAGTCACCGGTCTTGAACTTCAGCTTGCCGGTGGCATAGGCGGTTCCCAGGCCCATCATGCCGATGCCTTTTTCGACCCATTTTAGCCAGTCTTTCATGTCAGCGCGCATGTCCCAGTCCGGCGTTTCGCCAGTCCAGTCACCCGCGCTGGTGCAGATGCCGTTTTCGACCTTAAAAAATCCGCGCGGGTTGTCTTCATCCTTGAAACCGCAGGTAATGACGGAGCTGAAGTTGATTTCGGCCAGTTTCTGGCTGACTTCCGGCTCGGCATTCCAGGCGTCCTTGAGCTGATTCATCCAGTCGGCGGAAAAGAGTTGGGCCATGTGATGATGCCTCCTTCAGTTTGAGTGTATCGCGGTTGGTTGGATGTTGTCGCAGCCTGAGCGGCTGCGATCTCTAGTAAAGGCGCTGATTCTAACAGGAAGCGATCACGAACCAAGTCTTGCTAGTAGAATCGCAGCTCGATCCCAGCCTGGCGCAGGCGTTCAGACTCTTCTTCGAGCTCAAGTCGTGTCAGTGGGTGAGTCGCCAGCCAGTCATTGGGAAAACAGAGTGAAAGTTCTCCATCCTTAACGCTTAGCATGGGATTGGGCTTGGTTGTCGCTGAGCGTCCACGATGAATCAGCACCGCCAGGCGCAGCAGTACGCAGAGCCGGCGCGCGCAGTCCTGCCGGTTCTCTGGCAGATTGGCAAAGGATTCCTCGGGCATCTTGCGCCGGTGCGCCAGCACCAGGATGGCCAGCACGGTTTGCTCCTGACGGGTAAAGCCGGACAGATCGGCGTTGCGCAGCAGATAGGCGCCGTGCTTTTGGTATTGGCTGTGGGAGACGGCGAGTCCGATTTCATGCAGCTGCGCGGCCCAGCCCAGCATGCTGAGATATTCCGGGCGCTCCAGCTGCCAGTCGCAGCGGATTTGTTGGTACAGCCGTAACGCGGTCTGTTTGACCCGTTGGGCCTGCTCCAGATCGACATCGAAGCGCCGACATAAGGTCACTACCGTGCGTTCGCGTACATCCTCCTGCTGGGTGCGGCCAATCAGTTCGTAGATGACACCCTCGCGCAGGGCTTGATTTGACACGCGCATCTGGTCGATGGCCAAATTCTGAAAGAGCGCGCGCAGAACCGCCACGCCGCCGGTAAAAACAGGACGGCGCCGGTCGCTTAACCCTTTGAAGCGCAGATCGTCGATTTTGCCGCAATCGATCAGCGCCTCGCGCAATCGAGTCAGCCCTTCAGCACAGACGCCCTCGGAGCACCAGCCCTCGCCGGTAAGCACCGAAGCGATGGCCTTGATGGTGCCGGAACTGCCCGTTGCGGTTTCCCAGCCGGACTGGCGAAACAACTCGCGCACCGGACGGATTTGCATGGCGGCAGCCAATTCCGCGCGATCCATGGCCTTGAGGCTAATACGGCCGTCGGCGAAAAAGCGCCGCGACATGCTCACGCAGCCCATGTGCAAACTTTCGCGCAGCTGTGTGTTAAAACCGTGTCCAACAATGAGCTCCGTGCTACCGCCGCCGATGTCGATGACCAGGCGCTTTTCATCGCCAATGGCCAAGCCATGCGCGACCCCCAGGTAGACCAGACGTGCCTCTTCGCGCCCGGCAATGACCTCAATCGGCTGACCGAGTGCCGCTTCGGCACGCGGCAGAAAATCCGAAGTTTCCCGCAACTGACGCAGCGTATTGGTGCCCACCACCCGTACATTGGCCGGCGGCAAAGCGCGCAAGCGTTGACCGATGCGCTCCAGGCAGGCCAGCGCCCGCTCCGCCACCTCGGGCTCCAGGGTCTTGAGTGGCGTCAGCCCCTCGCCCAGGCGCACCATCTCCTTATAGCGATCCATCACCTTCAGGGTGCCACCATCGCTGCGTGCGATCAGTAGATGAAAGGAGTTTGAGCCCAAATCCAGTGCGGCAAAGGTCGCACCGCTGTCTTCAGCGCTCGGGGAGGGCGCGGGTGTGGTATCCGTATCGGTAGCCTTGGGTTCCATGACACTGAAAGGTTTAAGTTATTCATGATCTAGGGCCGCTGGGAGTTGCGTTCAGGCGGCCAGGGATGCGGCAGCTTAGCAAAAGCGCGGCAGGGCAGATAGCGCGCTTTGATGGCGTCCCCTCAGATGGCGGGGCGAAACTGGCACGTCTCCTGGCGCGGAATCGGTTCATGTAACTTGATAAACGAAATTTAGCCTGTGTAATAGCTATCTGGTATGATGTCACCCAGTGCGTGTTGTTTTCCATCTGTTTAAGGAAGCGATCAATTGGGAGCAAGCTCACAATCAAAAGAACCGCCGCTCGTTGTAGATTTGGATGGTACGCTTCTGCGCTCGGATTTGCTGCTGGAAACCGGATTGGCATTTGTTCGCGCACATCCTGCCCGTGCCTGGCAGCCGCTGCTCTGGTTGACTCAGGGCAAGGCCAGGCTCAAAGAGGGATTGGCCTTGGCCACTTCGCTGGATGTCCGCCAGCTTCCTTATGATCCGGCGGTGATTGAACTCATTGAAGCCGAGCGGCGCAAGGGGCGTGAGGTGTTATTGGCAACGGCCAGTCACCACACTCTGGCCGAACGGGTGGCCGAGCATCTGCACCTGTTTGATGACGTTATTGCCAGCGATGCCAAGCGGAATCTTGCGGCTGAGCGCAAGCGCGAGGCGTTGATTCACCGCTTTGGTGATGGTGGATTTGACTATGCCGGCAACGCTCGGGATGATCTGCCAGTCTGGCAAGCCGCGCGATACGCTTATGTTGTGAATCCGCAGCGCAGCCTGGAGCGCCATATGCAGTCGCTGGACAGGATTGCGGCGACCATTCGCTCGCATCAGCCGACCTTGGGCGATTGGTTCAAGGCGCTGCGCTTGCATCAGTGGTCGAAGAATTTGCTGATTTTTGTTCCCCTGCTCGCTGCACATCGCTTTGACGAGCTTGGACTTCTTGTCCAGGGTATGCTGGCTTTTGTGCTCTTCGGGCTGTGCGCCTCCAGTGTCTATTTGCTCAATGACTTGCTGGACCTGGAGGATGACCGCCATCATGCCACCAAGCGTCATCGTCCCTTTGCCGCTGGCCGCCTGTCGCTTCACTCTGGGCTGCTGGCGATTCCGGTACTGCTGCTGACCGCGTTTTTGGGGGCCTGGTGGCTGCTGCCTCAGGCATTCATCGCCGTGCTGGCACTCTATTATGCGCTAACGCTAGCCTATTCCCTGGTGCTCAAGCGTCAAATAGTTATTGATGTCATCACGCTAGCTTCGCTCTATACGCTGCGCATTATCGCCGGTGCTGCGGCCTTGGCGATTCCCCTGACCTTCTGGATGCTAGCCTTCTCAATGTTTATGTTTCTCAGCCTAGCGCTGGTTAAGCGCTACGCTGAATTGCGCCAGGCGCGCGTCAAAGGCCGTACGAACCAGGCGCGCGGGCGCGGTTACTATCCGGATGATCTGGAAATGCTTGCCTCACTGGGCGCTTCCTCCGGCTATGTGGCGGTGATGGTGCTGGCGCTCTATATCAATGATCTGAGTGCGACGACATTGTATCGTCAACCCGAAGTGATCTGGCTTGCCTGTCCGCTATTGTTGCTGTGGATCAGTCGGGTATGGATGCTCACCCATCGCGGGCAGATGCATGACGATCCGGTGGTCTTTGCCATCCGTGATCGCATGAGCCTGATCATTGGCGGGCTCTTCGTCCTGGTTTTCTGGGCTGCGGTATGAGTGCACAATCACTACACTCTTGGGGACACTATCCACCCTTTCCTCAGACGGCTCATGCCTGTCATTGGCGAGCGGAACTCGCCGGCACACGGGATGCCCTAGTTCATCGGTACGGTTCAACCCTGGCGTTTGGCAACGGCCGCAGCTATGGCGACAGTTGTCTGGCTGCGAGCGATCAGGTGCTGCATCTGCGCGCTTTAGATCGTTTTCTGCACGCGGACTGGAGTCGCGGTGTTCTGACCGCCGAGGCGGGCGTCACTCTGGATGAAATCCTCGCCCTCGCCATCCCGCGCGGCTGGTTTTTGTCTGTCACCCCTGGTACGCAGTTCGTTACCCTGGGGGGGGCTATTGCCAATGATGTGCATGGCAAGAATCATCATGTGCGTGGCACCTTTGGCTGCCATGTGCGCCGCCTGAGCCTGCTGCGCTCCCAGGAGGGGCGGCAGCTGTGCTCACCTGACGAACAGGCGGACTTGTTTGCCGCCACCATTGGCGGACTGGGACTGACGGGCATTATCGAATGGGCCGAGATCCAACTCACGCCCATTGCGTCCAGCCAGATTGATTGTCTGGTTGAACGCTTCGATACTCTGGCGGATTTTTTCACACTGTCAGCCGAACTCGATCAGCAGCACGAATTCTGCGTAGCCTGGATCGACTGTGCAGCCACTGGGGCGCGCAGCGGTCGCGGAGTCTATCTGGCGGGGGATTTTGCTCCGGATGGTGGCTTGAAGGTGGCCACCAAGGCAGCGCTTAGCGTGCCGCTGACATCGCCGCTGTCGCTCATTAATGGCCTGTCGTTGCGGGTTTTCAATGAGTATTATTGGCGCAAACATCCGCCGACCCGTCAACACCAACGCAGCGACTACATGCCGTTTTTTTATCCTCTGGATGGGGTGCACCACTGGAACCGCATCTATGGCCCCAAGGGCTTTCAGCAGTATCAGTGCCTGATCCCGGACGCACAGGCGCAACCAGCCATGCAGGCGTTGCTGGATGCCATTGCCGCCTCGGGGCGTGGCTCCTTTCTGGCGGTACTGAAACGCTGCGGTGCAGTGGCTTCGCCCGGATGGCTGTCGTTTCCGGCGCCCGGTACCACGCTGGCTCTGGATTTTCCGCAGTCCAGGGCGCTTGTCGAGACACTGTTCCCACGCCTCAACGCCATTGTGCGCGAGGCCGGTGGGCGACTCTATCCAGCCAAGGATGCCCAGATGATTGGCGAGGATTTTCGTCGCAGCTATCCGGCCTGGCAACACCTTGAAGCCTGGCGCGATCCGGCGCTCGGCTCCCGCTTTTGGACACGAGTAACCACATGAAACAGATCCTGATTATCGGCGCCACCTCAGCCATTGCCAATGCCTGTGCGCGCCTTTGGGCCAGCCAGGGGGCGGTTTTTTTCCTGGTGGCCCGCAATGCTGAAAAGCTGGCACAGACGGCGGCCGACTTGAGCTCCCGAGGTGCCGGTACTGTTCACACCTATGCGATGGATGTCACTCATCTGGAGGCGCATGTGGCCATGCTCAGCGCCTGTCAGGAGGCTCTGGGCCGGATCGACATTGCGCTGGTGGCGCATGGCACCCTGCCGGATCAGGCCGCCTGCGAACAGGATGCTGCTCTGGCGTTGCGGGAATTTAACCTGAACGCGACCGCGACTGTGGGGCTGCTGACACAGCTAGCCAATCAGCTGGAATCGCAGCGCGGCGGAACGCTAGCGGTCATTACCTCGGTTGCTGGTGATCGGGGCCGCCCATCGAACTATCTCTATGGCAGTGCCAAGGCTGCCGTCTCTGCTTTCTGCGAGGGGTTGCGGGCACGACTGTTTAAGGTTGGCGTGCATCTGATTGACATCCGTCCTGGCTTTGTGGCCACGCCGATGACCCAGGGCCTGCCGCTGCCAGCGCTACTGGTGGCGCAACCGGAGGTGGTGGCGAAAGGTATTCTGGCTGGCATCGAACGCCAAACCAATGTGCTCTACACGCCTGCCTTCTGGACTGTGATTATGTGGGTGGTGCGTTCGATCCCAAGCGTGGTGTTTAAGCGAATGTCGCTGTGAAATCCGCGCCGATGCTGTCGGGATGGCGCTATCGGGCGGTTGTCTATTCCGTGATGCTCTCGGCGCTGGGCTACCTGGGCGTGTCGCTCTGGGGCGGCTGGCGCGAGGTCGTAGTGGCCGTGGCTCAGGTGGGTCTGGTTGGCATCCTGATCATCTTGTCGCTGTCGCTGGTGAATTATGGGCTGCGGTTTGTGCGCTGGCAGCTGTATCTGAATGCCATGGGACACGCGGTACCCTGGCCGCCGAGTCTGCGCATTTACCTGGCCGGCTTCGCTCTGACCGCCACCCCCGGCAAGGCTGGCGAGACATTGCGCGGTGTGTTGCTGAAAGCCTGGTCGGTTCCTTATCTACACAGCTTTGCGGCTTTTTTCAGCGAGCGTCTGTCGGATCTGCTCGCTGTGGTGCTGCTCACCCTGTTCGGCCTGACGCTCTACCCGCAAGCCTGGCCCGTCATTGGCATCGGCGCGGCCGGTGTGCTGGCGGGGTTGTTGCTACTGTCGAACCAACCTCTGCTACATCGCTTGGAGGTGCGCTTGAATGGCGACTCCAAACTCAGCATTTTGCTGCGCCATGTCCTGCAAGTCGCGCATCAGGCCCACCACTGCCATCAGCCGAAATTGCTGTTCAGTGCAAATGCCCTGAGCCTGCTGGCTTGGACAGCGGAAGCCATGGCCTTTTTTTTGATCTTGCACTGGATGGGATTCGATACTCCACTGGCATTCGCCGTCTTCGTCTATGCAATCTCAATGTTGGCGGGTGCCTTGAGTTTCATGCCCGGGGGTTTGGGTGGCGCGGAAGGCATGATGGTTGCGGTGTTGATGTGGAAAGGCATGACAGCTGCCGATGCCGTGGCGGCAACCGTGCTGATACGGCTGGCGACCCTGTGGTTTGCTGTGGTGATTGGGGTCATGGCGAATCTCACGCTGCATGCTTCAGTTAACCAAGCCCGCAGCTAGAATCAGCATCACTTCATGTCTAAATTCAAAGCGCTATGCGCTAGCTCTGCTGTCGCTCCGATCACCGGCGGCTGCACAGCAACCGGAATAGGCTCCTTGGCATACAGGTGCAGATCGCGCTGCGGGAAGGCGATGCCGATGCCGGCGGCGCCGAATTTATCGTTGATGGCTTGATGCAGTTCGGTGGTGACGGCGAGGCGGTAGTCGAGTGCGCCCAGGTAGTAGCGCAAGACCAGGGTGAGGGAATTGTCGCCGAAGCCTTCGAAAGTGATGACGGGGGCTGGGTCTTCGAGGACGCGCGGGTTTTCGGCGGCGGCTTCGGCAAGCAGGGCCAGGGCTTTGCGGGTGTCGCAGCCGTATTCGGCACCGACCACCAGGGTCATGCGGTTGATGGTGTCGGTCAGACTCCAGTTGAGCAGGCGGCCGGTGATGAATTCCTTGTTGGGGACCAGCAGTTCCTGCTTGTCCCAGTTGCGGATGGTGGTGGCGCGGATTTGAATTCGGGTGACCATGCCGGTGGTGTCGCCGATGGTGACCACATCGCCGACACGAATTGGCCGCTCGAACAGAATAATCAGGCCGCTGATGAAATTGGCAACGATTTCCTGCAAACCAAAGCCAATACCAACACTGAGCGCGGCGATGAGCCACTGCACTTGTGCCCAAGACAGTCCAAGAGTGCTGAAGACCAGCAGTAGGCCAAAGGCGGTGATGCTGTAGCGGGTTAGGGTGATGACGGTATAGCGGACGCCGGGGCTGACCTCGGTATGGCGCAGCAGAATGATTTCAAGCAGCGCGGGCAGGTTTTTGCCGGCGATTAGGGCGATGCTGATGATCAGCAGCAGTTGCCCAAGATCGACCAGGGTGACTGGCACCTGGGTGCTGACACCATCCAAGGTCTTGCTGTAATCCCACAGCGTTATCCGGTCCAGCAGGCTGAGTGCGGGCAACACCTCGGACCAGATCAGCCATAGACCAACACCACCGGCGATGACCATCATGCTGTTGATCAGGCGGCGGGTCTGGCCATCGAGTGCGGCCAGATCGATGCTCTCATCCGGTGGTCGGTTGGTCTCGGTCGGACTGCTGTCGGCGCTGTCCTGTGCCGTGCGACTGACGCGCTGTTCCAGGGCAGCTTTGAGTGCTAGCCCACGATGCGCAATGATCAGCCAGCGCACGATCAGCTGATGGGCAACCAACAGAGCCAGTATCAGCCACAGTTCGCTGATCAGCGCTTCGATTAGAATGGCTGAGGTATACAGATAGCCGGTGAGTGTCAGGCCGGCGAGTGCCAGGGGCACAGCGATCAAGCCGCCATACCAGAGCAGGCGTAAGCGGCTGAACCAGCTCGTTGGCTGGGTGCTGAGCTGATTGGCAAAGACGCCGTGGCGCGGATCGATCAGACGCATCATGAAAACGGTCAGGGCCAGGATGAGTGCGAGCATGCCCACCCGGCCCAGGGTGCCACTGAAATTCGGGTCTGGATGTAACACAAAGGTTCCGGCCACAAAGCCGAGCGGCGGCAGCACCAGGGTGGCCCAGGCAAAGTTGCGGCGAATAATGCCAAGGGTCTGCGTACTCCAGCGAAAGTGCCGATCGGCCACGCCACCGGGGATGCACACCAAATAAAATGCCCGCAGGTAATAGACGCCGATACTGACGCTGACCAGCGCGGGCCCGATGGCCTGGCTGAAGGGGGTGGCGGCCGGCGAGACTTCCAGGCGCCAGCCGATCAGTGTCAGCAGCAGGGGCCAGGGCAGAGCCAGCAGCAGGGTGGTGATGAGCGCGTCCATGGTGTAGAAGAAGCGATCTGTGCTGATCCGTCGCAGCGGTTCGCTGTTACGCAGGATGCGCAGACGTAAGCCGCGCCCTTTAATCAACAGCACCACCACCAGGGTCAAACCGGCCCAGAGCGGGGGGGAGGTTTTGAGTTCCAGCAGCAGAATGCCGGGCAGTGGCTGCCAGTTGGCCGGGGTGGCCAACCACAGCAGCGCCTGCGGCAGGTCGGTAAAGGCTTGCTGAGTGATGGGCACCACGCTGCGCACCCACAGCAAGCGCTGACTGAGAAACTCGCTGTAGTCTTCAACCACACGGATCAGTGCATGGGTGTCATGCTCGAGTTCCGTAACTCCACGCAGGTAGCTTTCCTCAATATCGATCAGGCGTTGCAATAGATCATCGCGACGTTTGAGTTGCTGATCCAGATGTGCCCGGAGCGTCGGGCGATCCGCCGGCGGAACCGTTGCTACCGCGTTGCGAATTTGCGCGTTTGAGTCATTGTCATGGCGCAGCAGATCGCGGTAGCGCACCAGATTCAGATTCGCCAGTGCAATCTGATCGGCATTGTCCTTGGTCGCGGTGCGCAGACTGCGCAGGTCAGGAAGGCGGTAGAACTGGGTGACCAGCGTTTGCCCGAGTGCACGATTGAGCCCGGCCGCTTCCAGGCGTTGACGGGCACTGCGATATTCGTCTTCAATCCGATCACGGGTTTCTTTGGCGTCTTTTTGTGTTTCATCGAGCTGGTCAAGCCGGGTGGTCAGCTCTCCAATCGACTGGCTGAATTCGGCGTTTTCTTCGGCGAGCGCTCGCACCATAGGGTGGGCATTGGTCAGATTGCGCTCGGCGGCTGCGGTTTCGCTTTTGACCCGCTCGGCATCAATGCGTCGCAGTCGATCAGCCTGGTTTTCGAGCCCGGCCCGCTGAAGACGTAATTGGTTGAGTTTTTCTTCAGCCAACGCGCGGCGTGCCAGTGCGCGCTCGGTGCGCACACTGGAACTAAGGAGTTGCTGATTGAGCATCAGCAGTTCTGCGCGCAGCTTGCTGCGCCGGGTTTCCAGTGCCCAGTGCCGTGCCTGGAGTTCAATGGAGGTCAGATTGGGATCAGTAGGCGCGGCCAGTTCGGTATTGACGCTTTCCAGCGCCTGATTAATCTCGGTCAGACGTTTTCGTGCACGATTGGGCTCCAGAGCGTTGGCCTCAATGACCTTGTCAAGTTCTGCCAGGATGGCTTCAGTTGAGGTAATCTCGGCCAGCTCGTGCATCAGTTGGCGCTCGATCTCATCCACCTTCATGGTGTTGACCAGCAGGGGTGACTCGGTATCCGGTTGGGTTGGAGCCTGTTGCGACAGCGTTTGCAGGTCGCGCTTCAGGGCCTGGATGTCATCCGGAGCTGTGGCTATGGCCTCCAGATAGCCTTGGGTTTGGGCCTCATGGGCCTTAATTTCCTCAAGGTTGCTGAGCGTCTTGCGGTAGAGCTCAGCCAGGCGTTTGGCGGTTTCTTCGTCCAGGGTGCCGTCGGATTCAACCTCCTTGAGTTTGCTTTGCAAGAGCGCGACCGTCAGCGGCGATTCGATATTCGGTGGGTTGGCGCTGGCGCTGTCGATCTGGAGGCTAGACGCCGCGCCGTTGCTGATGGGGAGGGTGTCAGAGTGCTCCTGGCCGTGCAGCAGTCCCGGCTGCAGTATGGAGAGCACGATCGCCAGCAGGACGCTGCCAACAAGTCCTTGGTGTTGGCGCGGATTCCTGGATGCGTGCATGATCACCAATGGCGCTAGCTGCGTGAGCCGGTGCAATCGGTGGCGGTGGCCGCCTCGGTTTGGATACGCCGCCAGCGGCGCCCGTCGCGACGCAGCAGTTCACCGGCGGCACAGGGGCCCCAGCTGCCAGCGGCGTAGTTGGGGAAGTCCCGGGGCGGCAGGGCTTGCCAGACATCCATCACCGACTGCACGATCTCCCAGCCTTTCTCGACAGTATCGGCATGTTTGAACAGGGTGGCATCGCCGTTCATGCAGTCATAAATCAGGGTTTCATAGCCGGTGGCCGGTTTGTTGCCAAAATAATCCTCGTAGCAGAAATCCATATTCACGGTGCCGACCTGCATTTGCGGCCCGGGAATCTTGGCGCCGAAGCTCATCTGAATGCCCTCATTGGGCTGAATACGCAGCACCAGCATGTCCGGTTCGAGCTGATCGGTATCGGTATCCTTAAACATCATGGTGGGCGCGCGCTTGAACTGAATTGCAATTTCAGTGTACTGCCCAGCCAGGCGTTTGCCGGTACGCAGATAAAAGGGCACCCCGGCCCAGCGCCAGTTATCCATGGTGAGCTTAAGCGCAACGAAGGTTTCGGTGCGTGATTTTGGATCGACATGGGGCGAATCGCGATAGGCATTGACCGCTTCGCCCGCAGCTGTGGTACCGGCCGCATATTGTCCGCGCACACTGTGCGTCAGTACTTGCTCGTGTGTCAGAGGGATGATGGCATCGAGCGTTTTGTTGATTTCCTCGCGCACGGCCTGAGCTTCAAAGGAGTTGGGCGGTTCCATGGCCAGAAAGCCAAGCAGGACCAGTAGGTGATTGGGGATCATATCGCGCAGGGCGCCGGCTTCCTCGTAGTAAGCGCCGCGGTGCTCAACACCGACCGACTCGGCAACTGTAATTTGCACATGATCAATATGATGGCGGTTCCACAGTGGTTCGATAAAGCCGTTGGCAAAGCGGAACACCATGATGTTCTGCACCGTCTCCTTGCCGAGGTAGTGATCAATGCGATAGATCTGCTCCTCATCCATGTTGCGGTGCATGGCCTCATTGAGCGTGACGGCAGAGTCTAGATCGTGTCCAAAGGGTTTTTCGATAATCACCCGCCGCCAATCGCTGTCGCTTTCGTGCAGCAGGCCGACCTCACCCAGGCGGTTGGTAATCTCGCCGAACAGGCTCGGCGGTACGGCCAGGTAAAATAGATAATTGCCTTCGGTGGCGCGTTCGGCATCGATACGGGTGAGGCGTTCGCACAGCTCCTCATAGTCTTGATCGGCGAGCATGTCGATGCGCATGTAATGCAGGCTCCCACGCAGTCGCTCCCAGACATCGGCGGAGTAGGCTGAGCCAACGCTCTCGCTCAGGGTGTCAGCCAGGCGGTCGCGAAAGGACTCATCGCCAAGCTCCAGACGATCAAGTCCCAGCATGGCGAAACTCTCCGGCAGCAGGCCGGCCGCGCACAGATGATAGAGCGCCGGCACCAGCTTGCGCCGGGTCAGATCGCCGCCGGCACCGAAAATGATCATCACATTGGGCGTTGCGGGCGGAGCTTGGGTGTATTCAGTCTGCATCAGCGACATGGTGGAGACCTCATGAAATAACAGCGGAGTGGATGGGGCCGGCGACTCAGGTGTGGGGCTTCTCGTGATGGCCGCCAAACTGATAGCGCAGTGCTGAGAGCAGCTGGTTGGCAAAGTCACCTTCACCGCGCGAGCTGAAGCGCTCGAACAAAGCGGCGGTCAGCACCGGGGCCGGGGCGCCGGATTCAATGGCGGCGATGCTGGTCCAGCGTCCTTCGCCGGAGTCCGAAACCCGTCCACCGAAGTCGGTCAGCTGCGGATCAGCAGCCAGCGCATTGGCGGTTAGGTCCAGCAGCCAGGAGGACACCACACTTCCGCGTCGCCACAGCTCGGCCACCTGTGCGACATCAATGTCGTATTGATAGAATTCCGGCTTCGACAGTGGGGCGGTCTCGGCATCGGTGGTGTGATCGGTGCGACCGGCACCGGCATGTTTGAGAATATTAAAGCCTTCGGCATAGGCTGCCATCAGACCGTACTCAATGCCGTTGTGCACCATTTTGACAAAATGCCCGGCGCCGCTGGATCCGCAGTGCAGATAGCCGTGCTCGGCGCGGCTGGGCGGGCCGCTGCGCGCGGCGGTGCGCTCGATCTCGCCCACACCGGGAGCCAGGGCCGCAAAAATGGGGTCGAGTCGCTCGACGGCCGCCGGGTCGCCCCCGATCATTAGACAATAGCCGCGCTCCAAACCCCAGACGCCACCACTGGTGCCACAGTCGAGAAAGTTCACCCCACGCGCGGCCAGGCGCTGGGCATGGCGAATGTCGTCCTGATAGTAGGAGTTGCCGCCATCAATGAGCACATCATCGGCGGCTAGATGAGGTTCGAGTTGCCCAATGACCGACTCGACCACCGCCGCAGGTACCATGATCCAGATCGCACGCGGGGCCTGGAGCTTGGCGCAGAACTCACCCAGATCTGCTGCGCCCGTGGCGCCCTGAGTGGCCAGTGCTTGCACCTGGGCCTGATTGTTGTCGAATACCACGCAGTCATGGCCGGCGCGCATTAAGCGCTGCACCATGTTTGCACCCATACGGCCGAGGCCGATCATTCCGAGTTGCATCTGAAATCTCCGAGTCTCTTGGCTTTAATTTGCATGCTGCGCCCTGCGACGATTCGGGGTAATGTTTAGTATGGCCCGCGCATCGCTGCGGTTGCGCCCCTCTGAATCTACAGGAGTCCCTCATGGATCGCCAACAAGCCGCTAAGTTCATGCTTGACTGTCTGCGCATGATGATGGCCCGCAAGGGATCAGATTTGTTCATCAGCGCTGATTTTCCACCGGCCTGCAAGATTGACGGCAAGCTCACCCCGTTGAGCGAAAAACCTCTGAGCGTGGATCAGACTGGGGTGCTGGTGCGTTCCATTATGAACGACTATCAGCTCAAGGAATATGACGCCAACAAGGAGTGCAACTTCGCCATCAGCCCGCCTGGCATCGGTCGCTTTCGCGTCAATGCCTTTGTGCAGCAGGGCCGCGCGGGCGTGGTGTTGCGGACCATTCCGACCGAAATCCCCGAGATCGATGAGCTGGGCCTGCCGCCGGTGCTCAAGGATCTGGTGCTGACCAAGAACGGCATGATTCTGGTGGTGGGGGGCACCGGATCGGGTAAATCCACCTCGCTGGCAGCCATGATCGGCTATCGCAACGAGAAAACCCACGGCCATATCATCACCATCGAAGATCCGGTCGAGTTCGTGCATCGCCACCGCAACTGCCTGATCACTCAGCGCGAGGTGGGGGTGGACACCGATTCCTGGGACAATGCGCTGGTCAACACCCTGCGCCAGGCGCCCAATGTCATCCTGATCGGTGAGATCCGCCAACGCGAGACCATGGAGCATGCGATCAACTTCGCCGAGACTGGCCATCTGTGTCTGTCCACCTTGCACGCCAACAACGCCAACCAAGCGCTGGATCGCATCATCAACATGTTCCCGGAGGAACGCCGCCCGCAGTTGCTGATGGACCTGTCGCTGAACCTCAAGGCGGTGATTTCCCAACGGCTGCTGCCACGCGTGGGTGGCGGGCGGGTGGCCGCGATTGAGATTCTTATTAACAGTCCGCTGATTCAGGATCTCATCTTTAAGGGCAAGGTGCATGAGATCAAAGGCGTGATGAAACGCTCGCGCGAGCAGGGCATGCAGACCTTCGATATGGCGCTGTTTGATCTCTACGAAGCCGGGCTGATTACTCTGGAAGATGGCCTGCGCAGTGCCGATTCGATGAACGAGCTGCGCCTGAAAATCAAGCTCGAAAGCGCCGAGGCCACCGAGGGCGATGCCTTTGGCGATACCAATGGGCTCTCGCTAGTGGGCGAGGACGACGAGGAGGAAGGGGCTGGACAAGTCGGTGGCAAGCCGGCGGCGGACAATGCCTCGGAAACCGTCTTTGATCTTGACAGTTTCGATCTGGCCGAGGCCTCGCTGGATCTGGAAACAGACATTAAAAAATAACCGCCCCTGCCGGCTGTGACGCTCAAGACCGGAATGAACCTGATGGTCTATGTTCTATGGATATAACCCCTTACCTGAAACTGATGGTGCAAAAGCGCGCCTCGGATCTGTTTTTTACCGCCGGCACCCAGGTCAAGATTAAGATCGACGGTGTGATTCAGTCGATTGGCGACACCATTTTCGATGCCAGCATGTGCGAGAGCGCCGTTCACTCAGTGTTGACAGGGGAGCAGATTGAACATCTGGAAACCCACCGCGAACTTGACTTTGGTATTGGCCTGACCGGCCAGGGTCGCTTTCGTGTCAACGCCTTCTATCAGCGTGGTACCGCCGCCATGGTGGTGCGTTACCTGACCAGCAAGATCCCCAGTATTGATGAACTAGGTCTGCCGCCGATTCTCAAGCGCCTGGTGCTGCATCGTCGCGGCATTATTTTAATGGTGGGGGCCACCGGCTCGGGTAAGTCAACTACCCTGGCGGCTATGATCGACCACCGCAACAAATCAACACCCGGACATATTCTGACCATTGAAGACCCGATCGAGTATCTGCATACCCACCAGAAATCCATCGTCAATCAGCGCGAACTTGGGCTTGATACCCTGGACTATGGCAATGCGCTCAAAAGCGCTCTGCGCGAAGCTCCAGATGTGATTCTGATCGGCGAGATCCGCACCCGCGAAACCATGGAGGCGGCGATTGAACTCTCCGGCACCGGCCATCTGGCCATCTCCACCCTGCACGCCAACAACGCCTATCAGACCATGGAGCGCATTATCAACATGTTCCCCATGGAGATGCACAAGACGCTCTTTATGGATTTATCGCTCAACTTGCGCGCCATCATCTCTCAACGCTTGGTGCGCACCGTCGATGGCAAGCGCGCCGCTGCTATCGAAATTCTGATGAACACTCCACACATCAGCGATCTGATCCGCGAGGGGCGCGTCGATGAAATTCGCACGGCTATGGCGGAAAGCAAGGAAGAAGGCATGGTCACCTTCGACAATGCGTTGCTGAAGCTGTATCGCGACGGGCGCATTTCCCTGGAGGACTGCCTCGGCAATGCCGACTCAGCGGCCAATCTGGAGGCGCGGATTAACTTCGGCTGAGGCGGTTGGCCGGCGGGCTGAGCTGGAGCACGGCATGCAGCGCGTTGAGGAAGCGCTGGTTTTCCTCAGCGGTGCCGACGGTGACGCGCAGGCAGTCGTGCAGCTGAGGGTGGGCGCCGTCGAGGTTCTTAATCAGAATCCCTTGGGTTTTGAGTCCTTCAAACACCTGTGTGGCGGTACCGCTGGGCATGCGCAGCAAAATGAAATTCGCTTCACTGGGATAGGCGTGTAGGCCCTCAATGGCGGTTAGCGCCTGGGCTAGGCGCTCGCGCTCGGTGCGAATTGCCTGGGTTTGCGCAGCAAAGACCTCGGCATGGTGCAGGGCAAAGACGGCGCTGGCTTGTGTCAACACATTGATGTTGTACGGCAGCCGGGTTTTGTCGATTTCCGCAATCCACTCGGGCGGGCCGGCCAGGTAGCCCAACCGCAGCCCGGCCAACCCCATCTTTGACATCGTGCGCAATACCAGCAGATTGGGCCAGTCGCCCAGGCGCGGCAAAAAGCTGTGATCGGTAAAGGGTGCATAGGCCTCGTCGATTACCACCAGTCCAGGGCTGGCCTCGATGATACGTGCAATGGCCTGCGTGTCGAACAGGTTGCCAGTCGGGTTGTTCGGATAGGCGATAAAGGTCAGCACCGGCTGATGAGCCTCAATGGCCGCCAGGGCCGCGTCCAGATCCAGTGAGAAGTCCGGCGTGCGCAGGGCGACGCCGTGATACTCCAGTCCGGCAAAGGTGGCAATCATCCGATACATCACAAAGCCAGGATCGAACGACAGCAGACTGCGTCCACTTCCAGCCAGTGCCAGGGCCAGCATCTGGATCAGCTCGTCAGAGCCGTTGCCCAACACCAGCCCCATGTCCGGGGCGATGTTCATGGTGTCGCGCAGGGCGGCCTGCAAGGCGCTGGCCTGGGGATCGGGATAGAGGTGTAGCGCCTGTTCGCGCAAGGTGTCGAGCCAGGGTTCGCGCAGCTCTGCTGGCAGGGCATAGGGATTTTCCATGGCATCGAGCTTGGTCAGGCCGCGTGCATCCGGGACGTGATAGGTCTTGATAGCACGGATGGACGGGCGTATCAGCGACTCCACCAAGGTAGCATGGGATGGAACAGACGTGTGATTAATTACGATAGATCCTCATGGTCAGTGCGTTGGCCGCGCAGTTCAGCTGAGCGCGCATGGGCGGTGAGTCCCTCGCCGCGCGCCAGAGTGCTGGCCGTTGTGGCCAGACTGGCGGCTCCCGCCGCCGAAGCCATGATGACACTGGAGCGCTTCTGGAAGTCATAGACTCCCAGCGGGGAGGAAAAGCGCGCACTGCGCGAGGTCGGCAGTACGTGATTGGGCCCGGCGCAGTAGTCTCCCAATGCCTCGGCGGTATAGCGCCCCATGAAAATGGCACCGGCATGGCGAATCTTTGCCGCCAGGGCCTGGGGGTCGGCGACGGACAGCTCCAGATGCTCAGGGGCAATGTGGTTGGCCACGGTGACTGCTTCATCCGGATCGCGCACCAGAATGAGGGCGCCGCGCGCTTTGAGAGCGGCAGCGATGATGTCGCGGCGTTCCAGACTCGGCAGCAGCCGGTCAATGCTGTCAGCCACCCGCTCCAGATAGGTGGCCTCCCAGCTCACCAGAATGGATTGGGCGTCTTCGTCATGTTCGGCCTGGGAGAACAGGTCCATGGCGATCCAATCCGGGTCGGTCTCACCATCGCACAGGATGAGGATTTCTGAGGGGCCGGCGACCATATCGATGCCCACTTGGCCGAAGACCGCACGCTTGGCAGTGGCGACATAGATGTTGCCAGGGCCGACGATCTTGTCTACTGCCGGAATGCGCTCAGTGCCATAGGCCAGGGCCGCGACCGCCTGGGCGCCGCCCACCGCGAACACCCGATCCACTCCAGCCAGGGCGGCGGCAGCCAATACCAGCTCGTTTAACTCGCCACCAGGGGTGGGGACCACCATGATGAGTTCAGCGACCCCAGCAACCTTGGCTGGCAGGGCGTTCATCAGCACTGAGGACGGATAGGCTGCCTTGCCGCCCGGGACATAGAGCCCGACCCGATCCAGTGGCGTGACCTGTTGCCCCAGTCGGGTGCCATCGGCCTCGGTGAACTCCCAGCTCTGCACGCGCTGATGTTCGGCATAGGCGCGGATGCGCGCGGCTGCGCCTTCGAGAGCCTCGCGCTGGGCGCGTGGAATGCTGTTGAGTGCCTGCTGTACGCGCGCCAGCGGTAACTCCAGGGCGGCGGCATCGGCCGGTGACCAGCCATCGAAGCGCGCGGTGTATTCGCACAGCGCGGCATCGCCACGGGTGCGAATCTGCTCGATGATTTCGGCGACGCGCTGCTGCACAGCACTGTCGGACACCGACTCCCAGGCCAGCAGGGCCTCGAGACGGGCATTGAAATCGGTTTCAGTTGTGGACAGGCGGTGAATATCAGGCATAGGGCAAAGCCGGCCGTGGGCCGAGAGCTGGGGTTAAGGACGGGGGGATGGCACAGCGGCGCGGATGTCATTGATCATTTGGGTTACGCGCTCATGTTTCATTTTCCAGGAGGCTTTGTTAACGACCAGACGCGAGCTGATGTCGTCGATGTGTTCCAGAGGCACCAGGCCATTGGCTTTCAGGGTGTTGCCACTCTCGACCAGATCGACAATCAGATCGGCCAGGCCCACTAGAGGCGCAAGTTCCATCGAACCATAGAGCTTGATGATCTCGACCTGCTTGCCCTGGGTGGCGAAATAGCGCTCGGCGCAGCGCACATATTTGGTGGCGATGCGCAGGCGTCCCGGCCCCTGATGGCGCGCACCCGGCTTGCCGGCCACCATCATGCGGCAGCGGGCAATGCCCAGATCAAGCGGCTCGTAGAGCCCCTCGCCGCCATGTTCCAGCAGCACGTCTTTGCCGGCAATTCCGACATCGGCCGCGCCGTATTCGACATAAGTGGGTACATCGCTGGCACGGATAATGACCAGCTTCACTTCCGGGCGGTTGGTGTCCAGAATCAGCTTGCGGCTGCTGTCGGGATCATCGCGCGGCTCAATGCCGGCGGCCGCCAGCAAGGGCAAGGATTGCTCGAAAATGCGGCCCTTGGACAGCGCGATGGTCAGTGGTGCGGTCAAGTGGTTCAGTCTCCATCAAACAGGCCCGGCGGTCGGGGTGCGCGTGGAGGAACGGCACACCCTGGCCCCCAGGGAGGATAATTTTTCTTCAATGTTATCGTAGCCGCGATCAATATGGTAAATCCGGTCGATCAGGGTCTCGCCCTCGGCGACCAGAGCCGCCAGCACCAGACTGGCCGAGGCGCGCAGATCTGTGGCCATCACCGGCGCGGCGGTCAGGCGCTCGACGCCACGGCACAGCGCCAGATTGCTCTCCAGGCGAATGTCTGCGCCCATGCGCTGCATTTCGAGCACATGCATGAAGCGATTTTCAAATACGGTTTCGGTGACGGTGCCGGTGCCCTCGGCAATGCTGTTCAGCGCGCAGAACTGTGCCTGCATATCGGTCGGAAAAGCAGGGTAGGGCGCGGTATAGACATCGACGGCGCGCGGGCGTCGTCCGCGCATGTCGAGTTCAATCCAGTCCTCACCCGTGTCGATGTGAGCACCGGCCTCGCGCAACTTGGCTAGTACGGCATCAAGCAGCTCGGCGCGCGTGGCGCGTACCCGCACCTGACCGCGTGTCATGGCAGCAGCCACCAGGTAGGTGCCAGTTTCGATGCGATCCGGCAACACCGAATACTCGGCGCCGCTCAAGTGCTCGACGCCATCAATCACCAGGGTACTGCTGCCAGCTCCGCTGATGCGCGCGCCCATGGCATTGAGGAAGTCGGCCAAATCCACAACTTCCGGCTCGCGCGCGGCATTTTCGAGCACGGTGCGCCCCTCGGCCAGTGTGGCGGCCATCATCAGGTTCTCGGTGCCAGTGACTGTGACCTGATCCATGATAAAGCGCGCGCCGTGCAGGCGCTTGGCGCGCGCTTGCACATAGCCGTTGCGCACCTCAATGTCGGCTCCCATGGCGCGCAGGCCGTCGATATGCAGATTGACCGGACGCGAACCGATGGCACAGCCACCCGGCAGGGAGACCTCCGCCTCGCCAAAGCGCGCCAGCAGTGGCCCCAGCACCAGAATGGAGGCGCGCATGGTTTTGACCAGTTCATAGGGCGCGGCAAAGACGCGCACTTCGCTGGCATCGGCGTGAATACGCATGCGATCATCCACCGTCAGGCGCACCCCCATGCGTCCGAGCAGTTCCATGGTGGTGGTAATGTCGCGCAGATGCGGCACATTCGACAGCAGGCAGGGGCTTTCCGCCAGCAGGGTCGCTGCCAGAATGGGTAGTGCGGCATTCTTAGCTCCCGCCGCGCGTACCTCGCCTTCGAGCCTTGGCCCGCCCGTGATCAACAACTGATGCATGGTGTCAATATTCCATCGGAGCTTGTTTTTTCGTAGGCCGGAGAAACGTAGCGCACCCAGCAACGGTGGCCGTTTTACTGGAGGGTCTGATCGCCGGAGGCGGGTAAGTCAAGCAGCTCAGCCAGATTGGAAAAGCGTGCAATGCGGATCATAGAGGGCGGCCAGTTGAGGATTCGCAGCGAGGTTCCGGCGGCGCGGGCGCGCACCAGCCAGTCGAGCATGAGTGCAACGGCAACGCTGCTGGCCTGGGTGACACCGGACAGATCGAGCTCCAAGGGGGTTGCAGCCGCCGGCTGTTTGGCGCGGCGCGACTGGCGGCCCGGAAACAGATGCCTGGCCTCGCGTGCCAGCGCGGGGACCGTTTGCAAGTTAAGCTCGCCCTCCAGGCGCAAACGGCCCGCGCCGAGTTCGATCAAGCGCGCCATGGCTGTCAGGCTCCGGGCCCGCGACTCTTGGCACGTAGTTCCTCGATCAGACCGTCGATGCCACTGCGGCCCAGGATGGCGCGAAACTGTCCCCGGTAGTTGGAAATCAGGCTGACGTTTTCGATCACCACGTCATACACCTTCCAGTCGCCGTCCTGATTGTGCAGGCGATAATCGACCGGAATGGCCGAGGCGCCGGGTGCGCGCACCTGGGTTGGGACAATCACGGTGTCCGAGCGGGTGCCGGGTCGGGCGGCCTGATAAAGGATGTCCTCGCCCGAGTATTTGAGCAAGGCGGTTGCATAGGTGCTTACCAGAACCTCGCGAAAGGCGTCGATCAAGGCCTGACGTTGCGCCGGGGTGGCCTGGCGCCAGTCGCGCCCGACGGCGGACTGGGTAATGAGTTCAAAATCAAAATGCGGCGCCACAATGCGCCCGACCAGGTCGTAGATCAGTTGCGGGCGGCGTTCGATCTCAGCCTGGCGCGTCTCCAGGGTCGAGAGCATGGTCTCGGCCGTTGTGCGGACCAAGTCAGTAGGAGACTGCGCCGCCTGTGACGTTCCGAGCGCCAGCCACATTAGCAGCGCACTCAGTCCCAAGGATTGGATGATTCTCATGTCTGTTAACCCTCTTCCGCCTTATTGAGTAGGAAGCGTCCGATCATTTGCTCCAGCACCAGTGCCGACTGGGTATGTTCGATCTGATCACCATCAGCGAGTGACTCCAGGCTGCCGCCCGGATCCAGTCCGATGTATTTTTCGCCCAGCAAGCCGGCCGTGAAAATACTGGCGAAGGTATCGAGGGGAATGGCGTTGAATTCATCATCAATTCGCAGGGTCACCACAGCCTGAAAGCGTTGCTGGTCATAGCGGATGGATTCCACCCGCCCGACGCGCACGCCGGCCATGCTGACCGGTGCGCGCACTTTGAGGCTGCCGATGTTATCGAAGCGGGCCGTAATGCGGTAACCCTCGCCACTGGTGAGCTGGTTGAGGTTACTGACATGCATGGCCAGAAAGAAGAGCGCGACCAAGCCGATGACCATGAAGGCACCAACGGCGATCTCCACTGTGCGCGTTTTGACCATTATTTTTTAGTCTCCAAACATCAAGGCCGTCAGGACAAAGTCGAGCGCCAGCACCGCCAGGGATCCATTCACCACCGTGCGAGTGGTGGCGCGACTGATGCCGGTGGCGGTCGGCACGGCATCATAGCCCTCAAAGAGCGCAATCCAGGTGACCACAAAGCCAAACACCAGGCTCTTGATCACGCCGTTAACCAGATCGTTGCTGAAGTCAATTTGCGCCTGCATCTGACTCCAGAAGGCGCCGGAATCCACGCCGAGCAGGCCCACGCCGACAAAGTAGCCGCCCAGCACCCCGATGGCGCTAAACAACGCTGCCAGCAGCGGCATGGACAGAAAGCCACCGAGCAAGCGCGGACTCAGCACCCGTTTGACCGGATCCACCGCCATCATTTCCAGCCCCGAGAGCTGTTCGGTGGTTTTCATCAGGCCGATCTCGGCGGTCAGGGCAGATCCGGCGCGACCGGCTACCAACAGTGCCGACACCACCGGGCCGAGTTCGCGCACCAGCGAGGCGGCTACCATGACGCCGAGGCTTTCAGCGGCGCCAAAGCGCGATAGCACATAGTAGCCTTGCAGCCCCAGCACCATACCGACAAAGAGCCCGGAGACCACGACAATCAGAATGGATAACACCCCGATGGAATAGATTTGCAAGAGCACGAGTCGCGGGCGCCGTAGCAAGGACGTCAGACCCGCAAGCATGCCGAGCAATAACAGCAGCGAGCGTCCGGAGGTGGCCAGGGTGTTCAGCGCCCAGTGCCCCAGGCTGGCGAGGGCATTGATCATCGGTGCGCCTCGCTGAGCAAACTGGCGGCCAGATCAGGCGCCGGATAATGAAAATGCACTGGCCCATCCGGCAGCCCATCAACGAATTGCCGCACCCAGGGCGAGGACTCACGCGCGATCTCTTGCGGCGTGCCCTGACAAATCAGGCGCCCTTGGGCGATCAGATAGGCCTGATCGGCAATGCTCAGGGTTTCGCGCACATCGTGCGATACCAACAGGCTGGTCATAGCGCTGGCATCGTTTAACTGGCGGATCAGGCTGACCAGCACGCCCATGGAAATGGGATCCTGCCCGGTAAAGGGCTCATCGTACATGATCATCATCGGATCGAGCGCCACCGCTCGCGCCAGGGCCACCCGGCGTGCCATGCCTCCCGACAGGGAGCTGGGCATCAGTTGCGCCGCGCCTCGCAGCCCTACCGCTTCGAGCTTCATCAGCACCAGGCGCCGTAGCACGGATTCCGGCAGCCGGTAATGCTCGCGCAAGGGATAAGCGATATTCTCGAACACATTCAGATCGGTTAACAGGGCTCCGCTCTGAAACAGCATGCCGATGCGAATACGCAGTTCAAACAGCTCACGGCGACTGAGCGTGCCAATGTCCTGGCCGTCCACTTCGATGCGCCCGGCATCGGGTCGCAATAAGCCGCCGATCAGTTTCAGCAGGGTGGTTTTGCCGGCACCACTCGGCCCCATAATGGCGGTGACCTTGCCACGCTCAATGTCCAGATCGAGGTGATCGAAAATTACCTGCTCATCGCGAGAGAAGCACAGCCCGCGCACGCGGACCAGCACAGAGGATGCCTCGGGGGCGGGCGTCATCGTGGGCTGTGGCGGGCGGGCGGAAGCGGCTGTCATGCCAGGCGGCCTGCAAGAATGCCAGGAGCCTGGCGCCAAGCGGCGACGGTGATGTGAAGAGACATGCGGGTACTTGCGTTGACTGGAAGCGGCAGCAGGAAAGACGCCCATTGTCTGGACTTCCCGCAGGCACGTCAAGCAGACACCAGAGGCAACCACTGCGAATCCTCACGGCCGGGCCGGAATGCTCAGCCGTGAGCAGGATTTTGGTTCCGCTGGATGCGAGCCAAGCGCGCTTGAATGCTATGATTAAGCAATCATGGCTCAGGCTGTTGCCTTCAGACCAGAAACGATCCGCCGATCACCCTGGTCAGCCGCCACCAGCCTGGCTCAAAACGCTTTGAGAGATGACCATTACAGAGAGAGCCAGCCGATGCAAGATGCCATTGAAAGGGCCAAGGCCATTCGCGCCGTGATCTTCGATGTTGATGGGGTGCTGACCGACGGCAGCCTGTTCATCGGCGACGATGGTCAGGAGTATAAAGCCTTTCACTCGCGCGATGGTCATGGGATGGTTATGCTGCAACAAACGGGGGTTAGCCTGGCGGTCATCACCGGGCGGCAGTCCCAGGTGGTACGGCTGCGCATGGAAAGCCTCGGTATCAACCATGTGTATCAGGGGCGGCGTGATAAGGTGCCGGCCTATGATGAATTCAAGGAGCGCCTGCATTTGCCTGACAGCGCCTGTGCCTATGTCGGCGACGATGTAGTGGATTTACCCATTCTGTGCCAGGTTGGTTTGGCCATCACCGTGGCCGATGCCCATCCGCTGGTCAAGGCCCATTGCCACTGGCAAACCGAGCAGGGCGGTGGGCGCGGTGCGGCGCGCGAGGTGTGCGAGTTTATTATGCGAGCCCAGAACTCGCTCGATTCCGTGCTGGCCCGTTATTTGCCGCCTCTGCGGGCTGTCTAGGCGGCGCCGGGTTCGATTGACCGGATGCTTGAGCATCGCCGTCAGCGCTTGCTTGCCGTCACCCTGGCGTTGCTGGGTCTGCTCGCCTGGTGGTTCGCACAGCTGCGACCGGCCCCCGAGCTGCAGCCGGGCGCTGCGACCGACCGCCAGCCGGATTATGTGGTCGATGGCATTCGCGCCCTGATGCTTGACGATAATGGCCATCCCTCTCGCCGGCTCAGTGCGGAACAACTGCGGCATTATCCTGACAATGACAGCAGCGAACTGGAACACCCCCGGCTGCTGGTGTATGACCAGCAGGCGCCGTCCTGGGACATCAGCTCCGAGCGTGGCTGGGTTGCGGCCGATGCCAAGCAGATTACCCTCAGCGGTGCTGTGACCGCGCACCGCGCTGCTACGCCAGACAGTGCGGCCATCCGTTTGCTCACCAGCGAGATGACCTTTTTTCCGGATGACAAGTATGCCGAGACTGATCGTTTCGTCGAAATCGACAGCGGGCCCCATCGCATCACCTCCGTGCATGGCCTGCACCTTTGGTACCTTGAGCCGCTGCACGGGCGCTTGTTTGGACGGGTGCGGGCGAGAATCGCCATGGACCACAGCACCCGCTAACTGGAAACTATGGTTCAATGCCGTTATGAGACTTCAAGCCTTTGCTGCCTTCCAACTGCCGGCCAGTCTGTTCCTGCTTGGCTTGGTTGCCACCGAACCTGTGGCGGCGCTTGACAGCGATCAGGAGCAGCCGTTGTTTATTGAGGCCGATGCGGTGGAGCTCGATGAAAAAACCTCCCAGAGTTTGTACATCGGCCATGTCGATGTACAGCAGGGCAGTCTGCATATCCGCGCCGATCGCGTGGAGGTGGAGCATCACGACAACCGCCAGCCGCGGCTGATCATTGCCATTGGTGATCCCGCCCACTATCGCCAGATGACCGAAGACAGCAGCGAGCCGCTGCTGGGTCGGGCACAGCGCATGGAGTACAATGCCGATCGTAATGAAATTACCTTTATCGATCAGGCTCTGCTGACCCAGGGCCAGGATCGCTTTTCCAGCGATCGCATCGTCTATAATCGCGCCATGGAGCGCGTGACCGCTGGCACCAGCGCCCAAGGTCGCGAGCGCGTCAAAATCACCATTACGCCGAACGAATGACGCGTCGCGCCCGAACCACCCATCGCAGTGCGTCTTCCCGGGCATTGCAAGCCGCCGGGCTGGTCAAAAGCTATCGCGGCCGCCGGGTGGTCGATGGGGTGAGCATTGAGGTCAATGCCGGCGAGGTCGTCGGCCTGCTCGGTCCCAATGGCGCTGGTAAGACCACCAGTTTCTACATGATCGTCGGGCTGGTGGGCGCCGATGCCGGGCGTATTCTGCTGGCGGGCGAGGATGTCACCCAGGCACCCATGCACAGCCGCGCGCGGCGTGGTCTGAGCTACCTGGCGCAGGAAGCCTCGGTGTTTCGCAAACTCACCGCCACCGATAATCTGATGGCGGTGCTGGAAACTCGCTCGGATCTCAATGAGCGCCAGCGCCGCCAGTATTGCGAGGCGCTGCTCGACGAACTGGGCATCGGCCACATCGCCCAATCCCTGGCGCTGAGTCTGTCCGGCGGCGAGCGCCGGCGCCTGGAAATGGCCCGCGCCCTGGCGGTCGAGCCGAAGGTGATGTTGCTCGACGAACCCTTTGCCGGCGTCGATCCCATTGCCGTGGTGGACATTAAAACTATCATCACTCACCTGCGTGAGCGCGGGATCGGCGTGCTGGTGACTGACCATAATGTGCGCGAAACCCTCGATATTTGCAATCGTGCCTACATTATCAACGATGGTCAGGTGATCGCCGAGGGCGCTCCGGCGGCCTTGCTGAGCGATGCCCAGGTGCGTGCGGTTTATTTGGGCGAGCATTTTCGGCTCTGACTTGAGGCTGATCCGGGCTGTTTGGGGCTGTTTAAGCAAAGATTGCAGACCGGGTTGCACCGGATCGGGAAAGATCAACTACAATGAAATTTGCCCTATGCAAAAATCATTCACCATCCACCGCACTTGTCTCCATGCCCATGCCGCCGGAGCTCTGTTAAAGGCGTCGTGATGAAGCAAAGCATGCAATTGCGCCTTGGCCAGCAGCTGACGATGACGCCGCAGCTGCAACAGGCGATTAAACTCCTGCAACTCTCGACTCTGGATCTCCAGCAGGAGATTCAGCAGGCGCTGGAATCCAACCTGATGCTGGAGAGCGCCGATGATGAGCTGTCGGAGGCTGGCGCCGAACGGCTGAACCCGGATGAGCTCGCTGCCCAGGCGCCTGACCCGCGCATCGAAGAGGTCCGACTCGACAGCTCCCTGCATCCAGAGCGCGATGCTATGCCGGCCGAACTGCCAACTGACAGCCAGTGGACCGACACCTTCGACAGCTATTCCCCCGGCACTGGCTCCGGAGCCAACGGTCAGGACGGCAACGATTTTGATCTCTTTGCCCAACGCTCGCGCCCCCAGACGCTGCATGATCACATCGACTGGCAGCTCAATCTGGCGCGTTTCGATGCGCGCGATCAGAGTATCGCCGAGGCGCTGATTGATGCCATCGACGCCGATGGCTATCTGCGCCTGGATCTCACCGAATTGCCGGTGATTTTGGATGATCCGACGCTGGAAGCCGATGAAATCGATGCCGTCCTGCATCGCATTCAGAGCTTCGATCCGCCCGGCATCGCCGCGCGCGATCTACAGGAATGTCTAATTCTGCAACTGCGCCAGCTCCCGGACTCACAGCCGCAGCGGGACGGTGCGCTGCAGATTTGCATGCGGCATTTCGATGCCTTGGCGCGCAATGATCTTGATGCCATGCGCCGCGGCAGCAAACTCCAGGACAGCGAGCTGGCCCAGGCGCTGACGCTGATCCGCTCCCTGAACCCGCGCCCCGGCTCCGCTGTGACCGACATGCGCCCGGAATACATTAAGCCCGATGTGCTGGTGCGCCGCCGCGACGGGCAGTGGCAGGTGGAGCTCAACCCGGACAGCACGCCAAAAATCCGCGTCAACGAGCGCTATCGGCAACTGATTCGCCGTGCTGACAAGGCCGCCGACAATCAGTGCCTGAAATCTCACTTGCAAGAGGCGCAGTGGTTCATCAAAAGTCTGATCAGCCGCAACGACACCGTGCTGCGGGTGGCCAGCAAGATCGTGGAATTGCAGCAAGACTTCTTTGATTTTGGCGAGGAGGCCATGCGCCCGCTGATTCTGCGCGACATCGCCGAGACCCTGGAGCTGCATGAATCCACTATCTCGCGCGTAACCACGCAGAAATACATGCACACCCCCAGGGGCACCTTTGAGTTCAAATACTTTTTTTCCAGCCACGTCAACACCTCTTCGGGAGGCGAGTGTTCGTCAACAGCCATCCGGGCTTTCATCCGCAAACTCGTGGCCGCGGAGAAACCCAATAAACCCCTAAGCGACAGCAAGATTGCTGATGTGCTGTCGGAGCAGGGGATTCAGGTGGCGCGACGTACAGTTGCCAAGTATCGCGAAGCCATGGGCATTCCGCCCTCGAATGAGCGCAAGCGCCTCGCCTGACAACGGAGACCCCGTCTCCAGCTTTAAGGCATCAGTCGAGGCTGCGCTCGCCCATCCAGGAGTTAAAACCTATGCAAATCAAGCTCACCGGGCATCATATCGACATCACTGAACCACTCAAGGACTACGTCGATAACAAATTTTCCCGCTTAGAGCGCCACTTTGACCATGTGATTAATGCCCACGTCATCCTGAGCGTCGAAAAGGTGCGCCAAAAGGCGGAAGCCACCCTGCTCATCAATGGGGCCAATGTCTTTGCTGATGCCACGCATGAGGACATGTACGCCGCCATTGACGGACTCATCGACAAGCTCGACCGACAAGTGATCAAATACAAGGAGAAACGGCAGAATCATCGCGCCCCTGGCTCCAAGGCCGCCAGTGCCGAGCTGGCCGCTGCTACTGAGGAAGCCTCCGCTACGACAGCCACGGATGCGCCTGACGACGACTGAAGATCAAGGTGCCTGAAGCCCCGGGCCTCCAGGTCAGTTGACCCGAGGCCCAGCCGCCAGGCGTGACGAATCACCCTTACCGGAGCCGGTCCCTGCGGCTCCGGTTTTTGTTGCAATTGAAGAGCCAGTATTGAACATGTTTCCTCCGCACTTTATTGTCGCGCCCCGGGTGCTCGGTGGGGCTAGCATCCGCAGCAAAAAGCGGCTGCTGGAAACCCTGGCTGAACTCCTGGTCGGCGAATTGCCGGCCCTGAGCCGCGAGTCGGTTTTCGACCGCCTGTTGGAGCGCGAACGCCTTGGCAGCACCGGGTTGGGCCATGGTGTGGCTTTGCCGCATGCGCGTATGGCGGAAGTCACCGATCCCATTGGCGCCTTCATCCAGATCCGCGAGCCGGTGGCTTTCGATGCCATTGACGATCAGCCGGTCGATCTGGCCTTTGCGCTGCTGGTGCCCGAGGCCGCCGACGAGACCCATCTGCAACTGCTCTCCGGTCTGGCCACGCTGTTTGATCAGGACTCCCTGCGCCAGCAGTTGCGTGGCACCGAGGGATCCCAAGCCCTGGTCGATGTGCTGCTTGAGGCCGCGCAGCGCAGTCAGCCGCCCGTTGCGACGCCGCTGTAGGAGTCGCTACGCTGATCGACTCCCTGCAAAGTCTTGTCGACAGCCTGCGCGAGCCGCTGCAGCTGCGCTGGCTGCTGCCCCCTCCACCACAGCCGGTTCCGCTGGCCACTCCACCGCAGGCGCCACGTCAACGCCTGGTCGGCTCCATGAATTGCGTCCGCCCCAATCGGATGCAGATTGTCGGCCCGGTTGAATTCGCCTACCTGCGCGATCTGAACCCGCAGGCACGCACGGATATGCTGAAGCGCGTGTTCACCGCGCAACCCATTGCCATTATTTTTGCCGCCGGACTTGAACCTGATGCCGATTTCCGTGCACGCGCAGTCCAGACCCAAATCCCGCTGCTCAGTTCCAGTTGCGACGATCAGGATATTGTCGAGCGCTTGCAGCAGACGCTGACCTATGCTCTGGCCGAGCGCACCACCCTGCACGGGGTCTTTATCGAAGTGCTGGGCCTGGGCGTGCTGCTGGTTGGGGATCCCGGTATTGGCAAAAGTGAACTGGCACTGGAACTGGTCGCGCGCGGCCATCGACTAATTGCCGATGATGCGCCGGAATTTGCCCGCATCGGCCCCGAGTTGATTGAGGGACGCAGCCCCCCGTTGTTGCAGGATTTTCTTGAAGTGCGCGGGCTCGGGGTACTGAATATTCGCGCCATGTTTGGCGAAAGCTCGGTGCGCGCGAGCGATTATTTGGACTTGGTCGTCAGCATGCGCACCTATGCGGCCAGCGAACTGGCCTGCATTGATCGCTTGCAAGGCAGCCTGTCTGCGCGCACCATTCTCGGCGTGCCAGTGGCAGAAATCACCATTCCCGTGGCGCCGGGGCGCAATCTCGCGGTGCTGCTGGAAACCGCCGTGCGCAGCCAGATCCTGCGCACTCGTGGCTATGATGCCGGCGCAGACTTGGCCAACCGCCAGGCCGATCTGTTGACGGCTGGCCAGGTGCCGGCCTGGAATACCTGACTCGACTCCAGCAGGAATTTGCGCAGCCATGGACTTCATCATCGTGAGCGGACTGTCGGGCGCAGGCAAGAGCGTGGCCCTGAATACCCTGGAGGACATCGGCTACAACTGCATCGACAACCTGCCGCTGTTCCTGCTCAGCGATCTCGCGCTGGGTTTGCGTCACAGCCATCCACTGCCGGGCGCAGAGAGTGTGGGCACCGCCGTTGGCATCGACGCGCGCAGTGATCCAAATGATTTGCAGCGCCTGCCGCAGGTGCTGGTCAGCCTGGCCGAGCAGGGTATTGTGCCGCAGGTGCTGTTTCTGGAGGCCCAGACTGAGCGTCTGATGACGCGCTTTAGCGAAACGCGCCGCAAGCATCCTCTCACTGGCACGCAACGCTCCTTGGGTGAAGCCATCGACTACGAGCGCGAACTGCTCGAACCCCTGCGCCTGGTGGCCCATGCGCTGCTCGACACCACCCACACCAATATCCACGAACTGCGCGATCTGGTGCGCGGCTGTCTCGGTAACGGCCAGCAACTCAATACCTCAATACTGCTGCAATCCTTCGGTTTCAAGAAAGGTGTGCCCGAGTCCTTTGATTTTGTGTTCGATGTCCGTTGTCTGCCCAACCCGCACTGGCAGCCGGACCTGCGCAGCCAGACTGGTCGTGATTCCGGAGTGATCGAGTATTTGGAACAATTCCGCGATGTCATCGATATGCGCGATGACCTGATTGCTTTCCTGAGCCGCTGGACGCCCTGCTTCGAGCGCGACGGACGTGGCTATCTGACCATTGCCATTGGCTGTACCGGCGGACAGCATCGTTCGGTGTATATGGCAGAATCCCTGCGCGCGCATTTTGAGCGCAGTGGCCGGCGCGTGTTAGTCCGACACCGGGAGCTGCCGTGAGCGTCTCCCTGCTGGTCATCACCCATAATCAGATCGGTGCTGAACTGTTGGTCACTGCCACGCGCATGTTTGGCACCTGTCCGCTGACCGCAGCCGCGCTGGATGTGACTGAATACGATGATCCCGATCAGCTCTATGAGCGCGCCATCAGCGTTGCCAATGAACTCGATGATGGCAGCGGCCTGTTGATTCTGACTGATCTGTTCGGCTCAACGCCCTCGAACATTGCCACCGGCATCAGCCATGATCATCAGGCGCGGGTGCTGGCGGGCGTTAATCTGCCCATGCTGGTGCGCGCACTGAATTATCATTGGCTGGATCTGAGCGCGCTGACCGAAAAAGCCCTGAGTGGCGGTCGCGATGGCGTGCTGCTGTGCCAGATTAAAAGCCCCTGACAAATGCCTCTCAACCCCCATGCTTCGCAAAGATGTCGACATCATTAACCGCCTTGGGCTGCACGCGCGTGCAGCGGCGAAATTTGTTACCTGTGCCAGCCGTTTCAACAGTGATGTGCAGGTAGAACGCAACGGACGCCGGGTCAATGGCAAAAGCATCATGGGTGTCATGATGCTGGCGGCCGCGCGCGGTACCAGCATTACCATCGAAACCGATGGTGATGACGAACAGGAGGTCATGGACGAACTGGTCGCGCTGATTGCCGATTACTTCGGAGAAGGGGAGTAAGTCACCGTGATCACCGCCTTTGTCGGGCTGGGCGTGGCCGGTGCGCGCAAGCTCGCCGTTGGCCCGGCGGCCTTGCTGCGCCAGGAACCGAATGTGTCGCCGGATCCAATCGAGCGTCCCGAGGTCGAGTTGCGCCGTCTGGATGCCGCGCTGGATGCCGCGCGGCGGCGCCTAGAACGCACCCGTCAACAGATTCCGCTTGATACCCCCGCGCACATCGCCGATTTCATTGACACTCATCTGTTGATGCTGACTGACTCAGCGCTGGTCGATGCCACCCGCGACCTGATTCGCGAGCAGCACATCAATGCCGGCTGGGCGCTCAAGCTCCAGCGCGACATTCTGGTACAGGTGTTCGATGAGATGAACGACCCTTATCTCAGCGCCCGGCGCGATGATATTGAGCATGTGGTGCGTCAGATTCAGCTGTGTCTCGACTGCCATGATGAGCCTGACAGCGGGGATTTTATCCTTGATCAGGTCAAGGATTGCGTCATCGTCGCTGATGACCTGACACCGGCGGATGCCATTTTATTGCGCCAACGCGGTGTCGCGGCTTTCGTCACCGAGCATGGCGGCCCCATGTCGCATACCGCCATCCTGGCGCGCAGCCTGGATATCCCTGCGGTGATGGGCGTGCATCGCGCCACCGCCGTCCTGCGCCAGGGTGAGCAACTGGTGGTTAATGCCGCCACCGGTACTGTGCTGGCCACCACCGAACCTGAAACGCTGGACTATTTCCGCCGTCAGCTCAGCAGCGCCGAAAGCTACCGCGAAACGCTCAAGCAACTGCTCGCGCGTCCTTCCACCAGTCGCGACGGCATTCCGGTGGTTTTGCTCGCCAACCTCGAACTGCCCGAAGACAGTGCGGCGGCTCAGGCCAATGGCGCCTCTGGCGTCGGACTCTACCGTACCGAAATGCTCTTTTTGAACCACACCCGTGCGCCACGCGAAGATGAGCATCTGGCCAACTATCTCAGCATTCTCGACGCCCTCAATGGTCTGCCGCTGACCATTCGCACCCTGGATCTCGGGGTCGATAAAAGCATTCGTTACCTGTCCGAGCGCCTGCCACCATTGATCAATCCCGCGCTCGGCCTGCGCGCTATCCGCCTGTGCCTGAAGGAGCCGGAACTCTTTCTGCCGCAACTGCGCGCCATTCTGCGCGCTTCGGCCGCCGGGCCGGTGCGTTTGATGATTCCGATGATCTCCACCCTGAACGAAGTTGACAGCCTGCTGCGCCTGATCCAGACCACCAAGCGCATGCTGCGCCGCGAAGGGCTGGCTTTCGATCCATTGATGCCCATCGGCGGCATGATTGAGGTGCCGGCCGCTGCCCTGATGGCCGAAGCGCTGGCGCGCCGGCTGGACTTTCTGTCGATTGGCACCAATGACCTGATTCAATACACCCTGGCCATTGATCGCTTGGACGATTCGGTCAGCTATCTGTACGAACCCCTGCACCCGGCCATTCTGCGCCTGATCCAGTCCATTATCGAAGCTGCTGCCAAGACTCGCACCCGGGTCAGCATGTGCGGTGAAATGGCTGGAGATGCCCGCTACACCCGGCTACTGCTGGGCCTGGGGCTGCGCGAATTCAGCATGCAGCCGGGCTCCCTGCTGGAAGTCAAAGCCATTGTGCGCGACAGTAATGTTGGTGCGCTCAAGCGCACCATGGTGGAACTGATGCCACGCATCGACGATATTAGCTCCCAGCATCTGCTTGATCGCCTGGCCGAAGCGGCCTAAGACGAGATGACTCAGAGCGCCACCGACTCCCGGTGCACCAACTCCCAGCCGCTGTAGAGCAGCACCAGTGGATGCAGGGTCGCCTCGCCGAGCGGACGGGTGACGCGCGCATCACTGGCGTAGCGTTTGAGCTGGGCGCGGGCGTCTTCCAACAAAGACTCACGCCTAGCTGGGCTGTTCTCGGCGCGGCTGATATATTTCAGTTCAATCAGATAGGCATGGCGCATATCCGGATAGCGGAAATAAAACGGCGCCAGATAGAGATCGACAAAACCGCCGGCCTGTTCAGACTCAGAAAACACCCGAAAATAAGGGCTGAGATTCAGCCAGGCCAGCAGAAAACCCTGGATCATTTTCTCGCCTTGGAGAAAGTCGCGCACACTGGCCTGTTGTGCGATCTGCTCGGCGAGATAATCGAAAAAGCCCTGCCATTCACCGCGATAAGCCATAAAGCGCAGTTTTTCAGCGACCTCATAGGTGCTGGGACGAAACACCCCCACTTCGTCATAGGCCGCGCGCAGGTAGCCATACATCAACTGGCGAACGGTGCGATTGGGGATTTTCAGCAGCGGCGCACCCTCGCGCTCGCCGGCAAAGCTCAGCAGCCCCAGGTAATAGACCAGGGAGACAAAATTGTCCTGCCGCAACAGCCCCTCGGCGGGGAAGCTCGGTTGGATGGTGGCGACTTGCTCGCCCGACTCAATGATGGCGCGCAGCCGGGAGAAGTTGCCGTTCAGATGCGCGGCGGGCGGGATGCTCTGATCGCTTAATTGACGATCAACCCGCACCAGGTGGCGCAGCTTGCCATAATCAATGCGCACATTATGATCAATCAGATCATCCGGTGGTTGATGTAGATCGACCAGAGATTGCAGATAATAGAGCGCCATGTCGCTGTTGACCACTGATTCGCGGCACGCCGGGTGAAAATGATAGTGGTTGTACCACTCATCGATAATCGCTTGATGGGCATTGAAGTCTTGCCCAAAGTCGACAAACAAGCGTTCAACTTCTCCGTGGGTAAAGCCGAGCAAGGCATTGAAGCGCGGATCCAGACTGATATTGCGCCCGATGTTAAAACCACTGGTGACATCATCCAGGGTTACTGGCGACACACCGGTGATGAACAGCCGCGACAAGCCGCTGCCGGTGCGTCCTACCGCTTCTTTCAGCAGCGCGAAGAAATCGCGAAAAAAGCCGCTGCTGTGGGTCAATTGCCGATAGGCGTCATGTCCGTCATTGACCAGAATATTGTTGGCGAAATTGTCGTATTCATCAATAAAGAGATAGAGCGGCTGATCTGTGAGCAGCAGGTCGTCGATCAACCGCTCTAGGCGGCGGATCAGGGTGGTCTCGCGCATCACTCGCTCGGTCAAGCCCTCGGGCAGGCGTTCGCGGTGACGCTCCAGCACGCCCTCAAGCAGAATGCCGGTGTGGGCTTCAAAAGACTCCTCGACCAGTCGCAGGTCGGAGCGCACGGCGGAGAAGTCAAAGCGCAGGGTGATGTAGCGGCCTTTTTCCGGCGTGGGATGCTCGGCGATCCAGGTGTCGGTAAAGAGACGGTCGAAGCGCTTGACCCAGTTGGCGTCGTAATAGCATTCCATTACCGACTGCAACAGGCTTTTGCCGAAACGGCGCGGGCGGAGCAGAAACAAAAAGCGCCCGGCGTCTTCGAGTTGCGGCAGAAACCGGGTTTTATCGACATAGTAGCCACAGTGCCCGCGCAGCTTGATGAAATCGGCCTCTCCATAGGGGATGCGCCAGCGAGGTTTTTCTGTGCTCATCGGAGTCAGGCCTCTTCTGGTGTTGTTTCGGATCCTTGCGCAGCGGTTGGCAGTGAGCGCAGGCTGATGGTTGCCATGATGCGGTCGGTCTCGGCGAGGATTTTCAGGATGCGCTGATAGTGTTTGATGTCGGTGAAGTTGAGCGCACAGCCTTTGCGATCCTTGAGCCATTTTTGGGCGGGTTGATAGCCGCCGATATAGAAACTCCAGGAGACCGCTGGGACGGCGTCGAAGTATTGGCTGGCGTTGATCCAGACTTTGCCGTCGTCGAATCTCGGCTTATCGATGCGGTTGTCACCGTCGCCGTTGAAGGGATAGGGGGTGGCGCCGATGCTGTCGGGATCCATCAGGTGCAGTTGGCGCAGATGGATGCCCTTGGCGGAGACATCCCAGAATTCCTCCGGGCTAGTCGGCCAGGGGATGCGTGGGAAGTCGATTTTCAGGAATTCGGCGTAGGTTTCGCGGTAGGCGGGGCAGTGCAGGACGCCGTAGAGGTAGTCGAAAACAGCCAGTTCGTCGGGGGTGCCGTGCTCGGGGTGTTTGGCGAGCTTTTGCAGTTTTGCGTACAGTTTGGGGTCGAAGTTGATGCGGCGGGTTTGGTCAAGGTCTTGGTCAGTGGGGTAGAGATAAAGGGGGCAGATAATATTAACTTCTTTAATGCTTAATGAGTGGTGGGTAATAGGGCGGTTAAAAATAAAAGTATCCGAAAATGGGCGTGAACCTTCAATTTTTCTGGTCAAGCTAAGTCCGAAATTATTTGTTTTCATATGCCTCATTACTTCGAGGCGCGGACGACAAATAAAACCTCTTGATGTTCCAGTGTAATAAGTCCAGCGTATATCAAAGGGTCTGTAAGCAATTTGCATCAAATAATCAGGTGTAGGCTCTCCAATGTCTTTCTGAGCAGATGCAATAGACCAGCCCTTTTAAGGTGGGCTAACCAGCGGCCAGAAGCTTGGCGGTCGAGACATGCGGCTTATCTTTGTATCGAGTGCGTTTGGTCAGCGGTTTTTTCGGACCCCGGCGATTTTTTCGCATGGCTTTC
>NZ_NRRS01000004.1 GCF_016583795.1 Rhabdochromatium marinum | reverse complement strand
CATCGGCGCTGTCCTTGGGTTGGGTTGCACCTCCAAGACTACGCCTTTCCCGGACTCCTGCCGCCCCATGCCTCGCGCTGATCACCTACTGAAATTGTTGGTTTTGGACCGAGGGATGATCAAGGCCGAGAAAGAAGCTATCACAATTACAAAAAAAGCAATCATAGCATTAAAATCTATAAAAATTCCCAACATATTTCCCTCTTGCAAATAAATATTTTCACATAACGTGAAGCCAAGCCTAAACCGACCCTGGATTGGGTCCTTGCTTGTCAAGAAGTCTTCAACCAATAGTTCGTGAACACCAGCGACTTCTTCGGATGATAGCGTTTGAAGTCCGTTGTAATGCTGTATACGTTCGAGTTATCGTTTTAGCGCCCTAACGCGGAGTTGAGCTGCGCCGTTTTTTGCGTCGGCTGAAATAGCTTTGTTGTGTGGTTTTATGCTGATGATGGCAAAGTCTCTATCATAGGTAATTTATAAAAATCTTTATCCCAATTTGCTTTGCTCGAAATAAAAATGTGAGCGGTAGGTGTGATGTGGATATCACAATCAAGGCTTCCAGCGGGAACTACCAGAAGCTTCTCTTCAAATTGAATATTTGGAAGGGCGGATCCGCAAATTGAGCAAAATGATTTCGTGTGTTGAGTTGAAGGCAAAGTAAAATTTGTGATTTTATTCTGTCCTGATAACCATTTTAACTTTGCAGAAGAAGAAAAAAGATTAGCACCATGAGCCGAGCCAGTATCTTTTCGGCACCAGCTACAATGACAAAGATAGAAATTATCAAAATCGCCTTCTATTTCGAAATTGACTTCACCACATAGGCATGATCCTGACTTAATACTCATATGTGAAATTCCTCTAGATTACGGCTGATAAATCATTTGCACACAACGCCAGCCGTAACCGGCGCGTTTGTAGTGAGCGGAACGAACGAAAATTCGTCCGAGTTTATAGCATTGTGGTACGCCCGGCATGGGCATGAACTGATGGGGTGCAAGTTCCCTGTAGGAGAATCACCGCCTGGTTTCTAATCAGGCGGCAACGACTAGCGACAGGCAAGGGCTGAGCTGCGAGGCGAGGTCTGAAGGAAGCCTGGAGCACATCTGCGAGCCTACGAACAGAAACGTCATCGAAGGCCGGGCCGGGACGCGCTAGCCACAGATAGCGAAGCCCGGTGATCCAACCTGGGTACGGTAAATGGCGAGGTTGTGCAGAGAGCGTTCATGTCGCGGTAGTGCCCCGATCTGCAGGGTGAAATTAAAATAAAACCATTAAAATCAATGTTATTAGCGACGATCGTCCTGCAGGTCAGGGCACTACCAGGATGTGAACAACCATCTGTAGAAGATGGGCCGACTAGACAGAATTGCGGGCTGGTAATTTGTGCAGGTTGTCGATGCTATACAGAATTTTCTGGTAATTGCGAAGGCGCCGCTGCAACACGCAGGGATCGCGAAGAAGGTGAACGGTCATGGTCCGCATCACTCCTTCGCGACCCATCGGCGCTACGCGCTGCAGCAGGCTCAGCTCAGCTTTGTTCAGCCAAATAGAGCCAGGTATCAACCACGGTATCCGGATTCAGCGATACGCTGCTGATGTTCTGTTTGACCAGCCAGTCGGCCAGATCGGGATGATCTGAGGGGCCCTGACCGCAGATGCCGACGTATTTGCCCTGCGCACGGCAGGCGGTGATGGCCATTTCGAGCATTTTCTTCACTGCCGGGTCGCGCTCGTCGAAGGACTCTGCCACCAGGCTGGAGTCACGGTCGAGGCCCAGAGTGAGTTGGGTCATGTCGTTGGAGCCGATGGAGAAACCGTCAAAATACTGCAAAAATTCCTCAGCCAACACGGCGTTGGAGGGAATCTCGCACATCATGATCAGTTTGAGGTCATGCTCCCCGCGCTTGAGCCCTTGCGCCGCCAGGACTTCCGTGACGCCCTTGGCTTGGGCCAGGGTGCGCACGAAGGGGATCATGATCTGCACATTGGTTAGGCCCATGGTTTCGCGCACGATCCGCAAGGCCTCGCATTCCATGGCAAAGCAGTCCTGGAAGTCGGGTGACAGATAGCGCCCGGCGCCACGGAAGCCGATCATGGGGTTTTCTTCGTGCGGCTCGTAGCGCGGCCCGGCGATCAGGTTGGCGTATTCGTTCGATTTGAAATCCGACATGCGCACTATGACCGGATGAGGCGCAAAGGCGGCCGCCAGGGTGGCAATCCCTTCGACCAAGCGCATGACGAAAAACTCACGCGGCCCTGGATAAGCGGCGATGCGCGGGCCGATCTCGGCCTTGAGATCACTGGGCAGGGCCTCGTACTCCAGCAGTGCCTTGGGGTGGATGCCAATCATATTGTTGATGATGAACTCCAGCCGCGCCAGGCCGACTCCAGCGTTGGGCATGGCGGCAAAGGCGAAGGCACGTTCGGGGTTGCCGACGTTCATCATCACCTTGACCGGCACCTCGGGCATTTTCTCCAGTGCCACGGTCTTGTGCTCAAATTCCAGCACCCCCTGATAGACGTAGCCGGTGTCGCCTTCGGCGCAGGACACAGTGACCTCGGCGCCCTCGGCAATGCGGCTGGTGGCGTCGTTGCAGCCGACCACGGCCGGTACGCCCAGCTCGCGCGCGATGATGGCGGCATGGCAGGTGCGCCCGCCGCGGTTGGTGACAATAGCGGCCGCGCGCTTCATCACCGGCTCCCAGTCGGGATCGGTCATGTCGGCAACCAGCACATCTCCAGCTTGCACCTGATCCATCTGCGTCAGCGAAGTCACTACGCGAGCCTTGCCAGCGCCGATGCGGTTGCCAATACTGCGTCCGCTGGCGATCACTGAGCCGCTTTGCAGCAGCCGGTAGCGTTCCAAGACCCCGCCGGTGCGACTTTGCACCGTTTCCGGGCGCGCCTGCACCACATAGAGCTGGCCATCATGGCCGTCCTTGGCCCATTCGATGTCCATCGGGCGGCCATAGTGTTGCTCAATCAGCACCGCCTGGCGGGCGAGTGCCTCGACTTCCTCATCGGTGATACAGAAGCGCTGACAAAGTTCGGCGGGCACATCCTCGGTGCGCACTGGCGACTGGCTGCCGGATTCGGCATAAACCATACGCACAGCTTTGTCACCCACACCGCGCCGCAGCACCGCCGGGCGTCCAGCCGCCAGCGTTGGCTTGTGCACATAGAATTCATCCGGGTTCACGGCGCCCTGCACCACCATTTCGCCCAGGCCGTAGCTGGCGGTGATAAAGACGGCGTCGCGGAAGCCAGATTCGGTATCAAGGGTGAACATGACCCCGCTGGCCGCCAGATCCGAGCGCACCATGCGCTGAACGCCAGCGGACAGCGCCACCTCGGCATGGGTGAAGCCCTGATGCACTCGGTAAGAGATGGCACGGTCGTTGTACAGGGAGGCGAAGACCTCCTTGATGGCATGCTTGATGTTGTCGAGTCCCTGGACGTTCAGGAAGGTCTCCTGTTGGCCGGCAAAGGAGGCATCGGGCAGATCCTCCGCCGTGGCCGAGGAACGCACCGCCCAGGAGGCTTCCGCCGCATCGGCGGTCAGGGTGGCAAAGGCACTGTCAATGGCCGCTTCCAGCGCCGGTGGAAAGGGCTGCGCCATGATCCAGCCGCGAATGCGCGGGCCAGCTTCGCTCAGCGCGCTGATGTCTTCAACATCCAGGCTTTCCAGTTCGGCGGCGATTTTGGCATCCAGCCCATCGACAGCAAGAAAGTCGCGATACGCTTGAGCCGTAGTCGCAAAGCCACCTGGTACCTGCACTCCAACCTTGGTTAGGTGCTGAATCATTTCGCCCAGTGAGGCATTCTTGCCGCCCACGATGGGCACATCATCCATGCCCAAATCGCTCAACCAACGCACAGTTTCGGTCATTTACAGTCACCTCGTGCCCAGCCAAAGCTCCATTGCACTTCGGCCACGCGATAGCGGATCGCATCCTCATTGAGTCGGAATGCGAGCATCAAAATTTCAGCGGCGACCGCAAGCAACAGCGGTATGCCGCTCCCCGGAAACCGCAATATAGCGCAATATGGCAAACTATGACCGCGCTTGCGGCCTCCAAGCCCGCGCGCTTTTTTACTCGCCAAGTCCCACTGGAGACCCAGACCATCGATGAGTGACACTGTCAAATACCTGCTTGATGAAACTCGCCTGCCCAAGGCCTGGTACAACATCAATGCTGACCTGCCTGAGCCGCTGGCGCCGGTCCTGCATCCTGGTACCAAGCAGCCCATTACCCCGGATGATTTGGCGGTGATTTTCCCGCGTGCGGTCATTGAGCAGGAGATGAGCACCGAGCGAGAGATTGAAATCCCTCAGCCGGTACGCGATGTCTACCGCCAATGGCGCCCGTCGCCGCTGTTTCGCGCCCGCCGCCTGGAAAAAGCCCTGGATACCCCGGCACGCATCTACTACAAATACGAAGGCGTCAGTCCCGCCGGCAGCCACAAACCGAACACGGCCATCGCCCAAGCGTTTTACAATCAGCAGGAAGGGGTCAAGCGCATCACCACCGAGACTGGCGCCGGACAATGGGGCTCCTCGCTGGCATTGGCGGGAACTTTCTTCGGGTTGGAGATTGTCGTCTACATGGTGCGCGTCAGCTTCGACCATAAACCCTATCGCCGCGCTTACATGGAAAGCTTTGGTGCTCAGTGCATCGGCAGCCCCAGCAATACTACCGCTGCTGGCCGTGCCATTCTCGCCGAGCACCCGGACAGCACCGGCAGCTTGGGAATCGCCATCAGCGAGGCGGTGGAACTGGCTGCGCAACGGGATGACACCAAATACGCGCTTGGCAGCGTGCTGAATCATGTGTTGCTGCACCAGACGGTGACCGGAATTGAGGCCAAGGAACAGATGGCCATGGCCGATGATTATCCGGATCTGATTATCGGCTGTACTGGTGGTGGCAGTAATTTTGCCGGACTGGCGTTTCCCTTTTTGGAAGAACGACTGCGCCAGGGCCGTGACATTGAGTTCATCGCCGTGGAGCCATCGGCTTGTCCGACCCTGACCAAGGGAGCCTTTGCCTACGACTTCGGCGATACCGCGCAGCTGACGCCGCTGGTCAAAATGTACACACTTGGCTCAGGCTTTGTGCCACCGGGCTTCCATGCTGGCGGCCTGCGCTACCATGGCATGGCGCCGCAAATCAGCCACCTATCCAAGCTAGGGCTGCTCAAACCCCGTTCATATAATCAGCTCGAATGCTTCGCGGCTGGCATCCAGTTTGCCAAGGCCGAGGGCATACTGCCCGCTCCCGAGGCCAATCACGCCGTGCGCGGCGCCATTCACGAAGCTGAAAAGTGTCGCGAAGCTGGCGAATCCAAGGCGATTTTGTTTAATCTTTGTGGCCATGGACACTTCGACATGCAGGCTTACATGGATTATTCAGCTGGCAAGCTGAAAGATCTCGTCTACGATGATTCGGAAGTCGCCATGGCATTGGCTGGCTTACCTTCGGTGGGCTGAGTTGCGCGTATGCACAGCCAAGGCCCGGAGGTCATGATCAATCAGGTTGAGGCGGACCGTCCGGGCTTTCAGTCTGGCTCGTGTGTGCCCGGCCTGAGGTGATCGTTCTGCTGTGCTGCCAGGCTCATGTGACGTTGCCACATCTGCCACAGGCGCTGCGCAACCAGCGCCAAAAAGTAGGTACTGCCCGCCAGTACAATCATGGTCGGACCGGCTGGCCAGTCGGGTGCATAAGACAGCGCCAGGCCGCCACTGGTAAACAGCATTCCCAGCAGCGTGGCTAAGACCATCATCATGGCCAGGGAGCTGGTCCAGAGACCGGCGATGGCGGCTGGCAGCGTCAGCAGGGCAATCACCAGAATCAGTCCGACTACCTGAATCATCAGCACCACGGTGATGGCCACCATCACCAGGAGTGCCAGATACAGCGTGCTTACCGGGACACCGCGCAGGCGGGCGAACTCCTCATCGAAGGCCACGGCAACAAACTGGCGGTAAAACAGCGTCAAGCTTAGCAGCAGGACGGCATCCAGCAGTGCCATGAACAGCAATTCGCGCGCGGGTACCAGCAGAATGTTGCCAAACAGGAAACTCATTAGATCCGAGGCGTAACCCGGGGTCTCGGCGATGAACAGAATTCCGACTGCCATGCCGATAGCCCACAGGGCGCCAATGGTGGTGTCCTCACGCGCTTCAGAATACAGCCGTACCCAACCAATCAGCAGCGCCGCAACAATGGCAGCGATCAAGGCGCCCAGTAAGGGATTAAAGGCAAAATAAACCGCCATACCCATGCCGGCCAGTACCGAATGCGCAATACCACCGGCTAGAAAGGTAATGCGCTTGACCACCACAAAGGGGCCCATCAGGCCACAGCCCACACTAGCCAGCAGACCTGCGATCAACGCTTGCCACAAAAAGCTGTGTTGGGTTAAGGCGCCAAAAAATTCAGCCATTTGCCATTATCTCGTCAGTGATCATGCAGAATCCCACGCACCCGCTCGCCATAGAGTTCAGTGATGACAGTCCCATCGATCCGGTCGGTGGTATGACAGACCAGGGTGCGGTTCAGACAGGCCACTCGGCTGACGTAGCCAGAAATAAATGCAATATCGTGCGAGACCACCAGAATCGTCATGCGAGCGTTTAATTCTGCTAGCAATTCGAAGATTTCCCCCTCAATACGGTGATCGATGTTGGCAGTGGGTTCATCCAGAATCAGGAGCTCCGGCTCGCTCACCAGGGCGCGCGCCAACAGCACCCGTTGCAATTGTCCACCGGAGAGTTTGCCAATGGGGCGGCGGGCGATATCTTCGGCCTCAACTTCATGCAAGGCTTTCTGCACGGCTGCACGATCCGCCGGGCTGTAACGCAGCATAAGCGATCGGGTACCCAGTCGTCCCATGAGCACGGCATCGGCTACCGTAATCGGAAAATCGCGCGCAAAAGCTGGATGTTGCGGGACATAGCCGATGCGGTGTCGGGCTTGTTTGGGGGGTTGTCCGAGGACTTGCAGACGCCCGGCAGTCGGATCGAGCAGCCCGAGGATGAGCTTCAGGAAGGTGCTTTTTCCGCCGGCATTTGGCCCAACCAAGCCGAGAAACTCGCCGCGCAATACCTCAAGTGTGACAGTATCAAGCACGCGCAGAGTGTCGTAAGAAAAACTGACCGCCTCCGCTCGAATCACGGCATCCGGGGAAGGGAGCGGCGGTATCTCCAGGTTGCTCATAGCAGAGACCATAGTACCCCCTCAGGGTGTAAGTGCATGTGCTCAGCCTTGTCATCGGACAGCGGTTGTTGTCTGTTATAGTATAACAGTTGAGTGGCGACCAGCGACGACGCGCGCTTTTCTCCCCGCTTCCAGGCGGCTAAAATCCAACCGTTAACCGCCACCCTAACGCCGGAACCCAAACTCATGCCCAACAGTTTTAACGCCCAAGCCGATCTTGTGGTCGGAGATCGTACCTACGAAATTTTTCGCCTGGCAGCCGTGCCGGGCAGTGAGCGCCTCCCCTTTTCGCTGAAAATTCTGTTGGAGAATCTGCTCCGGCACGAAGATGGCGTGACGGTGCGGCCTGAGGATATTGAGGCGCTCGCCCACTGGAATCCGCAGGCGGAGCCGGCGACGGAGATTCAGTACCGCCCGGCGCGCGTCTTGATGCAGGACTTTACCGGCGTGCCAGCCGTGGTCGATCTGGCCGCGATGCGCGATGCCATGAGTGCCTTGGGCGGCGATCCTAAGCGCATCAACCCACTGCAACCGGCGGAGCTGGTCATCGATCATTCGGTGCAGGTGGACCATTATGGCCATGACAGCGCCTTTGCCCAGAACGCTGAGTTGGAGTTTGCCCGCAATCGCGAGCGCTATGCCTTCCTGAAGTGGGGACAGAAGGCCTTTGATAACTTCCAAGTGGTGCCGCCGGATACCGGCATTGTGCATCAGGTCAATGTGGAACATTTGGCGCGCGTGATTTTCGCGCGCGAGCAGGAGGGCAAGTACCAAGCCTATCCGGATACCCTGGTCGGCACCGACTCGCATACCACCATGATCAATGGCGTGGGGGTACTCGGCTGGGGCGTGGGTGGCATTGAGGCCGAGGCGTCCATGCTCGGCCAGCCGATTTCCATGCTGATCCCACAGGTGGTTGGCATGCGCCTGACCGGTGAGCTGCCCGAGGGCACCACGGCGACCGATCTGGTGCTGACCATTGTTGAGCGTCTGCGCCAGCATGGCGTGGTGGGCAAGTTTGTCGAGTTTTTCGGCCCGGCAGTCGCCGCGCTGCCGATGGGCGAGCGCACCACCATTGCCAACATGGGTCCTGAGTATGGCGCCACCTGCGGGCTGTTCCCCATTGATGAGGAAACCCTGTCGTTCCTGCGCTTGACCGGGCGCGATCCGCATCAGGTAGCGCTGGTCGAGGCTTACGCCAGGGAACAGGGCTTCTTCGCCAGTGCTGACAGCCCCGAGCCGCAGTTCAGCGAGGTGCTGGAACTGGATATCGGCACTGTGGTGCCCTGTCTGGCCGGTCCTAAGCGCCCGCAGGATCGCGTGGCACTGTCCGACATCAAGGGCGCCTTTGCCGAGGCGCTCGCCAAGGGGCAGACTGAGAGCGGTCGCGCGCCCGGCACTCCGGTCAGCACTGAAATCGACGGCCAAAGCTGCGAGCTGCACGATGGCTCAGTGGTCATTGCCGCTATTACCTCCTGTACCAATACCTCCAACCCGAGCGTGATGCTGGCCGCTGGCCTGGTGGCACAAAAGGCGGTGGCGCGCGGCCTGGCTGTGCCGCCTTGGGTGAAGACTTCGCTGGGGCCGGGCTCCATGGTGGTGACCCGCTATCTGGAAGCCTCCGGGCTGCTGACGCCGCTCAAGCAGCTGGGGTTCCATGTGGTCGGCTACGGCTGTACCACCTGTATTGGCAACTCGGGGCCGCTGCGTCCCGAAGTTTCCGCCGCCATCGCCGAGGGGGGGCTGAGTGTGGCTTCGGTGCTGTCCGGCAACCGCAATTTCGAAGGCCGGGTGCATGCTGAGGTACGGATGAATTATCTTGCCTCGCCGCCACTGGTGGTGGCCTATGCGCTGGCCGGGCACATGGCCTTTGATCCGCAGACGGAACCACTGGCGACCGATGCCAGCGGGCAGCCGGTGTATCTGCGCGATCTGTGGCCGACGCAGGCTGAGATCCAGGCAACGATTGCCAGCGCCCTGAACGCCAGTCAGTTCAGCAAGAGCTATGCGGAAGTCTTCGCCGGCGACAGCCGGTGGCAGGAGCTGGCCGCGCCAGCCGGTCAGCGTTACGACTGGGCGGCTGATTCCACCTATATTCAGAACCCGCCGTATTTCGCTGGCATGAGCCTGACACCGGAGCCAGTTGCAGCCATCACGGGCGCGCGCGCGCTGGCGATTTTGGGGGACTCGGTGACCACCGATCACATCTCCCCTGCCGGCGCCATCAAGGCCGACAGCCCGGCGGGCCGCTATCTGATCGAGCAGGGGGTGGCCGAGGCGGAATTTAATTCCTATGGCTCAAGGCGCGGCAACCATCAGGTGATGATGCGCGGCACCTTTGCCAACATTCGCCTGCGCAACAAGATGGCACCGGGGACCGAAGGAGGGGTGACCCTGCATCAGCCCTCGGGTGAGTCCCTGTCCATCTATGAGGCCGCGATGCGCTATCAGGCCGATGGTGTGCCAGCCATTATCATCGCCGGCAAGGAATATGGCTCCGGTTCTTCGCGCGACTGGGCGGCCAAGGGACCGCGCCTGCTGGGCGTGCGCGCGGTGATTGCCGAGAGCTTCGAGCGTATTCACCGCACCAATCTGGTGTGCATGGGAATTTTGCCGCTGCAATTTGCCCCCGGCGACAGCGCGGAAACCCTGGGGCTGACCGGTGCGGAGTCTTTCGCCATCGGTGACATCGCCGACGGCACGGCCAAGGAGGTTCAGGTCACCGCCACCGGCCCCGATGATACAGCGACATCTTTCACCGTCCGGGTGCGTATTGATACGCCGAATGAGGCTGATTACTACCAGCACGGCGGCATTTTGCACTTCGTATTACGGCGCCTGGCGGGGCAGAGCAACTGATGCCTTCTACAGAGCACAGTGACGCCCCGCTGGAGCTGACGCCGCTGACGGCGATCGCTCCCATTGATGGACGCTATGCGCGAGTCACGGCCGGGTTGCGGCCGATCTTCAGTGAATTCGGTCTGATTGAGCGGCGCGTGCGCGTGGAGATCGCCTGGCTCAGGGCGCTGGCTGAACATCCGGACATCGCCGAGGTGCCGCCGCTGTCGGCAGCGGCCCAAGCCCGGCTGGAGGCGATCCTCAGCAACTTTGGTATAGAACAAGGCCTGCGCGTCAAGGCGATCGAGCGCACCACCAATCATGATGTCAAGGCGGTGGAATACTTCCTGAAGGAACAGGTCGCTGATCAGCCCGAGCTGGCGGCAGTGGCGGAGTTTATCCATTTTGCCTGCACCTCCGAGGACATCAACAATCTGGCGCATGGGCTGATGCTGCATGATGCGCGCGAGCAGGTGCTGTTGCCGGCAATGGACCACCTGATCGAAACGCTACGCGCGCTGGCGCATCGCCATGCCGAGCAGCCGATGCTGGCGCGCACCCATGGCCAGCCGGCTTCGCCCACCACCCTGGGCAAGGAGCTGGCCAATGTCGTGCAGCGCCTGAGACAGCAGCGCGACAGCCTAGCCGGCGTGACTCTGCTGGGCAAAATGAATGGCGCCGTGGGCAACTACAACGCCCATCTGGTGAGCTATCCGCAGCTCGACTGGCCGGCGTTCAGCCAGACCTTGGTGGAGTCCCTGGGACTGGGCTTTAATGCCTATACCACCCAGATCGAGCCGCACGACTGCATGGCCGAGCTGTTCGATGCCCTGAGCCGCTTCAATCAGATTGAGCTCGATCTGTGCCGGGATCTGTGGTCTTACATTTCCATCGGCTATTTCCGCCAGAAAACGGTCGCGGGCGAGGTGGGCTCATCGACCATGCCGCACAAGGTCAATCCAATCGACTTTGAGAATGCCGAGGGTAATCTCGGCATTGCCAATGCGTTGCTCAATCATCTGGGGGCCAAATTGGCGGTGTCGCGCTGGCAGCGCGATTTAAGTGACTCAACGGCCCTGCGCAATCTGGGAGTGGGTTTTGCTCACAGCCTGATTGCCATCGCCTCGGTGCAGCGCGGGCTGGGCAAGCTGGAGACTGATGCGGCGCGCATGGCCGCCGATCTGGATCAAAATTGGGAAGTGTTGGCCGAGGCGGTGCAGACGGTGATGCGACGTTATGGAGTGCCGGAGCCTTATGAAAAACTCAAGGCTTTGACGCGCGGTCGGCGTATTGGCGCGCAGGAACTGGCCAGTTTTGTCGAGGCACTCGACATTCCAGACGAGGCCCGCGAGGCACTGCGCCAACTCACACCGGCGCGCTACATCGGCAATGCCGCTGCGCAGGCGCGTGCCATCTGAGCTGTGCTATTTGAGCAAAGAAAAAGCCGGGCGGCCGCTGGGCCGCTCGGCTGTTTTGCTGGTCGGCGCGCGCGCCGACTCAGGATCAATCCACCTGTGAGTGGATGACGACGCGGCGCTGCATGACCGAGGTGGTCGGATATTGTGGCAGCATGTCGAGCTTGCCGCGGCTTTCAGCCGGGGCGATGCGGCTGGTGGGCAGGCCCTGCTGAATCATGTAATCGCGAACCGTGGTGGCGCGACGCATACCCAGACCATAGTTGTAGTTCTGGCTGCCCACGCTGTCGGTGTGGCCGACAACGGTCAGATATTCATCGGCGGGCGTGGCCTTCACATCGGCAATATAGTCATCCAGACGTGCCACTTCATCGCGGTTGACGACATTGGCCATGTGGTACTTGTCGAATTCGAAGTTCAGCCGCAGGGTGAATTCAGCCGGCACGACTGTATTGCAGGGCGGCAGGTTGGTTGGGCCATCGGGATAGGCGCTTTCCCAGCACTCGCCATAGCTGTTGGCCCACAGCTGGCCATCCGGCAGGCTTTGATCGCCTGTGGCATACCAGTAGCTCTCATCGTCGTCCATAGCAGCCGCTGGCAGTGCAGTCAGAGACAAGGCCAAGGCCGCCGAGGTGGCCAGCCCGGCGGCACGGGTCATGGGGTTGGTATGAAGCATCAGTCTTTCCTCTCTTTTCTCGGTGAACAATTTAGGATCCGGTCAAGGTTCGCGCGTGCGGCCTGATGTGTCTGTGTTGGTCGTTATTGAATATCGACCTCAGCCTGACCCATTGATGTATAGACCTGGGTGCGGATCTCAATACGGCGATTGCGCGCACGCCCGGCATCGGTCTCGTTGGTCGCAATGGGCTCAAGCTTGCCGGCGCTGCGAACTCGCATGCGGCTGGCTGGGATGCCCAAGCTGGCGAGGTATTTTTTGGTTGATTCCGCGCGGCGCAGGCCGAGTTCGTAGTTGTATGGTTGACCGCCGACACCGTCGGTGTGGCCGACAATGGTCAGCATCTCGTCACCACGGCTTTCGCGCACGGCGCGCGCCACACCATCAAGTGCAACGGCCATCTCGGGTTTGATGGCGGCGCTGTCAAAATCGAACTCATCGTTGACCAGCTCAATGGTCAAGCTTTCCATGATCTCGATTTCAGGGGCGCAGGGCTGCAGGTTGTTCGGTCCGCTCTGGCTCTGCCAGCATTCACCAGCGGAATTGGTCCAGGCCGTCTCGCCGGGGCCGGACCAGAAGCGCTCCATCACGTCTGCATGCGCGACGGACAGCGTGCCTGTGGCGAGGAGTAATAATGCGGCGCAGGCCGAAGCGGCGGCCGGCTGTGGGTGCGACTCAGAATGCATGGTGCCTCCAGCAGTGGAGTTGATAGTTACAAGGATAGAACATAGGATGCAAAAGCGATGGGTTCGATGTGCTTGGGACTGGCCTAGCTGCGCACCCGGCTATCGGCTTGCCGTGCCCCGGTGCGACGGATAACGGTAATCATTGAGTACGGTGTCGTGCAGAGACTTGTGTTGCTATTGTAGCTGAAGTTGCTGGTGTTGGTGCAAACCAATTTGCCGCACGCAACCATTATGCAACTGAACCTAAATCCTACATAAGAAAGCAAATCCAGTGGGCTGTTTTGCTTGAAGCTTACCATTTTGCAGCAATAATGCGACAGTGTCATTTAGCCATCAGGCCACAGGTTTGTCGTCACACCCTAATTAAGATTGCTGTCCCCTCATGCCTTTAGCCACCCTGCCTGCCTATCGTATTGAAGCGACCGACTGGCGCCGCCACAGCCATGAGTTGCGGGCGCTGCGCGAAGCGGTGTTTATCCACGAACTTGGTGGCGAGGAAACCCAGGAATGGGATCGGGCGGATGCCAAAGCGGTGCATCTGCTCGCGCGCGCGGGAGAGCCGCCTGAGGCTGTTGGCACGCTGCGCTGGCTGCCTACTGGTCAAATCGGGCGCCTGGCGGTGCGTTCCGATTGGCGCGGTCGTGGGATTGGTGGTGCCCTGTTGGCCTGTGCGGTGCGCGAGCTCAAACGCCATACCCGAGCGGCGCCCTGGGTCTATGCTCCGCCATCCAGTGGGGATTTTTTTGCCTCTCTGGGGTTTGTTGCCGAGGACGCGCTGATCGAACAGCACGGCCAGAGTGTGCAACGCATGGTGCTAAGCGACCCGCAGGCTTTGATTGCTGCCGATCTGCGCTCGCGCCGCCTGGGCGAAACCAGCGGGCGCCTGTTCCTGAGCCAGGCCGAACATGTGGCGCTGGCGGTCCAACAGCTTGTGGGTCAGGCGCTGCGCCGCATCGAAGTGCTCAGCGCGGATTTGCAGCCGGAGCTTTATGATCACAGTGCCTTTGTGGAGGCGGTTCGCTACCTGGCGATTGACCTGCGTGGGCGCCTGCCGGTGCGCATGCTGGTGGTTGATCCAGAACCGGCACTGCGGCGCGGGCACCGGCTAATTGAGCTGTCGCGCACCCTCAGCTCGGATTTTCAGCTGCGGGTGGTTCCCAAGGATTGGGCTGAGTATGGCGATCAGTTTCTGCTGTGCGATCAAGAGGGTCTGTGTCTGACTCGCTACCAGGATCCGCGTCGCACGCTGGTGGATTTCAACAGCGGTGCCCAGACCCGGCGTCTGCGGCGTCTGTTTGAGCAGATTTGGCAGCAGAGCGATCTGCATCCCGGTTTACGCCGTCTGCATCTGTGATCCAACAACTGACCCAGTAGGGCGGCCAGTCGTGGCCGGTTTTGGCTGGATGCTGGTAGATCGGGGTGCCGGTGAGCTGATTTGACCAATGGTCTGATGCGCACCGGAGTGGCTGTGACCCCAGGTTGGTGCTCAGATAGAGCTGGCTTCCATCCCGGGTTCGCCAGCGCCAGGATAGCCCGGTGGGGCTGTGTTGCCACCAGTCGCCGCTCTGTGTTAATCGAGGGAGTAGCGGCCTAATGTATTGCGCCCGCACGCGCAACAGCCGCTGATGCAGCGCCCAGCGCTCCTGCCCCGGTGAAGACTCGCGTTGCGTCCAGTCCAGGCTCGTGGCATGGAACGTCTGTGGATCGCCTGGATCCGGTAGCGCGTGCAAGCGTGCCGGGTCAGAAAACGCCGCTTGGCCGGCGAACTCCCGCCGCCGTCCGGCGGCTACCTGAACCATCAGGTCCGGCTCCAGATCGCAGAAAAACACAAAGGGCGTGCTGGCGGCAAACTCCTGCCCCATGAACAGCAAGGGCGGTGCTGGAGCCAGCAGAAATACCGCCAGCGCGGCCTCGAACGCGGGCGCCGGTATCAGATGCTCCAGGCGCTCACCCTGGGCACGGTTGCCGATCTGATCGTGATTCTGCAAAAAATTGACAAAGGCCTGTGGCGGCAGGTCAGCGCTGCTCGTGCCGCGCGGCTGGCCGCCACGAAACGCCGAGGGCTCGCCCTGATAACAGAAGCCTTCGGCCAGCGCGCGCCCCAGTTGTGTCCAGGGGGCTGCGGCATAGTCCTGATAGACGCCTTCTGACTCGCCGGTGAGCGCCGCATGTAGGGCATGATGGGCGTCATCGTTCCATTGGGCGGTAAACTGCCTGGGGCGCCCGCTGCGGTCACGCCGATAGCGCCGCGCGTCATTGTGATCGTTTTCGAGTACCAGATGAATGTGCCGCTCGGCCCCTGGACCCGCCTGTACCCGCGCGGCCAGCGCATCGAGCAGATCAGGCTTGGAGTCATCGAGAATGCGATCCACGGCATCGAAGCGCAGGCCATCGAAGCGGTATTCGGTCAGCCAGTAAAGCGCATTGCAGATGAAAAACTCACGCACCGGCGCGCTGTGCGGCCCATCGAAGTGCAGCGCCGCGCCCCAGGGCGTATGCCGGTCAGGGTGAAAAAACTCCGGGGCGTAGCAATGCAGATAATTGCCTTCCGGGCCGAAGTGGTTGTACACCACATCAAGAAAGACCATCAGCCCACGCTGATGCGCGGCCTGCACCAGGCGCTTGAGATTCTCCGGCTGACCATAGCGGCTGTCGGGTGCAAACAGCAGGGCGCCGTCGTAGCCCCAGTTCCAGCGTCCGGGAAAATCAGCCACCGGCATCAACTCAATGGCGGTGATGCCAAGCGCCTCGAGTGCATCCAGTCGCGCCTCGACACCGGCAAAATCCCCGGTTGGTGAGAAGCTGCCGATATGCAGCTCGTAGATAACCGTTTCATGCCAGGGGCGCCCGCGCCAGCCGGAATCCTGCCAGGCGAAGGACTCCGGATCCACCACCTGGCTGGGTCCATGGACATCAAGCGGCTGAAAGCGCGAGGCCGGATCCGGCACGCAGAGCCCACTGGGAAGCCGAAAGCAGTACCGATCACCGGGCTGGGCGACAGCGGAGGTATACCAATACCAGCCGTCTCCCGCAGATTCCATCGCCACCGTCTCGGTGCCCTGGCCGGATGCTAGCTCTAGCTCCAGCCACAGCTCGCGTACCGCCGGCGCCCACAGCCGGAAGCAGAAGTGTCCTTCGGTATCGCGTTCGCAACCAAAGGGCATCCGCAGGCGATGGCCGGTGGTGCCGCTGTGCTCAGGTGTAGGCGCGTTCAAGCGGTTTGCAGTGCTTAGAGTTCAGCCTTGAGTTTGGGCGTTGCTGACATCTCGTGGGGATGCCCGTCATCGGGCATGGCGACAATGGTTTCTGTTGCAGCCTCTGCTTCTGCTTCAGCCACCGGCGCTTGGCTTGCAGAAGACGGCTTCAGCTGACAGTCGCCACTGATGCAGTCGTTGAACTGGGTGATCACGCAGCCGGTGGCCGGAACATTACCATCGGCGGCTGGATACAGGGTCAGTACTCGCGCGACATATTCGTCATTGGACATTTCGCCACGATAGAGTTCGTGCGTCAGCGTGCGGAACTTGGCATCCTTCTCCAGCAGGGAGCCAAGCGGCTGCTCGCCGATGGAATAGTCCGCGCAGAACCGCTCGATGCGTGCCATCACCCGCTGTTCCGAGACACCGCTAAAGTGCGCGCCCGGTGCGGCCTCGAACAGGCTGAACCCGCCGGATGCACATCCGGTTAGACTGAGCGGCAGTGTCATGACTGTCGCGACCAAAAATCGGTAGGGAAGACTGCGCATCACTGCTCCTGCTTAAACGGTTGGGTAGCGGCGGCCGTCGCGGAATCGGTTCAGCGCCGCCGGTTTGAAGCGAGTTTAACGGCTCGACCGGATTCCGTCACGGACCATGCATGGCCATCACCGATATACTAATGCGACCCCTGTGCCTGCTCGGTGCCTTTAGGAGGGCAAGATGTCTGAAATTCTCTACCAAGCCAACCCTTCGATGTGGCGGATGCGTCCGATGGGCACGCTGATGGCCTGGCTGTTGGTCGCCGGTGGCCTTTATGTTGGGGTGACCGGCCAGCTGCCTTATGTCAAACAGTTGTTCATGGAGATTCCAGTCCTGGCGAATTTGAGCGTCCAGCCGGGCACTCTGATCACTTACGCGGGCTATGTTGTTGCCGCGCTCAGCGCCTTTAACCTGCTGCGCTGGTGGCTGGCCTGTCTGGTGGATCGTCTGGAGATCCGCCCCAACGAAATTCTCTGGACTCATGGGCTGCTGGCGAAAAACTATACCGAAATCAATATGGGCTCAGTGCGTACTGTGCGGGTGCGTCAATCCCTGTTGCAGCGCATGCTCGGCGCGGGCGATCTGGTGATTTTTACCACCGGTGATGAACCTGAACTGGCCGTACGCGGGCTACCGCGTCCTAATGAGATTCGCGATCATATCCGCCAGAGTCCGACGATCAGTGTCTAAAGCAGCGCCATGATTGATCCGGTCCGGCTCTGTTGCCAACGTCTGTTGCGGGTTCTGGTCTGGTTAAGCCTGGCCATGCTCCTGCTGCCCGGAGCCGCAGACAGCGACAGTGGCGTACTCTCGCGCATTGCCGTCAGTCAGAAAATTCGCGTCGCCTATCCACCCAATGCCTATCCTATCGCCTTCAAGGATGAGGACGGCCTGCCGAGCGGCTATTCGGTTGATCTGTGCCGGCGCATTGTGGCGAGTATTCAGCGCGATCTGGGGCTCGATGGCATTGCCATTTCCTGGATCGAAGGCAACACTCCCAGGCGACTGGCGGCCGTGGCCAATGGTGAAGCGGAACTTGATTGTGGCACCACGGCCATGACGCTGGCACGTCAGCGCCAGGTGGACTTTTCTTATCCGGTCTTTGTTGAATCCGCCGGGATTCTGGTGCTGAAAAAATCCGGCCTCAAGGGCCTGGAAGATCTTGGCGGCACAAGCATCGGAGTTATTCCGCAAACCACCACCGAGCAGCGTCTGCGCCCGATACTGGCCGAGCGCATGCTCGATGCCGAACTCAAGCCCATCAAGGATGCCAAGGACGGGCGCGAACAGCTCCAGGCGGGCGCCATTGATGCCTATGCCGATGATCGGCTGGTATTGATCGGGCAGGTGGCAGCCAGTGGCGCGACCAATGCCTTTCGGGTCATTGATGCCGATTTCTCGGTAGATCCCTATGCCTTTGCACTGGCGCGTGACGATGCTGATTTTCGCCTGGCGGTCAACCGGGGCCTGGCACAGATCTATGCCTCGGAAGAGATCGACCGTATTTTTGCACAATGGTTTGGCGCCGACGCACAGCCGACGCCGCTGCTTGATTCAATCTACTTTATTTTTGCGCTGCAGGATTGAATGTCGAGCCGCAGATCCAACATCAGGCGCTGGCGGCGCTCACCCCGGCCTCGGACCTCAAGCGGTTGTATAGGCGGTCTTTCAGCAGCAAACGCTCCTTCTTAAGATCCTCAATGGTTTCATCGGCAACCGGTGTGCCCAGTTCTTCGAGTTTACGAATACGCGCATCCAAGGCGTCGTAGCGGTCCATGTCGGCGGCGAAGTCAGTATCGGATACCCGCAGGGTATCGATTTTGCCAACGAGTTCGGGAAACTCGTGAATAAGATCGTGTATTTCTCCAAGCATCAGCGTGTGTTCTCCACTGGTTAAGACTTAAGCGACTGTTGTCAATCGCATTATACGGCAGCCCAACGACAGGTCGGGCGCTCAGTTGTTTTTGTCCATGTACTGAATCACGGCATCGGTGAGGTCTGTCTCGGGATCCATGTACAGAATCCCCGACTGACTGGCCTCAAATACCGCTGAGAGCTTTTTCTTCTTGGCAATCGCCTGCAGTGCCTCATCCGCCGGTTTCAGAATCTTGGCACCCTCCTCCTGCTGAGCCTGCATCAGTTCGCGCTGCACGGAGGAGAAATCCTTCTCGAATGCCTGAATCTTTTCTTTCAGCTCAGTCTCCTGTTTTTCCACCTGGGCTTCGCTCATCAAGGGCTTGTCGCGTTGCAGCTTCTGCTGCAGCTGGCGGATGGACTGCTCGCGCTCGGCAAAGGGTTCGGTCTTTTTGCCAAAGCGCTCTTCGAGTCGTGCTTCGGCATCGCGACCCAGCTGGCTTTCCTTCAGCACCCGCTGCATATTGACATAGCCAAAATCAGCTGCCTGCGCGCTTGCCACGCCAAGCAGCGCCAGGCACAACAGGCCTCCAAGGGCAAAGGGGGTCAGTCGTCTCATTTGTTTTCTCCGTCTCTCTAAGGTAAGGCCAGGCTCTTAAGGCTAGGGGGCACCGGAACCGCAGTACGGCCGATCCGGGGCAAAAGGTGGCGAGTTTAAGCGCAACCACAGTTTTTCGCATCCTTGGTGCGCCCGGCCGGCTCCTCAGCGCTCCTTGGCCTGGCAAAATTCCCGCTTGACATATTAGTAATCGCTAATATAATGAATATCACTGTCGCCCTGAGGCGTCAGTTCACAATCAAAAATATGAACGGAGACTTGACAATGAAAAAGCTTGCTACCGCAGCGGCCGTGGCCGCACTGTTGGGCGTATCCGCGACCGCGAGTGCCTGGGGTCCGGGCTATGGTTATGGTCCCGGCTACAATGATGGCTATGGCGATTTCTGGAACGACATGTTTGGCGATGGCTATGGCAGCTTCAACATGAGCTTCAGTGGTGGCGGCAACGGTCGTGGCTATGGTCGCGGTTACGGTCGTGGCTATGGCTATGACGCCCCTTACTACTATGGCGGTCCCTACGGCTCTCCCTATGCCCACCCCTATGGCGCCGCAGCTCCTTATGCCGCACCGCCGGTTCCCTTTGGTGCGGCTCCTCAACCACAGCAGCCGCAACAGCCCCAGCAGGGTCAGTAATTCGGCTGTCGTTCGATTTGATATGCCCCCGCAAGCTTGGCCCCGCCAGGCTGCGGGGGCTGCCGCCAATGTAGCCAGTCCTAAAACACCAGATCGTTCGCTCCCAAAATCGCCATCAGGATCGAGATAATAATCCCGGCCACAATGATCCCCAGACCAATGATCAATAAGGGCTCCAGCAGCGTCAGCAGGCGTTGCACCGAGGTGCGGGTCTCGCGGTCGAAAATATCCGCCACCTTGGCCAGCATCGCATCCAGAGTGCCGGATTCCTCGCCAACACGGATCATTTGCTGAGCCAGTTGTGGCAGCACCTCATGCTGTTGCAGGGGGCCGGCGATGCCGCGACCGTGCTTGAGATCTTCCCCAACCTGGTCCAATCCTTCGCCAATTTTGCGATTGCTGATCACTTGCTTGGCCAGATTCAGGCCACTGAGCAGCGGCAGGCCGTTTTTTAGCAGCGTCGAGAGGGTGTGGCAGAAGCGTGCGGTTTCCATCTTCCAGATCAGATCGCCAAACAGCGGCAGCGACATGACTCGAAAGTCGAAGCGGCGGCGATTATCCGGATCCAGCAGCCAGCGTTCGATCAACACGGCTGCCAAGGCGATCACCACCAGCAGTGCCCACCAGTAGGAGCGAAACAAATCGCCGGTTCCCACTACAATCTGGGTCGGCAATGGCAGCGCCGCCCCCATATCCTCAAACAGCACAGTAAACTGCGGCACCACAAACACCAGCAGCAAGATCACCGAGAGCCCGGCGACAAACAGCAGAATCATCGGGTACACCAACGCCGAGCTGACGGTACCGCGCAACTCAGCGCTACGCTCCAGATAATCGGCCAAACGGGTTAGCACCTCATCAAGGGCACCACTGGCCTCGCCAGCGCGCACCATATTCACATAGAGCTTGGGAAACTGACCGCCCTGGGCTTCCAATGCAGCGGAGAAGGTGGCGCCACCACGCACCCGATCCTGCAAATCCGCCAGCACCCGAATCACCACCTCATCGGTGCCCAAATCGCTCAACACCTGCAGGGAGCGGTCCAGCGTTAGCCCGGATTCCAGCAGGGTAGCCAGCTGGCGGGTCAGCACCTCGATATCCTTGGTGCTGAGTTCCTTGCGTCGCCGTCGCGCCAGACGCGCACGCAGCCCGCCAGCCGGGCGGGTGACCAGCGGGATCAAGCCCTCGCCTTGCAGCCGGGCAATCAGCGCCGCTTCATCAACGGCCTCCTGTTCGCCTTCGATTTCCTCGCCGTCGAGCTTAACGGCCTTGTACATGAAACGCGCCATGGCGCTTAGTTCTCCTCGGCCACGCGCAGCACTTCCTCAATGGTGGTGCGTCCATCCAGCGCCTTGCGCAAGCCGTCCTGATACATGGTCATCATGCCCTCTTCGCGGGCGATACGACCGATTTCCGTCGCGGTTTCGTGGCTAAGCACGGCTTTGCGCACCCGATCCGTCATCACCAGCACCTCGGCAATCACCAGCCGACCGCGATAACCGCTGCCATTGCACGCCTTGCAGCCCCCGGGACGATAGAGCCGCAACGGTTGACCCTCCTCGGGTGCCACCTGGGGAGCTTCGGGCCGCTGAAAGCGCGCCGCCAGCTCTGGTCGCGCCTCATAGGGCTCACGGCATTCCGGGCACAGGCGCCGCACCAGCCGCTGAGCCAGGATGCCGTTGATGGTAGAGGTAAGCAGATATTCCTCGACGCCCATATCCAGCAAGCGGGTCACGCCGCTGGGCGCATCATTGGTATGCAGGGTGGAGAGTACCACGTGGCCGGTCAGCGCCGACTGCACAGCAATGCGCGCGGTTTCCAGATCGCGCATCTCACCGACCATGATGATGTCCGGGTCCTGGCGCACAATGGCGCGCAGCGCGCCGGCGAAAGTCATGCCAATGGAGGCCTTGACCGGGATCTGGTTAATGCCGGCCACCTGATACTCAACCGGATCCTCGACGGTGATGATCTTGCGGTCTTCGGTGTTCAGGCGGCTTAGCGCGGTGTAGAGGGTGGTACTCTTGCCGCTGCCGGTCGGCCCGGTGACCAGCAGGATGCCAAAAGGTTGTTCCAGCACCTTGATCAGGCGCTCGCGCGGTGGCCCGTCGAAGCCCAGGGCATCAAAGTCAAAGCTGACACTTTCCTTATCCAGCAGACGCATCACCACGCTCTCACCAAACATGGTCGGCACCGTAGACACACGCAAATCCATCTCGCGGCCCTGGATGCGCAGCGGGATACGCCCATCCTGGGGCAGACGGCGCTCGGCGATATTGAGCTTGGCCATGATCTTAATGCGCGAGATCACCGCAGCGGTGGAGCGCACCGGCGGGGATTCTGACTCCTTGAGGATGCCATCAATGCGGTAGCGCACCTTGAGCTGATCGGCGAAGGGCTCGATATGCACATCTGAAGCGCGCGACTCCACCGCACGCTGGAGAATTTGATTCACCAACCGAATCACCGGCGCCTCACTGGCCAGATCGCGCAGATGCTCGATGTCCTCCTCGCTGAAGTTGCCCAATTCAGCGTCCAGATCAGCCTCGGCGGCTTCATCGCTGGGCTGCTCATACAGGCGTTCAATGGCCGCCTCAATCTCGGTTGGCAAACCGACGCGCAACTGCACCGCGCGCCCGGTGGCCATGGCAACGGCCTGGGCGATAAAGTGATCGACCGGATCGGCCACGGCAATTTCCAGCTCCCCGCCCTGCTCGCGCAACGGCAGCACGCGGGAATCCTTCATGAAACGCAGACTCAGCTGGCCCTCAAGGATGGGATCTTCCGGATAATCCTCCGCCACCGCCCGCTCCAGGCCCAGCACCTCGCTATAGGCTGCCGCCATGTCGCGGTCCGACACCAGCCCCAGGCGCACCAGCATGCCGCGTAACGGATCAGCGCTGTCGTCGGCCAGCTTGCGCGCGCGCGCCAGATCGCCTGCCGGCAGCTTGCCCTGCTGTTGCAAGTGCGCAATCACCCGCGCCTCATCGGCCAGCGTCTGCTCAACACCCGAGAGCGGCGCCTCCATTTTGGGCGGTGCTTCCAGTGGCCGCGCCTCCAGTGGTGCCGCTGGCTCGCCATCCGGGGCAAGCGCCGCAGTCGCTGACACGGCATCAGCCTGAGTGGTTGCTGGATCCGCCAGCGCCTGCTCGGCAGCCGCCAACTCCAAGTGCGGCTCACGGCGCCGCCCCGGCCATTGCAACGCCCGCCGCCAGCGCGACAGCCGCCGTGGACCAGGCAAGGTGCGTTTGGAATGCTCAGAAAGCGTCTCGAAAGCCATGGGATGTCCTTACTCACTGCGGAGATTGCGGCATTGTAGCCTGATTCAGCGCGCGCCCGTTCGTCAGTGCCACCATGAGCTGATCACATCCAAATCGCGGCACCGTAAGGGAAACGCCTCAGGCCGACTGCTGCTGGACGTGCGGACTTGGCCCGTGGTATCAACACCAGATCCCAGCGTCTGCCAAAGTTCCGGTCCCATGGGCGGTCTGCGCCCGAACATCATGCCGCAGATCAAATTGGCTGCCGCCGGCGCCGAGCCACAGATGCGGCCCTATCTCGGCAACACCTCCATGGAGTCCTATGGGCGTTCCAACTGTACCGGTTGCCATAAAGCGGCAGCAGTTACACCCGCCGACACCAGTTTCAGCACTGACTCCATCAGCGACTGACGCACTCATTGGGCGCCGCATCGAGCAATTTCGCCACCGAGGTGGCCTGAGCCTGAGTTACTGATCTGAGCACTGTTCAGCCACAGCCGACCATCCGGGAACCAGCGCGCTGAGCGCCTGGCGCTGGCGTGGCTCATCACCAGCCGCCGCAATCAGCTCATCGACTGCGGCGGCCAAGTTGTGTGGCACCCTGGCATCTGCGGTGCGACGTGCGGCGCGAATCTTCGGATGCGCGGTGGGCAGGGTGTCTTCATTGGTGTAAAACAGCTCCTCAAAGCGCTTCTCGCCCGGTCGCAGCCCGATGTAACGAATGGGAATCTCAGTGCCCGGCTCACGTCCGGAGAGGCGAATCATCTGCTCGGCAAGAAAGCGGATCTTGACCGGCTCGCCCATGTCGAGCACAAACACCTCGCCGCCTTGACCAATCACTGCCGCCTGCATAATCAACTGACATGCCTCGGGAATGGTCATAAAAAAGCGCTCAATGTCCGGATCCGTGACCGTCACCGGCCCGCCGCGCGCGATCTGGCGCTTGAACAAGGGCACCACACTGCCGGCGGAACCCAGCACATTGCCAAAGCGCACCAGCATAAAGCGCGTGGCTGAACGGCTCGCCAGCTCCAGACACAGCTGTTCGGCCACCCGTTTGGTTGCGCCCATCACATTGGCGGGATTGACCGCCTTGTCGGTCGAGATCAGCACAAAGCGCTCGCAGCCGGCCTGCGCTGCGGCGTTCGCCACCACCCGGGTGCCCAGCACATTGTTGCGCACCGCTGCGCGTACCTGATTCTCCAGTAAGGGCACATGCTTATAAGCGGCGGCATGAAAGACGATCTGTGGTGATTCCAACCGAAACAAAGTTTCCAGGGCCTCGGCATCGGTTACATCCAGCAGATACCGCGCCAGAACCGCTGGCGGGTGTGACTCCAGCAGCTCCAGCTCAATGCGATACAGGTTCAACTCACAGGCATCGACCAAAATCAAGCGTCTGGCCCCAGCAGCCATCAACTGCCGGCACAGCTCGGAACCAATCGAACCGCCGGCGCCAGTAACCAGAATGCAGCGCCCGGCCAATCCGGCGCCAATCCCGTCCCAGTCCAGACGCACTGGATGGCGTCCGAGCAAGTCCTCAATACACACCTCGCGCAGCTGATTGATGCTCACCTCACCCGCCATCAGATGCTGCAACTGGGGCACGGTGCGAAATGGCTTGCCGGTCTGCTCGCAACAGGTCACCAGTTGCTGCATCTGCGTGGCCGAAGCGCTGGGCACGGCGAGTAAAATTAAGTCGATACCAAGCCGTTCGACCAGCGCCGGCACATCCCCCAACACGCCCTTGATTGGCACCCCATGAATGCTGCCGCCATGATGGCGCGGGCGATCATCGACAAAGGCAATGGGCTGATAGCTGTGCGCTGGATCGCGCAACATATCGCGCACCAGCATCTCTCCGGCGCGACCGGCGCCCACAATTAGCACCCGCTGCCCATCCTCAAAGCTGATGCGCCGATCCTTCGCCCAGCGGTACAGCAGCCGCGGCCCGGCCAGCAGCACCAGTTGAAACAGCAAAAACAGCACCGGCACCGAGCGCGGAATTTCCGCCATGCGGTTGAAGGCAAAAAGTATCGCTAGCGTAGCGGCTGTCGCTGTCAGGGCCGCTTTCAGGATGCGTGTCAGATCCGGCAGCGAGGCAAAGCGCCACACGCCACGATAGAGACCAAAGAGCCAGTAAACCACGACACAGAGCGGCAGAACCAGCAGCAGCGCACGCCAAGCGCTGTTCAGAAACGGCGGCGGGATTGACTCGAAATTAAAGCGCGTCCAGAACGCCAGCAGCCAGGCTGCTGGCACCATGAGCGCATCATGCACAAAGGCCGCCGTGCGTGAGCGCAGGCGGTTGTAGAGCGTCAAGACCACAGGCTGCGTCCCTTCGTTTTAGTCGCCATCAGCCCGGTCAGACCCTATTGATTGTGGCCCGGTGTTCCGTTGCCCGGCTAGCCGTTCCACCAAGCCCACACGCCAGTGAATCAGCGCATAAATGCCCGCCCAGCCCAACAGCAGGGTCCACTGATCGCTTGGCGCCAGCCGTGGCGCCGCCACCGCACAGACCGCCGCCGCCGCCATTACCAGGCTCGCGCGCACCAGCGTCTGGCGATGACTCCAGCCGGCCAATACCAGACGCTGATAATGATGCGAACGATGCGCCTCCCACACCCGCTCGCCCTGAAACGCACGGCGCAGCAACGTCCAGGTCGCATCCAGAATAAAAGGCGAGAACGCCAGCCAGGCCACCCACAGCGGAAACAGCCCCTGTTCCGCGCCCCAGAGACTCAGCCCCGCCGCCAACACCCCCAGCACCGAGGAGCCCAGATCACCCATAAATAGACGCGCCGGCGGAAAATTAACGCGCAAAAAACCCAGCGCGGCAGCTACCACCAGCCCATTGAGCGCGGCAAATAGCATCGCCCCGTGCAGCGCTCCCAGACCGGCCAGCGCGCCAAAGCCAAACACCGCCATGCTGGCTGCCAAACCATCCATGCCATCCATGAAGTTGTACAGATTGATCATCCACACGATCAGCATCACACTCAGCGGCCAGGCTAGCAGCGGCGGCCACGACCACAGTAGCCCCGGCAGCTCCAAGCGCTCCCAGCCCATGCCCGCACCGATCAGTATCGCGGCCGCCAGCAGATGCGCCAACAGACGATCACGCGGCGACAGATCACGCCAGTCATCCAGAAAGGACACCCCACCGACTAAGAGCACCGCCAGCATCAGCGCCGTCAGCCGCCGGCCATCCCCCGCCGCCAGCGGCCACGCCCCCATCAGCAGCCACTCAGTCAGCACCCACAGCAGCCACCCGGCTCCCAAACCCACCACCAGCGCCACACCGCCGGTACGAGGGATCGGCTGCTGATGCAGGGAGCGCGCGTTGGGATGATCCAGCAGCCGCAGCATCGCCGGTGCCTGCCGCTCGGCGCCTCCCGCCAACCAGGTACTGAGCCAAGCACTGAGCCAGGCACTCAGTACCAGCGCCGGCAGCCAACTCAGACCCGTCAGTGGCAGATTCACTCGGTGATATCCTGCAACTTAGCGATTAGCCGTTGGAGCTCAATCATCTTACATCCTGAACACCCAGGACCCGCTGACAGAGTAATCGGTTGCGCACACAAGCTTGCTCATATAGGCGCACATCTATCGCATTAACCCGCTGCAAATACGCTCGCAATCGGTCCGGTAATGCATAGCCCTGTGAAAGATCCCGCTGTGGATTAGTATTGTCAGCCGGGATTTGATCGACCTCGACAGCTAACAAAGTGCTGAACAGTCGCATGCTGCGCGCGTAATCTTCGGTGATACCAACAAAGTCAAACTGATCAAGATCACTGCCCCACAAAAACTTTGCGTAGCTGTTGTGAAACAGAGGAATACGTGCGAAATCCTCCAATGACAGGTCGGTTGTTTTGATATAGCGTCTGAACTGGGGCGTATCATGCACCCCGTTTGCCACATCTCGTTTAAAATGATAGTAACGGGATGCTAGACGATCCACGGGATCTCGCAGCCAGATAGCACGTTGCGCCGGTTGCACCCAGCGGTATTTGAGCGGAAGAAAATGCCCATGAACACAAGCGTAGCCGGCCAGCCGGCGGGCTGAACCTGGCATCGCGCGCACGGCCTGCCAGCGGCGCGATAAGGCACCGCGAGCCATCGGATGATCTTCATAGTCAAACAACAAAGATTCACCAAAGTGACGCATGAGAACGCTGCGAAAGCTGGCGCCCCCAGTCTTGGGAATGTGCACCGAAATCAACATGCGCCGGCGCCCTGTTGTCCGCAAACCACTCAGGCCGGCCGCACCAGGGCTGCCGCCACTTTGTCGCGGGTTTCCGCATCGGTCAGCCAGGCGATGAGTTCCAGGGCAAAATCCATCGCGGTGCCGGGGCCGCGCGAGGTCGCCACCTGACCATCCATCACCACCGGCATGGCGGTGAACTGCACGCGTGGATAATCGGGCGGGTTCACTGCCCCAGGATAGCAGGTAGCCTGATGACCATCGAGCAAGCCCGCGCTGGCCAGCACCTTGGGCGCCGCGCAGATCGCCCCCACCCGGCGCCCCGACTCAGCCTGACGCCGCAACAGACCGAGCAGACGTGCATCCTGCTGCAAATGATCCGCACCCGGCAGGCCACCCGGTAGCACAATCAGATCAAAGGTCTGCTCCAGCACTGCATCAAGCGCGGTATCCGGAATCAGCACCACGCCGCGACTCGCCCGCACCGGCCCTTCCTCAAGACCGGCAGTCACGACTTCGATGTCAGCGCGGCGCAACAGATCAATAATGGTTACAGCTTCGAGTTCTTCGCACCCCGGTGCCAGAGGCACCAATACGCGTGGACTAGTCATATCCGTTTACAGCTCCTAATGAATGGCAGTGGTGCTGGTGGCTGCGTCCGGTGTCGGACGCTGGTGCAGCTCGGAGGGCTCAGTGGCACGTACCCCGGCCAGACTCAGCGCCTTGAGCACATTCAGCGCCTCACCGAGCTGATAATCCCGTGCCGCCAGCGGCTGCTGGGCCTTCTGATCCGCCGGTGTGGACTCATCTGGCGCTTCCTCCTCCAGATGCCGCACCAGATTAGCCTCCTTCAGCGGTGCCACCGTCGGCTTGTCGGCCAGGGTCAGGCTCGCACGCTCCAAGCGAATATCGGGCACAATGCCGTGGGCCTGAATCGAGCGACCGGCGGGGGTGTAATAGCGCGCCGTGGTGAGCTTAAGCGCCGTGCTGCCATCGACCGGCACAATGGTCTGCACCGAGCCCTTGCCGAAGGAATCCCGGCCCATAACAATGGCACGGCCCTGATCCTGCAAGGCGCCGGCGACGATTTCCGAGGCCGAGGCACTGCCACCATTGATCAGGACCACCATGGGCGCGCCGTCAATGATGTCATCCGGCCCGGCCTTGAACTCCATGTGCGCATCATTGACCCGTCCCTGGGTATAGACGATCAGGCCGCCACGCAGGAAGGCATCGCTGACGCCAACTGCGCTGTTGAGCACCCCACCCGGGTTGTCGCGCAGATCGAGAATCAGCCCCTTGATAGGCATGGGGGTGGCGGGTGGCGCGGAGGCTGCGGCCTCGGATGCTGTCAGATTGGATGCGGCGCTGTCCTCTGCGGCTTGCTCTTCTGAAGCCCGATCTTCCGTGGCCTGATCCTCGGGGGCCTCATCCTTGGTGGCCACGGCTTCTTCATCCTGCTGCGACTGCAAGCGCAGTTCTTCGATTTTGAAGCGCATATCCTCAGTGGTGCGCGACTGGAAATTGGCAATCCGGACATACAGATAACCCGGCTCCAACCAACGTGCCTTGACGCTGGCCACCTGAATAATGTCGCGTTCAATGGCGATTTTTAACGGCTTATCCTCGCCATCGCGCATGATGGTTAGTTCAATGCCAGTCCCCGGCTCGCCGCGCATCAGCTTCACCGCATCGCCCAGCGACATCCCCTTCACTGGCTGATCATCAATGCGCACGATCAGGTCCCCCGTCTGCACACCTGCACGCGCAGCGGGCGTGTCGTCGATGGGAGCAATGACCTTCACGAAACCGTTTTCCATGCCGACTTCAATCCCTAAGCCGCCAAATTCGCCTTTGGTGCCAACTTGCAGATCCTCGTACTCCTGCGCATCCAAATAGGTGGAATGCGGATCCAGCCCTGACAGCATGCCGCGAATGGCGGCAGCCAGCAGCGCCTTGTCGTCTACCTGCTCAACATAGTCGTGCTTGATCCGCGCGAACACCTCGGCAAATGACCTCAGTTCAGTCAGGGGCAGCCCGGACTCCCGCTGTTCGCTGGTTTGATCTGTGTCGGTTTGGTCTGCGTCGGTTTGCTCTGTATCCGGCGACGCTGCATCGGTCTGGCCTGCATCTGGCGGCTCTGCGTCGGGTTGCTTCGCTTCCGGCTGGACCTCAACGGCGGGAGGCGCCGGCTCAACCGACTTAGCCGGTTCAACCGGCGTGGGAGACTCGGCGCTGATCGGTGCAGCAAGCAGCGTCAGCAGCAGGGCATTGGCGATCAAAAAAGCCGCTGGCGCCGGGGCTGCAAGCGCGCGCCAGCGGTGCTGATGGGAACCGGAGTTCAGCTCAGTCAATTCAAACATAGGGTTAAACTTCTCTGTGATTAAAAATTCGTTCCTGCATGCATTGTGACCATTTGGCAGCGCTTGGCAAGCCACCGCCGCGCGCCCAGTCAGGCCTTGCGCCACAGCAGTGAACCACACAACTGAACCACATAAGGGACCATTAGCGCATAAACTTCCGGCACCACAGGCGTGGGTCCAGCGGATCCCCCCGGTAGCGCAATGCAAAATACAATCCATCGTGGACACCGCCGCCGCTCACGCCGGCTAGAGCGATGGTCTCGCCGGTGCTCACCCACTCACCGGGTTCCTTCAGCAGGCTTTGATTATGCCCGTACAGGCTCATGTAGCCATCGTGATGATCAATAACCAGCAGCAGGCCAAAGCCGCGCAGCCAATCGGCATAGGCCACCTGCCCGCCATGCACCGCATGCACCTCAGCTCCCGGCGTGGCGGCCAGTAACACCCCATCGCCATGCAGATCGCCGGTGGCGCGGGGGCGAAAATTGCTGAGCACCCAGGTCTCGCGCAAGGGCCAGCTGAGTTCACCGCGTCGGGTGGCCAGGCTTTGCTGATCGAGATTCAACACATCGCTGATCTCGCTGTGCCGACTAAGTTCCCCGGCAAGTTCCCGTAGCCGCGCGGCATTCTGGCGCAGCGTCTCCATCCGGTCACGACCGGCGGCAATGGTGCGCTCCAGATTGGCGACAATCTGCTCGCGTTCCTTACGCAACGCCGTCAGGCGCTGGCGCGTATCCTCCTGCCGACGCGCCAGCTCTGCCAAGCGCTCCGTCTCAGCCACCGCGCGCTGACTTAGCCCCAGCAGGCGCTTGGCCTGCTGGTCAACCAGCGCAATCTGGCGTGCGCGCCGCTGTCCCAGGGCACGATAGTAGCCAAACAAACGCCCGCTGCGGGTCACATCCTCCTGGTTCAGCAGCATGCGCAGCCGATCTCCACGCCCCATGGCATAGGCCGAGCGCAACAGCTCTGCCAGCACCGCGCGCGCTTCGGCCAGTTCACCGCGCACCGTCTCAAGCTGCCTGCGCAATTGCACCAGCGCTTCGCGTTGCTCGACCACCATCGCATTCAGCTGCCGTCCCCCGCGCGCCAGCGCCGCAATATCGCGCTCGCTTTGCTCCAATTCGGCATAGATTTCATCACGGCGCGTCTCACGCTCACGCAGATTGTGTTCCAGAACCTCAACCTGCTTCTCAATTGAGGACAGACTTTGCGATGGATCCAGCTCCGCCGCAACCTCCGACTCCGCCCGCGCCACCGCCTCCGGGTCCGCCAATCCACCAAGGCCCAACACGGCACTCAGCACCAGTGCCCGCCGCATCGCAGCACGCGCGCCACCCAAGCCATGCGCACAGGTGCCAGTTGCACGCGCAACATTCCCGATGGAAGTCACTTGTCGTGGCATTTTGGTTGCCAAATGTTGGAAATAGCTTATCATCCCGTGATCAAATCAAAAGCCAAGCGGCTAAAACGGTCATTCGTGTCATCTGGACCCGTATGGAGAACACCATCTTGATCGACGACGCGTTACTCACCGATGATGAATTACTCACCGACGATGGCGATATCGAACAAGCCTCGCGCTCGCTCAAAGCCATGTCCCACCCGCTGCGGCTCAAGATTCTGTGCATCCTCGGTGATGAGGAAGTCAGCGTCCAGGACATTGTTGAGCATGTCGGCACCTCGCAGAGCAACATCTCCCAGCATCTGGCCATTTTGCGCGACAAAAGCATCCTCGCCTCACGCAAGGACGCCAACCGGGTATTCTATCGCGTCAGCGACTCTCGCACCCTGCAACTCATCCGCCTGATGCGCGAAGTCTTTTGCCACCACGGCCACTGACGCACCGCCGCCAGCCCAGCGCACATCCAGTCCAGGCCACATCCAGCCCAGGGTGACGCAGCGCCCGGCTGTCCTTATACTGCGCCCTTTCCCTTGTAACCGAACCGACCTGTGCATGTAATCGCGATGCTTGCCCAATTAACTGAATTCATCGGCAACCACTGGATTTTATTCCTGGCTCTGGCCATCATCTCAGCCCTGCTGATCTATAACCTCATCCAGGGCGACAAGGGCTCCACCGACCCGCTCGGCGCCACTGATCTGATCAACCGCCGTGATGCCACGGTCATTGATGTGCGCCCGAGCGCAGATTTCGACAAGGGACACATCATTCACGCGATTAACATTCCCATGAATGGCTTTCGCAACCAACTCGGAACCCTCGGCAAGTATCGGGACAAGCCCTTGGTGGTTTCCTGTCGCTCCGGTTCCCAATCGCAAATGGCCTGCGGCATCCTGCGCAAGCAAGGGTTCGCGGAGGTCTACAATCTGCGCGGCGGCGTCATGGCCTGGCAAAATGCCAACCTGCCCCTGACGCGCAAGAAGAACACATAGGAACACACACTGTATGGCCGAACAAGAACAACCCCAGGGCGACGCCCACCAAGTCCTGCTGCGCACCATTTACACCAAGGATCTGTCCTACGAGGCGCCCAACGCCCCGGAAATCTTCCGCGAGGATTGGAAACCCGAGGTGGCGCTGCAATTCGACATCAAGGTCAATCCTCTGGCTGACGACACCTTCGAGATCGTGCTTACCCTGACTGTGACGGTCAAGGTCGGCGACAAGACTGCCTATCTGGTTGAAGTCCACCAGGCCGGCATCCTGAGCATCAAAGGCTTCCAGCAACACGAACTGCCACCCCTGTTTTATGTCTATGCCCCGAGCGTGCTCTTTCCCTATGCACGTCAGACCGTCACCGATCTGGTGGCCAAGGGCGGCTTCCCGCACCTGGTGTTGCAGCATATTCACTTCGATCAGGTCTATGCGCAGAAGATCGCCGAGCAACAGGCCGCTGAGTCCGGCCCCTCAGCCACCGATGCTGATGCTTCCAAGCCACATTAAGACGATCCTGCAAAGCACCCAGGGGCGTAACTGGAGACCTACCTGGAGACGCATATGGCCGTAGTTGCGATTATCGGTGCCGGCTCCTGGGGCACCGCCCTGGCCCTGCAACTGTGCCGTAACGGCCATCGGGTGCGCCTATGGGGACACGAACCCGCCCTCATCCAGGCCATGGCGCAGGCGCGCGAAAACCAAGCCTTTCTGCCCGGTTTTCCCCTGCCGGCATCTCTCGAACCAGTCAGCGATCTCGGCACCGCCGTGGCCGGGGCCGAAGCGGTGCTGGTTGCGGTGCCGAGCCAGTTCTTCGCCCAGGTGGTCAGCGACCTGCTGCCCCGACTGCCGGCCCGTCTGGGACTGAGCTGGGCCACCAAGGGCTTCGACCCCGCGCGCGGGCGGCTGCTGCATGAGGTGGTGCGCGGGCTGGCCCCGGAGCGCGCGCTGGGCGTGCTCTCCGGGCCGAGCTTTGCTGGTGAGGTGGCCCGCGGCCTGCCCACCGCCGTCACCATCGCCGCCAGCCAGGACGCCTATGCTCACCAGCTGGCGGCGCTGTTTCACGGCGAGCGCTTCCGCGCTTACCGCCACGATGACCTGATCGGCGTGCAGGTCGGCGGTGCGGCTAAAAACGTGCTGGCCATCGCCACCGGCATCGCCGACGGCCTCGGCTTTGGCGCCAACACCCGCTCGGCGCTCATCACCCGCGGCCTGACCGAACTCATCCGCCTGGGCAGCGCCCTGGGCGCGCGGCGCGAGACCTTCATGGGCCTGGCCGGCCTCGGCGACCTGGTGCTGACCTGCACCGACAACCAATCGCGCAACCGCCGCCTCGGCCTCGCCCTGGCCGCCGGCACCCCTCTGGCCGACGCCCTGCACAGCATCGGCCAGGAAGTCGAAGGCGTCATCACCGCCACCGCCGTGCACAAACTTGCCGCCACCCACCAGATCGAAATGCCTATCTGTGAGCAAGTGCACGCCGTACTCTATCAGGGCCTCACACCACAGGACGCCACCACCCGTCTGCTCGAACGCGCCGGCAAGCCGGAGATGGATTAGATTCGTCCATATTCAGCGGCACCTGTAGCATCCAACAGTCCATTTCAGTTCGCCATCTTCACAGGGCCAGAGAATCTTCAACCATCCAGCAACTACCGGCTTTTCAGCTCAGTACCCGCCTGCAAACCCGGCTTGGCGCCAGGCTTCAAAGGCCACCACCGCAACGGCGTTAGACAGGTTCAGGCTGCGGTTGTCCGGCTGCATGGGGATGCGCAGACGCTGGTCGGGCGGTAGCGAGTCCAGCACCTCGACTGGCAGGCCACGGGTTTCGGGGCCAAACAAGAGCGCATCGGTGAGGCAAAAGGTCACATCGGCATAGCAACGCCCGCTCCGGGTGCTGAGCGCCAGCAGTCGCGTTGGCTGCACCACCTCCAGACAGGCCGCCAGCGATTCATGGGTGCGCACCTGCGCCCAGTCGCGATAATCCAGCCCGGCACGGCGCAGCCGCCGTTCTTCCAGGGTAAATCCCAGCGGCTCAATCAGATGCAGACGCGCGCCAATATTGGCGCACAGACGCATAATATTGCCGGTATTGGGCGGGATTTCAGGTTCGTAGAGTAGGATGTCCACGCTTGACCCATTACTTGAGAGCTGTGCTATAGTATTGCGTCGAAATTACCCTTCCCTTTATTCAGGAGTGCAACCATGACCGACGTCGCCGCCTTGAAACAGGAAAAGCAGGATTTGATCGAAAAAATGCTGGGCATGCAACAGCAGTTCATCAACCACGAACACGAAAATGGTGTCTCGGGCAAGGATTACTGGGCCTCCAGCGAGGGACTGCTGGCTGACTACCGTCAGAGCTATCAGGATATGGCCAACCGAGTGGTCGATCTCGCCCACCAGATTGTCGGCTCTCATCGCTGAACCGACCGCGCCGCCGGCCGGGCGCCAAGGGCACAATTACAAGGCCCTAACCCGGCCGCAAATGCTCGATATACTTCGGCGTATCGCGCAGCTGCAATTCAATGGTTTCACCCCTGACCACCAGCGGCTGCCGGCCATCACGCAGATGCAGTTCCAAGCGAATGTTTCCGCGACTGAGCAGTGGGATCGGAATCATGTTCCGATAGGTGTATTCATTGTCATCAATATCACCACGCTCGCAGATCGCGCCCTGAAGGTCGTCCAGACCCTCCGCCGATGGTTCCTCCTCCAACCCGCCAATCACCAACTCCCCAGCCTGCCACCACAGGGTTTGCTCCACTGAGCCGGTCATGGTGGTGACGATGAGCGCGCGGGCGAGTTGCACGCGCACCTGCCCCTCGGCCCAGGTGGCGCCGGCTAACTCGGTGCCGGCAATCTGGATACTGCTTGCGTCCACGAAAGAATCCTCGCAAATGGCTGAATGACAGCCTTTGCACATCAGGCCGGCAGCGGGCTTTATCAAGCCTTGCCGCTGTGGCGAGCTTCCAGACCCAGTTCCTTGAGTTTGCGCGTGAGGGTGTTGCGGCCCCAGCCGAGCAGGCGGGCGGCTTCCTGGCGGCGGCCGCCGGTATGTTCGAGTGCTACATCAAGCATGACACGCTCAAAGGCTGGCAGGGCGGCGTTGAGCAGGTTGTCCTGGCCGCTGCGCAGCATGCGCTTGGCCCAGGTGCGCAAGGCGTTTTCCCAGGGGCCATCACGCGCCGGGGCGTTGGGCTGGGCAATGCCGAGGTCCGGGGGGAGATCCTCGACGTGGATTTCCTTGGTAGAAGCCATCACGGTCAGCCAGCGTGCGGTGTTTTCCAATTGGCGCACATTGCCGGGCCAGTCAAGATGCTCCAGGCTCTCGGTGGCATCCTGGGCCAGTACCTTGGGCTCGCAATTCAGCTCCCGTGCCGCCTGGGCCAAGAAGGCACGCATCAGCAGCGGGATGTCCTCGCGGCGCTCGCGCAAGGCAGGCAGATGGATGCGAATGACATTTAGGCGATGGAATAAGTCCTCGCGAAAACTGCCGCAACGCACCAAGTCATGCAGGTTCTGATGGGTAGCGGCGATGATACGCACATCGACCTTGATCGGTGCCAGGCCGCCGACGCGATAGAACTCACCATCGGCCAGTACCCGCAGCAGTCGGGTTTGCAGCTCGGCGGGCATGTCGCCGATTTCATCAAGAAACAGCGTGCCGCCGTCGGCCTGTTCAAAGCGGCCCTCGCGGCGGGTCTGGGCGCCGGTGAAAGCGCCGCGTTCATGGCCAAACAGCTCCGATTCCATCAGATCGCGTGGAATGGCGGCCATGTTCAGTGCAATAAAGGGCGCGCCTGAGCGCGGGCTGTGGCGATGCAGGGCGCGGGCGACCAGTTCCTTGCCCGTGCCGGATTCGCCATTGATGAGCACAGTGATGTTGGATTTGGCCAGGCGACCGATGGCACGAAATACCTCCTGCATGGAGGCCGCCTCGCCGATGATTTCGGGGCTGTGGTCAAGGGCGACGGCGGCGGCCTCGGTATCATCGCGATGGCGGCAAGCGCGGCGCACCTGATCAATGGCATCGTCAATATCAAAGGGCTTGGGCAGGTACTCGAAGGCGCCACTGTCGAAGGAAGACACCGCGCTGTCGAGGTCGGAGTGCGCGGTCATGATGATGACTGGCAAGCCGGGATGCTTGACGTTGATCTGGCGCAGCAGCTCCAGCCCGTCGATGCCCGGCATGCGAATATCCGACAAGATGACATCGGGGCGTTCGCGCTCCAGGTTATCCATCACCCCCACACCGTTGGAAAAACTGGTCACATCCATGTGCTCCTGGCGCAGCGCACGTTCGAGTACCCAGCGAATGGAACGGTCGTCATCAATGACCCAAATTCGAGGCGGCCTGTTCATGGGCTAACTTCAGAAGCATCTTTTAGTGGTAAATACACAAAAAACTGAGTTTTCTGCGGCCGGCTTTCACATTCGATCAGGCCGCCGTGCTGATTGATCAACTCCTGTGCAATTGGCAGGCCAAGTCCGGTGCCGCCAGCACGCCCGGAGACCATGGGAAAAAAGATGCGATCCTGCAAGCTGTCGGGGATGCCGGGGCCGTTGTCCTCGATCTCGATGCTCAGCACTAGGCGATAGCGCAGATTGCTAATGGTGAACTGGCGCAGTACCCGGGTACGCAGACTGAGCTGCCCTGACTCGCCGGCGGCAGCGGCTCCATTGCGGGCGATATTCAGCAGCGCCTGGATCAGACGTTCAGAATCGGCCTCAAAGTCGGGGATGCTGGGGTCATAATCGCGCACCAGGCGCGGGCCTTGGGGAAATTCGGCGCGGATCAGGCCGCGCACATGCTCGAGAATATGGTGAATGTTCACCCGGCTGAGCTGTGGCAACTGGTTGGGGCCGAGCATGCGGTTGAGCAGCTTTTGCAGCCGGTCGGCCTCGTCGATGATGATGCGGGTGTACTCGCGCAGCTCGGGATTGGGCAGTTCGCGCTCCAGAAGTTGCGCCGCACCACGCAGTCCGCCGAGTGGGTTTTTGATTTCATGGGCCAGCCCGCGCAACAGCGCCTGACTGGCCTGGTGCTGGGCGAGCAGGTGTTCCTCGCGGGTGATGCGAATCTGGCGATCAACCTGATGGAGTTCCATCAGCAATTCCCCACCGCGCGTGTCATGGTGCATGGGCAGCACGGTACAGTTGACCCGAATCATCTGCCCATCAGGGCGCGTCAGCTCCACTTCCCGCTCGGTGTAGGGATGGCGGGTCTTGAGCGTATGGCGCAGGCGCTGCTCGACCGATTCCGACGGGCAAGGCACCAGATCACCGGCCGGAACCCCTAGTACGGCATTGGCACTGACGGAGAGCAGGGTTTCGCCGGCGGGGTTGATGTAGCACAGGCACAGGTTGCGATCAAACAGCAACACAGAGGCGTTCATGTTGTCGAGCACCCGCTCAGTCACGCGCGGGTCAGTTGGGGCTAGCTTCTTCATGCTGGGAAGGAGAGTCCCTCAGTAGGGGTGCACGGCATCCAAAAAAAAGCCCGCCGCCATCGGGGCGTGCGGGCTTGCGGGAAGCAGCTCCCCGTGCGGGCGCTGCTTTACAGACTGTAGTAAAGGTCGAACTCCACCGGATGCGTGGTCATACGCAGCAGGGTTACTTCCTGCATCTTGAGCGCGATATAGCCGTCGATCACGTCATCGGTGAAGACGCCACCCACGGTGAGGAAGTCGCGATCCTGATCCAGGGCCTCAAGCGCCTGATCCAGGGCGTAGCACACCTGCGGAATGGCTTTTTCCTCTTCCGGCGGCAGGTCGTAGAGATCCTTGTCCATGGGCTCGCCGGGGTGGATCTTGTTCTGGATGCCGTCGAGACCGGCCAGCATCATGGCGGCGAAGGACAGATAGGGGTTGCCGGTGCTGTCCGGGAAACGCACCTCAATGCGTGCCGCCTTGGGGTTGGCGTCATGAGGAATACGCACTGAAGCTGAGCGGTTGCGGGCCGAATAAGCCAGCATGACCGGCGCCTCGAAGCCTGGCACCAAGCGCTTGTAGGAGTTGGTGGAGGCGTTGGTGAAGGCGTTCAGCGCGCGGGCGTGCTTGATGATACCGCCGATGTAGTAGAGCGCGTTTTCCGACAGGCCGGCGTATTTGTCGCCGGTGAAGATGTTCTTGCCGTCCTTGCCGAGCGATTGGTGCACATGCATGCCGTTGCCGTTGTCACCCACCAGAGGTTTGGGCATAAAGGTGGCGGTCTTGCCATAGGCATGGGCCACATTCTGCACGCAGTATTTGAGGATTTGGTTCATGTCCGCGCGCTGCACTAAAGTGGCGAACTCGGTGCCGATTTCGCACTGACCAGCGGTGGCTACTTCGTGATGGTGCACCTCAACGGTCAGGCCCATTTCTTCCATGGCCAGACACATGGCGCCGCGCAGATCGTGCAATGAATCAACCGGTGGCACTGGGAAATAGCCGCCCTTGACGCCGGGGCGATGACCCATGTTGCCATCTTCAAACACGCGCTCGGAGTTCCACTGGGCTTCTTCGGAGTCAACCTTATAGAAGGCGCCGCCGATGTTGGCGCCCCAGCGCACGTCATCGAGCACGAAGAATTCAGGCTCGGGGCCAAAGAATGCCGTATCGGCAATGCCGGTGGACTTCAGGTAGGCCTCGGCGCGCTTGGCCACCGAACGCGGATCGCGCTCGTAGCCCTGCATAGTGGCTGGCTCGAGGATGTCGCAGCGGATGTTCAGGGTCTTTTCGTCAGTGAAGGGGTCAAGCACGGCGGTGTCGGCCTCGGGCATCAGCACCATGTCGGAGGCTTCAATGCCTTTCCAGCCAGCGATGGAAGAGCCGTCGAACATCTTGCCGTCCTGAAACAGGCCCTCATCAACCTTGGTGGCCGGCAGCGAGACGTGCTGCTCCTTACCGCGAGTGTCGGTAAAGCGCAGGTCGACGAACTTTACGTCCTCGTCTTTAATCAGTTTCAACACCTTTGCGGACATCTACTATTCTCCAAATTCGGTTCTGCGAGTGCAGGTTCAGTGGATGATGGGGATCTGAGTTGTTGCAATAACAGTGTCGCGACCAGACGCCAGGCGCCCACCGCCGCTAACCGCTGGCTGGAGCGAAAGCAGAGATCGTGCCATCCGCTCATCGTCTGCGCATACTTCGCGTCTGCTAAGGCCGCTATGGGTCGTCAACGCCACCTCAGTCCCCTGTCGGGCGTCAACCCCGCACCAATAGTATGCACCCCAGCCAGGCTGCGCACCACTAAAGTGCAAGCGAATGCACCACGGCGGTCCAACTCAGCCCAGAGCCCGTCAGCCAAAATACACTCGCACCTGGCGAAACACCGGATCCCGCGTCACCGCATGGCGAATATGGCTGGCGAGCTTCTCGGCATCCGTGCCCGCGCGCCTAGTCAACTCTACGGGCAGCAAAATCTCCACTTCCAGGGCGCCGTGCAGATAATGCAGCAGCACGCGCCGCCGCGCAGCAAATTCCGGAATCTCGGCACAAAGCTGCTGAAGGGTGCGCAGCGCATCGGCGCGCAACGGCAGGTTGGCGCCCACCGGGCGCTCTTCGTCGTCTTCCGGGTCAATATGCACAATGACTTCACTGATTTCATCAAAGCCCGCTTTCAGGCGCCGTTCGACCAGTACGCTGATCATGTGCCCTTCGGAGACGCTGATATAGGGATCGACCAGTACGTGCACATCAGCGCTGGCCTGGCCACCGTAGGTGCGGGTGCGTAGCATGTGCAGATCCCGTACATCGGCCAGGCTGGTGATGGTGCGACGGATGTCCTCGATCCGCGCCGGCTCCAGCCCGGCATCAACCAGCTCGCCCACTGCACCCTGCCCCAGATCCCAGGCGATTTTGGCGATCATTACCGCCACCAGTACCGAGGCGACAGCGTCCAGATAGCTCAGGCCCGCCAGGGTACCGGCCACGCCGATCAGCACCACGATAGAGGAGATAGCATCGGAGCGATGATGCCAGGCATTGGCTCGCAGCAGATCCGAGCGCACCCGCCGGGCATAGCCGAGGGTGTACCAAAACAGTCCTTCATTGACCAGAATGGAGCCCAGCGCTGCGGTCAGCGCCAGCCACCCCGGCTGCAAGAGTTGCTCAGGCGCAAACAGCCGCTCGACCCCATCCCAGGCAATCCCCAGCGCCACCGCTGCAAGGAACAACCCCAAAACCAGTGTTGCAACTGTTTCAAAGCGCTGATGTCCATAAGGATGCCTGTCATCCGGCGCCTCGCCAGCATGGCGCCCGGCGATATACACCAGCAAATCAGAGGCTAGATCCGACACCGAATGCACACCATCAGCAATCAGTGCATGGGAATTGCCCAACCAACCGGCGAGAATTTTGATGATCGCCAGCGCGGTATTGCACAGCGCCGAGACTAGGCTGGTGCGGGCGATGGCCTGAACGCGACCGAGACCGGACTCAGGCGCAGACCAGGCCGATGCGGATTGGTTATTTTGCGACAGGCTACCCATGGGCTTTCGACTCGTTCAAGGTCACAATAGCGGCATCATCGCCGCAAAGGAGGGCTCAGTGCTATCGCCACAGACCAAAGGCGCATCAGGTAGATGCCACCCGCAACAACCAAGGCTGGTTGCAACATCGCGCACGAGCCATACGAAGGCATTATACTGCGCAGATTTCCTTGTTCGTGGGAGGTTGCCGTGCCAAGTGCACCTGTGGTGGTTCCTCAGTTCCTGGATTTTCAGGATCTGATTCTCAGGCTTCAGCAATTCTGGGCCGAACGTGGCTGTCTGATTGTGCAGCCGCATGACATGGAAGTGGGGGCGGGGACCTTCCATCCGGCCACTTTTCTGCGCGCCATCGGCCCTGAGCCCTGGCGCGCGGCCTATGTGCAGCCGAGTCGCCGCCCGACCGATGGACGCTATGGCGAGAATCCCAACCGTTTGCAGCATTATTATCAGTATCAGGTGCTGCTGAAGCCTTCGCCGGCGAACATCCAGCAGCTGTATCTCGACTCGCTGCAAACCCTGGGCATTGATCCGCTGGTGCACGACATTCGCTTTGTTGAGGACAACTGGGAGTCTCCCACCCTCGGGGCCTGGGGGCTGGGCTGGGAGGTGTGGCTCAATGGCATGGAAGTGACCCAGTTCACCTATTTCCAGCAGGTGGGGGGCCTGGAATGTCGCCCGGTCAGCGGCGAGATTACCTATGGCTTGGAGCGCATCGCCATGTACCTGCAAGGGGTTGAAAATGTGTTCGATCTGCTGTGGAAGCAGACGCCCGAGGCGCGTGTGACCTATGGTGATGTTTACCATCAGAACGAAGTCGAGCAGTCGGCCTACAACTTCGAGCACGCCGAGGTTCCGGCTCTGTTCGAGCAGTTTGATGTCGCCGAGCGCCAGAGCCACCACCTCGCTGAGCTGGGCCTACCACTGCCAGCCTATGAGCAGGTGCTGAAGGCCTCGCATTTGTTTAATTTACTTGATGCGCGCGGGGCGATTTCGGTGACGGAACGCCAGCGTTTTATCTTAAGAGTGCGCACCCTGGCCCGTGCGGTGGCCGCTGGTTACTATCAGGCACGCGAGGCACTGGGCTTTCCGATGCTGGACGCCGCGCAACAGCCACCCGAGCGGAGGGCCGCATGAGTACAACCGCCGATCTGCTGATTGAAATCGGCACCGAAGAACTGCCCCCGGTCGCTCTGCCGCGTCTGGCCGAGGCGTTCCACCGCGAACTGCTCAAGCGCATTGATGAGCAGCAACTTGCCCATGGCGCGTCTGAACGCTTTGCCACTCCGCGGCGCTTGGCGGTGCGCATTGCCGACCTCGCGCTGGCCACGCCTGATCAGCATCACAGCCGCCGGGGTCCGGCGCTGACAGCGGCCTTCGATGCCGAAGGACAGCCGACGCCGGCGGCACTGGGCTTTGCGCGTTCCTGCGGGGTTGAGCTGGAGGCGCTGGGCCGGCTGGAAACCGACAAGGGTGCCTGGTTAGTGCACGAACAGGTGATTCCAGGACGCGCGGCGGCCGACTGGCTGCCGGAACTCACCGAGCAGGCACTGGCGGCGTTGCCAATTCCCAAACGCATGCGCTGGGGCAGCGGCGAGGCGAGCTTTGTACGCCCGGTGCACTGGATCTGTGCCCTGCTGGGTGATCAGCCGTTGCAAGGCGAGGTCTTGGGCATTGCCATGGGCCAGCACACCCACGGCCATCGCTTCCATGCGCCGGCTCCCATCGCCATTGAGCATCCGCGCGATTATGACCGTCTGCTGCGCGACTCGGGCTGGGTGGAGCCGGATTTCGCGGCCCGGCGCGCGCGCATTCTGGAGCAAATCCATGCGCTGGCGGCCAGTGCCGAGGGTCAGGTACAGCCCAGCGAGGCGTTGCTGGATGAAGTCACCGCACTATGCGAATGGCCAGTGGCCTTACTCGGGCACTTCGATGCAGCCTATCTCGAAGTGCCGCCCGAGGTGCTGATCGAGACCATGCAGAAGCATCAGAAATATTTTCCAGTCTTAGGCACCGACGGCACGCTACGGCCTTGCTTTATCACCATCGCCAACATCGACAGCCGCGAGCCGGATCTGGTGCGCGCTGGCAACGAGCGGGTGATTACCCCGCGCTTTGCCGATGCGCGTTTTTTCTGGGAACAGGATCTCAAGGAACCACTCGCCCAGCGCATTCCCAAGCTGGCTGAGGTGGTGTTTCAGGACCAGCTTGGCTCCCTGGCCGAGCGGGCCGGGCGGGTTGCTCGCCTGCTGGGCACCATGGCTGATGCCCTGGACATCGACCCCGCCGAAGCCGAGCGCGCCGCCCAGTTGGCCAAGTGTGATCTGGTCACTCTGATGGTGGGTGAGTTTGGCAGCCTGCAGGGTGTCATCGGGCGCTACTATGCTGAACGTAGCGGTGAGTCGGCCGCCATTGCTGCTGCCATGGCGGAACAGTATCTGCCACGCCAGGCCGGCGACCAGCTGCCGGCGACGCCGCTGGGGCAGGCGCTGGCACTGGCGGATCGGCTCGATTCGCTGGTCGGCGTCTTTGCCATTGGTGAGCGACCCACCGGGGTGAAGGATCCCTATGGTCTACGCCGCGCCGCCATTGGCGTGTTGCGCCTGCTGATTGAAATCCCTCTGAAGCTGGATCTGAAACACCTGCTGCAACAGAGCGCGGCAACCTTTCCGGCAACCATTCAAGCGCCGGCAGTGGTCGATGAGGTGCTGGGCTATTGCCTGGAGCGGCTCAGCGCCTACTATCAGGATCAGGGCATTGCCAGTGATCGGGTCGCGGCGGTGCTCAGTCTCGGGCTCAGTGCGCCGGCTGACATTGACCGGCGGGTGCGCGCGGTTGAAGCCTTCAGCCATCTGCCCGAGTCCGCTGCGTTGGCTGCTGCCAACAAGCGCATCGCCAATATTCTCAAAAAAGCGCCGGCCAGTGCCCGTCAGCTGAACCGGGATGCACTGCAAGCTGCCGAGGAACAACAGCTGGCCGAGTCCATAGCCACCGTCGAGGCCGAACTCCAGCCGCGGCTGGCCAGCGGCGACTACCGGGGCGCCTTGGTGGCTCTGGCCAGTTTGCGCGCACCGGTCGATGCCTTCTTCGATGCCATCATGGTGATGGCCGAGGATGCGCAGGTGCGCGACAATCGTCTCGCCCTGCTCGAACACCTCCAGCAGCTGTTCCTGCGCATTGCCAATATCGCAACCTTGCAGCACTAAGCCATGGCTGAGAAGACAGTAAATCCGGACTCCTACGACGCCATGCTGGCGGCGGTCCAGGCCTTTCATGACAAACACCACTTGCGCGAAACCGGCGGCGAGGATCTGGTCTACCGTATTGCGCTGATGGCCGAGGAACTCGGGGAAATCTCCGCCAGCGTCACCAAGGGCCGGCCCTATGCGCTGTTGGCCGAGGAAATAGCCGATCTGACGATTTTGCTGCTCGGCACCGCCATTGCTGCCGATGTGGATCTGAAAACCGCTTTCTGGCAAAAAATGGCCAAGCTTGACTCACGCAAAGCGCGCATGGTCAATGGCCGCATCCGCGTCTCAGCGTTTGAGGATGATCCAGACCCCGAGGCCCCATGAGCGTCAGGCTTGTTATCCTCGACCGCGATGGGGTGATCAATCGTGACTCGGATGCCTACATTAAGTCACCCGATGAATGGGCGCCCATTTCCGGCAGTCCGCAGGCCATCGCGCGACTCAATAACGCCGGCTGGACGGTGACAGTCGCCACCAATCAGTCTGGCATCGGTCGCGGCCTGTTCGATCATGACCAGCTGGCGCTTATCCATCAAAAGATGAGTCAGGAACTGGCCACCGCTGGCGCGCGTATTGAAGCCATCGCCTATTGCCCGCATCGCCCCAACAAGGGCTGCACCTGCCGCAAGCCGCGCACCGGTCTGCTGGAGTCCCTGGCGCGGCGTTTTGGGGTGTCGCTGGTGGATGTGCCGGTCATTGGTGATGCGCTGCGCGACGTGCAGGCGGCACTGGCCGTAGGCGCGCGTCCAATCCTGGTCAAAACCGGCAAAGGCGAGCGCACACTGGATACCCATAGTGTTGAGCTGCACAACATTGAGCAGTTCCCGGATCTTTTCACAGCCGTTGATGCTCTGTTAAGCGAGCGCTAAAACCATGTTGTATCTTCGTTCTGCCCTGTTCATGCTGCTGTTCAGCAGCCTGACCATCCTCTACAGCCTCAGTATCCTGGTCGCTGCCCCACTGGTGTCAGAATGTACATTGGGTCGATTGGGGAATGCCTGGTCGCGCACGTCGCTTGGATTACTGCGCGTGGTCTGTGGACTTGATTTCACCGTGACCGGCCGCGAGCATCTGCCGACGCAGCCAGTGGTGATTCTGTGCAAGCATCAGTCGGCCTGGGAAACCATTGCGCTGCGCACCATCTTCCCCTGCCTGCAAGCCTGGGTGCTGAAGCGCGAACTGCTGGCCATCCCCTTCTTTGGCTGGGCCTTGCGCCGCTATCATCCCATCGCCATCGACCGCAGCTCGCCACGTCAGGCGCTCAAACAGGTGCTGACTCAGGGTGAAGCCAGCCTGAAGGCCGGACGCTGGGTGGTGCTCTTTCCCGAGGGCACCCGCGTGGCCCCGGGGCAGCGCGGCCACTACAACATCAGCGGCGCCAAACTCGCGGAGCGCACTGGTGCTGCGGTGCTGCCTATTGCACATAACTCTGGAGCGTTTTGGGGACGTCGCGCGTTTAAAAAGAAACCCGGCTGCATTCAGCTGGTGATTGGAGAACCGATCTCAAGCCAGGGGCGCAGCGCCGCTGAGATTAACCGCGCTGCTGCGGATTGGATCGAGCGCACCGTCGCCGACTTGCCCGCCCCAGTTGACCGCCGCCGCTGAACAGTCGTCACCATCATCATGCTGGTTAAATTTCAAAGCCCCGCGCATGCCAATATTCTGATGTTCGGCGATGTGGCCATCACCTTGCTGCGCCTGATGGGGAACAGTGGCAAGATTCCTGGTGCCCTGATGCCCGAGGACATCCCTGAAGCGCTCGATAACCTGAAAGCCGCTGTGGCAGCCAATCCTGAGCGCCCCCTGAACCCCAAGGACGTCAGTCGGGACAGAGAACAACCCAGCATTACCCTGGCGCACCGCGCTCTACCACTGATTGGTTTGCTTGAAACCGCCCTGGCACGCGATGCGCATGTAATCTGGGAATGAGGCTGAAACTGTGACTGTGAGACTACAGCACAGCATCAGAGGAAATTAAACAGCGACAACCTGTTGGTCTGCACATAGGTCTGCTGTGCCGCTTGCAGTGCCACCTCGCGAAGTGTGTAGCGGCTAATGGCCTCAGCGTAATCGAGATCCTCAAGCTCCGAGAGGGTTTCGCGCAAATCCAGCTTATGGTTTTCGTTTAGGTTGGTCTGTTTCTCAATCGACTGCAAGCGGGTGCCGATCGTTGCGCGCACCGTGCTGAAATGATCCATGCTGGCATCAATATCTGCAATACCGCGATTAACAGCATTGGTCAGATCAGCCCGGCTGCTTGAGCCGCCAACCGGGGTCTCGAAAGCGGTGGCAATCGCATCGAGCGTTTGGAACAGCGAAACATTCTGGGCCGGACGAGAGGTGACGGTATCGCCGATATTTGGCGTACCACTCAGCAGCACGCTGCGACCGGCAAATTCAACTGGGCTGCCAGCAGAATAGTCAGTCAAAGGCGTCTCATTCGTTCCCTGAGTGATGTTATCCACTCTATATTGCAATGTTCCGGAGGAGTTGTCGAAACTGATCTCGAACTCATCCGTTGCATTGGTGCCAAGCAGCAAAACACCCAAGTCACTTACTTCGGTCTTCTCTATCACCAGAGAGCCACGCGGCGGCGCCCCTGCTCGCGTGACATCAGCCGATACTCGCCCGTCATTTTCGGGAATATCCATAAAAACATCAGCGCCACTGTTTCCAATAGCGATTGTGCTAATCGGTGTAATGGCCACTTCTCGCACTGAGCCCTCGCCGACGGCACCGACGTAATTTACCACGCCATTGCTGTCAATCTGAAAAGGCGTGTCGAGTGACTTGGTGCCGCCAAACAGATACTCATTGTTCGGATCCTTGGTGTTCGCAATATCAAACAGGGAGTCGCGCATCTCACGAATCTCTTTAGCCATGAACTCGCGAGTTTCGGTGCTCTGGGTATCATTGGCGCCGTAAATCAGCAGTTCACGCACACGCTGAAGTTGATCAGTTATGCCAGCAAGGGCCGATTCTTCCTGCTGCAACCGTGGCTGGGCCAGATCCATATTACGCTGGTATTGGTTGATGGAGCGTATAATGTCGCGATGCTGAGCAGCTTGGGTTGTAGCTGCTGGATCGTCTGATGGTGTCAGGATGCGCTTGCCGGTCGAAAGCTGCAAACCAGCGCGATTCTGCTCCGACTGGGCTCGTTGCATGGCATCGACACCGGAACGGAACATCTCTTGAGTCGAAATACGCATTTTAACTTCCTCTCATCCCTATTCTTATGGTTAACCTAAAGCCGCCGCACTTAGGCTATCTGAAGAGGGCGAACAGAGAATCGAAAGTCGAGTTACCGACAGAAATCGCCTGGGCCGCTGCCTGATATGCCTGTTGGTATTTAAGTAAACTAGCGGCCTCTTCGTCTAGATTAACACCCGAAATGGAGTCTCGTTGTGTTTGAACGTTATTACGCAACGTCACACTTGAGTCACGTGCAACCTGCGCCTGGCGCGTTCGAGTACCAATTTCACCAAGGGTTTGGTTATAGCTGTCAGCAAAAGTTGCAGAATTTTCGACAAAGCGACCTTCAGACAAGTCAGCCATCGCCAGCATGTTGCGATTATCACCAGGTCGATCCTTGCTCATATCGACGCTGAAGAAGTCGTCATCTGCGGGTTCGTTGTAGAGTTTCAGCTCCCAACCGTTATGAGTAACATCGGTTGTTCCATGTTCAAGGCCGGGATCGTCGGGATCAACATAGGTTCCCGCTACAGCAGATGTCACTGCAAAATTATCCCCATTATTTGGGGTACCGCTAACAACCATCTCCCACCCATTGCCAGTAATGGTTGTAGTACCACTAGCATCAAGCGGTACACCGTTCAGTGTATTGTCAGCTGCGTTATACGTCACGGGAACATTCATGCCAGAAACGATCAAACTAGGATCAGTAACTTTGAATGACTCGATTGTAGCGTCACCAGTAACATTATCGTAGGTTGGGCTGACCGCAATAAAATCTCCACTTGCCTTGTCGTAGACAACCCCCGCAGGCACCTGATAATTGGTATCAGCGTCATTAATCGCCGAAACTGACAGCATCAGAGCATCGCCTTCATTATTCGGCCCGGCCAGCGCACCAGAAGCGACAGCCACTTTCGAGGGGTCAGTTATCAGGGTATCCAAATTACCGGCGGCAAATCGTGTTGGCTGTATGAGCCAGTTGTCGCCTGAAGCAGGCGCCATTCCAGTGACATCGACTTTAATACCATCAACTACGAATGCATTTGCTGTAGAATCAAACGCATCAGGGTCACTCTGCTTGAAGACCTTATTGTCCTGAAGTCGAGTTAAACTAAAATCTGTACCATTGTGACTCAACCTGTAATCACTGGCTGTTAAGCTAAACACATCTGGCAAATACTCTACAGCTGGATCAACCGTTGATGTATTTGATTTGTCAGCACCAACAAACATGGTCTGTGGAAATGTAAAAAGATCTTCACCGGGAGTGCCGTCTAAATCTAGGCCCAAGCGGTTCTGATAGTTCACCATGCCACTCATGGCCAAAGCTAATTGACCAATACCATTTTGGGCTTTGTCCAAAATCTCGCTGCGGCTGGTTAGGAGGCCGCCAAGCTCGCCGCCGCTTATGAGGTGCGTAATATCGACTGGGTTATTGCTTACCCCGTTGGAGAAGCCAATGTCCCAGTTTCGAGGGTCACCTCCGAATGACTCCGCGACTAGCGTGTTAGAGGAAGCCCCCATCACCAATGGCTGCCCATTTCCAACAAAAACGCTGACCGAACGATCATTCTGCTCGACAATGTTTATATCTACCTTTTCCGCGAGTTGCTTGAGTAGGTCTCCACGTTCATCAAGTAAGTCGTTGGGCTCGCCACCGACACCGCCGTCACTTAAGCCATAAGCCGCGACAATCCGCTGATTGACATCAGCCAAACTCTCACTCAGTGAATTAATTTCGTCTACGGTGACTTTGATTTGATCGTTGACGAGCTCACGCTGATCGTTGATGCGTTGGTTCAGCTCATTGAAGCGGCCAACCATGGATTCAGACTCGGAGAGAAAAACCTGACGCGGAACTATTGAGCTCGGGTCGCTGGCAACGTCATTTGCGGCATTAAAGAAGGCTCCAAGCGCAGGCGCCAAACCAGTATTAGCATCACCAAGCAGACGATCGATACGCTCAGCATATTGCGCACGCACCTCATCATTGCTGGCGATTGATGTGTACTCTCGAAGCTGAGCGTCTACAAATTCATCCTGAATGCGGCGAATATCAGAAACATGTGCACCTTGCCCAAGAAAATTCCCACTTAAAAACTGAGGTGTATTCGTTCCTATCTCGACTCGTTGACGACTATAACCGTCTTTGTCGGCGTTGACGATATTATGCGAGGTGGTTGCGAGCGCACGCTGAAATGCCAGCAGGCCAGAAACGCCTGTATTTATGATGCTCATATTTGTACTCGCTTATGCATTAGCTACTTTTGGATGTAACGGTTGCAGACGCCATTTCTTGAGCTGCATTTGGAATTGAGCCTCGAGCCATCATGGCGTTCAGTCGGTCATGGATGGCGAGGATTTTGTTGGCATAGTTCGGGTCGGTTGCATAGCCGGCACGCTGCAAGCCGCGTACGAACTCGCGGCTGTTGGGGCTGGCCAGGGCGTCTCGGTAACGCGGGTTGCGATGCAGGAAGTCAACATAGTCCACAAAAGATTCAGCCGGACTCGGGTAGGCACGGAAGCGTGCCTGCTCGCGCTGTGCCACACCATTGCGGAATTCGAGGGTTCCAACCTTAACCTGCTCACCACTCCAACCACCGTGAGCTTTGATGCCAAACAGATTGAAACTGCTGCGCCCATCGGCGTGACGCGGCATGCGGCGTCCCCAGCCGGTCTCCAGCGCGCTTTGCGCGAGCAACACATTGGGATCGAACCCGAGCTTGGCGGCCGCTGCTTTGGCCTGGGGCCGGAGCTGGCGCAGAAAGTCTTCCGGCGAGGCCGGAGGCCAGTGATCAGTGTTAAAGGGTGGGGCTGCAACAGCGCCTGCTGCATCATTCTCCGCTGGCTGGAGCAGACGCATCGGGTGCAGATGGGGATTACGCTGCGGCATCAGCAACTCGGATGGATCGGCGGCCTGCGCCGGGTTGGCACTGCGGCGCCCAAGTTGTTGCATGATAAGCTGGCGAAAACCCAGCCCTGGCCCCTCGCTGACCGCGCGGGCAATTTCCTGATCGTGGAGGTCTCGATAGAGTTTGCTTTGGGAGGAGTCGAGCAGCCCGTCGCCAAAAGAGGTGGCACGCATTTGCTTGAGCATTTGCCCGACCAGCAGTGCCTCAAAAGCACGCGCGGTGGCCTCCTGTCCCTTGCTGTCACCCGCCTGGGCCTGACGACGCAAATCTTGCAGACCAGCGGGATCGGCCGCCATCGCGCTGGAGGCCCGTTGTGCCGCCAGTGCCGAGACGCCTGAATTTAATTCGCGCATGACGGGTTCCTGAATTAGATCACAACCAGTTCGGCACGCAGCGCGCCGACCTCGCGCAGCGCCTGGAGGATGGAGATCAGATCGCTGGGCGGTGCACCGACTTGGTTCACAGCACGAACGATTTCATTCAGCGAGGTGCCGGGATTGAACAGGAACATGGGATTGTCCTCCTGAGTGACGCCGATATTGGTCTGCGGTGTCACCACGGTCTGTCCCCCGGCAAAAGCTCCGGGCTGGTTGACCTGCGGATCCTCAGTAATCGTGACCGTGAGATTGCCGTGCGAGACGGCGGCCGGCAACACCCGCACGTTGGCGCCAATCACAACGGTGCCGGTACGGGCGTTAATCACCACCCTGGCCGGTGGCGTACCCGGCTCTACGGGGAGATTCTCCAGCACCGAGACAAAGGCGACTCGATCACTCGGGCTGGTGGGTGCGCGCACCCTGACTGAAGCCCCGTCAATGGCTCGCGCGACCTGACCACCAAAGGTATCGTTGATCACATTCATCATACGATTGGCGGTGGAAAAATCCGGGCGATGCAAATTCAGCACCAGAGAACCGCCCTGTGCAAAGGCACTTGGCACCTCGCGTTCGACCGTCGCCCCGCGCGGAATGCGCCCAACCGTTGGCACACCCTGGGTCACGCTGCTGCCATCATCGCCGCCGACACCAAAACCGCCAACCACCAGATTACCCTGGGCTACAGCATACACTTGTCCATCGGCACCGCGCAGGGGCGTCATCACCAGGGTGCCACCACGCAAATCCTGAGCATTACCCAGTGAGGAGATAGTTACATCAAAACGCTGACCGGCTTTGGCAAAGGGAATCAGATCCGCTGTGACCATCACTGCCGCTACATTCTTCAGCTGTGGGTTAACCCCCTGCGGCAGGGTCACCCCAAGCTGTCCAAGCATGTTTTTCAGGCTTTGCACCGTAAAAGGTGTTTGAGTGGTACGGTCACCCGAACCGTCAAGACCAACCACCAGACCATAGCCGACCAGCTGATTGTCGCGCACACCGGCAAAGGCAGCGATGTCTTTGATGCGCTCCTGCCCTGGAGCGGCCTTGGAGAAGATATTACCGGAATAGAGTGGCAGGCTGACCAGGAGGCCAATAACGGCCACCAGCCAGGCGGCGAGAGTCGTGATGCGAGTGGGGGTGCGGCAATGCTTCATGATCGATCCCGTTGAACTGTCAGAAGGTCATCAGAAGGGCATGAGCGCACTGACAAAGAAGCGCATAGCCCAGCCCATGATGTTACTGTCTGCTACAGCACCGGTGCCGCCATAGTAAATCTGCACATCACCCACCTGAGTCGAGAGCACGGTGTTGTTGGCTGAGATATCAATGGGTCGCACAATCCCGCGCAGACGGACATATTCCTTGCCTTGGTTCAGGCCAAGCCATTTTTCACCCTGCACCACCAGGTTACCATTGGGCAGCACCTCGGCCACCGTCACGGTAATTTGACCACTCAGGCTGTTGCTTTGCTCCGAGTCGCCCTCGCCTTCAAATTCCTGGCCGGAAACGGCCCCGACGCCCAACAGATTGTTGGAGGGCTCCACCTGATGTCCCATGACATCCAGCTGAGAAAAATCAACCCCAACCGTGGAATCTTTAGTCACTGAGGTCTTGGCTGATTTGCTGGCATTGGTGTTTTCAACCAATTGCACATTCAGCAGATCACCCACCTGACGGGCCTTATAGTCCTCAAACAGGCCACGGCTTTGCGCGGGCTGAAAAATGGCCCCATTATTGAACCGCTGCGGCAGGGGGGCAGGCGCGGATGCGGCAATGAAATCTGGATTATCTCCGCGTTTTGGCGGCATGGAATCGCAACCGATCACCAGAATCACCGCAAAAGTGATGGTGAATTTGTGGATGGGTGGCATTGCCGCTACTCCTGCATTGAGCCGACCTTAACGGCCAAGGTTATTGTTGGCGTACTGAATCATGGCATCAGCTGTTGACAATGCTTTGGTATTAGCCTCATAGGAACGCTGGGTTTCGATCATATTGACCAGTTCCTCGGCAATATTGACGTTGCTGGTTTCAAGCATGCCTTGCCGTGCTTCCCCCAGTCCATTGATACCAGGTGCGGATTCCTGGGCCGCACCAGAGGCTGCGGTTTCCAGAAACAAATTCTCACCAATGGGTTGCAGGCCAGCGGGATTGATAAAATCGGCCAGCTGTATCTGCCCAAGCTGTTGCGGATCAACCTGTCCTGGCAGTTGCGCGCTCACCGTACCGTCCGCGCCGATTGAAATCGACTGGGTTTCCTCTGGAATTACCAAGCCTGGCTGCAAAGGATAGCCATTCGACATTACTACTTCACCATCAGCATTGATCTGAAAGCTGCCGTCTCGTGTATAGCCAAGATTGCCATCGGGCAGCAGGATCTGAAAAAATCCGCGCCCATCAATAGCCACATCCAGCGAATTGTCCGTCAATACCATATCGCCCTGCTGAAATAGCTTTTCGGTCGAAACGGTGCGGACTCCGACACCCAGCATGAGGCCGGAAGGTAATTGGGCGTCTTGGGTCGCTTGGGCACCGGGCTGGCGAATCGTCTGGTAGAGGAGATCTTCAAACACTGGCCGGCCTTTTTTGTAGCCGGTGGTATTCACATTGGCCAGATTGTTCGACACTACCGACATTCGTGTCTGCTGAGCATCGAGTCCGGTTTTTGCGACCCATAGCGCTTGATTCATGGTTTTTTACTCCTGCTGGCTCGGCACAGGCCGTTATCAACTCATACCGAGTAGCTTGTTGTTGTTTCGGGCAAGGTTATCGGCGGTGCTCATCATTTTCACTTGGGTTTCATAATGGCGAGTGAGCTCCATCATGCGCGCGAGTGCAGCCGCCGTATTGACATTGCTGGTTTCCAGCATGCCAGAAACCACACGCACATTGGCATCAGCGGGCGCTTGTCCACCGTTGCGCAAGCGGAACAGACCATCCTCGCCACGCTCCAGATCAGCGGTTGGGGGATTGACCAAACGCAGACGCTCAATCGCAGCCAGACCTCTGGGTTCACCGCCGAGCGGGCGAATAGTCACCGAGCCATCAGCGCCGATAGTGATACTTTCAGCCGGCGGAATAGCAACTGGTCCACCATCGCCAAGCACCTGTAAGCCATTGCCCAGGCGCATAATGCCTTGAGCGTCGATCTGCAAATCTCCGGCGCGGGTATAGGCCTCGGTGCCGTCCTGGGCCTGTACCGCAAGAAATCCATTACCACGAATAGCAATGTCCAGATCGCGACCAGTGCTCTGCAAGGCCCCCTGGGTAAAGTCAATTGCCTCATCGGCTACCTGCACATAATCACGGGAGTCGAACACGGGACCCCGCATGGGTTCGGTATAGGCATAAGCGATGGCTTGGCGGAAGCCATTAGTATTAGCATTGGCCAGATTGTTGTTATTGACTGCCTGTGCATACATACTTTGCTTAGCGCCAGTCATGGCCACATAAAGCATTCGATCCATGATACTACCTCCGAATTTAATGCAGCGCTTAACCGATAGCCAACGGCCTAGCGGATATTGAGGATTGTCTGAGTAATCGCGTTCGCAGTCTCAAGTGTTTTGGCATTGGCTTGATAATTCCGTTGCCCGGTAATCAAATTGACCAGTTGTTCAGCCAGATCGACATTTGAGCCTTCCAATGCGCTGGACTGTATAGAACCCAAGCCGGCCGTCGCTGGTGCTCCGATTGAGACACCACCAGATGCATAGGTTTCTTGCCAGTTATTGTCTCCGAGTTGAGCCAAACCTTGTGGATTAATGAAGTTTGCAAGTGCAACCTGGGACAACACTTTCGACTGATTATTGGTAAATTGGGCAAAAACGCGGCCTGTTTCATCAACATTGATGCCGCTCAATTGCCCTGATGTGTAACCATCTGCAGTTATAGAAACCTCATTATCTCCGTCATATTGTGTAGATCCAGCCAAGTTTACAGGAAGGTCAACAAACCCGTTTGCTCCATTATCTAAAAAAGGGTCATTTATTGAGCTTATCGTAATAACGGGATCTGCTGTTGTAAGTTGTCCTAACGCATCAAAGGTTATATTTTGTGGAGCAGCAGACCCTACATCAACAACTTGACCAAAAGTCGCACTAGCAGGATCATCATCCGTCATACCAACATAAAGATCCCAATTCAGCGGGTCTGCAACACCACCACCCGCATCCGTCCTTTGGAAAAAAAGTGTCACTGGCCGTGGCGTCCCAAGAGAATCATAAGTAGTTACCTGTGTTGAAAAATTGTACGTATCAGGAGTTGGATCAGGAAAAGCAAAAGTACCACCAGCAACAACTCCAGGAGGTACTTCAGCATTGGCATCAAGGTTTACAATGGAATCAATGGTAGTGGTTGCTTTTGGCTCTATTTTACTGGTAGTTAGCTGGATATCCTGTGGGGAGCCAACGCTAAATGTCGTATTGGAATCCGTTTCATCCAGCGGGTCGAACCCCTGGAGCCTCTGTCCACTGGTATTGGTAATGTAGCCGTCACGGTCAACTTGATATTCGCCAGCGCGCGAATACACTCGACTACCATTAGGGTCATCCAAAACGAAAAACCCGTTGCCACTGATGGCAAGATCCAGTCCATTATTAGTGAGTTCGATAGGTCCTGGCGAAAAAAGCTGTGTCACAGACAACACATTTGCACCTTGCCCCACCGCAGTTTTACTGGAGCTGGCAAAAGATTGCGCGAAAAGATCCCCAAATTCGGCGCGCGATTGCTTGAACCCTGTGGTTGCAACATTCGCAATATTATTACCAGTGACGTTCAGATCGGTCTGGGCGGCATTTAGACCGGTCAATCCAACATTGAATGCTGACATTGTTTGTCTCCTTTTGTTTCGTAATGTCTCGAATCAACCAATACGCCGAATATCTTCGAATTCAAGCGTACCGAGGCCAATCACATCAATCAGCAGTCGGCCTTCCTCATTGACCGTGACGCTATCGACCTCTGCATCGAGATAGACTTCAGCTGCCTGGGATTCGCCGCCTCCCGTTGTAGACGCACGAAATTCATAGACCCCGGCTGGCGCGGGATTGCCATCGGCGAGTAGGCCATCCCAGGCAAAATTGTTCAGTCCGGCGGATGTGTCCTGCAGAGCGATTTGCTGAACCGTGGCACCACTGGCGTTGACCACGTCGATAGTGACTGATTGTGCTGAACTGGTCAGATCAACCGCACCAGCGATGCTCCCCCCGGCCGTGAGTTCACTGAACTCAGTTGGCACCAGCACATCCTTGCCCACCAGGCTGGCCGCTTGCAGTGATTGACTCTGACTCAGAGTACGCGCAAGCACACCGAAGGAGTCCGTCAACGTCTGCATGCCTTCCAGGGTGGAGAACTCCGCCATCTGGGCGATCATTTCGCCATTGTCGGTGGGCTCAAAAGGATCCTGCTGGGCGAGTTGCTTGGTCATCAGCATCAGAAAGTCGGCCTGATCCAGCTTATTGTTAGGGCCGGTATTCGTTGGCGACTTGGGTGCAAGCCCCAACCTCTGAAGAGTTTCCAGTGAAAATTCTGACATCGTTATTGATCCTTCGTTTGTTCAGCGCCTGAGATCATTGAATCCAATGTCTCGCAACCCGTTACTGTGCGCCAAGTTGCAGAGTGCGCTGCAACAACTGGCGGGTGGTGTTCAGGACTTCAATATTGGCTTCGTAATTGCGCGAGGCTGACATCATATTGGCCATTTCCTGCACCACATTCACGGCAGGGCGGAAGACATAGCCTTCTTCGTTGGCCTGTGGATGCTGCGGCTCATAGGTGGCGATAGGATCTTCCGGCCGATCAATAATGCCGGTCACTCGCACTGGCGTGTCGGCACGGTTGGGGTCGGTGCGGTCGTAGACCGTCTGGAACAACACCTCTTTGGGCTGATAGGTGTCTTCGGGGGTTGGTGCCCCAACACTGGAATTGGCCAGATTGGAGGCCACGGTATTCAGTCGCACCGACTGAGCAGTCAGCGCGGAAGCCGAGGTCGAAAAAATACTGAAAAAATTGCTCATTAGCCTCCTCCGGATTGCAGCGCGGATCTCAGCCCTCTGATCTTGCGATTCAGAAATTCAACACTGCTTTGATATTGCATGGCATTTTCGGCGAAGGTGGCATGCTCAAGTTGCGGATCGACGGTGTTGCCGTCGAGCGCCGGTTGCGATGGAACGCGATAGAGTCGCTCCGGCGGCATATCGACAGCGCCGGTCGCCGGCGGCGGCAAATGTCGATCATTGGTGCGCTTTAGCGGCAAGGTATTGCCGCGCCCAGCCGCCTCAGCCAATACGGCACGGAAATCAATATCGCGCGCCTTGTAGTTGGGCGTATTCGCGTTGGCCAGGTTGGACGCAAGCAGTTCCATGCGATCCGCCCGGACCAGAATGGCTTGCGGGGCAATGCCCAGTGCTTTGTCGAGGGATAGACTCATGGCTCATCCTGCGGTTGCTGTCCCGATGGTTCGGCTAAAAAGCAAGCAATGGATGTGCCAGTGCCGCCTGATGGCGGCGGGGAAGGGGGGAAATCAGATGCGGCGCAGCACCGAACCGCGCGGAGTCCGCTCGACCTCAAAAGCTTTGGTATAAGGCCCGGCCGACTCTGAGGCGCCAATGAAAAAATATCCGCCGGACTCCATCTGCCGGGCGATGCCGTCAAAGACCTGACGTTTGGTCTCAGCAGAGAAATAAATCAGCACATTGCGGCAAAAAACGATGTCAAACTTGCCGAGCGCAGCATAGGAGTCCAGCAGGTTGAGTTTTTGGAAACGCACCTGACGCTGGATCTCAGGCTTGATTTGGTGTCCGTTCGCAACCGTCGTAAAAAAGCGATTGCGACGCTCCTGGCTCAGCCCGCGCACAATGCTCAAGCCATCGTAGAGACCGGAGCGCGCCTCGGCCAGGGCGGATTCGGACAAGTCCGTAGCGATGATATTGGCACTGGGGGCTTTCAGCGGATTAGTGCTGGCATATTCGTTCAGCACCATGGCAATGCTGTAAGGCTCCTGCCCGGTGGAGGCGGCGGCTGACCAGATGCGCAGGCTGCGTTTGGTGGCAGCAAGTTGCGGCAGGATGATGTGATGCAGCATCTCGAAGGGGTAGGTGTCACGAAACCAGGAGGTTTCGTTGGTGGTCATGGCATCAATCACGCGCGATTTGAGCTTGGTCTGCGTGGGACTGCGCAAGGCGCGCAATAACTCTTCAACACTGGCGAAGGAAAACTCACTGAGCAGACGCGACAGCCGGCTGGACACCAGATACTGGCGGTTTGAGCCGAGCACCAGCCCACAGCATTCGCTCAGAAAACGCGAAAACTCATTGTAATCTTGCGGGTCTATCATGTAGCAATCTGGTACTTTGGCCGTCTGGCATGGAATGAAACGGGCATTGTATCGCGCCGGCACACCCGGCGGCCCTGCTTTAGTTGTGACTAGGCGCTTCCTCGCCAGTATATTTCAAGACAGCGGCCGCGAGTTCATCGGGATCGAATTTTGGCAGAAAATGATTGGCGCCGGCACGCTTAACCAGATCCATATTGAACTGACCGCTTAGCGATGAATGCAAAATCACAGTCAGTGCTTTAAGATTGTCGCTTTCACGAATTTTGCGTGTGAGCGTATAGCCGTCCATGCGCGGCATTTCGATATCCGAGATCACCAGAGCAATCTGTTCACTTACCGGCCTGTCAGAGTCAAGCTGTTCCAGGTATTCAAGCGCGGCTTGACCATCCGAGCGCGTTTCCACTGCATAACCCATGCCTTGAACGCTGCGCTCAATCTGGCGGCGAGCCACTGTGGAGTCATCCACCACCAGCACGCACCGGTTTTCTTGACGCGCTTCGCCCTGGCTTTTTAATTCGTCTGAAATGTCTTGCGCTAAGGGATTGATCTGCACAAGCACCCGCTCAACGTCAATGATCTCGACCCAGCGGTTGTCGATTTCGGTAACGGCCACTAGGTAGCTTTCCCGCTCCGTTCCCCGGGGCGGTGGCCTGACCTTCTCCCAACTAACATTCACGATGCGATCCACATTCGACACCCAGAAACCCTGCACCGAGCGGTTAAACTCAGTCACAATTACCTTCGCATCAGCCCCCGGCGCAATGGTCTGGGCACCAAAGCCAATGGCCCGTGCCAGATCAATAATGGACACTGTCTTGCCACGGATGTTGGCCACCCCGCAAACGATAGGCGACGATCCTGGGATCTGGCGTAAATTTGGCTTGGCAATAACCTCCCGCACCTTAAACACATTGATGCCAAAGGTCTGCTCATTGCCGAGATGGAACAACAGCAGTTCCATACGGTTTTGCCCGACCATCTGCGTTCGCTGATCGACACCGTCAATAAATTGACTCACCTTAGTCCTCCCGATGCGGCACGGCGCCACCGGTATCGCACGGCAGCTATTAGCTGGATAATAGCCTAATTGCGACAGGATAGCAGGCGCCCGTGACTTGTTTTGGCCCTCGTTGCATGCCAGAAAATGGCATTGATATTGCGTATTTTAATTATTGCCAGCCAGTATGGCTTTTATCAGGGAAGCCCAGTGAGAATTCAAAGATGCTGAAGCGCACACTCATGCCCGCCCTGACCGGCGCCATGGCCCCCCGAATGCAGCGCCGGGGGTTGCTGTCCCTGGGCCTTGCCACAGCTGTGATGATTGCGAACAGCGCCTTGGGGGCCACCGGATCGGATGCCATCGAACCGGTCAGCAATATCGAGCGCACCGCCAGAACTTTTCTGTATCGCGAAGCCGGCGGTGAGCGTGGCGCAACCGTAAAGGTCAACATCAATCCGGTCGATCCGCGTCTGCGTCTGCAACGCTGCGATCATGACCTTCAGGCCAGCTTCGCGCCGGGTGCGAACCAGGACGGCAACACCAGTGTCAAAATTCAATGCCAGGGGCCGGTGCGCTGGTCGCTGTTCGTCTCGGCGCAGGTCGAGCGCTTTGGTGAGGTTGTGGTGGTCAAACGCCCCCTCAATCGCGGCAGCTTGGTGATGCCGGCGGATATCGCCCTGGAACGGCGCGAGACCAGTGGACTGCAAGCCGGTTATTTCGACGACATGGCCACCATTATCGGCATGCAGGTGCGCCGCTCGCTGCGCCCGGGTGACATACTGACCGATGCTTATCTTAAGACTCCGTTGTGGGTCGAGCGCGGGCAACTGGTGCAGATGCTGTCCGAAACCGGTGGCATCCGTGTCATCATGAGCGGTGAGGCGCTCGAAGGCGGCAGTGCCGGAGAGCGCATCCGCGTGCGCAACAACTCCAGCAAACGCGTGCTGGAGGGCATCATCGAATCACCCGGCGTGGTGCGAATTCCAATGTAAGGCACATTCGCCGGTGCACGAGGGCGTCAATGCCTAGCGCTCGGATATGATTTTTTCAGTTTCCGCTCTCAGGGCCGTTAAGTTAAGATTCGGCAGGAAACTCCAGCGTATTAACAGCAACATTGCCGATGGAAATTAAAAATCTTGGCCCTAAAAGACGCACTGAGCGATCGGCATCCAAAGTGGTCGAGGCCAGCCGTAAAGGCGCGGGTGGAAAAGTCGCCGCTTCCGTGCCGGCCTCATCTTCCAACCAGAGCGAATCCATCGAGCTGACAGCCATTGCGCGCGCGCTGGGTGCAGCCCAGGCCGAGGCGGCCAACGCGCCTTTCGATGCCGACCGGGTTCAGGAGATTCGCGACGCCATTGCCGAGGGCCGCTACCCGATCAACAATCATCGCCTGGCGGATAAACTGATCGAACTGGAAGGACTGCTCGACTAATCGATCAGTCCCACATCGTCCGACGCCCTCGGGACAGGACCAGCCTCGGGTGACGGAGCTTTATCAATGAGGCCTCAGCATGCCACAGCATCAAGAGTTTCAGCCGGCTCTGGAACGCGCAATCGATCTCTCCCGCCAACTCGAACAACTCTTACTGGATGAAACCGCCCTCCTCCATGGTCGCGAGCCTGAACGCTTGCAAGCCCTGATCAAGAGCAAGCTGCGTCTCCTGCGTCAGGTCGAACAAGCCACCCGGCACCTGAAAGCCCTTGTCGAACAGGCCGGCCAGCCTTTTACCCGCGAGGGTCTGAGTCAACTCCTGGAGGCGCTCGACACCGATCCGACTCAGGAGGATTCACTCAGCGCACAATGGCAGACCCTGCGCAAGCTGGCCGCCAGTTGCGAGCTGATGAATCGCAACAATGCCCAAACCGTCGAGCACAGCCGCAAGCGGGTCGCCACGGCCTTGAGCATCATCCGCGGCGAAGAAGACAACGGCAACACCTACAACCTCAGTGGTCATGAACAGTCCGGCACTGTGCTCGGACGCCCGTTGACTCAGGCCTAAGCCGTACTCATCTTCAGCTCGTCACCCCTGCCGCAGGCGTGACGCTGAGCTGCTCAGAGCCATCGCATGGCAGACTTCACTCAAGTCAACCCCCGGGCCGGTAGCCACTCGCCGCCGGTTCGCTCCCAAGCCCCCGAAACAGCAACTCTGGTGCGCGGTACGCGCGTGGCCGCACAGGCCCAGGACAGCGCGCGTCTTGCACTGGGTTCCCGCGTCGAGGTGCAATTGAAGTCCGTGCTCCGCTCGGGCGACCTTGAAGTCCGCCTGCGGGCCTTGGGCCAAAATGCTCAGAACGCCCAGCCCGCACCGCGCGGCCAGTGGTCTCAGACAATGCGCGTGGGTATCACAGACGCATTGCGACCGGCCCTGCTTGAGGCACTACGCACCCTTTCGACTGATCAGTCACGCCAGGGATCCATCCTGAAAGCCGAGGTGGTGTCCTTAAACCCGCGGATTATGCTGCGCCTCATGCACTCCGACGGCGCAGAAGCACCCGGAACCAAGGCTTGGTTCGTCGCTCAAGTGCGCGCACACTGGCCGGGCGCCCAACGCCTGACCAATACTTTTGCAAACTGGGCGCGCAATCTGCAAGAAAGCAAGGCCGCATCCCCTCTGTCTGGGCGTGCTGAGGCAGGCAAACAGCCATCGCAAACCGGACAAACCCAAACCACAACCAAGGTTCCGTTGCCGCCAGGACAGGCTGAAGCGAGTAAAGCGCTGGCGACGCCAGAGCGCGCTCAATCTGTACAACACAGCGAACTCAATCAGGCCATCAAAGAGATTCTGAATCGCCTCGCCAGTCCACGCGAGCTGACAGATCCACAACGATTGCCAGTCACACTCAAAAACTCCGGCATCTGGCTCGAAGCCTTGCTGGCGCGGGCTGCCGTCACTCCCAATCAGCGCCTGTCACTGGAAGCCGATCTCAAAGGACAGTTATTGCGTCTGGCGCAACAATTGCGCGCAACCCCAGCACCCAGCAGCAACGCTGGTGCCAAATCTGGCCCGCAGCGCGCTTCCGATCCACCGACTGGCGGTGGAGCGGATCGCTTGCTGCAGCAACCGGCCACTGCGCTGTCGCGCGAGGTCCATGGCATGCTGAAGCAGCTTGTCACCCTCCAGTTACAGAGCGCAGATCATGCCCCTGACCCATTACGCTGGGCGGTGGAGCTGCCCTTTCAGAGCAGTGCCGGGTTATTGGCGCTTGATGCCGACATTCAACGCGAATCAACCCAGGATGAAGAAGATCCGGAGCGTTGGAGTATGCAGCTGCGGCTCGACCTCCCAGTACTCGGGCCACTGTTAATCAGCCTCATTCTCCATAACGACCGTCTGCACGCCAGCCTGGTCGCCGAGCAGAGCGCCGGTGCAGCCAAGCTGCGCGAGCGACTCCCGGAACTCAGAGCGCAGCTTGAGAAACGCGAGATTGAAGTGGCCAGCCTGCATGCCCGCGAAGGATCGACCGAACGACCACCCAAGCCGGAGCCACCGCTCCTGAACGAACAGGCATGAGCAAGGTGCAGGAGGTACAGGAGTCAGCCGACAGCAGCCACGAACGACCGCTGGCAACACACAAAGCCGTTGCCTTGAGCTGGGATCGCGAGCATGCGCCTCGCATCACCGCTACCGGTTCCGGCTTAACCGCTAGGGAAATCCTGCGTATCGCCGATGAACATGGCATTCCGCTGCAACAGGATCCCGCGCTGACCGAGGCCTTGGCGCAGATTCCCCTGGGTGAGGAAATACCGCCAGCCCTCTATGCAGCCGTTGCCGAGGTACTGGCCTTTGTCTTCACGCTGGCCGGCATTGATCCGCACCAAGATCACAGAGCTGAAGATCACAGATCTTGATGTGACCCCACGCCTGTGGCAATCCCCTGACCATGTAGGGTAAACAACAGATCAACTTCCGATTCCGTGAGCGAGCAAAGTTTGCGCACCTCGGCACGATCCTGTCCGTGGCGGATCAGTTGTATCGCTTGGGTATAAGGACTGCTGTCGGCATTGCGCAAACGCATCTCCAAACGTGTCTGCTGGTTGAGTTCACCCTGACGTTCGACCGCGCGAAGCACCCGGGCCAGATCTTCACGATGTGTTACAGCTTCACCTGACAAGACCCGGGCCGCACCCTGAATAGCCAGCAAGGTCTGGGTTTGCTGCTCTAAAGCCTGCTGCATCCGCGCCAGGTGTTTGCGCAGCTGCATCAAGGCCAAGAGTGCCACGCCCGCCAGCAGCGCAAACAGGGCGGCAACTAGAGCCAGGAGATTGGTCAGGGTGATCAAGGCGCGAGGAGCAAAGTCACATACTGCGCACCAGCTCCCATTCCTCATCAGACAGCAGTTTTTCCAGACTAATGAGAATGGTCAGGCCATTGGCGCTGCTGTGAACACCAAGAATAAAGCGGCTGCTTTGATCACTGCCAACAGCGGGGGTTGGGTCAATATCCTTGGATGCAATCTGCACCACCTCGGCCACCGAGTCCACCAGGATACCGACATTCTGATTCTCGACATCAATGATGACGATGCGCGACTGATCGGTGGTGTCATGATTAGGCAACCCCATGCGCCGGCGCCCGTCGATGACGGTGACAACATCACCGCGCAGGTTAATGATGCCAAGAATGTAATCCGGTACCCCGGGTACGGGCGCAATCTCAGTGACCCTCAGCACCTCCTGTACCTGAAGCACGTCAATCGCATAGGTCTCTTCAGCCAAGCTAAAGGTGACATAGGATGAGGAGTCGCTGGCAACAGCGTCCGACGCTTTCTGTGATGCGGTCATGTCATTCTCACTTGCTCACTTGCAAAATTCTGGGCATTGATGCGAATTATTCAGCCGTTGCGCTGCTTGATTAAGGGGTTGCTCAACAGAAGCTCTTCACCAGCGCCGGTCCAACCTCGGTGAGGGTCAATACATCATCGGCCAAGCCGGCTTCAACCACCGCCGCTGGCATGCCATAAACGACCGAGGAAGCGGCATCCTGTGCCCAGATTTTGGCCCCCACGCCTTTTAACGCTCTGGCACCTTCACGCCCGTCAGCCCCCATGCCGGTCAGCACCACCGCCAGCACCTGGCCGCGCAGTGCCCCCACAGCTGACTGAAAATTGATATCGACGCTCGGCTTGTAGATGGTCCCCGGGGCGCTCTCGGCAATCTTGATGCGAGTGGTGGAACCACCTTCGAGTAGCATTTGCATGCCACCCGGGGCCAGCAGCGCCAGGCCGGGCTTGAGTACGTCACCGGTGACGGCCTCGCGCACCTCAATTTGACACAGTTTGTTCAGACGCTCGGCAAAGGCTGGTGTAAAGCTGGCCGGCATGTGCTGAATTAGCACAATCGGCAGCGGAAAGCTTTTGGGCAAATGTTTGAGTACTTCCTGCAACGCCACCGGACCACCGGTTGATGTCCCGATGAGTACGGCCCGCATGGATTTCAGCGTTCCCGCACTAATGCTGGCCGCAGTGGTTGAAGGCGCCCCGGAACCCAATCCGCCCGCGCCAGTGGCCGGTGCGCCAGCCCCCCCTCGCGCACGCGTGGAGCTGGCCGGCGCAGGCCGTGCCGTCACCCCCGGAATTGAGGTGCGCACCCGGCTGCGTGCCATGGCGCGCACGCGTCGGCGCAACAGCGTCTTGGCGGTATCCTCATCGCCGGCCATCTCACTGAAGCGCTTGGGCATGAAATCCAGCGCTCCGGCATCCAGCGCATCAAGGGTCGCCTGGGCGCCGTCGGTGGTCAGGGTGGAAAACATCAGCACGGGCGTTGGGGTGTCGGCCATGATGTGGCGCACCGCTGTAATGCCGTCCATCACGGGCATTTCAATGTCCATGGTGACAACATCCGGCTTGAGTTCCTTGACGACCTTGATGGCTTCCTGCCCATTGGCGGCCGTGCCGACGACCTCAATGCCAACATCGGCATTGAGAATCTCGACAATTCGCCGGCGAAAAAAGCCGGAGTCATCAACAACCACGACACGACACGCCATGAACTAAACCTCCTCTGCAACGACTCTGTCGCGTGCGCTGCGGCTGCTTAAACCACCCTTGCCCATGGTGCGCATAAGTTCGGGCACGTCCAGAATCAAGGCGATACCGCCATCGCCGGTAATGGTGGCCCCCGCCAGACCGGGCACGCCGCTCAGTCCCAGGCCCAGCGGCTTGATCACGACCTCTTCCTGACCCACCAGGCCATCGACGACCAGCCCGACTTTGCGCTGACCAACGTGCACCACCACCACATGGGCTTCCGCATTGGCTTTGACCGGCACATCGGGGCGGATCCAGCGACCGACATACACCAGCGGCAACGCATGACGGCGCACCATAATGGTTTCCTGATCATCGACGAAGTGACTCTTAGTCAGATCCAGGTCGAGAATCTCGGACACCGAGGCCAGGGGAATGGCGAAGCGGCGCCCGTCCAGGATCACCATGAGCGCCGGCAAAATTGCCAGCGTCAGCGGCAGGCGCACTTGCAGGCTAGTGCCACGACCGAGTTCAGAGTCAATTTCCACCGTGCCGTTGAGTTGGGCAATGCGGGTTTTGACCACATCCATGCCAACACCACGGCCGGAGACATCCGAGATCTCCTCCTTAGTGGAAAAGCCCGCCATGAAGATCAGGTTGAAGGCATCACGATCCGACATGCGCTCAGCCACCATCGAGTCGAGCAGCCCCTTAGAAACGGCTTTTTCGCGCAGTGCACTGGGATCCATGCCCCGGCCGTCATCTTCGATGATCAGCGCAATATGATCCCCTTCCTGTGCGGCCCCCAGCACCACCCGGCCTTTGCGTGGCTTACCCGCCGCCTCGCGCTGCTCGGGAGTCTCTACGCCGTGATCCACCGCGTTGCGCACCAGATGCACCAGCGGGTCCGCGAGGGCCTCGACCAGGTTTTTGTCCAGGTCCGTATCTTCACCGAAGGTCTCTAAATCGATTTCCTTGCCCAGATTGCGCGCCAAATCGCGCACCACCCGGGGGAAGCGACCAAAGACCTTTTTGACTGGCTGCATGCGGGTTTTCATCACCGCCGTTTGCAGATCGGCAGTGACCAGTGCCAAGGAACCAATGGCTTTGGAAACCTCATCGTCAGCCATCTGCGAACGCAGCATGCTGAGCCGGTTACGTACCAGCACCAGCTCACCGACCAGATTCATGATTTCATCAAGTCGATGAGTATCCACGCGTACCGAGGTCTCAACCTGGGCATTCTGGGTATTGCGGGCCGGTGCTTTGGTCGCAGTCGCATCCTTGACTGGAGCGGATTTTTCCGCCGCAGCCGGTTTGGGTTCTGGTGCTGCTGCCGGTTTGGGTGCCGGTGCCGATTTGGGCGCTGGAGCCGGCTTTGCGGGTTCCGCAGTTGCAGTTGAGGGCGGTAGCTCGGCGACGGGTTTGGGGCGCCCGCCTTCACCATGTAATTGATCGAGCAGAGCCTCGAATTCGTCATCGGTGATGGTGTCGCCGTCGGCCGCAGGAGCCGCTGGCGCGGAAGCCGTGTCACCGCCCCCAGGTGACGGAGCCTGGGCGCCAGGTTCACCACTGATTGCGGATAGCAGATGATCGTACTCCGCCTCGGTGATCTCGCCATTTGCGCCTGGAGCTGCTGCTGCGGTGCTTGCATCCGCCGGTGCCGGCTCCGATGCGGCCTCTGGTGTTGGCGCGCTGTCCGGCGCGGGAGGACTGGAATCACCCGGCACGGCCAATTTATCGAGATCGGCAACCAACGCGGCGGGTGCGGACTCCAGATCCTGTCCCGACTTGATATCATTGAACATGACATTCAACACATCAAGCACGCGCAAAATCGAGTCCATCAGGAAGGCATCAATGCGTTTTTCACCATTGCGCAACAGGTTGAAGATGTCTTCGGCACGATGGCAAATCACTACCATGGGTTCAAGGTTTAGAAAACCTGCGCCACCCTTGATGGTGTGAAAACTGCGAAAAACGGCGTTGAGCAGATCGCGGTTTTCCGGCTCCTGCTCCAGATCAATCAACTGCTCGTTGAGTCCTTCAAGCAGCTCGCCGGCTTCAACGAGGAAATCCTGCAGAATTTCGTCATTCGGGTCGATGGCCATGGCGTTTACTCTTGCTAGTGAAGATCATGGGTGCCTGCCCTGTGAATCGATATCCGGTTGCATAGCGAAGGTTGGCGGGTAGATTAGAAGCCCAAACTTGAAAGCAGCGCATCGACATCATCCTGACCGGAAACAACGTCGGCTTCCGCATCTTTGGTGTTAGGCACCGCCGGCCCCTGCCCGTCCAGCGGACTTGCTGCTGCCTTGGCTCCAGCAGCTGTCGTTGAGGATTGAATTTTTTCGGGTTCCAGTCGCTCACCCGAGAGTCGCACCAGTCCCACCAAATTGCCCTCAACCTCCTGCACCAGGCGGATCACCCGGGCAATGATTTGTCCAGTCAGATCCTGAAAATCCTGCGCCATCATAATCTCTGACATCAGACTGCCCAAGCGTTTGGCTTCATCCGTGGCATGACCCAGGAACGCATCCAGGTCGCTGGACAACTCGCGGAATTGACTGACATCTAGCTCGCGACGGCGAAAACTGGCCCAACGCTCGATAAAGCGGGCCGACTTCTCGTGCAGTGCCTCAGCGATCGGCAGGCCTTCATCAACAGCATTCAGGGTGCGATGCGTGGCCTGCTCGGTCATGGTAATCACATGATTCAGTCGCTCCTTGGCGTCTGGAAAATCCGCTTGGGTAATTTCCAGCAGCCGGGAGTCTTCCCGAAAACTGCGCAGCGCGTCATGGAGATCGCGCGTCAAACGACCAAGCTCTTCAAACAGCTCCCGCTCATAGGGCGCGCCCAAACGCTGGATTGTCAATCCCGCTTCATCGGCCTGGCCCGCTTCAAGCTGCTCAATCAGCAGGCGCGCCAGTTCGAGCTGGCGCTGCTGAGTTTCTATTTGCTGTTGTGGCATGATCACCTTGTCTCGCGTCGGCGCGGCCGGTCAGGCCGTAGCAAAAACAAACCTCAGCTCTTCACCCGATCAAAAATTTTATCGATCTTTTCTTTCAGTGTTTCGGCGGTGAAGGGCTTGACAATGTAACCATTGACCCCGGCTTGTGCCGCTTCCATGATCTGCTCACGCTTGGCCTCGGCCGTTACCATCAACACGGGCAAATCCTTCAAGCGCTCGTCGGCGCGAACCGCCTTGAGCAGTTCAATGCCCTGCATGTTCGGCATGTTCCAGTCAGTGACCAAAAACTCGTAGGCACCATTTTTCAGCATCGGCAACGCCGTACTGCCATCATCGGCCTCGGAGGTGTTGTTGAATCCAAGATCGCGCAGTAGATTCTTGATAATGCGTCGCATCGTGGAAAAATCATCCACAATGAGAATTTTCATGCCTTTGTCCACTTTCAACTCCCAATCATTTCATTGGCGACCATTATTTGGCAACGAGCACCAGCCTCCCCTCCCTGGGTAATCCACACTGAGGCCATGCTCCTAGACCGTAGCACTTGAAGTAATCCATTCTTGCAGGCGAGCCCGCAACCGATGGACAGATTGACTTCTGATCTGGCACACCCGGGATTCCGTAATTCCCATCACGGCGCCGATCTCGCGCAAATTCAATTCTTCATTGTAATAGAGTGCCAGCACCAAGCGCTCCTTTTCTGGCAGGGTCGCGAGCGCCTCGGCGAGGGCGTCGCGGAAGGCGTCGCGCTCCAGCGCCTCAATCGGCGTCGCACCATCAGCCGGCAGTAAGCGGTCAGAATCACGATCCTGACCGAAGAGTTCATCAAGCCCCAACAACTGCACACTGGCATTGTCCTGCAACATGGCATGAAAGTCATCCAGGCTCACCTGAAGTTCTGCAGCAATTTCGCGGTCCCGTGCCGCGCGCCCCTCACGCGCCTCCACCTGTTGTATCGCCTCAGCAATGCGTCGACTGTTACGATGCACTGAGCGCGGCGCCCAGTCAGAGCGACGCAGCTCATCGATCATGGCCCCGCGGACCCGAATGCCGGCATAGGTGGCAAAGGTCGCTCCCTGACCGCCCTGGAACTGGCGTGCTGCTTCAATCAGACCAATCATACCTGATTGGATCAGGTCGTCGACCTGCACGGAGGCCGGCAACCGTGCCATTAAGTGATGCGCAATCCGGCGCACCAAGTCAACATGCCCCGTCACCAGTTGTTCCGGCGACACGGCATCCGCATCGCTCCGATAGTCCTGCAGGGATTGCTTCGCAGTCATGACAGACGCCAGGTCATGGGGCCAATGCTGAGCTCAAGCGCAGAATCCTGCGCCAAATAAAATCACCATTGTGGTGGATTTGATCAGAAAAGTCTCGGAAAAACTAGTTGGGGCCGGCGGTTGAAAATCTGAAGACCCGGCGGATCAATCAGGCGTGTGCAAGCAGGCGTTCGACGAAAAAACCCAGGCCACCATGATTGGAGCGGGCGGTTTTCCAGCCATCGACCCGGCGTGCCAGTTCGGCAAAGGCGCGCGCCGAAGCGCTGGCCGGGTAAAGATTGACCACCGGCACGCGCTTTTGCACCGCCCGGCGCAAATGCTCATCAAGTGGAATGATACCTGATAACTCAACTACGACATCAGGTAAGTATTGCGTCAGTACCGTCGCAAGATTCTGCGCGACTCGCCGCCCGGCCTCAGCATTGACCATCATGTTGCACACCAGACGAAAACGGCGCAAGCCATGATCCTGATGCAAAACCTTAATCAACGCATAGGCATCGGCCATTGAGGCCGGTTCGTCGCACACCACTACCAAAACATCCTGCACAGCCTTGCAAAAACTGGTAACGGAGCCCTGCACACCAGCGGCGGTATCAACGATCAGCACATCGAGTGGCTCACGATACGAGCTAAAAGCGCGAATCAGCCCCGCATGCTCGGTGGTACTCATGTTGGCCATGGATGCAACACCCGAGATGGCGGGCACCAGCAAAATGCCATCGGGTCCTTCAACCAGGATGCTGCCGAGATCATCAACCTCGCCGCTGACTAAATCATACAGGGTGCGCTGCGGACGCACCCCAAGCAACAAATCAGCATTGGCAAGCCCCAGATCGGCATCAAACAGCATCACCCGACGGCTGAGCCTGGCCAGTGCCACAGCCAGATTGACCGACACATTGGTTTTTCCAACCCCACCTTTGCCGCTTGCAATAGCTAAAAGCTTTAACTGCGGCTCATAGGCCGACATGGGCGCCTTTCCTAAAAGGAACCACCGATTCGAGAATCATCCCCTGATCCGCCGGACCCAGGCGGTCTGCGACGGGAGCTGCGCCCAGGGATTGCATGGGCTGTTGGGCCGCTTGTTGTAATGGTTGTCGCAGTGACTGCTGCACAGGCGCCTGCTCCAGCGAGGTGCTAAAGGACGGGGCGCGACCCATGGGGGTGTCATGCAGGGCCAGCCGGGTCAGGTACATGGAATCCACAGCGTGGAAGTGCTCGGCTAGGCCCAGGCCATCGCTATAGAACGCCAGTCCCAGGCGTTGCTCAAGCAGCACCGACAGTGCCTCGCCAAGGTGTTCGACCTCATCGACTTTGGTCAACACCAGCGCACTCGGCGTATTGCCTTGAAAGGCTTGCAAAAGCTGTCTGAGCACCCGCCCCTGATGCGTCGCCGCAATTACCAGCCAGGTTTCGATCTCGACTTCCGCGCGCACATGGGCAAACAGGCGCTGCTCGGCAACATCCTGCGTTGCCTGTCCAGCGGTATCGACCAACACCAAGCGCCCCTCACCAGCCCGCACCGCCAAATCGACCAGTTCGCGTTCGCTCTCCAGCAGCATCACCGGCACGCCGGCCATCTGCCCAAAGGCCTGTAATTGTTTGTAAGCTCCCAGGCGCTGGCGATCCAGCGTCACTAGGCTGACGGCATCCCGCCCCATGCGTCGAATCTGGCGCAGCGCCAGACGGCTGACAGTGGAGGTTTTGCCCACGCCCGTCGGACCCACCAGCGCCAGCATGCCACCACGTTCCAGGATTTCCGGTTGCTCGGTCGGCAGTGCCGATGACAGGCGTGCTCGCACCCGCGACCAGGCAGTTTCAATTGAGGTGTCTTCAGGAATGCCGCCTGCAACACTGCGCGCGAGCTTGTCCTCGAAACCGCGCCCAATCAGTCCGGCCGCCAAATCGGCTGCCAGGGGATGACGTGCGGCCCATTGCGAACTCTCGCTGGCACCTTGTTGCTGCACCAGCAGATGGCGCAGGTTACTGAGTTCGCGTCGCATGGCGTTTAGCTGCGGATCGACTGGATTCTGACCGTAGCCAAGGACGCGTTCCATCCCTCCCTCGGCTCCAGCACGCATGGGATCATCGGTGCCCCCCCCGGCATCCACGGCCGCCACGATCTCAAGCATGCCATCGACCCGGCGACTGGAAAGGATCACCGCGTCAGCGCCCTGATGCTCCCGCACTTGGCGCATCGCATCCCCCATGTCCTTCGCCCGATATCGCCGTACATTCATCTATTACTCTCCCTACTTACATCCCGTGGACTGGGCAAGGACTAGGCGGCACGCGCGTTCGCCTGTCCCACGGTCGCTACGACCCGAATACGTCTGTTATCCGGTATCTCGGTAAAAGCGATCACAGTCAGATTACGCACCGCACCGCGCAGCCAACTTGAAATCCAGGTGCGAATTTCCGGAGCCACCACCAGCACCGCCGGGGCTCCATCCATTTCCTGACGGCGCACCGCATCGGCAACGGATCGCTGCACCCGTTCGGCCAGGCTGGGATCAATGCCGATGCTTTCCCCCTGACTGTTTTGCAATGATCTATGCAAAAGTTGTTCCAGCGAAGGATCAAGGGCAATCAGCGGCAACTCGTCGCCAGCGCCAACCAAGTCCTGCACAATTGAGCGTGCCAGGGCGACCCGCACGGCAGCGGTCAGCACGTCGGGATCCTGACTGCTCTGCGAACGCTCCGCCAAAGTTTCGGCAATGGTGCGAATGTCGCGAATTGACACCTGTTCAGCCAACAAATTCTGCAAGACCTTGAGCACCACACCGAGTGGCAGCGATTTGGCAAACAGATTTTCGACCAGCTTGGGCGAGCGGCGCCCGAGCTGATCGAGCAAATGCTGCACTTCCTCATAGCCAATCAACCGATAGGCGTTTTCGCGTAACACCTGCGACAGATGGGTGGCGATGACCGTAGCGGCATCCACCACGGTATAACCAGCTCCCTGCGCCGTATCGCGATCCGAGGGATCGATCCAGAGCGCATCCAGCTTGAAGGTCGGATCCTTGGTCGGGGTTCCAGGCACCTTGCCGAACACCTGGCCAGGGTTGATTGCCAGCTCGCGATCAGGAAACACCTCGGCCTGGGAGATATTCACTCCCAGCAGGGCGATACGGTACTGATTGGGACCAAGCTCCAGGTTGTCGCGAATATGCACCGGTTGAATCAAAAAGCCCAATTCCTGGGACAACTTGCGGCGCACCCCTTTGATCCGCCCCATCAACTGGCCATCCTGGCTGCGGTCCACCAGGGCAATCAACCGATAGCCCACCTCCAACGCCACCAAATCCACTGCGGGCACATCGTCCCAGGACAGATCGCGCATCTCAGGTGGGGGTACCTCATCGCCACCAGGTGGCAGCGCCGCTTGCGCCTCAGCCGCTTCCCGTTCGGTCGCATGACGGCTAATTTGATAGCCGGCTCCGGCAAGCATGCTCGCCAAACCAAGAAACACCATGTTCGGCATCCCGGGAATCATGCCCATGACGCCAATGACGCCAGCGCTCACATAGAGGACTTTGGGGTTTTCAAACAGCTGGGCCGTGACTTGCTGGCCCATGTCCTGCGCGGTGGAGACTCGGGTGACTATCAGGGCCGTAGCGGAGGACAGCAGCAGCGACGGCAACTGCGCGACCAGACCGTCACCAATGGACAGCAAAACGAAGTTGGAGGCCGCATCATCAAAGCTCATATCGTGCTGCGTCATGCCGATAATGAGCCCACCAATCACATTGATGAACAGAATCAGAATGCCGGCGATGGCGTCGCCACGCACGAATTTACTGGCACCATCCATGGAGCCGTAAAAATCAGCTTCCTGGGCGATTTCTTCGCGACGCGCGCGAGCCGTATCCTGATCGATCAAGCCGGCATTCAGATCGGCATCAATAGCCATCTGTTTGCCCGGCATGGCATCAAGGGTAAACCGGGCGCTCACCTCAGACACACGCCCAGCGCCCTTGGTGACCACAATAAAGTTAATGATGACCAGGATGGAGAACACCACCAGGCCGGCGGCAAAGTTGCCACCGATGACAAAGTCACCAAAGGCCTGCACCACGCGCCCGGCCGCCGCCGTACCATCGGCCCCATTGAGCAGGATGACCCGGGTTGAGGCCACATTCAGCGCCAGGCGTAGCAGGGTCGCCACCAGCAGCACGGTTGGAAAGATCGCGAATTCCAAAGGTCGCGCGGCATAGATGGCGACCATGATCACGACCAGTGACAAAGCAATATTAAAAGTAAACAGAATATCCAGGATAAAGGGCGGTAGCGGCAGCACCAGCATGGCCAGCAAGGCCATCAGGAGCACGGGCGCTCCCAGCCCGAAATCCCGCAGTGCTTGCAGTCTGTCGGCGATGCCAGCCATTAGTTCGCCTGGTGCGCACGACGCGCACTGACGCGATCAAGAAATTCCTCAGGCACCGGCAAATCCCGGGGCATGACCGGCTGCATATCCGGGCGCTTGAGCTGATAGACGTAGGCTAGAATGCGCGCCACAGCGACGAAGAGACCTCCGGGAATTTCCTGATTCAAATCAGTGGTGAAATAGATTGCGCGCGCCACCTTCGGTGCTTCGACCGCCACAATCTTATGCTCCTCAGCCAGTTCACGAATTTTGAGTGCCACCTCATCAATCCCCTTGGCCAGCAAGCGTGGCGCGCCCATGGCGCCGGGCTTATATGCAATAGCCACGGCGAAATGGGTCGGGTTGGTAATCACCACATCTGCCTTAGGCACTTCGGCCATCATGCGTCGCTGCGCCATTTCCATTTGCATTTGCCGGATGCGCCCCTTGACCTCCGGCTTGCCTTCGGTTTCCTTGTGCTCATCCTTCACTTCCTGCAAGGTCATTTTAAGCTGCTTGTTGTGATTCCACAGCTGAAAGGGTACATCAATCAGCGCAATCAGCAGCAGCACCGCAGAAACCATTAAAAACACCCAGGCCGCCAGATGCCCGGCATGCATGATGCCCTGTTTCACCGACTCCTCACCCAACATCAAGATCTCATCGACAATCCCCGAGAGTACGGAGGCGGCCACTCCACCGATGAGGATGACCTTGCCCAGGGACTTGACAAGTTCTATCAGCCCGGTTGTAGAGACAAACTTCTTCGCCCCCTTAATGGGATTGAGCTTGTTAAACTTGGGCGCCATCGCCTGACCCGAGAAATTGCCCCCTCCGATGATCAGGGGTCCCACAACAGCCGCGACGGTAAGCAGGGTGAGCAAGGGGGCAAGATTTAGCAAGGCATCCGTGACCTGCCGACCGAAATACACCGGAACAATGGCGGAGTTGAACAGCTGTTCGCGCTCAAGGGTCAGACCGTCAGCAAACTGATTGGCAATCTCCATACCCAGATGAGACCCAAACAGCACCATGAAGCTGCTGGCCACAATCAGCACAATGAAGGTATTGAGTTCCTTCGAACTCGGCACCTGGCCTTTTTCACGCGATTCACGAATGCGTTTGCCAGTCGGTTCTTCGGTTTTTTCCTGGCCGTTTTCGTTTTCGGCCATGGCAATTCTCCGGGGCCTGTCCGGGGCCGAGAGTGCTGCGCAACCCGCCTTGGGTGCGTCAGCAACGGATCAGAGCCTGATCAGTTGCTGAATCAACTCAAAACCCTGTGTTAGTAATTCACCAAGCCGGGCAAAAATACTCGGCAGCAGAACGCTCAGCAGAATAAAACCGGCCATCATCATGACTGGAAAACCGACGGCAAAAATATTCATTTGCGGTGCCGTACGCGCCACCACGCCCATCGACAAATTCACCACTAGTTGCGAAGCAATGGCCGGCAGTGCAATCAACAGCGCCCCGCTGAACATGGTGGTGCCAAAGTTAAGCAGTGCCCAGAAGTCATCCGACCTCAAGCCAGCCTCGCTGATCGGCAGGCTGACAAAACTCAGCATCAGCATTTCAATCAGCACCAGATGGCCATTCATGGCGAGAAACAGCAAGGTGGCAATAATGACAAAAAACTGCGCCACAATCGGCACCTGTATGCCACCCACAGGATCGATCGCCGAGGCAAAGCCCAATCCCATCGACAGTGCCACACTCTCTCCGGCCTGAGTCAATGCCGAGAAAACCATTTGCAGACTAAACCCCATCGCAATGCCGATCACGACCTGCTGCATGGCCACCATCAGCCCCTGCATGCTGAGGGGGTCAATCAAGGGCGCTGCGGGCAACTGCGGCGCAATCAGCATCGCCAACAACAGCGCCAGCCCCATACGCATTTGGGCATTGACATTCCTGGCGCCAAAAATGGGCGATACAAACAGCATCGCCGTGATGCGCATAAAGGGCCAGATCACCGACAGCGTCCAAGTCATGATCTGATCCGCGCTGAAGTTAATCACAGCAGCGCTCAGTTTCAGGCTCCCGGTTGCGGTTTAGTCAACCCAGCAGCGTTGGGATACGATCATAGAGACCAACGGTATAATCAGTGATGGTTGCTAACATCCAGTGTCCCGCAAACAGTATCGCAGTAAACACTCCAAGCAGTTTGGGGATAAAGGTCAGCGTCATTTCCTGCACCGATGTTGCCGCCTGAAGCATACCAACCAAAACACCAATTGCTAACCCAGTGACCAAGGGTGGCGCCGCCATATAGAGCAGGATCGTCCCTGCTTCTTTGCCAATATCAATTACCATTTCCGGTGTCATTGCATATCACTCCTCAATGGTTGTGCTGCACCTGTATTCCTCGGTCTAGCCATAGAAACTGCGCGCCAGCGTACCCAAGATCAGTGACCAGCCATCAATTAGCACAAAGAGCATAATTTTGAACGGCAAAGAAATAATCATTGGCGACAGCATCATCATACCCATGGACATCAGCACACTGGCAACGACCATGTCGATAATCAAAAATGGAATCAGGATCAGAAAGGAAATCTGAAATGCGGTTTTAAGTTCGCTGGTCACAAAGGCTGGCACCAGCAAATTCAACGGGATCGCATCCGGGCTGTCGAATCCATCAATACCATTGATGTCAGCAAACATAGCCAAATCCACCTCGCGCGTCTGCGCCAGCATAAAGGTACGCAAGGGTTTTACCGCAGCACTCAGCGCCTCTTCCGTGCCTAACTCCTCATTTGCATAAGGCACCACAGCATCGTTATAAATATCCTGAAACACCGGCCCCATAATAAAAAGGGTCAAAAAAAGCGCGAGCCCGAGCAAAATCTGACTCGACGGCGTCTGGGTGGTACCCATACCCTGGCGCAGAATCCCCAGAACAATGATAATGCGCGTAAAGGAAGTCATCATGATCAAGGCCGACGGCAGCAGCGTCAGCAGGGTCATGAGAATCAGCGCTTGCAGCTTGACCGTGTAGACCTCGCTACCATCTGGAGTGGCGGTCACCGACAGGGCATTCAAGCCACCCAGCTGCGCCCCGGCATCAGACGCAAACAGCGCACAGCCCAGCGCCCCGAACAAAACAGTCAGGACCATCAGCGGGCGGCGGGTCAGCGGAATCGAACTCATGCGTCTGGGGTTTTACTCATCTGCTTGCGCAGCAGAGAAGCAAAATCAACGCCAGGCTTGGGTTCCGCAGGGGATTTCAGGGGTTTTTTCAGTTCGTGCAGCCTGCGCATACCGGCCGGACCGACCCCAATCAGCACTTGTTCCTCACCAATCTGAACGAGCATCAGGCGCTCACGGTTCCCGACCGAACGAACCGCCAAAATTTCGATGGCGTGGGGAATGCCAGCGCCAGAAGTGCCAGAAAATCGACGCATGAACCAGGCAAATGCCACAATTGCAAGTAGCACAAAGGCCAGGCCACCGATTAACTGCGTCAGATAGCCGCCGGCCCCATAGCGGCCAATAGTTGGTTCAAGTGGCTCGGCGCCCCCGGCACCTGGCATTAGCAAAAACCATACCATAAACCACCGATGCCAAGCGCCTGATCGCATCACTTGTTGATCTTCCGAATGCGCTCGCTCTGGCTGATGACGTCGGTCAGGCGGATACCAAATTTTTCATTGACCACCACCACTTCGCCATGTGCGATCAAAGTGCCATTGACCAACACGTTCAGGGGCTCACCGGCCAAGCGGTCGAGTTCGACCACCGACCCTTGATTGAGTTGCAGCAGATTGCGAATCGGAATCCGGGTGCGGCCAATTTCCATCGAAATGGTGACAGGTACGTCCAGCACCATATCGAGATTGACTTGATCCGCACCTTCGACATGATCCTCGGAGAACTCCTCTGGATTCATCGGAGTGGCCGCCGATGCGTCATTGCCACCCCCAACCCATTCGGACTGACGCGTGCCGGATGCCGCACCACTATCTGTCTGTTTTTCTTCCTCTTGCTGCTCTTCAAGTGCTGCTGCCCAATCGTCCGCCGCCGACGACTCATCCCCGGCATCCATATCGACCTCCGGGGTGTCATCAGTAACCGGGTTGTCTTGTTCCTCGCTCATAGCTGAACTCTTTGCGGTTGTGGTGCTGCGCTCATCGAATTTAACTGACCAATGCCCATGATTCTACCCAAAAGGCAACACTTTAATTCGTTTGCACATGCACGATTTCTTCGATCCTGATCGCATTTTGTCCATTGATAGTGCCAAATTTGCCACGAAATAACGGGATATCCTCCACATTAAGGTCCACCAGATCGGGAAAATCGATTGGAATAATGTCGCCCGGGCGCACTCTAAGTAACTCTTCGACAGTTAAGGTCGTCTCGATTAGTGTGGAACTGACTTCAACTTCAGCCGCATAGACCTCCTCTTCGAGCGCATGCAGCCAGCGCTTATCCACGCTGGAGCGGTCGGATTGTAAACCGGTATCAAGATGCTCGCGAATGGGTTCGAGCATGGAGTAGGGCAGTGTCACATGCAGATTGCCACCACCACCATCAAGATCAACGTGAAAATCATTGATCACAACAATCTCGGTCGGGCTGACGATGTTGGCAAACTGCGGGTTCACCTCCGCGTTAATGAACTCAAACTTGAGTTCCATCACCGGCTCCCAGGCTTTCTCCATGTCGGCGAAAGCCGTATTGAGCAGATTCTGGATCACCCGAAGTTCCATGGGCGTGAAATCACGCCCTTCAATACGGGTGTAGAAGCGCCCATCACCGCCAAAGAAATTATCCACCAATACAAACACCAGCTTGGGATCAAACACAAACAGCCCGGTACCATGCAAGGGGATAACACGCACCAAATTTAGGCTGGTTGGCACAAAGAGCGAATGCACATAATCCGAGAATTTAACCAATCGGGTGCCAACCACAGAAATTTCCGCTGAACGGCGCAACAGATTGAACAAGTGCACGCGCAAGTAGCGGGCAAAGCGCTCGTTGATCATTTCGAGCGTGGGCATGCGCCCACGCACAATGCGTTCCTGGGTTGCGAAATTGAACGACCGCGCCTCGCCATCGGCGGGAAAGGGATCCTCGTCGGCATCAATGTCGCCGCCATCAACGCCATGCAATAGGGCGTCGATTTCGTCCTGACTAAGGATGTCGGTCTGCTGGGACATGGCGAATACTCCGCTCGGCCAGATGACTCTGGCTTACTGCATTACAATTTCGTTGAAATAGACATGCTCAATCCCGGCCGGGGAGCCGGTACGCACCAAAATCGCGGTAATCGCGTCATAAATCTGTGTGCGCAAGGCATCCTTACCTTCGGGGGTATTCAATTCTGCATATTTCTGGTTGCCCAGGATCGGCAGCAAATCGTTACGAATAATCGGCGTGTGCAAGCGCAAGGCATCAATCACCGCCGGATCCCGGCTGGCCAGCACTAGGTTAACCCGTACAAAGCTGGCCGGCTGATCCGGCTCCAGAGTCGCCGTAATCGGCTTGTCGAGCCGGTAGTAGAGCAAGGGCATGGGTGCGGGTTCCGTAGTCACTTCCGCCTTTTCAGTACCGCCCAGCAGAAAATACCAGGCTGCCCCGCCACCGCCACCAAGCACAATCAGTGCCAGCAAAAGGATGATAATCAGTTTTTTCTTGCCAGCTTTCTTGGGTGCTCCATCCTCGTCACCCTTGCCTTTCTTTGCTGCCTTTTTTGCCATGCTCAATTCACCTTCGTTGCTCTTGGACGCCCGGCTCGCCAAGCTGATGCGATCACCACGAGCGCCGTTTGTAAGCTTGGGAGTTTAGCAAACTGCTAGGATTGCGGCTCACATCCATCAATCAACGGCTGGAGCCGAGGTCCGTGAACAAAGACCAGATCAATAATTTGACCATTTTACTGATGACGCTGGGGATTAGCGCGCTCTTCCTGAGCATGATCCAGCCCTTCCTGATGGCGATCTTCCTGTCGGGGATCTTCAGCGCCCTGGCGCGGCCTGTTTACCTGCGCCTGGATCAGTGGTTCAAAGGCCGGCACCATCTGGCCTCCCTGGTCACCTTGCTCATCATGGTCGCCATCGTGCTGATTCCACTGACCAGCTTAATCGGTGTTGTCATCGCACAGGCGATTGATGTCAGCGAGTCCGTGACGCCCTGGGTCAAAAAACTCACCGAACCGGGAGTCTTGACCGCCAAAATCGAACACCTGCCCTTATACGACGTCCTGCTGCCATACCGCGAGCTGCTGATCTCTAAGGCGGGCGAAGCCGTTAGCCTGGTCAGCACCTTTCTGGTCGGCGGGCTGTCATCGCTGACTCTGGGCACGGCCAATGTGGTCTTTATGATCTTCGTAATGCTCTACACCATCTATTTTCTGCAAATGGACGGTCATCGGCTGGTCGAAAAAATCCTCTACTACCTGCCGCTCAAAAGCAGCGATGAACATTTGATGCTGGATAAATTCACTTCAGTGACGCGCGCAACCCTGAAAGGCACGTTACTGATTGGTGCTCTGCAAGGCACCCTGGCCGGTATCGCCTTTGCTGTCGCCGGCATCAATAACGCCGTCTTCTGGGGCACCCTGATGGCGGTGCTCTCCGTGATACCCAGCATTGGCTCCGCACTGATCTGGATCCCCGCCGTCATCCTGCTGATGATTCAGGGGCAGGTGCTCAGCAGTCTGCTGCTCGGGCTCTTTTGCGGTCTGATTGTCGGCAGCCTCGACAATGTCCTGCGTCCGATTTTGGTCGGCAAAGACACCAAAATGCACGAGCTGATGATTTTCTTCAGCACCCTGGGCGGCATTATGATGTTTGGCCTAACCGGCATTTTCATTGGCCCCCTGATTGCCTCGCTCTTCATCACCATCTGGGACATGTACGGCACCGCCTTCAAGCATCTGCTGCCTGCCGTGGAATGGACCCCCAGTATTCAGCCTCTTGGGCATCAAGCGCCTGCCCGGCCGATCCCTGAGCCATCGGCACCCGCCTCATCTGCTAAACAAGCCGATGCACCTGTCGCAGAACCCAACACTGAAACACCGGATGAACAAAGTACAGACCAAGCAGAGAAAGGCTAACCCTTATCGCTTCGTGTTAAAACAACAATTATCGATCAACCGCGTACTTCCCAAATAAGCGGCCGCCAGAATCACCAGAGACTCATCATCCGGCCTGGGGGCGGCCAAATCAGCCGCCCGGCGCACGCGAACATAATCCGGGCGCAAGCCCGCCGTGCTCAGCTGTGCCTCCGCTTCCGCCTCTACAGCCGCCAGGCTCGCACCCTGCTGCACCGCCTGCGCCGCTGCCTGCAACTGCTGTTGCAACTGCGGCGCCAGCGCACGCTGCTCGGTACTGAGATAGGCATTGCGCGAACTCATTGCCAGGCCATCGGCTTCGCGCACTGTCGGGCCAGCTAGGATTTCAATCGGCAGGTTAAGATCCTTGACCAGACGCCGAATCACCACCAACTGCTGAAAATCCTTGGCACCAAACACGGCAACATCGGGCTGCACGATATTAAACAGCTTGGTCACCACAGTCGCCACGCCTTCGAAAAACCCAGGACGGCTGCAACCGCACAGCATCTCACTCAATCCAGGCACATGTACCCGGGTATGGCCCTCGCGCCCGTCCGGATAGATCGCCTGCTCCGAGGGCGCGAACAGCCCATGCACCGCGCGCGCCTCAAGCTGCTGGCAATCCTGGTCAAAAGTGCGTGGATAGCGGTCAAAATCTTCATTGGGACCGAATTGCAGCGGATTCACAAACAGGCTGACCACCACCCGGTCACAGCAGTCTTGTGCCTGATCGATCAACGACAGATGCCCGGCGTGCAGAGCCCCCATGGTCGGCACCAGCGCCACGCGCAGACCCGCGCGCTGCCATTCGGCGCGTTGCGCACGCAGGGGGGCAATCTCGTGAAAAATCAGCATGACAAGACCTCAGAACAACGTCTGCTCCGGCCCTGGAAAGGCGCCGGACTTCACCGCCGCCACATAGGCCGCCAGCGCACCACTGAGCCCGCCGGTCTGGCCGGTGAGGAAATCCCGGCTGAAACGTGGTGGCCGGCCCCTATGGGCACCCAGCATGTCGTGTAGCACCAGCACCTGACCATCGCAGTCAGCCCCCGCACCAATCCCAATCACCGGCATCCTGAGCTGTTGTCGGAGTTCTCCAGCCAGCTGTGCCGGCACACATTCCACCACCAGCAACTCCGCCCCAGCTTCTTGCAACGCCCGTGCATCGGCACGAATCCGCTCCGCAGCTCCGGCCTCGCGTCCCTGGTAGCGATATCCACCCAGACGATGCACCGACTGCGGCAGCAGACCAAGATGCACACACACGGGCACGCCAAAATCACTCAGCGCCCGTACCATATCCAGCACCTGAGCACCGCCTTCCAGCTTGACCATTTGCGCACCGCCCTCCCCCATCAGGCGGTGTGCACTGGCGAGCGCCTGAGCCGGCGTGGTGTAGCTCAAAAAGGGCAGATCGGCGATCAGCAGCGGTGCCGACAAGGCGCGCGCCACTGATTTGGTGTGATATACCATATCATCAACACTGACCGGAAGCGTGCTTGCGTGTCCCTGAATCACATTCCCGAGCGAGTCGCCCACCAAGACCACCTCGACCCCGGCCTGCTCCAGCAGGCGGGCAAAGGTCGCGTCATAGCAGGTTAGGCAAGCAATTGGCTGACGCTCGCGCTTCATGCTCGCTAACTGTCCGAGCGTTATCCTATCCATCTCTTATTCAGTCCTGAGACTCGGCCACCTGACCGGAGAGTGCGGCCTCACCGCCCCTAGCCTCGGGCTGCTTGGCCTTGCGTGTTTTACGCGGGCGGCGCTTGCGACGCCCGGCTGACTTGCGCTCAGCGGTCATGGCCGCACGTTCCGACGAATTCACATGCTGAAACTGCGTCCACCAGTGCGCAAGCTCCGGATCGACCTCACCGGACTCAGCCCGCAGCAGCAGAAAATCATAAGCGGCGCGAAAGCGCGGATGCTGAATCAAGGCCAGGGGGCGCTTGCCGCGCCGGCGCTCCAGGGCTGGCTGTAATGCCCAGATCTCCCGCATCGGCAGACCGAAGCGCTTAGGAATCGCCACCCGCCGCTGCTGACGCCCGGCGATGGTGCCAGCGGCAAGTGCCATCGCCTCGGCTTCGCGATGACCGGCCTCCAGCAAACGCTGGTATTCCCGTCGCACCGGCTCCCACAGCAGCACCGCCAGGAGGAAAAAAGGCGCAATCGGCTTGCCGTCCTGCACCCGGCGGTCGGTGTTGTCCAGTCCGCGATTGACGAAGGTAATCGGAAATCCCTGTTCCTCTTCCGCCAAACAGGCTTCGATATCGGGGAAGAGTTCGGCAAACAGACCGTAATGGCGCAGTTTTTCAAAGGCCGAGAGGGCGTAGCCAGCCTGAAACAGCTTCAGAATTTCCTCAAACAAGCGCGCCGGCGGCACCTCATGCAGCCAAGGCGCAAGCTCGAACAACGGACCCTCGCAGGATGGATCAATCACAAAACCGAGTTTGCAGGCAAAGCGTACCGCACGCAGCATCCGCACCGGATCTTCCCGATAACGTGCCACCGCATCCTGGCCAATCAGGCGCAGACGCCCGGCGGCAATGTCATCCAGCCCCCCGGCATAATCAACCAGGGAGAAATCCTCAATGTTGTAATAGAGCGCATTGACGGTAAAGTCGCGGCGCAGCGCATCCTCGGCAAGACTGCCATAGACATTATCCCGCAGGATCATGCCATTTTCGATCTGGCGGGCGCCCTCATCACCGTCGGTCAGAGGCCCGGCGCGGAAGGTCGCCACCTCGACAATCTCGGGGCCAAAAAAGACATGCGCCAGTCGGAAGCGCCGGCCGATCAGCCGACAGTTGCGAAAGACGGCGCGCACCTCCTCCGGGCGGGCATCGGTGGCAACATCAAAGTCCTTGGGCTCATGCCCAAGCAGCAAATCCCGCACACCGCCACCCACCAGATAGGCCTGATAGCCGCTCTGCTTGAGTCGATAAAGCACCTTGAGCGCATGGGCGCTGATATTCGCGCGCGAGATACTGTGCTCTGGACGCGGCACAATGCGAGGAGTCGGTACAACCAAGGAAGACAAATGAACCTAATGTTATGTTTGTTTCAATCCACGCCTGGAAAATAAGCCAGGCGATAACAAGCCGAACCAGCCGCGCATGATCTCCGCTTGAGTCCGACGCCAAATGCCGTATAATACGCCACTTAGCACTTCACGTCCCGCTCCCTTCGTCTAGCGGTTAGGACGCTGGCCTCTCACGTCGGTAACAGGGGTTCGAATCCCCTAGGGAGCGCCATTCAAGCTTTCCATCCCCTTTGGGCGGGTTGTGTCATCAGCACAGCCCCGGTATGTCCCGACCGACTCAAGCCCACATCGATCTCGCAGCCATTCGCCACAATTTCCACCTCGCCAAACGTCTTGTCGGCGGCGCGCAGGTACTTGCGGTCATCAAGGCCAATGCCTACGGGCATGGCGCCGTTGCCGTAGCCCGGGCACTGGAGACGCAAGCTGACGCCCTGGGCGTCGCATGCAGCGAGGAGGCACTGGAGCTGCGGGAATCGGGCATTCGCGCGCCCATTGTGCTGCTGGAGGGTATTTTCGAGCCGCTTGAGCGGCAATGGCTCGACCGTCTGAACTTAACGCCCGTCGTGCATAACCGGCAGCAATTGAACTGGCTCTTGGAGGCGCGCCCGCGCCAGCCGCTCGGAGTCTGGCTGAAGCTCAACACCGGCATGCACCGGCTCGGCCTGGCACCGCAGCAGGCTAGCGCCGCTTACACCGAATTGAGCCGCTGCCCCCATATCGACCGCGTGGTGCTGATGACCCATTTCGCCCGTGCCGATGAAGCCGCCTCCGCACCAACCGACGCCCAGCTCGCCTGCTTCAAGCGCCATTGCGCCGGGATTGCGGCACCGCGCAGTCTGGCCAACTCAGCCGCCATTCTCAGCCGGCCAGACAGCCATGCCGACTGGGTTCGCCCCGGCATCATGCTCTATGGCCTGGATCCGCTCGATCATGACACCCCTCAGGCCGCCGACTTACGCCCGGCGCTACGCTTTGAATCGGCACTGACAGCCGTGCGCGAACTCGCCGTCGGCGAGTCGATCGGCTATGGGGGGCGCTTTGTCTGCACCCGCCCCACCCGCGTCGGCGTAGTTGCGGCTGGTTATGCCGACGGCTACCCCCGCCACGCCCCCGACGGCACCCCGGTAGCCGTGAATGGCACCCGGACGCAGCTCATCGGTCGGGTGTCCATGGATATGCTCACCGTCGATCTCACCGAACTCCCGCAAGCGCAACCCGGCGATCCGGTTGAACTCTGGGGACCACAAATCAGCGCCACCAGCGTCGCAGCAGCCAGCGGCACCATCAGCTATGAACTGCTGACCAGCCTGTCACGTCGGGTGCCACTGCATTATTACAACGCCACAGCGGCAGATACCTGAGACCACCCTCCCTTTCTCGCAGCTTCCAAGCGCCAGCCTGGCTCAATGCCAGCGCTCGCCGCATAAACCGGCCAGTCCGGTCAAGCAGCGCCATTGATGACCCGGCGCGCAACGCAGACCACGAAAAGACTGGTTCAGCAACAGAAAACCGTCTCAACGGCGTACGCCCGGCGGATCGGCGAGCGTGGCGGCCCGGTGCCAATCCCCCTGCCGCCAGTCCAGCGTAGCGCGCAAGCGACAAACATCCAGCAGGCGTAGCGCGTCTGGGGCTGCGCCGGGTTCGGCGACCTGCACCGGCGCCACTGCAAGCCTCCAACAGCAGAAAAACCATCAATTCTGCCATTAACTTAACGATGGCAAGACTCGCAGCCTGCGAGCCGTGCGTCCTCTCTCAAACCCTCCAGCAGCTCTGGCCTGGCCGCACATTTGATGATCCAGGTCAGCTTAGGTTAAAATCGCTTTTCACAATATCTAGTGTCATCTATACTGACAAGCACAATATCTTGTGTCGCCAACTCAGATGACCTGACCAGAGCAGCCGCGAGTCCACTTATGTCCCATCGCCAGCCCAGTCTTGCCAGCCTACCACGGCGCGTACTTAAACGCGACGGAAAGGAAGTTCCATTCGCGTCCGCGCGTATTGAATCGGCCATTCTGCGCGCCGGTCGTGCCAGTGGTGAGTTCGACGAGCTTGAAGCTGGGCTGCTGACCGCTCAGGTGGTCAAGGTGCTGGCGCATCGCTTCAATGATGAGCGGGTGCCCGACATCGAAGACATCCAGGATGTCGTCGAGCAAACCCTGATCAGCGCTAATCATTTTGTGACCGCGCGCTCCTATATTGTCTATCGCGAGCAGCATCGCAAACTGCGCCACGATCACCGCACTCTGGTCGATGTCGCCGGTTCCATTAACGAATACCTCGACCGCTCCGACTGGCGCGTTTCGGCCAACGCCAATCAGGGCTACTCGCTCGGCGGGCTAATCCTCAATACCTCGGGCAAGATGATCGCCAACTACTGGCTAAGCCACGTCTACACCCCCGAGATCGGCGAAGCCCATCGTGAAGGCGATTATCACATTCACGATCTGGATATGCTGTCCGGCTACTGCGCCGGCTGGTCGCTGCGCACCCTGCTCAACGAGGGTCTGAACGGTGTGCCGGGCCGGGTCGAGGCCGGGCCACCGCGGCACATGTCCTCGGCCATCGGGCAGATTGTGAACTTCCTCGGCACCCTGCAAAACGAATGGGCCGGTGCCCAAGCCTTCTCGAGCTTTGATACCTATCTGGCGCCCTTCGTGCGGTGCGACCAACTCGACTACACCCATGTGCGCCAGTACATTCAGGAACTGATCTATAACCTCAATGTTCCGTCGCGCTGGGGCACCCAGACGCCCTTCACCAATCTGACCTTCGATTGGGTGTGTCCCGAGGATTTGCGCGATCAGGTGCCCTTGGTCGGTGGGGTTGAGCAGCCCTTCACCTATGGCGACCTCCAGACCGAAATGGACATGGTCAATCGCGCCTATATTGAGGTCATGACCGAAGGTGATGCCAAGGGGCGGATTTTTACCTTCCCGATCCCGACCTATAACATCACGCCGGACTTCCCTTGGGAGAGCGAGAACGCCGAACGGCTGTTCGAAATGACTGCCAAGTACGGCCTGCCTTACTTCCAGAACTTCGTCAATTCCGAGCTGTCCCCCAACATGGTGCGTTCCATGTGCTGCCGCTTGCAGCTCGACCTGCGCGAGCTGTTAAAGCGCGGCAATGGGCTCTTTGGCTCCGCCGAGCAGACTGGCTCACTCGGCGTGGTGACCATCAACTGCGCCCGGCTGGGTTATTTGCACAAGGGCAAGGAACAAGAGCTGCTTGCGGCGCTCGATCACCTGCTGAATCTGGCACGCAAGAGCCTGGAGTTGAAACGCAAGGTGATTCAGCGCCATCTTGACGCCGGTCTCTTCCCCTACTCCAAGCGCTATCTCGGCACCCTGCGCAATCATTTCTCGACCATTGGCGTCAATGGCATCAACGAAATGATCCGCAATTTTACCCGAGATGCTGAGGACATCAGCACCGAATGGGGGCGCACCTTTGCCACCCGTTTCCTTGATCATGTGCGCGCACGCATGGTGAGCTTTCAGGAAGAAACCGGCCACATGTACAACCTAGAGGCCACACCCGCCGAGGGCACCACCTACCGCTTCGCACGCGAGGACAAGAAGCGTTTCCCGGACATTTTGCAGGCTGGCAGCGAGGACTCACCCTATTACACCAATTCCTCTCAGCTGCCGGCCGGCTTTACTGATGACCCCTTCGAGGCGCTGGCGCTGCAGGAAAACCTGCAATCCAAATACACCGGCGGCACCGTGCTGCATCTGTACATGAGCGAGAAGATCAGCTCGACCGAGGCCTGCAAGCGCCTGGTACGACGAGCCCTTGAGAACTTCCGTCTCCCCTACATCACGGTGACGCCGGTGTTCTCCATCTGCCCGCATCATGGCTACATTGCCGGCGAGCATGAATACTGCCCCAAGTGCGATCAGGAACTCATCGCCCACAAGCGGATCGAGGCCCAGAGCGCCGAACTGGCGGTTACCGGAGCCACCACCCTGGTTCCAAACACCTGAATCCTCAAATCATGAACCCTGAGAACATTGACCACCGGTCAATGCGTCCATCAACCCTCACTGGAGACACCCATGCTGACTGACGGCTCTATCGAAATCCGCGATGAAGAACGGACCCGCTGCGAGGTTTGGACCCGTGTAATGGGATACCATCGCCCGGTTTCAGCCTTCAATGCCGGCAAGCAGGCCGAGCATCGCGAGCGACGTCTGTTCAGCGAGCAGCCGCAAGGCAGCGAGCAGCCCCAGCGCACGCTCGAAGCGGCTTAATCGCCCGCGCGCCGAATGCTCGCATGGATGTGGCACCCACCAGCCTGCGCCTTGGCGGCCTGACGGCGCTCAGCACCACGGACTACCCCGGTGAACTGGCCGCGACCCTGTTCTGCCAGGGCTGCCCCTGGCGCTGCGCCTACTGCCACAATGCGCATCTGCTCAATGCCAACACCCCGCCCGCGCTCAGCTGGGCCGAGGTGCTGGAATTTCTCGGCTCCCGGCGCGGTCTGCTTGACGCGGTACTGTTCAGCGGTGGCGAGCCGACCCTGCAAGCTGCGCTGCCAACGGCCATCCAAGCGGTACGCCGCCTGGGGTTTAAGGTCGGACTGCATAGCGGCGGCCCGGCCCCGCAGCGACTCGCGCGCGTGCTGCCGCTGATTGACTGGCTGGGTCTGGACATCAAGGCCCTGCCCGAGGACTATCCGCTGATCACCGGCGTGCCTGGCTCTGGCGCCAAAGCCTGGGAGAGTCTGGCACTGGCGCTAGCCTCCGACGTGGCGCTTGAAGTGCGCACCACCGTCATGCCCGGATTCGACCATCCGGACTATCTCGCTGATTTGATGCAGCAGCTGGCCGCCGCCGGCGTCTCGCGCTACGCTCTGCAACAATGCCGCCCGCATTCCTTACTCGATGCAGAGCTGCGCACCCAACTGCCCACCCAACTTCCCCCGCCCGACAGCACTCCCTTCGCGCATTTCGTCCTGCGCACCGCCTGATCGCCCCAGCAGAATTCGCGCTTGCGGCCTGTCCTGAAGCCGCTATGCTTGAAGTGCCCGCCACGCGCGGACGCCCTCGCCTTTCCTTGGTCTGCTGGAGATCCCGCCCATGGCCATTACCGCTTTTATGCTTGGACTGCTGGTCTATGCCGGCTTTCGCCTGTTTCACCGCGCTTTTTATACCGTCAAGCCCAATGAGCGCGCCGTCCTGACCTCCTTTGGCCGCGCACAGCGTATCGGCGACAGCTTTGTGCGCGACAACAGCCTGAATGAAGAAGAACAACAACGCTATCAATTCCCGGTGCTGCGCACCATCGGGCCCGGTGGCCCCTACTTCAAATGGCCCTGGCAGAAGGTGCATAAGGTTGAAGTGGACACCAAGGCGCTGGATCTGACCTGGGATCCGACCAAACGCCAATCCACCATTGAGGCGGTCACGAAAGACAACCTGACCACCGGCGTCAATGGCCAGATTCGCTTTCGCGCCTCCGAGAACAACCTCTATGCCTATCTGTTTGGCATCGACACGCCGCTTGAGCATGTCATGGGCTATTTTGTCTCCGTGCTGCGCGAGCGCATCGCCAACTTCGTCGATCCCAAGGGCCAGAGCCTGGTCGGCAGCGGCGACATGCAAGGCGAAGAAGGCGGGCCCGCTGTTGATCTGTCAGAAGGGGTGTCCATCAATGACCTGCGCAAAAACCTGCCGCTGCTCAACGACTACATGGAACAGCAATGCCGTTCCACCGGCACCCGCTACGGTCTTGAGCTGGACGCCGCCTTGATCACCCAGATCGATCCGCCAGCGGAGGTCGATCGCGCCCTGTCCGCCATCAACTCCACCCGCAATCAGGTCGCCGCTGACATTAGCACCGCCCGCGCCGATGCCGAGCAGCAAATCACCATGAGCAACCGCGCTGTGGAGATCGCCAGCAACAACGCCCAGGCCGAGGTTGCCCCACTGCGCGAACTGAGCGAAACCCTGTCCAACATCAAGGCACGTGGCGGTCAGAGTGCTCTGCGCGCCTATTTGCGCAACATGCGCATCCCGCTGCTGAAGCAGGCACGACGCATTGTGCAGATCACGGCTCCTAACCGCTAACCGAGGCTCCCGTTATGATGTTCCTTGATCAAGACTTTGGCACCTTCATTGCTTTCTTTTTCGGGCTGGCCTGTATTCCGCTGCTGCTGGCTCTGGCACGCTCTTTTGGTATTTATGCCGTGGTGCGCGAGCGCGAGGCGCAGGTGTTCATCCTGTTCGGCAAGGTATTAGGCACCCTGGATGAGGCCGGCCTGCAATACCCGGTCAGTCATTTCGGGCTCAAGGCACTGCTGGTGCCCTTTTTTGGTAAGCGCCACCTGGTCAGCACCGCGCTCAAGCAGTATTACCTGCGCGATCAGATGGTCAATTCCGAAGAAGGCACCCCCATGGGGGTCGGCATCTGGTACGAGATGCAGGTCAGCGATCCGGTGTCCTATTTGTTCGTCAACGCCAATCCAGAAGGCTCCCTGCAAGCCAATGTGGCCAGCTCCACCATCTCGACGCTCAGCAATCTCGAAATGGACAAGATGCTCGAAGACCGCCATCAGCTCAGCCGCAAGGTGCGCGCGACCGTGTCGCCGCTGTCGGAAAAATGGGGCTACAAGCTCGGCTCGGTTTACATTCGCAAAGTTGCCTTTACCGACCGACAAATGGTGGACAACATCACTGAAAAAGTGGTCAAGCGTCTGGTGCAGGTGACCAGCGCCATGAAACAGGATGGCGAGAACCGCGTCGGCCTGATTAAAAGTCAGACCGCCTACAAGGTTTCGCAGAAAATGGCCGAGGCTGCCGCCACCCGCCCGGCTGTGGTTGGTGCCGCGCTCAATGAGATCGCCGGCAAGGATCCAGAGGTACTCAACGCCGTGCTGGATGTGATGGAAACCGAGCGCCTGATCGAGTCCCGCGCCGAAGTCGATGTGCTGCCCGCCGATGCGCAGCTGCTGGTTGAGCTGGGCAGCAGCACCGGGCACATCCCCAGAATGACGCTCGACAGCGAGGCGCTGGCCTGATGTCACACCGCCGCCTCGCCCCGGCATCCGGGGCGGCGGCGGGCTAGCACAGCAGCCGGACTTGGCGCAATGATCAACTGATTTATCAAGAAGATATCAAAATAGACTGATAAATAAGAAAAATATTTTTCCAGACTCCCTTGATTTCTGGCGTGTTTTGATTATGCTTTTAAGGCATCAGTCCGTCGTTTTACCGCCACTTTCGCCAGCGGATCATGCCATGAACAAGCTTTTTATCCCCGCGCCCCCGGACGCCACCTCCAGCCTTATCACCCCAAGCACGCTGTCGCGGCGCCATTTCCTCGGTAACCTGACCCTGGCCAGCGGCGCCCTGCTGCTTGGTGGCGCAGCGCCACCGCTGGCCGCCGCACCCAGCGCCTTGCAGACGCAGGTTTCAACGCTGGTCAAGCGGATGCGGGCTGAGGGACGCATTTCCTCCAGCGAGCGCACCTCCTGGTCGATCTACGACTTCTCCACTCGCCAAAAGCTGGTCGCCATCAACGAGGACATCCCGCGTCAAGCCGCCAGCATGATCAAGCCCTTTGTGGCACAAGCGTTTTTCTACCTGGCGGATCGCCGTCGCTCCGGACCGCAATTTACCAGCTCGGTGCGCGACATCATGGAGCAGAGCATCCGCCGCAGCAGCAACACCGCCACCAATGAGCTGATGCACATGGTCAGTCGCGCCAATGGCAACCATGGCCCGCAGGATGTCGAGCGGGTGCTGAAACAATACGCCCCGGGGGTCTTTCGCGAGACTAGCGTGGTTGAATACATTCCCGCAGGCGGTCGCACCTATCGCAACAGGGCCTCGGCGCACGACTACAGCCGCTTCCTGTTCGCGCTCTGGCACAGCCGCCTGCCGCATGCCCGGGATCTGCGCGACATCATGGGGCTGCCCAACCATGATCGCATCACCCGGGGTGTCAGCAGCATCCCGGCGCATGTGCGCGTTTATGACAAAACCGGCTCCACCGCGCGCCTGTGCGGCAATATGGGCATTATCGAGTGTCAGGACAGTCGTGGGCGCCCACGGCCCTATACCTTCATCGGCATCATTGAGCGCGACAGCCGCACCGAGTCCTATACCAGCTGGATCACGGCGCGCAGCAATGCCCTGCGTTCGGTTTCAAATCTGGTCTATCTGTACATGAAAAACCAGCACCAATTGGTGTAAAACACGAGCTTGCCTCCCCTGGCTCGCCCTTCCTGCCGACACAATGGGTTTGGGTCCCTGGCCACATAGGCCACTGACCCAAACCACTTACCTGCCCCAAAAGGCGCAAAACCTATTCCCTTGCTTGGCAAGCGGCTTTCTATCCTTTAGCATCTGTCAATGACAATTGACAGTCCAGAGATCGGACTTGGCCTGCTGGTGCGGTCCGACCCCTCATGACTTAAGGAACAAGCCATTTGAAATCACCCAGTGAGGTTTTGCATGCCTGACACCAAGGCTTCCTCTCGCCGCTACATGCTTGTGTTTGTCGCGCTTTTTGTGGCCGGCATCGGTTTCGCCGGCCTGTTTAATTTTACGCTGAGCGCTACCAACGAGATGGAGTTCTGCGTCTCCTGCCACACCATGCAGACCAACTATCTGGAATATCAGGAGAGCATGCACTTCAAGAATCAATCCGGCGTGCAGGCCACCTGCGCCGATTGTCATGTGCCCAAGCCCTTCCTGCCCAAGATCGCGACCAAGATCATCGCCGCCAAGGATGTCTATCACGAAATTATGGGCACCATCGACACCCCGGAAAAGTTTGAAGCGCGCCGCTGGCACATGGCCTCAAACGTCTGGAAAAAGATGGAACGCACAGATTCGCGTGAATGCCGCCGCTGTCACGACTACCAGAACATGGATCTGTCCGAACAGGGCCGCTCCGCTCGCAGCCGCCACTCCCGCGCCGAGGACAAAGGCCAAACCTGTATCGACTGCCATAAGGCGGTGGTGCATAAAATGCCCCGCGAGCCCGAAGAGCCAGAGGAGGAGTGAGGATGACACGGCCGGATCTTCCTGACCAGCATGGTTCCCACTTATGGCGCGCGGCCTGCGCCCTGAGCGCCGCACTGTTGACCAGCGCCGCGCTCGCCGGCAATCCCGAGCTCGACCGCGAACTGCGGTTGTCAGCCATGATCGGCGATACCCCGAGCGTCGCCGCACTCATCGACCAGGGCGCCGATGCCAATGCCGCCAATGAGTTCGGCAAAACCGCGCTCATGATGGCCGTGGAAAGCGACAGCATGGATACGGTCGCCCTGCTCATCAACCGTGGTGCCGATGTCAATGAGCGCACCGTCGCCGGCTGCACTGCCCTGACCTTCGCCGCCGAAAACGGCCACATTGGCATCTCGGCATTGCTTATTGAACGCGGCGCCCACGTCCACGACCGCACCCGCGCCGGCTGGGATGCCCTGATGATTGCCAGCCGCTACGGCATTGCCGACATGGTTCGACAACTGCTGTTTCGCCATGCCGACCCGCGCGCCGCCGACAAGGAGGGACGCAATGCGCTTATGAATGCCGCCGCCGCAGGCCACACTGAAATCGCCGAACTGCTGCTGCAAGCGGGCGCCCAGCCCAACAGCCAGGACAACGCAGGCGATACCCCGCTGATCATCGCCGCTGACAATGGCCAGGCGCCCATGGTCGAGTTACTGCTCACGCATGGGGCCGAGGTCAACCGGCGCGATCAGCTCGGCATGAGTGCCCTGTCTTGGGCGGTGACCGATGGCAATCCGCGCATCGCCCGCACCCTGCTCGCCGCCGGAGCTGACCCGAACATCGTCGATATCGATGGCTTCACCCCACTGATGCAAGCCGCCCGTGCCGGCGATGCCGATCTGATCCGCCTGCTGCTTGATCATGGTGCTGATCCCAAGGCGACTAACCAGAACGGTCAGACCCCGGTCGAGATCGCCCGCGCCCATGACCAGACTCGCGCCGTGCAAGCGCTCACCAGTGACTGACACGGCACCACCACGGGAATCGTTCCCACCCATAGGAGGAATCATAATGAACCAACACCCCTCTCTCCGCACCCTCATCGGTGCTGCCCTGCTGCTTGGCGTTGGCTCCAGTGCCGCCCTGGCCGAATCCGAGGACACCACCGCCATCGGCACCATGCTGGCCAACACCTGCGCCGGTTGCCATGGCACCCATGGCAATAGCCTGGGGCCGGCCACGCCCAGTATTGCTGCCATGGATCCGATTGTCTTCGTCGAAACCATGCAGTACTTCCGCGATGACGAGACCTACTCCACCATCATGGGTCGCATTGCGCGTGGCTATAACGACGAAGAACTCGAAAAGATGGCCGAATACTTCCACCAGCAGGACTTTGCTCCCGCCCAGCAGGATTTCGACCAGGCCCTGGTCGAGGCAGGCAGTGACCTGCACGAGCAGTACTGCGAAAAGTGCCATATCGAAGGTGGCAAGGCGGTTCCCGAGGAGGAGGACTATTACATCCTGGCCGGCCAGTGGACCCCTTATCTGAAGTATGCCATGAGCGACTTCCGCGACGAGCGCCGCGAGATCCCCAAGAAGATGAAGCGCAAGCTTGAGTCCATGCTCGAAGCCGAGGGTGATGACGGACTCGCTGCCCTTTGGGCCTATTACGCCAGCCAGCAATAAATTAAGACGCCATCCGCGCAAGATAAGCATTCAGGAGGAGAATGGATATGAGCATGAACCGACGTGATTTCGTCAAGACCACCGGTGCGCTGGCCACTGTCAGCACCTTGGGCTTCCCACACATCGCCCGCGCCGAGAGCAAAAAGGTTGTGGTGGTTGGTGGTGGCACCGGTGGCGTCACCGCCGCCAAGTATCTAAAGCTTGGCGACTCCAGCATTGAGGTGACCCTGATCGAGCCAAACCAGAGCTACTTCACCTGCTACATGAGTAACGAAGTGCTCAGCGGCGACCGCCAGCTCAGCTCCATTGAGCATGGCTATGACGGCCTCAAGGGACATGGCGTCAAGGTGGTGCATGACAAGGCGACCGGCATTGATGCCGACAAAAAAGTGGTCAAAACCGCCAGCGGCGATGAATTCCCCTACGACCGCTGCGTTGTCGCTCCCGGCGTCTCGCTGCTGTATGACAAAATCGACGGCTACAGCGAAGCAGTCGCCGAAACCATCCCCCATGCCTGGAAAGCCGGTAATCAGACCAAAATCCTGCGCAGCCAGCTCGAAGCCATGGACGATGGCGGCACCGTGCTGATTGCCCCGCCACCCAACCCCTTCCGCTGTCCGCCCGGCCCTTACGAGCGCGCCAGCCAGATCGCCATGTACCTGCAAAAGGCCAAACCCAAATCCAAGGTGCTGATTCTCGATTCCAAGCAAAAGTTCTCCAAGCAAGGCCTGTTCACCCAGGGCTGGGAGCGTCTGTATGGCTTTGGCACCGAAGATGCTTTGATCGAATGGCACCCAGGCCCGGATGCTGCCGTGGTCAGCGTCAACCCCGATGACATGACGGTCGAAACCAGCTTTGGCGATGAGATCAAGGCCGCAGTCATCAACCTGATTCCACCGCAGCAAGCTGGCACGATCGCCCAGGAAGCCGGCCTGACCGACGACAGCGGCTGGTGCCCAGTGGATAAAAAGACCTTCGAGTCCAGCATCCACGCCGGCATTCATGTCATCGGCGACGCCTGTATCGCCACCAAGATGCCCAAATCCGGCTACTCCGCTAACAGCCAGGCCAAGGTCACGGCGGCGGCCATCATCGCCATGCTCAACGGCGACGAGCCCGGCATCCCCGCCTATGTCAACACCTGCTATTCCATTGTCGGCAAGGACTACGGTATCTCAGTCGCCGCCGTCTATCGCCTCAGCGAGGACGGCTCCACCATCGCCGGCGTCGAAGGCGCCGGTGGCCTAACCCCCTCCGACGCGCCGCAATGGGCCTTGGCGCGCGAAGTCCAGTACGCCCACAGCTGGTACAACAATATCGTCCACGATATTTTCAGTTAATCAACTGATCAAACGGCCGTTCTGGCACCTGATGAATTCGGGGTCTTTCCTGACCCCGAATTCCATAACCAATCCCTCCAATCCGATCAGCACACAGCCACGGCTGATCAGTCCTCCACAAAATCCACCTTGATCGTTGGGCGTAACGGTCTCAACAACAATCGCGTTATGCGCTATAATAGACTAAACTGGTCAGTCTAGCTTTACCCAGTGGCACAGGTCACTCGGAGGCTTCGCATGAACAACCCTCTTCACCGGCTCCAAAGTGGTCGCTCGTGTTCCCAGCCATCCTGCTGGCCGCCGTTTTAGGCGCTCTGCACCCTGCTGCGCAGGCCGATTGGCGGGATGTCAGCGATCAAGTCATGATGTGTTCACGCTCATGCGCAGTGTCGATGAGGCTTCCTTCATTGGAGTTCGCGACAGCTTGATTGTCGAGAACAACTTTGGCCACACCGTAGTCATTCCGGAATCGCAACTGATTGAAACCGAGCCAGGCTTCTCATTGCTGATGATCGATTCCGAAAACCGTTTTCAGGTCAGTCAGGTCTGGAACTACGAATGGCAAAGCATGCTGGCGATGAGCATGCTGGCGATGAGCATGCTGGCGATGAGCATGCTGGCGCGCGAAAGCGGTATCATCTTTGCGCATACAGCTGACTGGTCCTCTGACGCCTCATCGACTCAAGGTGGAATGTATTATGTCTCGGCTATCGACTCTTGGGATGGACGAGTGATTTGGCGTGTTCCCTTGGGCCGTGGTTGGAAGTCTGCGCACGAATATGGCGGCATTTACTTCGATCATGACAACCATCTTTACATTGGGACCAATGCCTACTTAATCTCGATCCAAAACGCGCCGCTCTGAACTTCTTCGAGTTTCAGGGGGGGCATCATCCGGACTCAGAACGCTCGTGTGTGTTTGCGGTCTGTATTTGTCGAGAAAACCAACGATCAGGTGTTCGAGGTGGGCGGTCAACTCCACCTCGGGCACCGCATCAATCACCTTGAAAAGCAGCTGTTCGCGAAACTCAGTCGCCGCCAGCACCCGCAGCTCGGCGCCAGCCTGCTCGACATCATCGATTTGCAGCAGGCCTTGGTCGGACAAGTGGGCGACAACGGCAATGAACAGCTTGCGACTGCGGGCCGGGCCGCTCTGCCAACAACGCTTGGCAACGTCTGGATACTGCTCGGCTTCAGCCATCACAACACGATTGATGGCAATGACCTGTGGATCCAACACCACCGCCAGGTAGCCGCGCAGCAGACGCCGCAGAATTTCGGCCGCATCCTGACCAGCGGTAATCTGCTCCAGATCGAAGCCGTGACGCGCAAAAACACGCGGAAAACCTGCCGCGAAAAGCGCGTCCTTATTATCAAAATGAGAATAAATGGTCTGTTTGGCGACCCCAGCCGCGCGAGCGATCTGTTCCAGACTGGTGCGTTGCACACCCTGACGCATAAACAGCGGCACGGCCGCATCAATAATCGCCTCGCGCTTGGCCGCATTCTTGAAGGGGCCGGTCCCCTGATTTGCACTTGCCGGCTGCCGAACCCTAGCATCAGGCTGCGCCATTTCCACAACAGCTTGCGTCTGGCGAGGACGAGACGGCTTAACGCCCTGTGCCACCACGGGTTGATCTTTGTTCACAGTTATTCAGTGCACTCCTTGTTGCATTCCCAAGTCGTCAATGGCGACTTATACGTCAAGCAATTGGCGACTGTCCATGCAAAATAGCAAGCGGATCTTCACACTGGCCCAACCAGCGGCACCAATCCACCAACATTCAACCGCCCATGTACCCGCCCATCGGGACTTTCCCCCGGATCATGTTAAGCTAGTCCTCTAATCGAACCACCGGATCCTGGATCCCTGCACGTCGGCTCCGGTCGATGTCACCATCAAAACACTCCTGTTGCGCCCCAGCCTCAAAAGGGGCGCACAGCGACTCGCACAGAAACTCAAATAACGTCCCTGGCCGCCGGCTCAGGGCGAGAGAGCTTATGACTGACCATTCCCACCTGCTCAAAGCGCGCCTCGCGCGCTCCATCCTTATTCTCGACGGTGCCATGGGCACCATGATCCAGCGCCACCAGCTCGACGAGGCCGCTTATCGCGGCGAGCGCTTCAAGGACTGGCCCTCCGACCTCAAGGGCAACAATGATCTGCTGGTACTCACCCAGCCCGAGATCATCAAGGGCATTCATGCCGAGTATCTGGCCGCTGGTGCCGACATCATCGAAACCAACACCTTCAACGGCACCCGCATCGCCATGGCCGACTATGGCATGGAGGAACTGGTCTATGAGATCAACCTGGCTGCCGCGAAGCTGGCCCGGCAGGCGGCGGACGAAGCCTCGACACCCGAGAAACCGCGCTTCGTCGCCGGCATTCTCGGTCCGACCAATCGCACCGCGTCCATCTCGCCGGATGTCAACGACCCGGGCTTTCGCAATATCGACTTCGACACCCTGGTCAGCGCCTACGCCGAGGCGACTCGGGCATTGATCGAAGGCGGCGTCGATATCCTGCTGATCGAAACCATTTTCGACACCCTGAATGCCAAGGCGGCGGCCTTCGGCGTCTGGCAGGTGTTCGATCAAGATGGCGTCGAGCGCCCGATCATGCTCTCCGGCACTATCACCGATCAGTCCGGACGCACCCTGACCGGCCAGACCACTGAAGCGTTTTATAACTCGCTGCGCCACGCCCAGCCGCTCAGCGTTGGGCTCAACTGCGCGCTCGGGCCGAGCGAGCTGCGGCCCTATGTCGAGGAACTCGCGCGCATCGCTGAGTGCCAAATCTCGGCTCACCCCAATGCCGGGTTGCCCAATGAACTGGGCGGCTATGACCTGGGTCCCGAGGAGATGGCCCAAGAGGTCTCCGACTGGGCGCGCGAGGGCTTTTTGAACATCGTCGGCGGCTGCTGCGGCACCACGCCTGATCACATCCGCGCCATCGCCGAAGCGGTGGCCGGCCTGGCGCCGCGTCAGGCACCTCAGCTCGAACCCGCCTGTCGTCTGTCCGGGCTCGAGCCCTGCAATATCACCGCCGACAGCTTCTTCGTCAACGTCGGTGAGCGCACCAATGTCACCGGCTCGGCGCGCTTCAAGCGGCTGATCAAGGAGGGCGACTATGATACCGCCCTCAGTGTCGCCGTGGAGCAGGTCGAGAATGGCGCCCAGGTGATCGACATCAACATGGACGAGGGCCTGCTCGACGCCGTCGAGGCTATGAAGCGGTTCTTGAATCTGACCGCTGCCGAGCCGGACATCGCCCGGGTGCCGGTGATGATCGACTCTTCCAAATGGGAGGTGATCGAAACCGGGCTGAAATGCTGCCAGGGCAAGGCCATCGTCAACTCCATCTCGATGAAAGAGGGCGAGGACAAATTCATCGAGCAGGCGCGCCTGTGCCGGCGCTATGGTGCGGCGGTGATTGTGATGGCCTTCGACGAGGTTGGCCAGGCCGACACCCAGGCGCGCAAGGTCGAGATTTGCGCCCGGGCTTACAAGATCCTGACCGAGCAGATCGGCTATCCACCCGAAGACATCATTTTCGACCCCAACATCTTTGCAGTCGCCACCGGCATCGAAGAGCACAACAACTACGCGGTCGATTTTATTGAGGCCACCCGCGAGATCAAGCGCACCCTGCCCCACGCCCTGGTCTCCGGCGGCGTGTCCAATGTGTCCTTCTCCTTCCGTGGCAACAACCCGGTGCGCGAGGCCATTCATGCGGTCTTTCTCTACCATGCCATCAAGGCCGGCATGGATATGGGCATCGTCAACGCCGGTCAGCTGGCGATCTATGACGATCTGCCCGAGGAACTGCGCGAGGCAGTCGAAGATGTGATCCAGAACCGCCGCCCGGACGCTACCGAGCGGCTGCTCGACATCGCGCCCAACTACAAGGGCGACGGCAGTAGTGCCGAGAAGACTGAGGATCAGGAATGGCGCTCCTGGCCGGTGGAGAAGCGCCTGGAGCATGCGCTGGTGAAAGGCATCACCGACTTCATCGACGAGGACACCGAAGCCGCGCGCGCCGCCGCCGACAAGCCGCTGGAGGTCATCGAAGGCCCGCTGATGGCCGGTATGAATGTGGTCGGCGATCTGTTTGGCGAAGGCAAGATGTTCCTGCCCCAGGTGGTGAAATCCGCCCGGGTGATGAAAAAGGCGGTGGCTTATCTGTTCCCCTATCTGGAAGCCGAGAAGGAAGCCTCGGGCATGGCCGGCACCAGCTATGGCAAGTTCCTGATCGCCACCGTCAAGGGCGACGTGCATGACATCGGCAAAAACATCGTTGCTGTGGTGCTGCAATGTAACGGCTACGAGGTGATCGACATCGGCGTCATGGTGCCGGCGGAAACCATCTTGAAGCGCGCGCGCGAGGAACAGGTCGATATGATTGGCCTGTCGGGTCTGATCACCCCGTCGCTCGATGAAATGGTCCATGTCGCCAAGGAGATGGAGCGCCAGGGCTTGGATATCCCGCTGCTGATTGGCGGCGCAACGACCTCCAAGCTGCACACGGCGGTGAAGATTGCCCCGCAGCGCCAGCAACCGGTGGTCTATGTGGTGGATGCCTCGCGCGCGGTCGGCGTGGTGTCGAATCTGCTCAGCAAAACCCAGCGCGACCAGTACATCAGTGACATCGCCGCCGACTACGAGCGCCTGCGCGTGGAACGCGAGGCCAAAAGCGGCACGCGTAAATCCATGCCGCTTAGTGATGCCCGGGCCAACAAGGTTGGCATCGACTGGGCGAGCTACCAGCCACCGCGCCCGCAGATCCTGGAGCCAACATTCGACACTGGCCGCCTCAATCAGCCGGGCTGGACACTCACAGTAGACCGTCAGGGCGAGGGTGTCATCCTGACCATTGATGACTATCCGCTGGCCGATCTGGTCAACTTTATCGACTGGTCGCCCTTCTTCAACGCCTGGGAGCTGGCCGGCAAATATCCGGCGATTCTCGATGACGAGGTTGTGGGTCAGGAAGCGCGCAAGCTGTTTGAAGATGCCAAGCCTTTTCTTGAGCAACTGGTCAAGGAGCAGTGGCTCACCGCCCGTGCCGTGTGCGGTTTCTTCCCCGCTCAATCTGTCAATGACGATGACATTGCGCTCTTTAGCGACGCAGCGCGCCGCGAACCGCTCGCCACCTTGCACATGCTGCGCCAGCAGATGTTCCGTGCCGCTGGCAAGAATCAGCCCAATCTGTGTCTGACCGATTTCATCGCCCCGGCGGATTCTGACACCAAGGACTGGATTGGCGGCTTCGCCGTCACCGCCGGAGTCGGCATCGACGCGCATGTTGCTCGCTTTGAGGCCGATCATGATGACTACAATTCCATCATGCTCAAAGCTCTCGCCGACCGCCTGGCCGAAGCCTTCGCCGAGCGCCTGCACCAGATCGTGCGCACCCAGCTGTGGGGCTACGCCGCCGACGAACAGCTCGACAACGCCGCGCTCATCGCCGAGAAATATCAGGGCATCCGCCCCGCACCCGGCTACGCCGCCTGCCCGGATCACACCGAAAAAGGCACCCTGTGGGAACTGCTCAAACCCGATCAGCGCATCGGCCTCACGCTCACCGAAAGCTACGCCATGCTGCCCACGGCGGCAGTCTCCGGCTGGTATTTCTCCCATCCCGAGTCGCGCTACTTCGGTGTCGGGCGCATTCAGAAGGATCAGGTTGAAGACTATGCCCAACGCAAAGGGATGACGCTGGAACAGGCCGAACGCTGGCTGGCGCCGGTGCTGGGGTATGATCCTTAGGTTCGCACAGACTGCGCTGAAATACTGTATTGCAGCAGCCTTTGCATTACTCACCACTTGCCTGCTTACAACAGCGGCAAGTGCCCAATCGGCTCGCAGCTTGCCAACCCTGGTCAGCACCAACCTCTGCGCTGATCTGCTGGTGCTGCGTTTGGCCGCGCCAGAGCAGGTGTTGGCCCTGTCACGCCAGAGTAGAGGGTTGGAGCAAACCGAGCTTGCGGCTCAGGCGCGGAGTTATCCCAACCACCGCAGCAGCATTGAGGAATTGCTGGCACTCAAGCCGGATTTAGTGCTGGCCTACGCTGGCTGGAGCGGACGGCGTCACGCCAAACTGCTTGCACGTCAGGGGATCGAGATCGTCGAGATGCCCTATCCCGGCGACTGGGAGGATGCGCTCAAGAGCGCGCGTGAACTCGGCGCGCGTATCGGCCGCGCAGACCGAGCCCGCCAAGTCACCGCCGCTGCGGATGCGCGCATGACAGTGATGGCTTCGCTGCTATCGGCTTCCCAGCAGCGTCAGGACAGACCGGCAGACAAAGCCACAGCCACACAGCCAAAACGCCAGCGCGCCCTGTACCTGCGCCCAAACGGCGGCACAGCTGGCGCCGGCACCTATGTCGATGACCTCATCCAGCGCCTGGGTTTGATCAATCTCGCCAGCGAGCAAGGCGTCCGCAGCTGGGGCCAATTCCCGCTCGAACGTCTCATCCTGGCGCCACCCGAGCTTTTCCTACTCGGCTATTTCGATCGAGATCAACCCATCCAGGCCTCCGGCGTCGCCCGCCATCCGTTGCTGCGCGATCTGCTCAATAAGACTCCCAGCATCGGCCTGCCCGCCAACGGCTGGGGTTGTGGCGGTCTTGAGTTGCTCAAGGCGGCTGAGATCATTACGGCCGCTATCGTCCCCAAAACAACGGATCATGAGTGATTCTCGCGTTCTGTTCGCGCAAAGTCCGGTGCTCGCTGCGGTGCCCGCCCTTCTTTTGCTCCTGCTAGTAGGCCTGAGCCTGGCATCGCTCACCATCGGTTATGCGCCTTTGTCCCCGACCGAGGTGGTGGCCGGTCTCTTTGGCCTCGGCACCGAGGAACAGCGGCTGATCGTGCAGCAGATTCGCCTGCCCCGAGTGCTGTTGGCCTGGCTGCTGGGCCTGTCGCTGGGGGCCTCCGGCGCCGCCCTGCAGGGGCTGTTGCGCAATCCGCTGGCCGAGCCGGGCCTGCTCGGTATTTCCGCCAGCGCGGCACTCGGAGCAGTGCTGGCCATTTATTTTGGTGCTACCGCCATCAGTCTGTGGCTGGTGCCCGCTGCCGCCATGAGCGTCGCTCTGCTCGCCACTCTGGCGCTCTATGCGTTGACCCGCGCCGGCTCGTCAAATCTCACCTTGATTCTGGCCGGCATCGCCTTGTCCGCCTGGGCTGGCGCCCTAACTTCGCTGGCACTCAATCTGGCCCCCAACCCCACAGCGGTGCAGGACATGGTGCTGTGGCTGCTCGGCTCCATCAGTGATCGCAGTTTCGATGACGTGCTGCTGTGCCTGCCCTTCGTACTCTTGGGGCTGGCACTGCTGCTGAGCTGCGGGCCAACGCTGGAAGTGCTGGCACTGGGCGAGGCCGAAGCCGCCAGCCTGGGGGTCTCGCTCGGACGACTGCGCGGGTTGATTATTACCGGCTCCGCCCTCTGCGTCGGCGCCACAGTCGCCATCACTGGCGCCATTGGCTTTGTCGGACTGGTGGCGCCCCATGTGCTGCGCCCCGCCGTTGGTTATCGCCCGGGCCCCTTGATTCTGGCCAGTGCCTTGGGAGGCGCGGTACTCGTTTTGATTGCCGATATGAGCCTGCGCCTGCTGGATCTCGCTCTGCCCGCCGCCCAGGAACTCAAGCTCGGGGTGGTCACGGCGCTGATTGGCGCGCCTTTCTTCCTGATGCTGGTGTGGCGCGCCCGGCAGGATTTACCATGACTCTGCTTGAAGTCGAAGGCCTTACAGTCCAGCTTGGCGGGCGCCCCCGAGTGCGGGGAGTCTCCCTGCGCCTCGCCGCCGGTGAACTACTGGGACTGATCGGACCCAATGGCGCCGGCAAAAGCACCCTGCTCAAGGCGCTGGTGCAAAGCCTGCCGTACACCGGCCAGCTGCGTCTGCTGGGCGAAGATCCCCTGAAGTGTACAGCCCAAGTGCGCGCACGCCGCCTGGCTTACCTCAGCCAGGAGGATCGCATTCAATGGCCAATGACCCTGACCGACCTGGTCGCACTTGGGCGCCATCCGTATCAGAACGTCTGGCACGGTGGCACCTGGCTGAGCAGCTGGTCCGGCGCCAGAGCACCGAGTCACGCAGACCATCAGGCCATTGAGCGCGCCCTGCGCACTACCGACCTCTGGCCATTGCGCAACCGGCGTGTGACCGAACTCTCCGGCGGTGAACGCGCTCGCGCCCGTTTGGCTCGCGCCCTGGCGGTGGAAGCCCCGCTGCTGCTGGCCGATGAGCCGGTAGCCGCCCTCGATCCCCTGCATCAGCTCAAAGTCATGCACTATCTGCGCGCCTATTGCCATCCAACCACGCCCGAACCAGGCCGCGCCGCCATCGTGGTTATGCATGATCTCACCCTGGCCAGCCGCTTTTGTGATCGCCTGCTGTTGCTGCATCAAGGCGAATGCCAGGCCCTGGGTCGCCCGGAAACGGTGCTCAACCCGGAGCACTTACAGCGGATCTACGGCATCCGTGCGCTCACCGGTCACCAGGATGGGCAAAGCTATGTGCTCCCCTGGGCACTGAGCGATCCAGCCGGTTGATTCGGAAGCCGGAAGTCGGAAGTCGGAAGCTATCCGAATGGTGTTACCCCGGAAAGCCGGCCGCATATTTGTCGATCCACTCAACAGCCGCCTCTTCACTGGTGAGTTCACGTCCTTCAGTTTCGCGGACATGGCGGCTATAGTGTTCGATTTGGCACACTTGCTCGACCATGCGTACCCCATACTCTGCCTCAACACCACTGAAACGAACCCCAACTTCGTACTCGTGTTCTTGTGCGCGACACCAGGCAACGATGCCATCGGCCTTGAATTCCGGCTGTACAATGGGGATCTCGATATAGATCTTGGTGCCAATTGAAACGGCGCTGTGGGAACGAAAGCAGAGACCACCGTAGCCAATATTGCGGAGATAGTCGTTACGGTCGGCCACTAAATCCCCAAGGCGGTAGAGAATGGGGATATCCGAGGGATGACGGAGGTACTGGCGCATAATGAATACGACCTATGGACGGAGTCGTCTCAGCAACATCGACCGGTGGCAGCATAGATTACATCCGCCGGTAACGCAGCAGCAGCTCCAGAACGCGGGAATACCATGGAAGCAGAAATCCGAGAGTTTCGCGATCACATCAGCCGCCACCCGCCCTTCGACGGGCTGAGCGACGAGCGCCTCGACGAGGTGGCCGGCGCGGTGGAAATCGCCTATTTCAAGGCCGGCACCACCATCGCCAAACGCGACGGCCCGGTGCAGGCACTCTCCTACATCCGCAGCGGCGCGGTGGAGGTGTACCGCCACAACGGTCAGCTCTCCAACCGTCTCGGCGAGGGCGACATCTTCGGGCAGCTCGACCTGCTGCGCAACCGCCAGGTGCGCTACCCGGTGCAGGCCATCGAGGACACGCTGATCTATCGGATCGCGAAGTCCGTTTTCGACCGCCTGTGCGCCGCAGACGAGGAATTCGCTGATTTCGTCGAGCTGTTTGGCTCGTCGCGGCTCAAGAGCACGGTGGAGCAGAGCCAGCGCAACAACGACATGATTGCCACACCGGTGCGTCGACTGATCTCCCGCCTGCCGGTGATGATCGAGGAGTCCGCCACCGTGCAGGAAGCGGCGCGTCTGATGACTGAGCACGATGTCTCTTCGGTGCTGCTGATCAGACCTGGCAACGAGGAAGATTCGGACCGCGTGTTTACGGACGCCGAGGGGCGGCAGTGGCTGCTCACGGGGATGATTACCGACAAGGATCTGCGCCAGCGTATCGTCGCCGAGGGCGTCTCGGCCCAGACCCCGCTTTCCAGCATCAGCCACGGCTGGCTCATCGCCATCCAGTCCAGCGAGTCGGTCAACGAGGCAATGTTGACCATGCTGCGCAACAATATTCAGCGACTGCCGATCCTCCACCGTCGTCGGCCCGTGGGGGTGGTGTATCTGTCGGACATCGTCCGCTACGAAACCAACAACAGCGTCTACCTGGTCAATAATATCTTCAACCGCACCTCGGTCAAGGCCCTGGCGCGCCTCACGCCCGAGGTGCGAGCCTCCTTCGTGCGGTTGGTAGATGAAGGCGCCAACTCGCGCATGATTGGTGGGGCGATGACGAGCGTCGGGCGCAGCCTGATGCGCCGCCTGGTGGAGCTGGCCGAGGCCGAGCTGGGGCCGCCTCCCGTGCCCTACTGCTTCATGGTGCACGGCTCCATGGCGCGCAACGATCAGTCCATCACCACGGATCAGGACCATGCCATGGTGCTCCATGACGCCTTCGAGCCCAAGCGCCACGGTGATTACTTCCGGGCGCTGGCCCGACAGGTCAGCGACGGACTGAATGCCTGTGGCTACCCCTACTGTAAGGGCGGCATCATGGCCACCAACGACAGCTGGCGTCAGCCGCTCGCGCGCTGGAAAGAGTACTTCCGAAACTGGATCGCCAAGCCAGATCCACAGCGGCTGCTGCACAGCTCCATCTTCTTTGACCTGGAAGCGGTTCACGGCGAAGAGCATTTCGTGGAGGAATTGCAGGACCTGATCGCTACCCGAGCCAAGGCCAGCCCCCGCTTCCTCGCCGCCCTGGCGCGCAATGCCCTCGGGCGCACGCCACCGCTGGGCTTTTTCCGCACCTTCGTGCTAGAGCAGGACGGACGGCATAACAACGCCATCAATCTCAAACGCCGCGGCATCGCCCCCCTGAACGACGTCATCCGGGTCCATGCCTTGGGCGTCGGCTCTCGGGCTCAAAACGGCTTCGAGCGGCTCGATGAGATCAGCCAGGCCGGGGCCCTGCCCGCCGGACAAACCGACAAATTGAGCTACACCCTGGAATTCCTCTCCATCGTGCGTATGCGTCATCAGGCCCAGGAGATCAAGGACGACCATGAGCCGGACAACGCCATCCAGCCGGAGCATATCTCGGATATCGAGCGCCACACGCTCAAGGAGGCGTTTCAGATCCTGAGCAACGCCCAAAGCTTCCTGCGCTTCCGCTACCCCAGCCCGGGCCGCTGACCGCCGTGTTCTTAAGTATACAAAAGCGCCTGACTTCCCCGAGTTGGGCAGACTATTTCGCCCGCCAGGCGCAGGCTTGCAAGACTGTGGGACTCAAGCGCTTTTATGCGGCAGGGGTGCCAGCAGAGGATGGCCCGATCGGAGATGTCCCGCTGGTGGCCTTGGATTTCGAAACCACGGGCCTGGATCCCCGCGAGCACGCCATCGTCAGCATTGGCCTGGTGCCCTTCGACCTGCGGGTCATCCGCCCAGCGGCGGGTCGTTACTGGGTCGTCAAGCCACCCCGATCGCTACGGGTGGAGTCCATCGCCTTCCATCGCATTACCCACTCAGAGGTAGAGCACGCGCCCCCCATTACCGCGATCCTCGACGAGCTGCTGGCCGCGCTCGCCGGCCGTCTGGTGGTGGTCCACTACCGCAACATCGAGCGACCGTTCCTTGAGGCCGCCGTCCTGGCCAATCGCGGTGAGCGTTGCCTGTTCCCCGTCATCGATACCATGGCGCTGGAAGCGCGCTGGGAGCGACGTGGCCGCCTGTGGGGGCTCAAACGCCTGTTCGGCCTCCAGCCGCCCTCCATCCGACTGGCCGCCAGCCGCGCCCGCTACGGTCTGCCCCATTACTCATCTCATCATGCCAAGGTGGATGCTATCGCCACAGCAGAGCTGTTCCAGGCCCAGATGGCCCGGCATTTTCAGCCCAGCACGCCGGTCTCCGATCTCTGGATCTAGGCGTTGGACGGCGACGGCGAAGCGCTGGCATCAACGAGCCGCCGGCTTAGCCGGTTTGATCGGCCTGGCAATCCGAGGCTCGCTCAGCAGCCCCCTGACGATGGCATAACAGCCGGCCAGGAGCAGCAGGGTGAAGGGCAGACCGGCGGACACCGCTACCGCTTGCAGGGCGGCCAAGCCACCCCCCAACAGCAGCGCGATGGCGACAGCCCCCTCAGTGACGCCCCAGAACACCCGCTGCGGCTTAGGCGCATCGATCTTACCGCCGGCGGCGATGGTGTCGATCACTAGGGAACCGGAATCGGAGGAGGTGATGAAGAATACGAGCACCAGCACGATACCGATGAACGAGGTGATATCGGTCAGCGGCAGCTCACTCAGCATCATGAACAGCTGTAACGGCAGCTCTGCCGAGACCGCGCCATCAAAGCCATTGCGCACCTGATCAATGGCCGTGGTGCCAAAGGCGGTAAACCAGAAGATCGATACTGTGGTGGGAATGAGCAGCACGGAGATCAGGAACTCCCGCACCGAGCGCCCCCGGCTCACCCGAGCGATGAACATACCCACGAAGGGCGACCAGCTGATCCACCAGCCCCAGTAGAAGGTGGTCCAGCCCTGGCTGTAGTTGACATCCTCGCGCGCGAAGGGGTTGGACAGAAAGGGCAGCTCACCCAGGTAGCTGACGATATTCTGGAAAAAGCTGGTAAAGATCAGCAAGGTCGGCCCCACCACCACCACAAACATCAGCAGCAGGAATGCCAGGACCATGTTGACCTCAGACAGGAGTTTCACGCCCTTGTCCACACCGGCCACGATGGACACCAGCGCCACCGCCGTGATGCCGGTGATCAGCAGCACCAGGGTCACATCCCCGTCACCGATCCCGAATAGGTAGTGCAGCCCCGAGGCCGCCTGCTGAGCGCCGAACCCCAGGGACGTGGCGAGTCCAAACAGGGTGGCGAACACCGCCAGGATATCGACGATATGCCCCGGCCAGCCCCAGACGCGTTCCCCCAGAATCGGGTAAAAAATGGACCGCACCGTCATCGGCAGGCCCTTGTTGTAGGAGAAAATGGCCAAGGCCAAGGCGACGATGGCGTACATCGCCCAGGGGTGCAGGCTCCAGTGCAGCAGGGTCGCAGCCATGCCCAGGGTGCCGCCTTTCAATGATGTCAATCATGAGCCATGCTTAGCCCATCATCCAAATGCAGAAAGAGGGCTTGGCCATAACAGCGCAACTCATTAACATCGACGGTCATCAGGCGACTTTTCAAGTCACGGTCGATCTCAGCGGAACCATGCTCGAAGCTGAAGCGCGCATCCAAGCCGCCTGCAACAGCATCGGAAGGCTTGCCAGCGCCGAGACGCTCAAGCGCTTTGACACCGACGGCTCCCCGATCACCATGGGCGCGATCAAATGGACCAAGCGCGGCGTCTCACCGAAGACCTACCAAACCCCCTATGGGGCCATTGAAGTGGAGCGCAACGTCTACCAAACCTCCCAAGGCGGTCGTATCTACTGCCCCCTGGAAGCCAGCGCACGCCTCATTCGCCAGGCCACCCCGCTGTTCGCCCAGCAGCTCTCGCACAAGTATTCCCAGATGAACGTCAACGCCGTCTGCGAAGACCTGC
>NZ_NRRS01000003.1 GCF_016583795.1 Rhabdochromatium marinum | reverse complement strand
GAAAGCCATGCGAAAAAATCGCCGGGGTCCGAAAAAACCGCTGACCAAACGCACTCGATACAAAGATAAGCCGCATGTCTCGACCGCCAAGCTTCTGGCCGCTGGTTAGCCCACCTTAAAAGGGCTGGTCCTTAAATAAATCTTCTTCTTGATTCTGCCCTACCAATTTTGACTTGTTATCGTCATTCTCAAGGAAGCGCGAAAAACTGAACCAAGATAAAGTGGCTCCAATAAAACCACCAATTATAAGTAGCAGAACTCGGGTTTCTTGATTAAAGAAATCAGGACGAGTCGTATCTAGAGCAAAAAACACAAAACCATAGAAAACAGCAATGCTAAGTACAATTCCATGAGCCTTGTTCTTTGGCTTTAAGATATCCCTATACAGTCGGATGAAATCAGAATTAATTGAACTCATTGTCTACCCATCTTTGCGACTGTGTTTAGGCCTGGTAGTTACGTGCTTCTAACCAGTGATTGTATGGTTTCTGGATAACACTAGCACGCAACGGATAAACCTGCAAGATATCTGGACAACCTACCAGTTGCGGGATAATATGCCCATATCGTTTATTATCCATCAGCAAGGTGGTGAATGCTGCAAATTCCTGCAACGCTGCAGCAAGGTTCGATGAGAAGCTAACGACAGCGGGGGGCAGTGCTAATCATCGACCGCATTTCCACCGATGACTGCAGTTCTTCCTGGATTTCTGCGGGAATTTGCATCAATCCCATGTGCAGAAGGCGATGATTGATGCCCATGTGCTGAATCGAGGCGGTCAAGGGCCAAACCAGGCCGGATTGAGCAGCCCGACCAGTTCATCGTAGCCCAGCATTACGTCAAAAATGCCGATGGCATAGGGGCCGATCTGGTACTGGCCAAAAATCACCTTGAGCCCATCGGCCAGCGGGAGCAACACCTGATAGTTCTCCGCCTTGGGCGCTGTGCCCTCGCGCAGCCAGTCATCATCACTGTCGGCGCTAAAGGGTTCGCGCGCGGACAGCTTGGCCAGACTGAGTTCGGCCAGGCGTTGCAGCCAGTCACTGTCGGGGCGAAACAATTCGGCTGGCGCTAAGCGCTCTCCGTGGTCGCGACCCAGCACCAGCGCTTGATGGTCAAAAGCACCATGAGCGCCGCCGGTGTAGCTGTAGGTGGTCAGATCGATGGTCCAGAACCTTGGTCCGCTATACAGAGATGCGAAATCAATCTCCATGGCCCAGGGCGGCCCGAGATGCTCACCCTGATTGTCGAAAAGAAACTCCAGATAAGAGGTGCGAAAATCGTCCAGTTGCTGTCGCACCCGCGCAGCTATCCGCCGATTGGCTGCCAGGGTGGCAGTATCCTCGCCACTGAGGTGGGGATAGCGCGCCTTGAGTTCGATCTGCGGCCCCTGTTGGATGATCTCCACCCAACCCGCTTCCTTGCGCTCAGTGATGGGGCCCAGCGGCCCCTCGACGCGAATCTCCAGCGCCGCGATGCGCTGACGATAGGCCTCGGCCACGCACTCGCTGGTATCACAGGCGTTGCGCTCAGTCAGCCAGTCGCGCTGCTGCGCCTGCAACGGCTTGATATCGGCGCCAACCTTTTCGCGCGCCTGTTGATAGAGCGTGGCCAGACGCTGGTCGAGCGAACTAAGTTCGGCCTCGTTGCAGATCAGTTGTTCAACCGGATGCGCGGCTTGGCTGCAATCGAAACTGGCGGCGGTGGTGACTGTGGGCAGCAGGCTAAGCGCACCACACAGCACCGCACCAAGCCAGGTGGAATGCGGCTGCCGATGTTGTGGTGTCATAACAGTACAGGTTGCAGGCATAACGTTGATCCTCGGGTGATGCAGTGATGACCGGGCTTAAGCGTCAGCGTCTGGCCCCTGCGACGCGTCTGACTCCTGCGACTGACGCGCCAGTGCCATCCGATAGAGTTCATTGCGCTGGCCGCCGGTGATGCGCGCTGTTAAGGCGGCGGCCTGGCGGGTCGTTAGTTCGGCGCGCAGAATATCGAGCACGCGCGCTTGCTCGCGCGCCTGTTGTGCGTCCGGTGCCGCGCTGGCCCCGGCGATGAGCAGCACAAACTCTCCGAGCTGCTGCTCGCTGTGCGCCTTGATGCGCGCCCCCAGCTCGTCCAGGGAGCCGCTGAGAAAGGTCTCGAACCGCTTGGTCAGCTCACGGGCCACCACCGCCTGGCGTGTGCCGCCGAGCACGTCAGCGCAGTCCTCCAGCGTGGCCTGAATGCGCTGACCGCTGTCGTAGAGAATCAGAGTGCCGGGTTCCTGGGCAACGGCCTCGATCCAGCGTCGGCGCGGTGCACGGGTGCGCGGGGCAAACCCCAGGAACAGGAAGCGGTCGCTGGGCAAACCGGCGGCGCTGAGTGCGCAGATCAGCGCGCTGGGACCGGGAATGGGCACCACCGTCAGGCCGCGCGCACGCGCTTCGCGCACCAGGGTATAGCCGGGATCGCTGATCAGGGGAGTGCCGGCATCGCTGATCAGGGCGATACTGTCACCGCTATCGAGCCGGGCCAGCAGGTGGGGATGGGCGCTGGCCTCATTATGATCGTGGTAGGCGCACAGCGGCGCATGGATGCCCAGGTAATCCAGCAGACGCCGGCTGTGACGGGTATCCTCACAGGCGATCAGATCGACCCCGGCCAGGACGGCGGCGGCGCGCGCGCTGAGATCGCCGAGATTGCCGATCGGCGTGGCCACCACGTATAGTACGCCGGGTTGAATACCCGCATCCAACTGATTTGGCGGAGATACCATGAAAGCGATACTGTCCGTTTACGCGTGGCGCACAGGCGTTGTGAGGTTTGGCATCAGCGCTGGGGTGATCATCCTGGCGGGCTGTGTTAGCGTGCCAAGCGAGGCCACCCGCCAGCTGCTTACCAGTGTACCCGCTACCGCGCTTGCCGAAGTGGAATCCACGGCGGCGAGTGGTCAGGCCGCCGCTGAGGCCTATCTTGAGCTGGCCAGGAATACTCAGGCACCGGGCCGTCAGGCACTGGAACTGCGTGCTGCCGAGTCTTTTTATCAGGCCGGGCAGTCCTTGCGCGCGCTGCGCACCCTGGGGGGCATTGACAGCGGCCAACTCACCGCTGGCGCCCGCAACCATGAGCACCTGATTGCCGCGCGCGCCGCCTTGCAGGCCTCCCTGCCGGAACGTGCGCTCACCGAGCTGAAACAGCTCAGCCGCTCCAGCCTGCCGCCGGATCTGCGTATCGAGCATCTCGGCCTGATGGCGGCAGCTTACCGCCACCAGGACGATCCTGTCCAGGCAGCCAAAACCCTTGATGAACTCGATCGCCTGCTTGGTGACCCCCAACAGCGGCTCGACACTCAGGTGTCCCTGCTGCTCACCCTGTCCACACTGCCCAACGCTCGCCTGCGCACGCTCGCCAGCGGTGGCAGCGGCAACCTGCGCGCCTGGGCCAGCTTGGCTGAACTGCTCGCCGGACATGAGCAGGCCGATGCCGCCCTGGAAGGTCGCTACCGCGCATGGCGCTCCAGTCATGGCCGCTTGCCCGTCAAGGATGACTTGCCTCAGGCCTACTATGCGGCATTAGCGGGCGCTTACACCCCCGGCACCGAGGTTTGGGTACTGCTGCCGAGCAGCGGTCGCTTCAGCGGCGCCAGCCAGGCCGTGCACAATGGCCTGCGGCATGCCGATCAACTCAACCACAGCGGTCACCGGGCGCAGCTGCAAGCTGCCAACAGCGCTGCTAATGCCGGTGCAGCGTATGAGCGTGCCACCGCCGCAGGTGCGGATCTCATCATTGGCCCGCTGCAAAAACCGGCCGTCAATGCCCTGAGCGAGCAGCAGTCACGCCTGCCGGTGCCAACCCTGGCGCTTAATCAGAACACCAATGGATATTCGCTGCCGGAGCAGCTTTATCAGTTTGCTCTGGCACCTGAGGATGAAGCCATTAGCGCCGCCAATCATGCCTGGGCTTCAAAGCTGCGCTCCGCTCTGCTGCTCTACCCTAACGGCGCTTGGGGCAATCGCCTGGCCAGCGCTTTTCGTCAGCACTGGCGCGCACTCGGCGGCACCATCGCCGGTGAAGCCGTCTATGGCAACACGCCGGCCAGCATGGGTACTAGCCTCGACACCCTGCTCGCACCCGGCACGGGCGAGCTGATCTTTATGGTCGCCACCAACAGCTCATCCCGCGCACTCTGGTCGCAGGTGCTGGCTGCCAATACCCGTCAACTTCCCGTGCTGGCCACCTCGCATGTCTACAGCGGCCAGCCGGATGATGCGCGCGCGCTCAGCGGACTCTATTTTGTTGATATTCCCTGGCTGTTGGATCCCAACAGCGGGCCGGTCCGCGTCATGCAGCCGCCCGCTATGAGCAGTGGCGGGGCCAGCGCGACCCTGGCGCGCCTGCAAGCCATGGGCGTTGACAGCTACCGTCTGGCCCCGCGCAGCGCGGTCATGGCGGGCAACTCTGGCCATTTCTTCCCCGGCGTCAGTGGTGGCTTGAGCTTCGATGGCACCGGTCGCGTGCAGCGCACCCTGCCGCTGGGACGCTTTGAGGCCAGCGGTCCGGTTCCGGTTGCCGGAATCCAAGCTGCCGCAGCCACCGCCAAAGCAAGCGACGCCGCTTTGGCCCGCCGATGACCGCCAAGTCCAGTACCCGCCCAGGCAGCACCGTTGCTCGCGGCCAGGGGTTTGAGGTCCAGGCGCGCGAGTATCTCGAAGCGCAGGGGCTGGAATGGGTTGCCTCGAATCATCGCTGCCGTTTCGGCGAGATTGATCTCATTATGCGCGATCAGCAGGTGCTGGCTTTCATTGAGGTGCGTTTTCGCCGCTCCCAGCAGTTCGGCGGGGCCAGTGCCAGTGTGGATGTGCGTAAGCAGCGCCGGTTGATCACCGCTGCCCGCCATTATCTGAGCCGTCACCCCACCGAGCAGCCGTGCCGCTTCGATGTGGTGGCGATGAATGGCCAGGAGCCTATTCGTTGGATCAAGGGAGCCTTTGATGCGTCTGGATATTAGCCTGACCGGCTGGCCGTTGCCGCTGCTGTTGCCCGCACTGCTGGCCAGTGCCTTGTTGAGCACCGGGCTGAGCTCCGGCTGCGCCCCCATGGTGGTGGCCGGCGCCGCCTATGGGGGTGCGGTGCTGCATGAGCGCCGCTCGGCGCAAACCGTGCTTGAGGATCAGGCCATTGAGCTACAGGCCAGCCAGCTGTATTTCCAAAACCCCGATATCCGCAACCACAGCAGTCTTTCGGTCACCTGTTACAACTACGAGGCTCTGCTCACCGGGCAGGCGGAAAGCGCAGTGATCGCGCGCCGCTTTGCCGAGTTGATCGCCCGATTGCCCAAGGTGACCAAAGTTTACAACGAGGTCGAAATCGGTCCCAATATCAGCGTCACCCGCGCCAGTCAGGATGCCTACCTCGGCTCGCGCGCCAAGCTGGCGCTGGCTGATATTAAGCTGCCGGATTTCGATCCCATGCGGGTGAAGGTGGTGGCCGAGAATGGTGTTATCTATTTGATGGGACTGGTAACGGCGGCCGAGGCCGACGCCACGGTCGATAAGGTGCGACGCATTCCGGGCGTTGTGCGGGTGGTGCGCATTTTCAACTTGATCCATGTCAACCCCCAAGCTTCCTGAGCGGTTGGTCCGCGCGCTGGCCGACATTGTCGGCGCTGAGGCGCTCCTGACCGACCCGGCCGACAACTGGGCCTACGGCTATGACAACAGTCGCCGCCAGGAGCTGCCCGGCGCCGTGGCCTTTGTGCGCACGGCCGAGCAGGTTTGTCAGCTGGTGCGTCGGTGCGGACCGGCTGGCGTGCCCGTGACCGCCCGCGGGCTGGGCACTGGCACCACCGGCGCCACAGTGCCGGAGCCGGGCGGCTTGGTGATCGCCTTTGAGCGCATGAACCGCCTGCTCGATATTGATGCGGCCAATCGCCTCGCCCACGTTGAGCCGGGGCTGACCAATCAGCAGCTGCAACAGGCGTTGGCGCCCCAGGGGTTTTTTTGGCCGCCGGATCCGACCAGCGCGGCGGTCTGCACCATTGGTGGCAACCTGGCTTACAACTCCGCCGGGCCGCGCGCGGTCAAATACGGCACGCCACGCGAGAATACGTTGGGGTTGACCGCTGTAACCGGCAACGGTGAACTCATCCGCACCGGCGTCGAGACCACCAAGGGCGTGGTGGGCTATGACCTGACCCGACTGCTGATCGGCTCCGAAGGCACTTTGGCGCTCATTGTCGGTGCCACTCTCAAGCTCAGCCCCAAGCCGGAAGCCAAACGCACCCTGGCTGCCACCTACCGCGACATTCATGCCGCCGCCACGGCGGTGGCAGCCATCATGGCGCAGCCGGTCACCCCCTGCGCGCTCGAGTTTATGGATGCCGCCGCCATTGAGATGGTGCGTGAGTTCTCCGATCTTGGCCTGGCGCCCGAGACGGGTGCTCTGCTGATGATCGAGGTCGATGGGCCGGAGGCCTGCATTGACCTGTCCGCCGCTGATGTGAGCGCAGCGGCACGGGTTCCCGGCCTGTTGACTTGTCGCACCGCCGCTGATCCCGCCGACATCGCTGCTCTGTGGAAAACCCGCAAGGCGCTGTCACCAGCCCTGCGCCACGTGGCGCCCAAGAAAATCAACGAAGACGTGGTGGTGCCGGTGTCGCGCATGGCGTCGTTCATTGAGGGGCTTGAGCAGTTGTCGCGCCGCACCGGCATTCGCATCGTCAATTTTGGTCATGCTGGCAATGGCAACATTCATGTCAATCTGCTGGTCAACCCGGATGATCGCGATGAAATGCGTCGCGCGCAGGAGTGCCTGAATGCTGTGTTTGATCTGGTGGTCAACCTGGGCGGCACCCTGTCCGGAGAGCATGGTGTCGGGCTGGAAAAGCGCGACTTCGTGGAACGTGAACTGGACCCGGCGGCGCTGCGTCTGATGCACGCGATCAAAGGTCAGTTTGACCCCCATGGCATTTTAAATCCCGGCAAGGGGCTGCCCGCACCATGAGTGACTCCAGTCTGATCGCTAGCCTGTTGCTACTGGCACATTTTGCATTGCAAGTGGGCATCTCCATGCGCGTCATGCTGCGTCCGCATCGGGAGCCGGCCGCGCGCATGACCTGGATTGTGCTGATTTTTGCCGTGCCCATCATCGGCTTCATTGCCTACCTGTTGGTGGGGGAAACCAATATCGGCCGGCGGCGGGTGGCGCGTTTGCGCCAGTCGCTTGCGCGTCTGCCAGCCCCGCATCAGGTTGCTCGTTCCACTTCCCGTTCCAGCCCCCGTTCCAACCAGGCCGCCAAAACTATCACGCATGCCATCCCCGATGAGCATCGCCATCTGTTCCGTCTCGGCGCCTCCATCAGCGGTTTTACCCCCTTCAGCGGCAATCGCGCCACCCTGATGCCCGACTCCGACGCCAGCATTGATGCCATGGTTGCCGATATTGAGGCCGCTCGCGATCATGTGCATTTGCTGTTCTATATCTGGCTACCGGATCGCAATGGCCGGCGCGTGGCCGAGGCGCTGATGCGTGCGGCACAGCGCGGGGTGGTGTGCCGCGCCCTGGCGGATGATCTCGGCTCGCGCACCATGATTCGCTCCGAGCACTGGCAGCGCATGCAGGCGGCCGGCGTGCGTTTGGCGCGTGCCTTGCCGATCGGTAATCCGATCCTGCGGGTATTAACCGGGCGCATTGATTTGCGCAATCACCGCAAAATCGTGGTCATTGATGACTGGGTGACCTACTGTGGCAGTCAGAATTGCGCCGATGCGGAATTTCTGGTCAAAGCCAAGTACGCCCCCTGGGTGGATCTGATGCTGCGTTTTGAGGGGCCGATTGCGCGTCAGAACCAATATCTGTTTGCCAGCGACTGGATGCCGCATGTCGAGGATGACATCGACCAGCTGCTGCACCGGCCGCTTCCGCACGGCAGCGCGGACCAGCAGTTGCCAGCACAGGTGATCGGCACCGGCCCGACCGTGCGCTGGTCGGCCATGCCGGAGGTTTTCGAAGCCCTGATTTACAGCGCCCGGCGCGAACTGATCATCACTACGCCCTATTATGTGCCGGATGAGTCGATCCAGGCCGCACTCTGCGCCAGTGCGCGGCGTGGGGTGCGCACCACCATTATTTTCCCGGCGCGCAATGATAGCCGCATTGTCGCCGCCGCCAGCCGCAGTTATTACGCCGAACTGCTAGCGGCCGGGGTGCACATTTTCGAGTATCCCCGGGGCCTCCTGCATACCAAGTCCCTGACCATGGACGCTGAAGTCAGCCTGATCGGCTCGGCGAACATGGACCGGCGCAGCTTCGAGCTGAACTACGAAAACAACATTCTGCTCTACGACCCGGCGCTGAGTGCCCAGTTGCGCGAGCGCCAGCAGCAGTATCTCGCCGTATCACAGCCAATCACCAGCGAACAGGTCAGCCACTGGAGCTGGCGCCGGCGTTTATGGAACAACACCGTCGCTATGCTGGGGCCAGTTCTGTAACTGATCGAGCTGCTCGCGAATCCGCGCCACCTGTTCCAGGGCGGCGCGATCGGCTAATGGGCCGCTGTAGAATTTTGGCAGCCCCGCCGGCCGCTCGCGAAAGCGGCGATAAGGCCACAGGTATTGCTCGGGACAGACGCGAATGCAGTCCTCAATGCCTTGGTTCAGCGCTGCGGCCGCGACGCGATCATCGGCCGCCGCGACGGCCTCCGGGGCGGGCTGGCAGTGGATGCGATAGCCGGCTCCAGCCCCCTTCAGGCGCTCAGCAAACAAAAACACCACCGGCGCGCCGGTTTTGCGCGCCAGGCGGTTGACCAGCAGCATGCTATAGGCCGGAATCCCGAACAAGGGCGCAAACACCGCACCCTTGTCCGCCCGTGGCGCCTGATCAGGCAGAATGCCGACATAATCGCCGCGTTCCAGCGCCTGCACCAGCACGCGAATCCCGCGCGCGGTGATCGGCGCCAGCGTGGCGCCGCTGCGCTTGCGCGCGGCTAGAATCAGGTCATCCAGATATTTTTGCGGCTTATAGAAGATGGCGGTCGGGCCCTGCGCCGCCAGGTAGAGGCCGGCCAGTTCCCAGGCGCCCAGGTGTGGGGAGAGCACGATCAGCCCGCGCCCCGGCTGGCGCCGCAGCCCTTCAGTGCCCCGGGTGTCGCGCACCAGGCTCAGCACCTCGGCGCTGGGGCGCTGCCACAGATGGGCGATTTCCAGATAGGTTTTGCCAAATTCGCGCAGGCAGCGGTTGCGCTGACGCACGGCGGCGCGGGCGGTCAGCTCGGGCTGGCACAGGCTAATGTTAATCAGCGTGTTGCGGCGTTGCCGATTGGGCAGCCAGGCCAGCAACCAACCGATGCCAGCGCCCAGCCGATGCACCAGCCCCAGCGGCAGGCGCGCCAGCAGACGCATCAGCAGTCGGGCGCTAGGTTCCAGCCAGGTGGCGGTGTTGAACAACGCCTTTGAAGGTTTAGGCATTGAACGGCAGCGAGACAGGCGAGGCCGGTGGTGCCTCCATCAGAGGCTCCGGCGCATTGACCGGTGAATCGCAAACACCATGCAGGCCGCGCCGCTCGACCAGATCCTTCAAGCTGATCTGGTTGAGATACTCATAGATGCGGTGGCTGAGATCCATCCACAGGTCATGTGTCAGGCAAGGTCCTTCATTGTAACAGTCACCATCGCCACCGCATTTGGTGGCATCGACATGCTCATCGACAGCGGCAATGATTTCGGCAATGTTAATTTCGTCGCATCCGCGCGCTAAATTGTAGCCGCCGCCAGGTCCGCGCACGCTGCATACCAGTTGCTGCCGGCGCAGCTTGGCAAACAGTTGCTCCAGGTAGGACAGCGAGATGCCCTGACGACGGGCGATATCCGCAAGCGCGATCGGCCCCTGACCCTGATGAATCGCTAAATCGAGCACTGCAGTCACGGCGTAACGGCCTTTGGTGGTTAATCTCATGCGTGCCGACTCCTTAGGAGTGAAAACAGAAGTCGCATCCTACGATAGCTGAGTAAATCCATCAATTTTTCCCTGGCTCGGTTGCCGACTCCATCTCGCAGTCGTCGAGATCATCGAGATGCTCGAAGTGCTGGGTCAAGCCTTGCTCCTCCAGGGTGCGCGACAGCACCTCGACGCGCTGATCGAGCACATGGATATGGTCGAGCATGCGGTTGATGGCATTGGCAATCGGATCTGGCACATCGCGCGTTGCGCCATAGGCGTCGAAACCGATGCGTCGGGCGGTGCTGGCGCGGCGCCGACTGGTGGCATCGACCGGGCGCTCAATGATACGCCCTGGTACGCCAATCACGGTGCTGCCGGCCGGCACCGGCTTAACAATCACTGCATTGGAACCAATGCGCGAACCATCGCCGACCTCAATGGGGCCGAGCACCTTGGCCCCGGCACCGACCACCACATCCCGCCCCAGGGTGGGGTGGCGCTTGCCCTTTTGCCAGCTGGTGCCGCCGAGGGTAACGCCGTGATACAGGGTGCAGTCATCCCCCACCACGGCAGTCTCGCCAATGACCACACCCATGCCATGATCAATGAAAAACCGCCGGCCGATGATAGCACCGGGGTGAATCTCAATCCCGGTCAACAGCCGCGCGACATTGGACAGGAGGCGCGCCAACCAGTGCAGCTGCATCTGCCACAGACGATGCGCGACTCGATGGATAAGCACGGCATGCAAGCCGGGGTAGGTGGTAAGAATCTCGAAGCTGTTGCGGGCTGCGGGATCGCGGTCGAAGACGCAATGGATGTCTTCGCGAAGTCGCTGGAACATAATGATGCAAGACTGTGTGTAGACTCGGGGCGGGAGCGCCTGGATTCAGCGGTCGGCGTCGGTGCCGGCCTCGGCATGACGGCCCAGCGCTTTGAGCAGGCCGCGCAGAATATTGAGTTCGGTGCGGTCCGGGCGCGCACGGTTAAACAGGCGCCGCAAGCGTTGCAGCAGCTTGTACGACTGCTCCGGTTTGGCAAAGCCGACTCGAATCAGGGTTGTGCGCAGATGCTCAAAGAAGCTGGCCATTTCGTCCGCGCCAGCGGGCTGATGCGGGGGGGAGGCGTGGGTTGCGAATGGCGCGGATGAATCAGATGACGCAGACGCAGCCGATGACGGCGACTGTTCGGCGGCATAGGTCGTCAGCCAGGTTTGGCGGATTTCATAGGCGAACACCTGGGCCGCTGAGGCGAGATTCAGCGAACTGAACGCCGGATTGGCAGGAATTTGTGTCAAATAATGACAGTGCGCCAGTTCCTCATTGCTGAGTCCGGAACTTTCGCGCCCCAACACCAGGGCCACCGGCCCATGGGCAGCCTCCGTCACCAGATGCTCGGCTGCTGCCGCCGGACTCAACAGCGGCCACTCCACAGCGCGGCGGCGCGCACTGGCACCAATCACCAGCCGGCAGTCGTGTAATGCAGCGGGCAGGCGGTCATGCACAGCGGCGTTTTGCAGAATGTCATCCGCACCGGCCGCGCGGGCCAGCGCCTCGGCATCCGGCGTGCGACGCGGCTTCACCAGCGCCAGATCGGTCAGACCCATGGTTTTGAGCGCGCGCGCCACCGCGCCCTGGTTGCCAGTCAGACTGGTTTCAACCAGCACAAATCGAATGCGCTCAATAACAGCGCGGGCCTCTTGCGCAACGGGTTGCACAAGTTCAGAAGTGGAAGCCATTGGACGTCTGTGCGGGGAGTGAAGAATGCACCCTTGAGCTTAGCACTACGCCTGGGGCGCGAACAACTGCATGCGGCCTCTGAGATGATTTTCACTGAAGTGCAATCAGTGCAATCCGGCTTTTCAGACCATCCTGAACACTCAATCCGGCCGGCCAATCAACACATAGAAGGCGTGATCACCAGCAGCGGACAGACCCCAGCCCAGATAGGCCGGGCCGATCCAGGTGTCTGAGCCAAAGAACAGGCTGCCACCGAAGCGGGTTTCCTCAGGGGCGAGCTGGAATTCGATCTTGCGGCGGTCGCTGAAGGTGCTGTTGGAGATCCAGCCGGCTTCCAGCGAGGCGCCGAGAAACAGCCCGCGTCCGATCGGCGTGGGCAAGCTGGCAATCTGGCGATAATAGGCCAGCGCGCCGAAGGCCATGTCATTGGCGCGGAACTGCTCGTTGGCGTAGCCCGAAAGCTTCAGGAAACCGCCTAGCGGGAACTGGTCATAGTAGGGCATGGTGTCGCCAAAGCTGCTGCCGGCCTTGAAGCGGGCGGCGATGGTGTTGGCGCCGCGCGTGCGCGCTCCGGCGGCCTTGATCAGTGCACGGGTATAGGATTGATCTGCGCCCAGCGCTTCGAGTGGATTTTTAATGTCAAGCTCCAGACGCAAGCCGCTGCGCGGTACTGCGGCACTGTCCAGGGTGTCGTGTACAATACGCGCGCGCAGGCCGGAGTCTTTCACATCGCCCTCGGGCAGTTCCGACGAGCCGGTGTCGAGGTTGACGTCGGTGATTCCCCAGTAGGGGCCAATGCGCATGTCGAGATGATTGCGGGTGCTGCCGATATCCACCCCCAGGTGCATGCGTGTGACGTCATAACGGGCTACGCGCTGATCGCCATCAAAGACGCTGTAGGGTGTATCGCTGATATCGATATAGGCGGCGGCAAAGCCCGAATGCTCCAGGTCGAACGGCTGGAACCATTCGCTGAACAGGCGCGGTTCATTGCCAATTTGTAGCTCGCTACGCCACTCGGAACCGAGCCGGTTGGCCCAGGTTTTGGTATAGGTGGCGCGCAGGCCAAACCGGCTGTCGCCCTGATTGTCGCTCGACAGCCCCAGACCGAAGCTCAGATAATTCGGCCCCCAGGGTTTTTCCACGGCATTGACGATGAGCAGATCGTCACCCGCCTCATCGGTTTCGAAGCGGTAGCTGATGCGCTCAAAATCCCCACGCCCATAGAGGCGCTGGATGTCACGCTCCAACTGGTCGCGGTCAAAAGCCTCGCCCTGCTGGGCATCAATCAGCGGCTCGAAGACCTCAGGGTTGACGCGCTTGAGCCCCTGGATGCGCACCTGGCTGACCCGTTGTACCGGGGCGTTGGTGCCAAAACGCGCACGCTTCCAGGCCGCATAGGCGGCCGGACTCAGGCTGAAGCGGCGCAGCTGTGGTGCCGCCTGGCGGGCGGCGGTGACGCCGGTGGCGATCGCATCAATGGCGCGCGGGAAATCACCCGAGCCGATGTCACCCAGATCCGGCACAATCAGCAGATCGCGCTGGGGATCGATCTCGGCGAGCGAGACTTTGACATTTTGTTCGGTCAGAATGGCGACCATCTGGCCGGCGACGCCGAGAATATTGCCCAGTTGGTCACGCGGCAGAAAACTGGAGCTGAGATTGACCACGATCAGATGATCAACTCCCATGGAGCGGGCCACATCGACCGGCAGGTTGCGCACCAGGCCGCCATCGACAAAGATGTAATCTTTCCACAGCATGGGAGTGAAGATGCCGGGCACCGCCATGCTGGCGCGCATGGCCACCGGCAGCGGGCCGTGATCAAATACGAACATTTTGCCGTTTTCGAGATTGGTTGCCACCGCCCGGAATGGAATGGGCAGGGCATCAAAATTGGAGATGGTCTCCGCGCCCTTGACCAGATCGTTGAAAAACAATTGCACCTTCTGACCGGCGATGGCCCCCGGTGGCAGCTTGGCCTGGCCGTTGCGCATCCCGATGGAGAAGTTAAAGGTGGGCGTCAGGCTGGCTTCCTGGCGCCGCGCGGGCCATTCCGAGCGCGGCGGGTTGTCGTCAAACAATTCATTCCAGTCCACCTCTGCCAGGCGCTGTTCGAGCACCTCGGCCGGCAGGCCGGCGGCATAGGCTCCGCCGACCAGGGCGCCCATGCTGGTGCCGGCAATGGCATGGATGGGAATGCGCAATTCTTCCAGCACCTTAATAACCCCGATATGGGCCGCGCCCCTGGCACCGCCGCCGGCCAGTACCAGACCGATGCGCGGCCCGCTTGCTTCGCTTGCAGCGACCGGCTGTGGTGGCGCCACAGCAAGCAGGATGAAAACCAGAACCAGGGTCAGGAGAAACCAGCGTTGCATAGTCATTGCGTGAGACAGGAAGCGGGTTGTCAGGTCAGGGGCGCGGGTGCAGGGGCGGCACAACAGCCGTTAAGATACCAGTTCTGCGGCCGCTGCGGCACCGTGGCGGCCGGCCAAGCGGTTGCACGGAACGCCCAGCTATGAAGGATTTGAACCCCGCCCAGGCTGAGGCCGTCACCTACAGCGCCGGTCCACTGCTGGTGATTGCCGGTGCCGGTTCCGGTAAGACCCGGGTCATTACCCGCAAAATAGCCTATCTGATCCAGCAGCGTGGGCTGCCCGCGCGTGCCATTGTGGCCCTTACCTTTACCAATAAGGCCGCGCGGGAGATGAAATCCCGCTTGGCCCAGCCACTGCAAGGGCGGACCGCGCGTGGTCTGAAAGTATCTACCTTTCATACCTTTGGGCTGGGTCTGCTGCGCCGGGAACTCAAGAGTGCTGGTCTGCGTCCCGGCTTCTCGCTGTTCGACCCCCAGGATGGCGAAGCATTGCTGCAAGAGCGTCTGGCGGAGGCCAGGCTGGGGGAGATTGCTCCGGCAGCAGCGCTGGCGCGCATTTCCCAGTGGAAAAACGATCTGATTGCTCCCGAGGCCGCTATCAGCGCGGCAGAGGATGACTTTGAAGCCGCGCTGGCTACGCTCTATGGCGACTATGAACGCCGCCTGCGTGCCTATAACGCGGTGGACTTTGATGATCTGATCCGGCGGCCGGTGTTGCTGCTACGTGAGCACACAGCTGTGCGTGAGCGTTGGCAGGCGCGCATGGCTCATCTGTTGGTGGATGAATATCAGGACACCAATACCGCGCAGTATGAGCTGATCCGGCTGCTGGTCGGTGCGCATGGGGCCTTTACCATGGTCGGGGATGATGATCAGTCTATCTACGCCTGGCGCGGTGCACGGCCGCAAAATCTCGCCCGGTTGCGCGAGGAGTATCCAGCGCTCAAGGTCATTATGCTGGAACAAAATTATCGCTCCAGCGGGCGAATTCTGGCGCTCGCCAATGGCCTGATTGCGCACAATCCGCACCTGTTTGAGAAGCGCCTGTGGAGTGCGCTCGGTCCCGGCGAGCCGGTGCGACTCTTGACCTGCCGTGATGAAGCACACGAGGCCGAGCGGGTGATTGCTGAGATTCTGCATGGGCATTTCGCCGCCCAGCACGCCTTTGGCGACTACGCCATTCTCTATCGCAGCAATCATCAGGCGCGGGTGTTCGAACAGGCCCTGCGCACGCATCGCATTCCATATTTCCTCAGCGGCGGCCAGTCCTTTTTTGCCCGCTCCGAGGTCAAGGACGTGATGGCGTATCTGCGCCTGCTGGTCAATCCGGATGATAATGCCGCTTTTCTGCGAGTCGTCAATCGCCCTGGGCGCGGCATTGGTGCCACGACGCTGGAAGCCCTGGGTGGTTTTGCCGCTGCGCAGCATATCAGCCTACTGAACGCCTGTGCCGCTGCCGGCCTGACTGGCCCGATCAAAACCGCGCAAAGCACCGAGCTGCGCGCCTTCAGCCACTGGCTGGAAGAGATGCGCGGGCGTGCGCGCGCTGAACCAGTGGCGGCGGTGCGGGCGCTGTTGAAAGCCTGCGATTATGACGGCTGGCTCTATCAGCAGACCGGGCGCCGGGCGGCGGCGGAGCGGCGCTGGCAAAATGTGGAGAGTCTGATCGACTGGCTGGAGGCCTTGCACAAGGGCGAACGTTCCGCTGGTGCCCTGCGCGATGCCGACCTGGAGGATCTGACCGCGCGCCTGACCCTGCTGGACGTTCTGGAGCGCCAGGATGAAGACGAGGGTGGCGACCGGGTGCATCTGATGACCCTGCATGCCGCCAAGGGGCTGGAATTCGAGCGGGTGTTTCTGGTTGGGCTCGAAGAAGAGCTGTTGCCACACCGCGCCAGCCTGGAGGCGGAGCCGCAAGAGGGGGCCGGCATTGAAGAAGAGCGTCGCCTGTGCTACGTCGGCATTACGCGCGCACGCCGCACGCTGTGCTTAACTCATGCGCGCCGGCGGCGCCGCTATGGCGAGACAGTCCGGTGTGCACCCAGTCGCTTTATTGACGAACTGCCCGCAAATGAAGTGCGGCGTGATAACGACCCGGCCACAGCCGGGGAGGAGCGCCAGCGTGGCAAGGCGCATCTCGATGCGCTGAAAGCCATGCTGGAGGCCGATACCGGGATGGGTTAACGCACCATCAAATCTTAAAATCGCCGATGTTGTCCTCCAGTTCGGCGGCGATGGTCGCGAGTTTGCCGCTGGCCACCTCGTGCACAGCAGCCGCGACCATCTCCGGCTCTCCACCCAGGCTTGCCAGCAGGCGGCGCACTTGTGTGGTGGTCAGGGCGCCCACCAGCAGCAGCGCGATGGCGGCGGCGATAGCATAGACCCATTGGGCGCGCACCGCCTGTGCGTATCCCTGTTCGGCGGCATTGAGAATCTCTGGCGGTGCTCGGTGCTCGGTGCTCGGTGCTCGGTGCTCGGTGCTCGGTGCTCGGTGCTCGGTGCTCGGTGCTCGGTGCTCGGTGCTCGGTGCGCGGGCGCGCGAGACGCGCTATAATAGCGCGTTTTGCATTAATGGCTGATGCCTGCCAAGGGCGCGGCATTGTGAAGGAGACCAGGGGGCATGCAAGTATCTGTGCAGGTGGGTGAGGGGCTCAAGCGCGAGCTGCGCGTAGATCTCTCGGCCGATGACATTGAGGCGGAGATCGATAAGCGCTTGCAGCGCTTTGCGCGAACCGCACGCGCGCCGGGCTTTCGTCCTGGCAAGGTGCCGGTGCGGGTGCTGCGGCAGCAGTATGGCGAACAGGTGCGTGGCGAAGTTTTTGGCGAGATGGTGCAGTCGAGCTTTATGGCGGCGGTGCAGCAGGAAGATCTCCAGATCGCCGGCATGCCGAGCATCGAGCCGGATGTCGATCACAAGGCGCGGCGCTATACCTATACGGCAAGTTTCGAGGTCTTTCCGACCGTGGAACTCAAGTCCCTGGAGGGCGCCACGATCAAACGGCCGGTGGTTGAAATCACCGACGAGGACATTGACCGCATGATCGAGCGTCTGCGTGATCAGCGCACGCAGTGGGTCGAGGTCGAACGCGAGGCGCGCAACGGTGATCGAGTGGTGGTGTCATTCGAGGGCAGTATCGACGGCGAACCTTTCAAGGGTGGCACAGCGGAAAACTTCCCCATTGAACTCGGCTCCGGGCACATGATTCCGGGGTTTGAAGATCAACTCCTGGGGGCTAGCGCCGGAGAGACGCGCGGGGTCGATCTGAGCTTTCCGGAGCAGTATCAGGCCGAACACCTGGCCGGTAAGGCGGCTCACTTCGAGGTGCAGGTTCAGACGGTGTCGGAATCGCAGCGTCCTGAGGTCGATGAAGACTTTATCCGCGATATCGGGGTCAGCAGCGGCGACATGACCGAGTTCCGTGACGATGTGCGCACGTCCATGGAACAGGAAATGCAGCAGAAGATTGATGAGATTGTCAAGTCGCAGGTGTTGGATCAACTGGTGGAAAACAACCCGATCGATGTGCCGCAGCCGCTGATCGATCAGGAAGCGCACGCCATGAACGAATCCTATACCAAGTCCGCCCAGGCACAACAGCTGCCGTCTTTGCCGCAGAGCTTTTTTGTTGATACGGCTCGGCGCCGGGTGCTGATCGGTTTGTTGGGGAATGAGGCGTTCAAGCACTACGGTCTCAGCGTGGATGATGAGGCTGTGCAGGCCAAGCTGTCGCAGTTAGCGGCTGGGTACGAGCATCCTGAAGAAGTCATCAAACACTACATGGCTGACAAAAACCTCCTGGCCCAACTCCGCGCGACCCTGGTTGAGGAAACCGTGGTGGCACGTCTGTTGGAGGATGCTCAGGTGGAAGAGGATCCCAAGACCTTTTTCGAGCTGACGGATACCCGCCAGTCAGGGGATGCTGCCTAGATCAGTCAGGCCATGACAGACAGCACCCGTCAGTCCCCTCTGCAATGAATTTTTGCCATCTCAGGTGGCAGGAGCCGTTAACACCATGGAACTCCCGATGAACGCAACTGGTTTCTGGGAACCCCAAAATCTTGGTTTGGTGCCGATTGTCGTTGAGCAGACGGCTCGCGGCGAGCGCTCCTTTGATATTTTTTCCCGCCTGCTGAAAGAGCGGGTCATCTTTCTGGTGGGACCCGTCGATGACCACACCGCCAATCTGGTGGTGGCGCAGATGCTGTTCCTGGAGTCCGAGAACCCGGACAAGGACATTCATTTTTACATCAACTCGCCCGGTGGCTCGGTAACGGCCGGGCTGGCAATCTATGACACCATGTGCTTTATCCGCCCGGATGTCAGCACCATGTGCGTGGGCCAGGCGGCGAGCATGGGGGCCTTGCTGCTCGCCGGTGGTACGGCGGGCAAGCGTGTCTGTTTGCCGCATTCACGCATGATGATCCATCAGCCCTTAGGTGGTTTTCAGGGCCAGGCCAGCGACATCGATATTCACGCACGCGAGATTCTTAAGATCCGTGAGCAACTCAATCACATTCTGTCTCAGCATACCGGGCAGCCGATTGAGAAAATCGCTGAGGATACCGAGCGCGACAGGTTCATGAGCGCTGCAGAGGCAGCTGAGTACGGGCTCATCGACAAGGTGATCGACAAGCGCGAGGCAGCGGCAGAGAAGTCTTGAGTTACCGGGCGGTTTTCCCTATATCCTAAAACCTGTGGGGCATTGGTCGCGCGCCGTTCAACACTGCGGCCGGGTCGATGGCTTGGTTATTGGCTGGCAAGTCGTTATGATGACACGCCTGTGCTGAATTTCGCGCGCTCACCCCAACGGCGCGCTGAGGGTCAGCGTGCCGAGGGCGCGAACGCCCGCGCCAGCATTTTAGCCTGCGGACCGGGGCTTTTCACGAAGTTCATCGGGTCGAGGGCACCATTGGTTGGAGACGGTTTTTAAGCTTATGAGCGGAAACAGCCACGGCAAGCATGACGACGGAAAACTTCTCTACTGCTCCTTTTGCGGGAAAAGTCAGCACGAGGTTCGCAAACTCATCGCCGGTCCCTCGGTCTTTATCTGCGATGAGTGTGTTGATCTCTGTAATGACATCATCCGCGAGGAAATGCAGGAGACAGCGGACGAGGCTGCGAGCAAGCTGCCCAAGCCGCGCGAGATTAACGACAGCCTCGATCAGCATGTGATCGGCCAGGAATTTGCCAAAAAAGTGCTCTCGGTAGCGGTGTATAACCACTACAAACGCATGGAGCTGTCCGGCGGCAAGGATGAGGTGGAGATCGCCAAGAGCAATATCCTGTTGATTGGCCCGACCGGCTCCGGCAAAACCCTGCTGGCCGAGACCCTGGCCAGGCTGCTCAATGTCCCCTTTACCATCGCCGATGCCACCACCCTGACCGAGGCCGGCTATGTGGGCGAGGATGTTGAGAATATCATTCAGAAACTGCTGCAGAAGTGCGACTACGATGTCGAAAAGGCGCAGACCGGCATTGTTTACATCGACGAAATCGACAAGATTTCCCGCAAAGCCGATAACCCTTCCATCACTCGCGATGTTTCCGGCGAGGGTGTACAGCAGGCGCTGCTGAAGCTCATTGAGGGCACTATCGCCTCGGTGCCGCCGCAGGGTGGGCGCAAGCATCCGCAACAGGAATTTTTGCAGGTCGATACCTCCAATATCCTGTTTATTGTCGGTGGCGCCTTTGCCGGCCTCGATCGCATTATCCGCAATCGCTCCAAGACTGGCGGCATCGGTTTCTCCGCTGAGGTGCACAGTCAGGATGATGATCGGCAGATGACTGAACTGCTCAACCTGGTGGAGCCTGAGGATTTGATCCGCTACGGACTGATCCCGGAATTCGTCGGCCGGTTGCCGGTGATGGCGACCCTGGAAGAGCTCGACGAAGAGGCCTTGGTGCGTATCCTGACCGAACCCAAGCACTCGCTGTACAGACAGTACAAGCGCCTGTTTGAGATGGAAGGCGTGGACCTGGAGTTGCGTGAGGATGCCCTGCGTGCCATTGCGCTCAAGGCGATGGAGCGCAAGACCGGTGCACGGGGACTGCGCACCATCATGGAACAGGTGCTGCTCGATACCATGTACGATCTGCCGTCCATGGATAACGTGCGCAAAATCACCGTGGATCGCTCGGTGATTGTGGGCGAGAATCCCCCCTTCATCCTCTACGAAGGCGGTGAACCCACGCAAATGGCGGCCGGTGATTGATCTTCCCCGGGATGACCCCCACTGGATAGGCATCCAGACGCTCTCCTGACAGCCCCTTAGCAGTGGCTGTCGCGCGGCGGGCCCGTGGTCACTGGCCAGTCGCCAGCAAAGAACCCCCCAGGCCGGCTGGTCTGGGGGTAATCCCGGCCTGCTTCCCACGGCGAACACAACAGCGAGAACCACTCCGATGGCGAAGACTCCTGCTCCCCCCAAATACTCGACCCAGGTTCCCTTGGATGTGGCGGTGCTGCCATTGCGCGATGTCGTGGTGTACCCGCATATGGTAATTCCGCTCTTTGTTGGGCGCGAAAAATCCATTACCGCGCTCGATGCGGCCATGACCAGTGACAAGCAAATCCTGCTGGTGGCGCAAAAACATGCGAATGTCGATGATCCAGGGGTCAAGGATCTGTATCGCATTGGCACCTTGGCCAACATCCTGCAACTGCTAAAATTGCCCGATGGCACGGTGAAGGTTTTGGTGGAAGGCAACCACCGCGCCGAGGCCACCAAATATGTCAGCACCGACGATTACTTCGGCGCCGTGGCCATGCCTTTGCTGGAGCCGCTCGAAGCCGATGAGCGTGAGCAGGAAGTGCTAATGCGCTCGGCGGTGTCGCTGTTTGACCAGTATGTCAAGCTCAATAAAAAGGTGCCGCCCGAGGTTCTGACCTCGCTGGCCAGCATTGATGAGCCCGGTCGCCTGGCTGACACCATGGCGGCGCATATGGCGCTCAAGCTTGATGAGAAGCAGCGCGTGCTGGAGATGGTCAACATCCAGGAACGCCTTGAGCATCTGATGGGCCTGATGGATGCCGAAAACGACATCCTGCAGATGGAGAAGCGGATTCGCGGCCGGGTGAAAAAGCAGATGGAGCGCAATCAGCGCGAGTACTATCTGAATGAGCAGATGAAGGCGATTCAGAAGGAACTCGGCGATCTGGAAGACGCGCCCAACGAGCTGGAAGATCTCGGTAATCGTATCAACGCTGCCGGTATGCCCAAGGATGTGCATGAGAAAGCGCTGGGCGAACTCAACAAGCTCAAGTTGATGGCGCCGATGTCAGCTGAGGCCACCGTGGTGCGCAACTATATCGACACCCTGGTGTCGGTGCCATGGAAAAAGCGCACCCGCATTCGCAATGATATTCGCGTGGCGGAATCGGTGCTGGATGCTGATCACTTTGGCCTTGAGAAAGTCAAGGAACGCATTCTCGAATATCTGGCTGTGCAGCAGCGCGTGCGCAAGCTCAAGGGACCGATTCTGTGCCTGGTGGGACCGCCTGGCGTGGGCAAGACTTCACTTGGGCAGTCCATCGCCCGGGCGACCAATCGAAAATTCGTGCGCATGTCTCTGGGAGGGGTGCGTGATGAGGCGGAAATTCGCGGGCACCGGCGCACTTACATCGGCGCCTTGCCTGGCAAGATTATTCAGAACCTGGCCAAGGTTGGTTCGCGCAATGCCTTTTTCCTGCTCGATGAAATCGACAAGATGGCGATGGATTTTCGCGGCGATCCGGCCTCGGCGCTGCTGGAAGTGCTCGACCCGGAGCAGAACCACACGTTTAACGACCATTATCTGGAAGTCGATTTTGACCTCTCCGAGGTGATGTTCGTCGCCACCGCCAATACACTCAACATTCCTCCGGCACTGCTCGATCGCATGGAGGTCATTCGTCTGTCGGGCTACACCGAGGATGAAAAAATCAACATCGCCGAGCGTTATCTGATTCCCAAGCAGATGAAGAATAACGGCCTCAAAGACACCGAGCTGTCGATTCGCGAGGCTTCGGTGCGGGATACGGTGCGCTATTACACCCGTGAGGCCGGGGTGCGCAATCTGGAACGCGAGCTGTCCAAGCTGTGTCGCAAGGTTGTGAAAGAAGTGCTGCTTAAAAAGCGCGATTCTGCCGTTGTCATCACGCCCAAGAGCCTGGAGAAATACCTGGGCGTGCAACGCTTCCGCTTCGGGCGCGCCGATGAGCATGACCGCATCGGTCAGGTGACCGGCCTGGCTTGGACTGAGGTCGGTGGCGAGCTGTTACGCATCGAAGCCGCTCTGGTGCCGGGCAAAGGCAAGTTCAGCTATACCGGCCAGCTCGGCGATGTCATGCAGGAGTCGATTCAGGCCGCGCTCACCGTGGTGCGCAGCCGTGCCGAATCACTGGGTATCAAGGAGGATTTCCATGAGAAATTCGACTTGCACATCCATGTGCCGGAGGGTGCCACCCCCAAGGACGGCCCCAGCGCAGGCGTTGCAATGTGTACTTCCATGGTGTCGGCACTCACCAAAGTGGCGGTACGCTCATCAGTGGCTATGACAGGAGAAATCACCCTGCGCGGCGAGGTGCTACCAATCGGTGGATTGAAGGAAAAGCTGCTAGCAGCGCATCGCGGCGGTATTGAGTTGGTGCTCATCCCGCATGAGAACGAGCGTGACTTAGTGGAGATTCCCAAGAACATCAAGCAGCATCTCGAAATCCGCCCGGTGCGCTGGATCGATGAGGTCTTTGAGCATGCGCTGATTGAGACGCCACGCCCGACGCTGAGTCATGATGGCGTCGCCAAGAGCGAGCAGCAAGAGGCGGAAACGCCGCCGCCATCGGCGGACGATAAGCGCCGGTCAGATGGCGCCCGCACGCGACATTAGTCATCAGGCGCCCGGCGGGCGAAGCTTGAAGCCTCCTGAATGCATTCATAAAAGCCGCCGCTGTGGTTCATTTTCTGTGCGGGGGCGGTGCGTCCGGAACGGAATGAGCACACGCGGCTTTTGCGACGGATGCCACATAACGACTTTTTTTCATCAGTTATTGCCCCGCTTGCGGCTTGACAGCTTGCGGTGAACTCTACAACAATCGCCACCTTCAGTCGGGCGGCGCGCTTCGGATCGCCCGGCTCAACCGGCCGTCCTGGCGGGCTGGCAGCTTTACCCTCTGACGCTGAGACTGCAGTCGTGCAAGCGACCTGGTCTGAGGGGGTGTTGCAGCGGCGAGAGGGGCTACGGAAATGGCAACAGTAACGGGGGAAGCATGAATAAATCTGAACTAGTCGATACCATGGCCGAAGCAGCAGATATTCCCAAAACAGCGGCGGCCAAGGCGCTGGATGGGTTGATTGATGCGATCACAGACACTCTGAAGAAGGGTGAGACTGTATCCATCATTGGGTTTGGAAACTTTACCGTGAAGGAGCGTGCCGCCAGAACCGGGCGCAACCCCCAGACCGGAGATAGCATTCAGATCGCCGCATCGAAATCGCCCTCATTTAAGGCTGGCAAAGCACTCAAGGATGCGATAAAATAACTGTCTTTGCAGAGCAGCCTTAACTGAAGCAATTCAGAGCCTCTGCAAGCCCATGCGATCGGGTGCTTAGCTCAGCTGGGAGAGCATCGCCCTTACAAGGCGAGGGTCGCAGGTTCGATCCCTGCAGCACCCACCACATATTCGGTTATTTGTGCAGTGGCTGGCTTTTGCTAACAAAATTTTTGTGGTAAACTGGTTCAGTTGATTGTGAAAATACTTGGCTAAAGCCAAGCAGCACTAAACCAAGTTAAAAAGTTTCGGTTTAACAAGTTTTAGGAGTGGTAGTTCAGTCGGTTAGAATACCGGCCTGTCACGCCGGGGGTCGCGGGTTCGAGTCCCGTCCACTCCGCCAAATAGAAACGCGCTACTATAAGCGCACAGGCCAACCCTGATTCACTCTCATGATTCAGCGCGGCTCTCGACGAAAAAATTGCGGGGTATCCTTCATCGGGTACCCCGTTTTTGTGTCAGCTGTTTTTGTCTCCGGCGTGCCATCCGCTCACGCCGTCCAGTACAGCCCCTTTATCCTACGCGCTGTGCCAACAGCGCCCCGCACGAGCTAAACATCACGCCATGCTTCTTGAGATTCGTGAACGCGCTCAGGGCTGGATGGCTTGGGCCATCGTGATCCTGATCAGTATCCCCTTCGCGCTGTGGGGAATTCAATCCTACCTGGGCGGCGGCGGCGAGCCGGTGGTGGCCAGCGTCAATGGCGCCGAGATCACCGAGGCCCAGCTGAATCAAAATGTCCAACGCACCCGCATGGATATGCGCGCGCGCCTCGGCGATGCCTATGACCCGGCACTTTTTGAAGGAACCGGCCTGCGCGAGCGGGTGCTGAATCAAATGATCGAGGCGCAGGTGATGCTTGATGCTTCACAGCGCCTGGGACTGCGGGTGGCGGATGCGGTGCTGCGCTCAGCCATTGCCCAGGAGCCGGCCTTTCAGAAAGACGGCCGCTTTGACAAGGCCACCTATGCGCAAGTCCTGCAATACCAGGGGCTGACGCCGGCCATGTTCGAACAGAGCCTGCGCCGCCGCTTGTTGGACACGCAACTGGAGCGGGTGGTGCAGAGTACCGCCTTTGCCACTCAAACCGAGGTCAAGCAAAGCCTGCGCCTGATGCATCAGCAGCGCGACATCCGCTACATCAAGCTTCCCCACAGCGATTTTGCACCCAGCGAGCCGCCAGATGAGGACGCCCTGCACGCCTACTATGAGCAGCACCCGGATGACTTTAAGTCACCCGAGCAGGTCAAACTGAGCTATATCCTGCTGTCACCGGAAACGCTGGGTGCGGATCAGCCGGTCAGCGCAGCGGATCTGCACGCGCTTTATGAGGAACGCACCGAGACACTCAAAACCCCCGAGCAACGCACGCTGCGCCACATCCTGATTGCACTGCCAGCCGATGCCGATGAGGCCGCCATTGCCAAGGCCCGCGAGCAGGCGGCTGAAGTTCGTGAGCGCCTGCTGGCGGGTGAGGATTTTGCCACCCTGGCGGGCGAAGTCTCGGATGACCCGCTCTCGGCTGATCAAGGTGGTGATCTGGGCCAGATCGAGCGGGGTATGCTTGATCCCATTGTTGAGCAGGCCGCCTTTAGTCTGGACGTCAATGAGCTGAGCGAGCCGGTCCGCAGCCGTTTCGGCTATCACCTGCTGGAGGTGACCGCCATTGAGCCCAGCCAGGTGCCACCCTTTGACGAGGTGGCCGATGAGCTGCGCAAAGAATTACAGAGTCGCTCCGCCGAGGGCGCTTTTTACGACTATGCCGAGCGTTTGGCGACCCTGAGTTACGAGGTGCCTGACAGTCTGGTACCGGCCGCCGAGGAGCTGGGCCTGACTGTGCAGCAGAGCGACTGGCTGGATCGCAGCGGTGGCGAGGGGATCTTTGCCAATCCCAAGGTGATGACAGCCGCCTTCAGTGATGATGTGCTGAATCTGGGCAACAACAGCGAGCTGCTCGAACCCGATCCCCAGCAGCTACAAGCCCTGGTGCTGCGTATTGATGGGCATCGCCCGGAAGCCCTGCGTCCTTTTGAAGAAGTACGCGATGACATCGTCACCATCCTGAGCACACGCCAGGCGGCTGAGGCCGCGTTGGAAGCGGCCCAAACCCTGGCCGAGCGCCTGCGCCAGGAGACCACTCCAGTAGCGGAAGCCGTCGAGGTGGCCGGCACCAGCTATACGGTTGAGGCTCCCGGCCTGCTTGAGCGTCAGTCGAGTGAAGTTCCCAGTCCGGTGCTGCGTGAAGCCTTTCTGCTGCCGCGTCCGATGGATGAGCAGCCAAGCATTGGCACCCTGGCCGATGGTGCCGGGGATGCCTTTGTGATCCTCGTCTCTGCCGTGCAGGACGGCCAGGATGAGGCTTTAGGGGCTGAGGTCAGCGCCGCTGAGTCGCGCGCACTCGCACAAAGGATCGGTCGTGCCGATTTCAGCCATTTCGTGAGCGGACTCGAAGCCAGCGCCAAGATCGAACGCAAGGCGCTGGCGTCTGAGTCCGCCGATTGATGGCCTCAGCCTAAGCCCAGGATGTGGTAGCCGGTATCGACGTAAAGCACGTCGCCGGTGATACCGGAGGCCAGATCCGAGCACAGGAAAGCTGCGGCATTGCCGACTTCCTCAATGGTGACATTGCGCCGCAGCGGCGTGCGTTCCTCGACCTGTTTGAGCATGGAGCGAAAGTCTGCGATACCGGCGGCGGCGAGGGTGCGAATCGGCCCGGCGGAGACGGCATTGACGCGGATGCCCTCGGGGCCAAGCGAGGCGGCCAGATAACGCACATTGGCCTCCAAGCTGGCCTTGGCCACCCCCATGACGTTGTAATTCGGCACCGCGCGCACCGCCCCCAGGTAGCTCATGGTGACCAGGGCGCCTTGGCGCCCAGCCATCAGTGGCCGGCCAGCCTTGGCCAGCGCCGCCAAGCTATAGGCGCTGATGTCATGAGCGGTGCTGAAGCCTTCCCGGGTCACGGCATCGATGTAGTTGCCTTCCAGCTCTGCCTTGGGCGCAAAGGCAATGGAATGCACGATGCCATCAAACCCATCCCAATGGCCGGCCAGCTGTTCGAAGCAGCGATCAATCTCCGCATCGTTGGCCACATCCAGCGGCAGCACGATGGATGACTCGCATTGCGCGGCCAGATCGGCCACCCGGCTGTGTAGTTTCTCGCCCTGGTAGCTGAAGGCCAGCTGGGCGCCCTCGCGGTGCATGGCCTGAGCCACGCCCCAGGCGATGGAGCGGTTGCTGGCAACGCCGGTGATCAAAAAGCGCTTATCGGCTAAAAATCCCATAATCTTGTGTCTCTGATTCTCTGCTGTGCGGTGGTTGAGGTTCAGCGCTGGTCAGTTCGCCTCAGTGATGCGATCATTGGGCGCGTGAAACCAATCCCTCACATTACCCAAAGTCCGTCGCGGAGAAAAGCGCCAGCACGGAAATCACTGGCTGGTGCACTCAGGTTGCCGGTGCTGCTGATGTCGCTCAGTCTCGGGCTAAGCGGCTGCGGTGATGGTGCCTGGAACAATCCCTATCCGGCCAGCGAGGCGCGCGCGAAGACCGTCTACAGCGCCTTCACCGAGCAGCCTAAGCATCTCGATCCGGTGCGCGCTTACAGCAGCAATGAGTATGCCTTCATTGGGCAGGTCTATGAGCCGCCGCTGCAATACCATTTTCTCAAGCGCCCCTATACTCTGGTGCCGCTAACCAGCACCGCCATGCCTGAGGTGCGCTATTTCGATGCCGAGGGTGCGCCGCTGCCCGATTCGGCCCCGGCGGATCAGATTGCCTTGAGCGAGTATCGGATTCGGCTGCGCCCTGGTATCCATTACCAGCCGCATCCGGCCCTGGCGCGTGATGCCACCGGGGCGTCGTATCTCTACCATCACCTGACGCCGGCTGATCTGCGTGGCATTGAGGATCTCGGCGATTTCGCCCAGCAGGGCACCCGTGAGCTGATTGCCGAGGATTATGTCTACCAGATCAAGCGTCTGGCCGCACCCTGGTTGCATTCACCCATCGCCGGACTGATGAAAAAGCATCTTCTGGATTTCGCTGAGCTGAGCGAGCGTCTGGCAGAGGCGGCGCCGGCGCCGGTCGATGGCGTCCGGCCTTTTGTTGATCTGCGCACGGTGCCTTTTCGCGGCGCCGAGGTGCTCGACCGCTACAGTTACCGCATTCACATCAAGGGGCGTTATCCGCAATTTCAGTACTGGCTGGCGATGCTGTTTTTCAGTCCCATGCCCTGGGAGGCCGAGGCCTTTTATGCCCAGCCGGGGCTGTCGGAGCGCAACATCACCCTGGACTGGTATCCGCTTGGCACCGGTGCCTTTATGCTGAGCGAAAACAATCCCAATTTGCGCATGGTGTTGGAGCGTAATCCGCACTTTCATGGGGAAACCTACCCGAGCGAGGGTATGGCGCAGGATCGCGCTGCCGGTCTGCTGGAGGATGCCGGACAACCGCTGCCGCTGATTGACAAGGCCATCTACGCCCTGGAAAAGGAAAGCATTCCCTACTGGAATAAGTTTTTGCAGGGTTACTACGACAGCTCTGGCATTGCTTCAGATGCCTTTGATCAGGCGATTCAGTTCAGCGCCGCCGGTGATGCGGAATTGACCGAGCCTCTGCGCGAACAGGGCATCCGCCTCGCCACGGCGGTCAATACCAGCATCTGGTACATGGGTTTCAATATGCTCGACCCGATCCTCGGTGGCGATTCAGAACGCGCACGCCTGTTGCGCCGCGCTATTACCATCGCAGTCGATTTCGGTGAATACATTTCCATTTTCGCCAATGGGCGAGCGCTCCAGGCCCAGGGGATGATTCCGCCGGGTATTTTTGGCTACCAAGAGGGGCGCGCGGGACTGAATCCCTACATCTTTGATTGGCACCAGGGACGGGCTGAGCGCAAATCCATTGCGGCGGCCCGCGCGCTGCTGGCCGAGGCGGGTTATCCTGACGGACGCGATCCCGACACCGGCCGCCCGTTGACGCTCTACTACGAGGCCATGGATGCTGGCCCGGATGGCAAGGCGCGGCTGAACTGGATGCGCAAGCAGTTCAACAAGTTGGGCATTGAGCTGGTGGTGCGCGCGACGGATTACAATCGCTTTCAGGACAAAATGCGCGAGGGCACCGGGCAAATCTTCATGTGGGGCTGGAACGCCGATTATCCGGATCCGGAGAATTTCTTCTTTCTGCTCTATGGTCCCAATGCCAAGGTGGATGGCGGCGAGAACGCCTTTAATTATCGCAATCCCGACTTTGACCGCCTGTTTGAGCGCATGCGGGTGATGGACGATGGCCCGGAGCGGCAAGCGCTGATCGACGCGATGACCGAGATACTGCGTCGCGATGGGCCGGTGGCTTTTGGCTTTTTCCCCAAGGCCTACAGCCTGTATCACCAGTGGGTCGGCAATGTGAAGCCGAATCTGATGGCGAACAACACCCTGAAATACCGCCGCCTGGATCCGCAGCAGCGCGCCGAGCAGCGTGTGGCCTGGAATCCGCCCGTACTTTGGCCGCTGGGCCTGCTGGTCCTGCTGTTGCTGCTGGGGGCGCTGCCGGCTTGGCAGATGGCGCGCCGGCGCGAACGGAGCCGCGCGCTATGATGGCTTACATGCTACGGCGGGTGGCCTATGCGCTGCCGATTCTGATTGGGGTGAATCTCATCACCTTCGCGCTCTTTTTCGTCGTCAACTCACCCGATGATATGGCACGCATGCAGCTTGGCGACAAGCGGGTGACCGAAGAGGCGATTGATACCTGGAAGGCCGAGCATGGCTATGATCAGCCCTTGTTCATCAATGCTCAGGCGGGCGGTTTGGGCGTGCTGACCCAGACGATTTTTTTCCAGAAGTCGCTCAAGCTGTTTGCGTTCGATTTTGGCGCCTCTGACAGTGGGCGCGACATCGGCAATGATATTGCCCAGCGCATGTGGCCGAGCCTGGCCATCGCGGTGCCGGTGCTGCTGCTGGGGTTGGCGCTGAATATCAGCTATGCGCTGATGATTATCTTTTTTCGTGCCACCTATGTTGATGTTGGCAGCGTGGTGCTGCTGGTGGCCATGATGTCCATCTCCAGCCTGTTCTATATCATCGGTGGGCAGTTTCTGATCGGCAAGCTGCTGCATCTGGTGCCCATCTCCGGCTATGACACTGGGTTTGAGGCAATTAAGTTTTTGATCCTGCCGGTCATTGTCAGCGTCATCGCCGGTATTGGAACCGGCACCCGGCTGTATCGCACCTTTTTTCTCGAAGAGATCAATCGTGACTATGTTCGCACCGCGCGTGCCAAGGGGCTGCCGGAGCGGGTGGTGCTGTTTCGTCATGTGTTGCGCAATGCGCTCATCCCGATTCTGACCGGCGTGGTCGCGGTGCTGCCGCTGCTGTTCATGGGCGCGCTCATTACTGAGTCCTTCTTTGGCGTGCCGGGGCTGGGCAGCTACACCATTGATGCCATCAGTCGCCAGGATTTTGCCATTGTGCGTGCCATGGTGTTCTTGGGTTCCGTGCTCTATATTCTGGGACTGATATTGACGGACATCTCCTATACGCTGGTTGACCCGCGGGTGCGGTTGTCATGACGGCGATGGCTGTGGGCTGGGTGTGGTTGGTCGGAGGAGGGCGCTGGTCATGCTAGTGGTGCTCTGGACCGATGCGCTGATCTTTGTGCTGATCGCGGTGGTGCTGGGCTTTGCCTTCCATGCGACGCGGCATCCGCATCTGCGCGTGCCCTGGCAGCAGGTGGGACGCTCGCGGGTCGCGGCAGGCGCCCTGGTGGTGCTGAGTGTCTATGTGGCAATCGGGTTGCTGGATTCGGTGCATTTTCATCCGCGTCTGGAGGCTCAAACGCCTGCGGTAGGGGAGGCGAGCCAAGAGACGCCGACGTATTCAACTCAGGTGATCTCGCTGCTTGATCTGTGGCTGCAACCGCTGCGCGAGCAGGAGGAAAAAACCTTCTCGGCGCCTTTTGCGACTCATCTGTTCGTGAAAGAGGCAATGGAGCAGCCGGATGGCTCTGTGATCCGTGCCTATCCCAGACTTGAGCATGGCGGCGCCCATCTGACTGATCCCGCACGGGACCGTGCGCCTGATATTCTGCTATCCACGTTGCTGGGGTTGGTGCAGGGGCTGATTGCCTGGACGGGCTTTCTGCTGATGGTGCTGGGCCTCAGCGCTTGGCGTGCGCGCGAATCCTTTGCGCAACGCGTGTTGCAGCTGCGCCAGGAGCCGACCCAGGCGGCGTGGCGGGTTGCCGTCTGGACTCTGTTGGTGATGCTGGTGCTTGGCTTTATTGCCGCTGAGCTGGCGGTGAAATATCACATCCTGGGGACTGACAAGGTCGGTGAGGATGTGTTTTATCAAAGTCTGAAAAGCATTCGCACCGGGCTGGTGATCGGCACCCTTACCACGCTGGTGATGCTGCCGGCGGCGGTGATTCTGGGCATTATGGCGGGCTATTTTCGTGGCCTGACCGATGACATTATTCAGTACCTTTACACCACGCTGAATTCCATCCCCGGCGTGCTGTTGATCGCGGCGGCGATTCTGATGCTCCAAGTGTATATGGCCAACCATGGCGATGAGTTCAACAGTCTGGTCGAGCGTGCGGATCTGCGGCTGCTGTTTTTGTGCATTATCCTGGGGGTGACCAGTTGGACCGGGCTGTGCCGGCTGCTGCGTGGCGAGTCACTTAAGCTGCGCGAGGCCGACTATGTGCAGGCGGCGATTGCCTTGGGTGTGCGCCATTCGCGCCTGATTGCCCGTCATATTCTGCCCAATGTGCTGCATATCGTAATGATTACCCTGGTGCTCGACTTCAGCGGCCTGGTGCTCGCTGAGGCGGTGCTGTCCTATGTCAACATCGGCGTTGATCCGACCATGAACAGCTGGGGCAATATGATCAACAGTGCTCGCTTGGAGTTGGCGCGCGATCCCATCGTTTGGTGGTCACTGGCGGCAGCCTTTGGATTTATGTTTACGCTGGTGCTGGCGGCCAATCTGCTGGCTGATGTGGTGCGGGATGCGTTTGATCCACGCTTGAGGGGGACGGCATGAGTGGGTTGGTGGTTGCGTTTGATGGCGGAGGGGCTTCCGGCTCCGGGCCGGGTTACACTCCCGGGGGGCGCCGTGAATACGTCCCTGTAGGCTTGCGATCGCATCCCTGCGATCGAACACCCCCGAGTGCGCAACCCGGCCCGGAGCTCGACACTGATGGTTGAGCAGGCTGGGGCTGAACGGGGCGTGGCTGGGCCGGAGGCTGGGGCTGCTGGGGCTGCTGGGGCTGCTGGGGCTGCTGGGGCTGCTGGGGCTGTGCTGGAGGTGCGTGGGTTGCGTACTCAGCTGGGTGGTGCGGCGCGGCCAGTGACGGTGGTCGATGGCATTGATCTGCGCATTGCCCCGGGTGAGACTCTGGCGTTACTGGGGGAGTCTGGCTGCGGTAAGTCGATGACGGCGCTGTCGCTGATGCGCCTGTTGCCGCTGGGCGGGCGTATTGTTGCGGGTTCGGTGTGTTTGGGCGGGCATGAGTTGCTGAGTCTGCCGGAGCGCGAGATGCGCATGTTGCGCGGCGGGCGCATGGCGATGATCTTTCAGGAGCCCCAGACCTCGCTGAATCCGGTGATGCGCATTGGCGCTCAGGTGGCCGAGGCGGTGCGCGTACATGAAGACATGGACCGCACGCGCGCCTCTGCATGGGTCGCGGATCGGGTGCAGGAACTGCTGCGCGCGGTGGGGATTCCCGATCCAGAGCGCCGTGCCGAGGACTATCCGCATCAGCTCTCCGGCGGCATGAAACAGCGGGTGATGATTGCCATTGCGCTGGCTGGCAATCCCCGTCTGCTGATCGCCGATGAGCCTACGACGGCACTTGATGTGACCATTCAGGCACAGGTGTTGCAGTTACTCAAGCGTGTGCAGCGCGACACCGGCATGGCGGTGCTGCTGATCACCCATGATTTGGGCGTGGTGGCCGAGACGGCTGAGCGGCTGGCGGTGATGTACGCCGGGCAAATTGTCGAACAGGCCAGTTGCGCCGAGTTTTTCGCGGCGCCCGCGCATCCTTACAGCCGCAAATTGCTCGAAAGCTTACCCACGGCGGCCAAGCGCGGGGGGCAACTGGCCATGATTCCAGGTCGGGTGCCGGCGCTCGATCAGTCCTTCGCGGGTTGTCGTTTTGCGCCGCGCTGCGATCGGGTGCTGGAGTCGTGCGCGACGACCGAACCCGACTGGCAGGCTGTCAGTCAGGATCAGCAAGTGCGCTGTTTGCTGTGGCGCGCGGGGCCGTCGTCGGGAGTCGCGGCGGCATCGGCTCAAGCGGCTGATGTTGCGCAGCCTGGCGAAACGGCCATGGCGCCGGCCCCGGCCTCGGCACTGGCCCCGAAATTGGGGGCAGAGCCGCTGTTGCGTACCGAAGGGCTCAAGGTCTGGTTCCCGATTCGCCGTGGGCTGTTCAAGCGGGTGGTCGGTCATGTCCGGGCTGTGGATGGAGTGGATCTGACCCTGAACGCTGGTGAGACGCTGGCGCTGGTCGGCGAGTCCGGCTGCGGCAAGACCACAGCCGGTAAGGGATTACTGCGGCTTGAACAACCCACCGGCGGGCGGGTGACCTATGGCGGACAGGATCTGGCACAGCTCGCACCGGCGCGCATGCGCCGCTTGCGCAAGGATTTGCAGATCATTTTTCAGGATCCCTTTGCGTCCATGAATCCGCGCATGCTGATTGGCGACATTGTCGGCGAGGGGTTGCAGGCGCTGGGCATTGAGCGTCAGGCTGCGCGCCGGCGCGAGCGGGTGGCGGCATTGCTGGAGCGGGTCGGTATCGGTGCTGAGGCTATGACGCGCTATCCGCATGAGTTCTCCGGCGGTCAGCGCCAGCGTATCTGTATTGCACGAGCGCTGGCAGTGGAACCAAGAGTGATCGTGTGTGATGAGCCAACCAGTGCGCTGGATGTGTCCGTGCAAGCACAGATTCTGAATTTGCTGAAATCCCTGCAACAGGATTTTGGTATCAGTTATCTGTTCATCACCCACAACATTGCGGTGGTGTCCTATCTGGCCCAGCAAGTGGCGGTGATGTATCTCGGACGCTTGGTCGAACAGGGGCCGGTTGCGGATATTCTGGGGAACCCGCGTCATCCCTATACCCAGGCGCTGCTCTCGGCCGTGCCCAGTATCGACCCAGACAGTGGTCGCGAACAGGTGCGTCTGAGCGGTGACATGCCATCTCCGGCGCAGCCGCCATCCGGCTGTTATTTTCATCCGCGCTGCCCGGTGGCGCGGCCGGAGTGCGCCCAAGCCTATCCCGAGGCGGTGCATCTGGATGCACAGCATCAGGTGAACTGCCTGCCGGAGATCGTCGGGGCTTAGAATTTCAAGCGCACTATGATCCGCCCCGTGATCTGCACAGGGATCACTCCGGCCAGGCGGGCGCTCTTGGCCACCATCAAACCAACGGGGGCTTTGGGCTTACCTTTGGTATGCCTGGGTTGAATTCACGCGAGTCGTCAAACTGTGGGAACATTTTGTCGTGCTCGATCAATAGGTCAAATATGGTTTTCGCATGTTCAAGCGGAAACCCCTGGCGGGTGTCGTCCCGGTTGTCGATGATGAGTTCGTTGAGAAAGTCACGTCCTGCGCGGGTGCCCCAGAGTTCATCGATCTGTTTCAAATGGGGGTATTGTTGGTAAAGGCGACTGGTGTCTGTTGTTGGCATACTGTTCGCTCCTGCTGTCAGCTTACCGGGTGTTGGCTGAAAATTTGCCGTAGCAAAGGAAACGGGCGGCTCTAAGTTTGTTAGACTTTCCCCAATGCTGAGGTCCGCGCCGCCAAGGCGGCAGCTGCACTTGCCAAAGCTTTTTGCACGACCATCGTTCTCCGTACCATTATGAATGCTGAAGCGTCATCCCGCTACATTGCCTTACTCAGTATCCACGGGCTTTTTCGCGGCCACAACCTTGAGTTGGGGCGCGATGCCGATACTGGAGGGCAGATTCTCTATGTCATTGAGCTGGCCCGGGCGCTGGCCAGACGTTCGGATGTGGCGCAGGTGGATCTCTTCACCCGACTGGTTGATGATCCGGCCGTGAGTCCGGATTATGCCGTGCCTATCGAGCCGATTGGCGATGGCGCGCGCATTGTGCGTATCGAAGCTGGGCCGACCGAGTATCTGCCCAAGGAGCAACTCTGGGACCATCTTGACGGTTTTGCCGACAATGCGCTGAATTTTCTGCGCGAGGCCGATCAGCTGCCAAGTCTGATTCACTCGCACTATGCTGATGCCGGCTATGTTGGGGTGCGGCTGTCGGCCCAGCTGGGCGTGCCACTGGTGCATACTGGGCACTCGCTCGGGCGGGTTAAGCGGCGCCGGCTGTTGGCCTCGGGTGTCAAGCAGGATGTGATCGACACTCGTTACAACATGACCCGGCGCATCAATGCCGAGGAAGAAACCCTGGGGGCTGCCAGCCTGGTCATTACCAGCACCACCCAGGAGATTGAAGAACAGTACGGTCTGTACGATCACTATCAGCCCGAGCGCATGACGGTGATTCCACCGGGGACGGATCTGGAGCGTTTTCACCCTCCAAGTGGAAATGAGCAGAAGGCGTCGATCCGTCAGGAGCTGCTGCGCTTTTTGCGCGAGCCGAACAAGCCATTGATCCTGGCCCTGTCGCGTCCGGATGAGCGCAAGAACATCGCCATGCTGGTTGAGGCCTATGGCGAATCGGCCGAACTGCAACAGACCGCCAATCTGGCCATTATTGCCGGCAATCGCGATGATCTGCGCGACATGGACAGCGGTGCGCAGCAGGTGCTGACCGATATTTTGCTGCTGATCGATCTTTATGACCTGTACGGGCGCGTGGCTTATCCCAAGCACCACAGCGCGGATGAAGTGCCCCTGCTGTATCAGATCGCCGCAGCTTCGCGCGGGATCTTTATTAACCCGGCGCTGACGGAGCCCTTTGGCCTGACGCTGATTGAAGCGGCGGCCAGCGGTTTGCCCATTGTCGCCACTGAGGATGGCGGTCCAATCGACATCATTGGGCATTGCAACAACGGTATTCTGATCGACCCGCTCGATAAGCAGGACATTACCAAGGCGCTGCTCAAGGTGCTGTGCGATGCCGGGCGTTGGCGCAAATTGGCCAAAAACGGCATCGCCGGGGTGCGCAAGCATTATGCCTGGAGCGCCCATGCCGAGAGCTACCTCCAGGCCATTGATCCGCTGCTGGAAAAAGTCCAGCCACCTCCGCAGGCACCGCTGTCGCGGCGGCGGATTCTCTATCATGACCGTGCCATCTTTACCGATCTGGATCAGAATCTGCTCGGCGATCCGGACTCCCTGGCCGATTTTATCCGCATTTTGCGCGATAACCGCAAATGCGCCACCTTCGGTATCGCCACCGGCCGCCGGCTGGACTCGGCGCTAGCGATCATGCGCCGTTATGGCATCCCGCGCCCGGATGTCTTGATTACCGCGCTGGGCACCGAGATCTACTATGCGCCGCAGTTGACCGCAGATGGTTCCTGGACCCATCACATTGATCATCTGTGGTATCCGCGTCGGGTGCGCGATCTGCTCTCGGAGCTGCCAGGCATCAAGCGTCAGCAGAAGTCCGAGCAGAGTCGTTTCAAAGTCAGCTTTTTCTATGATGCCGAGCATGCACCATCGCTGGAGGAAATCGCCAGCCTGCTGCATCAGGCGGATCTGAATGTGCATACCAACCTGTCCTTCGGGCAGTTTTTGGATGTGGTGCCGGCGCGCGCCTCCAAGGGACTGGCCTTGCGCTATGTGGCTGATCAGTGGGGTATTCCGCTGGAGCACTGCCTGTGCGCTGGCGGTTCCGGTGCCGATGAGGACATGATGCGTGGCAATACCCTGGCAGTGGTGGTCGCTAATCGCCACAATGAGGAGTTGTCCAAGCTGGTGGATGCCGAGAGCATTTACTTTGCTCAGGAGCCCTTTGCCGCCGGTATTTTGGAGGCGCTTGATCACTATGATTTCTTTGCGGCCTGTCAGGTGCCTCCGACAGCTGAAGCTCCGGTGGACTCCGCGCCAGTGCCGAAGACCTCGTCCAGTGCTAACACGGAGGCTGCTGCCCCATCCAAGGATGCTTGATCGAAGTGCGATCATGATCGCAGTGCGCTCATGCCAGGCTTGAGGTGAGTTCGGATGGATGGCGTGAGTCTCAGCCAGATTGCACTGACGGGCGTCGATTTGGCGGTGATTGGCGGCTACTTCCTGTTGGTGGCCCTGATCGGCGTGCTGGTGGCACGGCGCACCCATGACGATCAGGACCTGTTTCTGGCCGGGCGGCGGCTGCATTGGGCGCCGGTTGGGCTGTCGCTCTTTGCTTCCAATATCTCCTCCACCACCCTGATCGGTCTGGCCGGCGCGGCTTACAGCTGGGGGCTGGCGGTGGCCAATTATGAGTGGATGGCGGCGCCCATTTTGGTGGTGATGGCGCTGGTGTTTATTCCGCTGTATCTCAATGCGCGGGTTGGCACAGTGCCCGAGTGGTTGGAGCATCGCTTTGACCGGCGCGCGCGGCAGTATTTTTCCGCACTGACGCTGATCTCCAATATCCTGGTCGATACTGCTGGCACCCTCTTTGCCGGTGCCCTGGTGCTGGCGAGTCTGGTGCCCGGGCTGGATTTGTTCAGTGCCGCGCTGCTGCTGGCGGCGGTTGCGGCCAGCTATACTGCTGCCGGTGGGTTGGCGGCGGTGGTGTATACCGATGTGCTCCAGGCCATTTTGCTTATCATCGGCGCCTGTCTGGTGACCTGGCTCAGCTTTGCCGAACTGGGATTCGACTGGAACGCGCTGGTTGCGGCCACTCCGCCTGAGCGGCTGCATCTGTTCCTGCCACTAAACGATCCCAATCTGCCTTGGCTCGGTACCCTGATCGGTGTGCCGGTGCTGGGCTTTTACTTCTGGTGCACCAATCAGTTCATCGTGCAGCGGGTGCTGGGCGCGCGCAGTATCGGCCATGCCCGGGCTGGGGCCCTGTTGGCCGGACTGCTCAAACTGCCAGTGCTTTTTATTATGGTGCTGCCGGGGGTGATGGCCATTCAGATTCTGCCTGGCCTGGAACACGGCGATCAGGTATTTCCGGCGCTGATTGCCGAATTGTTGCCGGTGGGGCTCACGGGTCTGATCCTGGCCGCGCTGGTTGCGGCCCTGATGTCGAGTATTGATTCCACTCTAAACGCTGCGGCCACCCTGCTGACGCTGGATTTCATCAAACCCGCTTGGCCTGGGCTGAGTCCAACGCGCACGGCTTGGATTGGTCGCCTGGCCGTGGTGCTCTTTATGCTACTGGCGGCGGCGATTGCGCCGCTGATCGGCCATTTCGAGGGACTCTTTCATTATCTGCAAACCGCGCTGTCCTATCTGGTGCCACCGGTGGCGGCAGTCTTTGTGCTGGGGGCCTTTGTGAGTCACGCCGGGCCACGCAGCGCGCTGGCGACGCTACTGGGTGGGCATCTGATTTCGGCGGTGCTGTTCGTGCTCTGGCTGCTGGACATCCTGGCGCTGCATTTCACTCTGGTGGCGGGGGTATTGTTCGCGCTGAGCGCGGGGATTTTTCTTATCACCCGCTGGCGCTGGCCGCTGGAGGCAACCCAAGCCGGCTCGGCCGGCTGGTCGCCGCACCTGTCCCGACCCGAGGCTGGGACAAGCCTGTGGCAGGATTATCGGGTGCACGCTGTGTTGCTGCTGATGCTCACGGTCGCGCTGGTGTGGAGCTTTCGCTAGCCTGATGGGGTGCTATGCGAGTCGCCTTGATGAGCCGTGGCAGCGAGCAGGGGCTGTAGAAAGCGTCCGGTATGCGAGGCGTCACAGGCGGCAATGACCTCAGGCGGGCCGGCAGCGACCAGCTGACCGCCGGCATCGCCGCCTTCGGGACCCAGGTCGATGATCCAGTCAGCGGTTTTAATCACATCCAGGTTGTGCTCGATGACGATGACAGTATTACCACGCTCGCACAAGTGATGCAGCACGGCCAGCAGTTGTCTGACATCCTCGAAATGCAGTCCGGTGGTGGGCTCATCGAGAATATAGAGGGTGCGCCCGGTGTCGCGGCGTGACAATTCGCGGCTGAGTTTGATGCGCTGCGCCTCACCGCCGGATAGGGTGGTGGCACTCTGCCCGAGCGCGATATAGGACAGACCAACGCTCATCAGGGTGTCGAGTTTGCGCTTGAGCTTGGGCACCGCCGCGAAGCAGTCCCGCGCGGCCTCAACGGTCAGGTTCAGCACCTCATCAATGGTGCGACCTTTGTAGCGGATCTCCAGCGTCTCGCGGTTGTAGCGCCGCCCGGCACAGACCTCGCAGGGCACGTAGATATCCGGTAGAAAGTGCATTTCCACCCGAATTAAGCCATCGCCCTTGCAGGCCTCGCAGCGTCCCCCTTTGACATTAAAGCTGAACCGTCCCGGCCCATAACCACGCGCGCGTGACTCAGGCACGGCGGCAAACAGCTCACGGATCAGGCCGAAGAGTCCGGTGTAGGTGGCGGCATTGGAGCGCGGGGTGCGCCCGATGGGACTCTGGTCGATCGCAACCACCTTGTCGAAGTGCTCAAGCCCCTGGAGTTCCCGGTAGGGTGCTCCCTGGAGGCGAGCGTGGTTGAGCGCGCGCGCCAGAATGGGATACAGGGTGTCGTTGATCAGAGTTGATTTGCCCGAGCCGGACACGCCAGTAATGGCACACAAGGTGCCGACCGGAATGGCGATGTCGAGGTTATGCAGATTGTTGCCCTGCGCGCCCAGCAGTCGCAGCCAGCGCTCCTGTGCGGCGATGCGGCGCTGCGTGGGGATCTCGATGCGGCATTTGCCGCACAGATAGCGCCCGGTCAGGGAGTCCGGATGGGCCATAATCTCCTGCACGGTGCCTTGGGCAACAATCCGCCCGCCCTGAGCACCAGCGCCCGGTCCGAGATCGACGATGTAATCCGCTGCGCGCATGGCTTCCTCGTCATGCTCGACCACAATGACCGTATTGCCAGTGTCGCGCAGGCGGCGCAAGGTATCGAGCAGGCGGGCATTGTCGCGCTGATGCAGGCCAATGGATGGCTCATCAAGAATGTACATCACCCCCATCAGCCCGGCGCCGATCTGACTGGCCAGGCGGATACGTTGCGCCTCGCCGCCCGAGAGAGTGTCGGCGCCGCGCGCCAGGCTGAGATAGTTCAGGCCGACATCCACCAGAAAGCGCAGGCGCTGGACAATCTCGCGGATAATGTTCGCGCCGATCATTGCCCGCTGACCGCTGAGTTCGAGGGTCTCAAACCAGTGCAGGCAGGTGCGAATGGGCCAGGCGGACAGTTCCGGCAGATTACAGCCCTGAATACGCACATGACGCGCCGCAAGATTCAACCGGCCACCAGCACAGGCTGGGCAGGGCTGGTGCGACAGATAGCCGGCCAGCTCCTCACGCACCAGGCTGGAGTCGGTGTCACGATAGCGTTGTGTGAGCATGGGCAGCACGCCTTCGAACACCCGCAGCCGCCCCGCGCCGCGCTCATGCGGCCGTTTGAGTTTTAGCTTGTCCTCACCCGTGCCTCGCAGCACTTGCGCGCGCACTGGCGCAGGCAGGTCATGCCATGGGGTGTTCAGATCGAAGTCGAGATGCGCCGCCAGTGCCTCCAGCATGCGAAAGGAATGGCGGTTGTTGCGATCCCAGCCCCGAATTGCACCCGCAGCCAGGCTCAGCTCGGGCTGCTGCACCACCTTATCAGGATCAAAAAAGACCTCATGCCCCAGGCCGTCGCAGGTCGGGCAGGCGCCGGCGGGATTGTTAAACGAGAACAGCCGCGGCTCCAGTTCGCTTAAGCTGTAGCCACAGCTTGGGCAGGCAAAGTTGGCTGAGAAGACCGTCTCCGGCGCCTCGGGCGCATCCATGTGTGCCAGTCGCACCCAGCCGCCGGAGAGTGCCAGCGCTGTTTCCAGCGACTCAGCCAGGCGCTGGGCGCGATCCGCGCGTACTCGAAAGCGATCCACCACCACTTCGATCTGGTGCCTGGCCTTGGGGGTCAGCGGTGGTGGTGCATCCAGCTCGCACAGTTGGCCGTCGATGCGCGCGCGCACAAAACCTTGGGCGTTCAGTTCCGCGCACAGTGCTTGAGCATCGCCCTGGCGAGTGGTATTGATGGGCGCGAGCAGCATGAGCTTCTCGCCCTCGGGTCGCGCGAGGATCTGATCGACCATCTGGGTGACTGTTTGTGCCGACAGCGCTGTGCCATGCTCCGGGCAGTGCGGGATGCCGACGCGCGCAAACAGTAGGCGCAGATAGTCGTGAATCTCGGTGATGGTGCCGACCGTCGAGCGCGGATTGTGCGAAGTGCTTTTTTGCTCAATGGAGATCGCCGGCGACAGCCCCTCAATATGATCAACATCCGGCTTTTCCATCAGCGACAAAAACTGCCGCGCATAGGCCGACAGCGACTCGACATAGCGCCGCTGCCCCTCGGCATAGAGCGTATCGAACGCCAGCGAGGATTTGCCCGAGCCGGACAGGCCGGTTAGCACCAGCAGGCGATTGCGCGGCAGGTCGAGGTCGATATTGTTCAGGTTATGGGTGCGGGCGCCGCGAATGCGGATCTTGTCCATGGAATTTTACGGCTCCAAGCAGGGTCTGACGCGTGACCACAGTCAGGCACCGGGGCGTGCAGGCGGCCATGATTGCACTGCTCCCGGTGCGGGGCAACCGCAGAACTCCGAATACCGTGCTGCTATACTTTTTAACGTTCTATTAGCTTTGGGAGACCGTCTATGGATATTAACCCTGTTGCCGTCGTGACCGGCGCCTATCGCGGACTTGGTCTGGAAACCTGCCGTCAGCTTGCGGCGCGCGACTATCGCGTGATACTGACCGCGCGCCGCGAGGCCGAGGGCCAGAGCGCCGCCGGCAAGCTCGCTGCCGAGGGACTTGACGTGCGCTTTTTCCCGCTGCATGTCACTGAGGAACCTTCGGTGCTCGCGCTGCGCAAATATCTGAACAAGGAGTTCGGCCGCATCGACGTGCTGGTCAACAACGCTGGCATCTTCCCCGATCCCCCGCCTGGCACGCCTGGCTCAAGCATTTTCGACGCCGACCTCACCGATCTGCGCAGCGCATTTGAGACCAATACCCTGTCTGCCCTGCGCCTGTGCCAGAGCCTGATTCCACTGATGCAGGGGCGCGGCCGGGTGGTCAATGTCTCCTCCGGCATGGGCCAGCTCAGCGATATGAACGGCTATGTGCCCGCCTACCGGCTGTCCAAGACTGCACTGAACGCCGTCACCCGCATCTTTGCCGACGAACTCAAAGACACCGGCATCAAAATCAACGCCGTCTGCCCCGGCTGGGTGCGCACCGAAATGGGCGGCGCCAATGCCACCCGTTCCATTGAGGAAGGCGCCGCAGGTATCGTCTGGGCCGCCACCTTGGCGGATGACGGCCCCAGTGGCGGCTTTTTCCGCGATGGCCAGCCGATTCCCTGGTAAGCAGCCGGTTTTGTTTTGGTCGCCAGTGTGAGTCGCGTGCTCGTATTTGACCAAGTCACCAGCAGCCACTATATTAACGGCTAGCCACCAGATTGGGGTGCATTAGGGCGCGTAGCTCAGTGGGAGAGCACTGCCTTCACACGGCAGGGGTCGCTGGTTCGAAACCAGCCGCGCCCACCATTTCTTCCTTCTCCTGTCGAACTTCGGGGATGCGGGCTTCTGAACAACCTGGAAGGCTGCACAAATTGAAGTTGCTCGATTCAAGCCGAATTTCCGTTGCCACTCAAAGGGCATTGCTTGCCTCTTTTGCGGCACAGCTGTTGGTTATTTTGCCAATCGCTCTTGCGGGCCGCTTATATATGGATGATCTTATGCGCGCTGCCGATGGTGAGCGTGCTTGGTCTGCCGCCGGTCGCCCGCTGGCCGATCTTCTGTATTGGTTGGCAAATCTTGGTGATCCGGCGGTCAATGTTTTTCCGCTGTATCAAGTGATCAGTGCCGCTTTGGTTGCGCTTGCTGCAGTGCTGTTGGCTAGACTGCTCGGTGTGCGTCAGCCTGCATTGGTTGCGGTCGCGACTTTCCCCCTTGGTGCACAACCTTACTTCTTGCAAAATTATTCTTATGCCTTTGATGCGCTCACGATGAGCGCGGGGTTGCTTTCTGCTGTTGCGGCGGCGTACTGGATATGTTCGCAGGGGGGAGGACGACCCATCATTTTTGGCAGTCTGGCTTTGTTTGCCGCGCTAACTCTCTACCAGCCAGCGTTAACAGCCTATATGCTAATAGCTGTTACTGTGCCCTTGCTCAACCAAGCAGAGGATCGCAACCGTCAACTAATCTCCGCAGTAGCTGTTGGCGGGATTGCTGTATTGATCTATCACTATGCTGTGCCGATCAGTAACAGCTACCATGCCAATAAGCTTGTCTTGCTTCAGTGGTCTTCATTCGTGCCAAGTATAGTGCATAACTTAGAAGAATACTGGCATCTCTTAATGGCCCATTGGCAGGGATCTTTTGTTGGGTGGAACATTGCTCTAATCTTTTTTTTAAGTATTATTCTAAGCGCTGTTCCTATCGCTAACCGAAAAAACTCCAGCAAAAAAATACAATTTGAGACAATATACAGTCCAGTCGCACTTGTTTTTTGCGTTGGCTTGTCATACGGTGCGCTACTTCTGATGGAGAAGCCAATCTATGTTCCTCGAGTGTTCATTGGTGTTGGTGTGGCGATTACTTTGATGAATCTAGTGATTGTCAGGCAGGTGTCGATTTTGAGATGCAAGTGGATTCGCGGGTTTCAATGGATACTGGTGATTCCCGTGTATTCTCTGGCCTATGCTTTTCTGAACGTTTCCTTCGCTTATGGCAATGCGAGCGCAGCCCAAAAAGATTTTGATCTGGGATTTTATACAAGATTAATACATGATTTAGGCGTTTTGGACCCACATCAGGAGGCTGATACAATCGGTTTTATCGGAGCAGGTCCAAAAAGTCCAACACTGCTGAACAGCGAAAAAAAATTCCCCATTCTTGGCTCTTTGGTTAAGAGTCATGTCAATAATAATTTTTACTGGGGATCTTACCAATTGCGCCATTATGGGATTGATCTTAAACAGGCTGTGGTTGCAAAAGCCATGCGTGAGCAAATTACTCAAGGCGAACTCAAGCCAGCAATTGACAGAAGAGATTATGAAATTTTTCTTCTCGATCATGCTATGGTGGTAAACTTTGCTGTGCGCTAAGCTAAATCTTAGCATGACAATTGTGTTTTATATTCGCAAAAAGACAAAGTTTAGCATGCAGATGATTGGCTTTATTTGTGATGAGCCACATGGATATCCGCACGCGTTTCGACTGCGCCCGGACCTCGGTGAGCAAAAGCGGTTGATGATTCTGGAGGTTCAATGGAAATTTGGACTGTTGCCAACCTGAAAGGCGGGGTTGGCAAGACCACGACGGCCGTGTCGCTTGGCGGACTGCTGGCGGCTTGGGGGTTTCGGACCTTGATGGTCGATATTGATGCACATGCATCGCTGTCGGCCTATTTCGGCTATGATCCGGATCAGCTCGAATTGAGCTGCTATGACTTGTTTTTGGCGACAACCGAGCGCCGCACCATTGATATCCGTCAGCTGATCTTTTCGACCAACACCCCGCGCCTGGATTTGATTCCGGCCACGACGGCCCTGGCCGGACTCGATCGCCAGTCCGGGCGACTCAATGGGCTGGGCTTGGTGCTTAAGCGTGCTTTTCCTGCCCTGGAGGGCAGTTACGACTACATTCTGATCGACTGTCCACCTGTACTCGGTATTTTGCTGATCAATGCCCTGGCGGCTTGTGACAGGCTAATTATACCGGTGCAGACGGAATTTCTGGCCCTTAAGGGGCTTGAGCGCATGATGCGGACCATGGACATGGTGCTGCGAGTACGCCAGAGTCCGTTGCGTCATACCATTGTGCCAACCTACTTCGATCCGCGTTCGCGCTCATCCATTGACAGCCTGGCGGAGTTGCGTCGAATGTACGATGCCCACCTGTGGAAAGGCCATATACCAGCGGACAATCGTTTGCGAGATGCCAGCCGTTCCGGTGTGCCGCCGGCTTTTTTTGATCCGCGTTCGCGGGCGGTGGTGGCTTATACCGACCTGCTCGAAACCCTGCGACGTGAATCGCCTAACTCGCCGGTGGCGCCGTCACGAATATATCCACCAGCGGTAAGCTGAATACGGACGCTTGATGGTTTCAGCTGCCACCCCGTGCCTTAATGTGTTCAAGTACCGCGCGCGCTAAGTCATCAGGATGGTATTTCTGGATAAACTTATTGGCCCCGGTGCGTTTGATCATATCGACATTGAAAACACCGCTGATGGATGAGTGCAGCAGAATATAGATGCCGTTGGTACGCGGATTGGCGCGGATTTTTGTGGTGAGTTCGTAGCCATCCATCTCTGGCATTTCGATGTCTGAGATTACCATTAAAAAGTGTTCGGCAATGTTAATGCCGTCCGCAATCATCTGCTCGATTAACTCCAGTGCCAAGCGCCCGTCGTTGACCAGGGTGCACTCAATGCCAAGCTGTTCCAGGGCACGTCGGATCTGATTGCGCGCCACCGAGGAGTCATCAATGACCAGCACCCGGCACCCCTGGGCGACTGTTTCCAATAGCAGCGGATCGGACACAATGGTGCTGGCTTGCACAACCTGGTCAAGCACTTTTTCTACATCCAGGATCTGAATCAGTTCGTTATCCACCAGAGTTACAGCAGTGGCGTAGGTGTCGCGGCCGAGTTTGCTGGGCAGCTGCTGGACCTGATCCCATTGGGTGTGGATGATGCGCTCGACCCGGCGGATCAAAAAGCCGTGCACGGAACGATTGTATTCTGTGATGATAATGTGTCCCTTTTCCGGCGCTTGCAGCGCTGGAAGTTTCATGGCCAGTGACAGATCCAGAACCGGCATGGTATGACCGCGCAGGGTTGCGATCCCCAGTACCAGCGGATGCGAGCCGGCCATTTTGGTCAGGGTTTGCGCAGGCACAACTTCTTGGACCTTAAACACGTTAATTCCGTACAGTTGCGGATGGTCGAGCCGGAACAGCAGGAGTTCCAATCGGGTGCCGGCGACGCGGTTGCTTTCAACGGAAGAGCCGTTTTGAGATTGAGCCATGACGATCACGTACAGAGTTACGGGTTGGGAACGGGTTGTAAACGAGTTGCCGGGCGATGCAGGCGCGGTCGATGCTGCCGCGCGTCTCACCGCTTGGGTTACAATAACGCTTTTCCATGTGCAAGCAATACTTGAGGATTCATTATGAGTCATGTTAGACGCGCACCTCGCCGCTGGGGTCGCGGCTTTACCCTGGTGGAGCTGTTGGTGGTGCTCGCCATTCTCGGCCTGCTGGCCGGTCTGGTCGGGCCGCAGGTGATGAAATTTCTTGGCAGCTCTAAGACCAAGACAGCCAGATTGCAGATCGAGGATCTGTCCGCCACGCTTGATCTCTACCGTCTTGAGCTGGGCCGTTACCCCAGCACGGCTGAGGGGCTGGAGGCTCTGGTCAAGGATCCGGGCAACTTGCCCAACTGGAACGGCCCCTATCTGAAAAAGGCCTCGGTGCCCAAGGACCCCTGGGGCAATGACTATCAGTACCGCTCGCCGGGTGAGCATGGTCCTTTCGATATCGTCGCCCTGGGGGCTGATGGCCAGGAAGGGGGTGAGGGTGACAATCAGGACGTGAAGAACTGGGAGTGACAGGCAGGCTAGGCGGCATGCCGTCTCGATTCGCTGTGTTTCGCGGGCGCGGCTTTACCCTGGTGGAGTTGTTGGTCGTGTTGGCCATTGCCGGGCTCATGATGTCGCTGACCCCGCCGCTGATTTCGGCGGCGCTGCCGGGTGTGGAACTCAAGGCAGCCGCGCGTCGCACGGCCGGCGCCCTGCGTGTCACGCGTGAGCGGGCGATCAGTTCCGGACAGGATCAGGCCTGGGTGCTCAATATCGATACCAAGCGCTATCAGATTGCGGGCACACAGCGCGACGGTCGCCTGCCGGATGGTCTCAAACTCCAACTGGTGGCGGCCGAGCGGGAAATGCTAAGCGATCAACAGGGTGGCATTCGATTTTTCCCGGACGGCAGCTCAACCGGGGGGCGCGTGATCCTGTCGCGCGGTGACAGCGGCTATCAGGTCGGGGTGAACTGGCTGACCGGACGCATCCTGATTGCAGACTGGGAGAATGACTGACATGCGGACATCTGCGGAGTCGTCAAGGCTCCAGCGCGGCTTTTCCCTGCTGGAAGTCATGGTGGCTTTTGCGATTTTAGCGCTCTCGCTGGGCGTGCTGATGCAGATCTTCTCCCGCAGCATGAACGCCACAGCACTCAGCAGCGATTACTCGCGGGCAGCAGCAGTGGCCGAGGCGCGGCTTAACGCCGTTGGCGTGGATATTCCGCTGGTCGAAGGGGTCTATAGTGGGGAGCCGGAGGACGGTATTGATTGGGTGGTCAATATTGAAGCCTTTCCGCCGCCTATTTGGGCCGCAGATAATCCAGTGCTGCAAGCTTATCTGGTTCGCGCAGTTGCCAGTTGGCCCGGTACAGGGGCTGGGCACGGGCGTCGCGTGGAGTTACAGACCTTGCGCCTGGGTGAGATCAACTGAGAAACCGAGCAACTGGGATAACCTGAGTGCGCACATCTGACAGCCAACCGGCTCCGCAAGCCCAGGGAGCCGCTCAAGCTCGGGCTGGCGTGCATGGCTTTACGCTGGTTGAATTGCTGATCGCGCTGGTGATTTTGAGCGTCATCACCCTGTTGCTTTTCTCCGGCTTGCGCCTGGGATCGCGTGCTTGGGAGAGCGTCGAAACCGTCTCCGAGCGGCTGGCCGACCTGCGTCTGGCGCGCAATTTTATTGAGCGTAGTCTGCGGCAGGTGCGCAAGGTTGAACTTAGGGTTGAGGGACAGAAGTTCCTAGTTTTCTCGGGTCAAACTGATCAACTTGAATTCGTTGCGCCACTATCAAGCCATGTGGGAGTGCCTGGACTATACATATTGCGTCTGACGCTTGAAGATACTGGCGATAATACAAAACGCCTCGTCCTGACGCGTTGGCTGTTACACCCCGATGTGCTTAACGGCACAGACAATGCTCCAGCCTGGCAGCCGCTAACAGAGGCCTCCAACTTCGGTTCCAATGGCGATGCGTTGGACCGTGACCTCGCCGCTGGTGCTCAAGGGCGAACCCTGTTGTTGCCGCAGGTGGGTCACTTCGTCATGTCATATTATGGTCTCCAGCGCGGGGAACAGGTTCCAGGCTGGTACGACGAATGGCTTGACCAAAGCGAACTACCCTATCGAGTGCGCCTTGATCTGAGCACACCCGAGCAAAACTGGCCGGTCGCCTTGATATCGCTACCGGGACCCGGTGTTTTGGTAGAGGGGCGCTGATGACACTACCTAGACACATGGCAAACCGGTTGGCGCAGAATGGGATTGCCCTAGTATTGGTGCTCTGGGTCCTGTCCTTGCTGACTATTATGGCCTTGAGTCTTACCATGACCCAACGCAGTCAGAATGCGCTGACGCAGAACCAGCTCGATAACGCACGCTTTCGGGCTCTTGCTGATGGTGCCGTGCATTTAGCCGTTTTCAATCTGCTGTCACAGCCTATCCAATTCGCTGAAGCAGAGTGGCTGTGGTTGCCGGACGGGGCAGCACATAATATTCAGCTTGGTGGGAGAGATATTGAGGTCTGCATTTTCAATGAGGCATCGCGAATTGACCTTAACCAGATCAGTGGTGACCAATTTACAACTTTACTGGAACTGGCCGATGCGCCGCCGGAGGATGTTGATACCCTGGTTGGCGCGGTCCTCGACTGGCGTGATACAGACCAATTCACCAGCTTGAATGGTGCTGAGGACGATGATTACCGAGCTGATGGTTATAGCTATGGTGCCGCCGATCAAAACTTTGAAAGCCTTGACGAGCTTTTACAAGTGCGTGGTATGACTCAGACGTTGTTTCGCGAATTAGAGCCCGATCTGCGTGTTGGTGTCGGTGGTGGATCTGGAGGCAGATCTTCAGGTCCTGTGTTTGGCGGTTCGAACCCAGACAGTGGCCGGTCAGTTGCTTTCGCGCCACAGTTTGCTTCGGCACGTGCGCTGGCTGCAATGAAGAACTTGGCTATTGAGGATGCTGAATTGTTAGTTGCCGAGCGTAATCAAGCACAGATACCCGGGGCTAAACGGTCACAAACGAGTGATCGTGGAGGACCTTTTTACCGCATCCGTGTCACATCCCTGTCAGATGATGGGTTCGGGCGCGTTATCGAAACATTGGCACGAGTTGCACTCAGGGATACACCACCGTTTGATATTATCTGGCGCCGTGAAGCCTTGATGGTAGTTACTCCAAATGTAGCACCGGAAGTTCAGTAGTTTTATGATTTTTTTACCTTGAAATGTTGATCTAATTTGAATTTTATTTGAAATTCATGAGTATCTCTAACCGCTTAACCTTCTTGCGCTTACCAAGCCTGAGTGATACCTCCATAGGTCTTTTGCTTGGCCGCTGGTGGCAAGTATTTTTTGACTGTCTACCAAACCGCGTACAACATTGGCTCATGCAGCGCCAGGCTCCTACCTTAGTTGTTAGCCTGCTGGGACATGACGAGGCTCTATTGTTGTGTCAGTTGGGGCATGATCGTACTCCCATTACCAGGCTTGCCGCACAAGCTGATGCAACGCTCGATACTCTAGTTCCTAAACCGCGCAAAGGCTGGCGCGAAACTATCGTTGAGTTACCGGCGCCTAATGTGCTCATCCGTTCGGTCAGGCTACCTGTTCAAGTCAAAAACAACTTACGCCAGGTTGCCGGCTATGAAATTAACCGTCTCACGCCCTTCGATGTTCAACGTGTCTACTATGACGTGATGGGCATTGATGGGCAGGCGCGCGGCAGCAGCTTACTTGAGGCCAGGCTTGCCATCTGCCCTCGGGAGCAGGTGACCCCCTGGCTAGAGCGATTGCATCGGTTTGGTTCAACGCCCGCGCGACTGACTTGGCAGGGAGCTTGGGATGGCGCTAATTTGCTACCTCCCGAAGCGCGTCCTCGCCGGGGCAATTTTGGGTTGCTCGTCAACAGCGTTTTAATGCTTGTTGTGCTGGGGCTGATAGCTGCGGTGATGTTTACACCATTGTGGCAAAAGAACCGTGAGCTTGAACAACTTAACCACGCACTTAGGGGCGTGCGGATTGAAGCTGAGCAGGTACCAGCTCTTCGGGAGGAGCTTGAGTTAGCCCGTGCTGGCAGCGTCGCGGTGCTGGATCGTAAAGCCACGCAGCCACGCATGATTGACCTGCTGCGCGAACTTACTGATCGCCTTCCAGATCACACTTGGGTGCAGACCATCAACTTCAGCAATGACGAAGTCGATATTCGTGGCGAGTCAGATCAGGCCACTGAGTTGCTGAACGTGCTGGAGCAGGCACCAGGAATTACCAATGTCAGCTTCCGCTCACCTGTAATGCAAGTGTCAAATACTGGCAAAGAGCGCTTTCATATTGCCTTGCGCTACCGAAGACCTCCAGCATGACGCACCGCATTCCGAAGAATCGTCGTTGTTTGCTTGTTTGGGGATTGCCTGCCGCTATTTTGCTCGGCATCGTTCTTGCTGTGTTTGTCCCCTGGTGGCAGCGCATGGCAGATTTAAACTTACATATCGACCGCTCGGGTAGGCAAATTGTTCAATATCAACGTATTGTTGCAACATTGCCAAGTCTGCGCGCAGAGCTAGAACAGGTTCGTAAGCGCGACGATACTAAGGCCTTCTATTTTGCTGCAAAGACACCCGCGCTTGCCGGAGCTGAACTGCAAGGCCAGGTGCAGGACATCATCCGTACTGCTAGCGCCAGACCAGTGAGCACTCAGATCTTGCCAGTTGATGCCAACGAAAAGCCTCCACGTATTCGCGTTCGGGTGCAGTTTCAGGGGTCAACTCAATCCCTTCGTGATATTCTGTTTAGCATTGAGGCGGCTCGCCCGTTTTTGTTTATTGACCAGATGTCCCTGCGCAGCGCCGCATCGAATGTTCCATTGTCCCCAGTTAACCAGGCGCGGGCAGCTAGAGGCAATCCACAAAGGCCGCCACGTGAGCGCGACGAGCTTACCGTACGGCTGGACATCTTTGGCTATATAAAAGGTGGAGTATGAAATCAATTGCCGTGCTCGAGTACCCCTCCAGTGAATTCTACGCATGAGAATCTGGTTTGGCGGCGTCGGCATCCTGCTGATTGGCGTGCTAGCCTTACAATGGGTTGGCTGGGAGGAACGCCTAAAAGTTAGTCTTAACGCGGATGATGATGCTCAGTCTCCGGCTCCTGTCGTGGCTACGCTGCCGAATGCTGCCGATCTCCTTACACCGCCGCCGCCGCGTGAAGAATATTCGTCCGTAATCGAGCGATCCCTGTTCCTGCCTGATCGGCGGATACCGGAGCCGCGCCCTGCTGAGCAAGCGCCGCAGCTGGAGCCGGAAGCGGTGGATGATAGCGCTTTGGCAGGACTTGATTTCAATGCCGTGCTGCTGAGTGAAGATGTATCGCTCGGCTGGGTCCGCCTGCCACCCAAAAACGATCTTCGGCGACTGCAAAAAGGGGATAAAATTCAACAATGGACAGTAGCTGACATTAGCAAAGACAGTCTGCTGTTGCGTTTCCAGGACGCGGAGCGGCGGTTTATGCTGCGCGACTATGCTCATGCACCTCCGCCCATTCCACCTACACGCATGCCCCCACCTTCGTCAACCAACCGACAGCGGATGGATGGGGGCTCACCTCAGCAGGTGGGACGTCCGCCGTTAGGGGGCAGCGATACACCAGCTCTAAAGCCCAAGCTGCCACCTCGAGGGCCAAGCTTTGGGCCGGGCTGACTCAATCAGTTTGCCTGCCTGGCTACAGGACAACTTGCGGTTTTTAAAAATGCCAAAAGTGAACAGCAGGGTAAAAAGCCGTTTCGTTTTTGTGTTTTTTTTCATCAGGCCTGCCTTGGGTTGATGAAACAAAGTTAGTTTTTGGTTGAGGTCAATGGTATTGATGTCCGTCAATCTGAATCCAGGTTGCGTACAATGGCTTTGGTGTCGCGTTGCACGAACTTTTCTATAAGGTTTTTGGCAGCTGCGTTGTTTTTTTGCAACATGGCTTTGAGGCTTGTTGCGGCTTGCGAGGCATCACGTCGAAGCATACCTTCGTATTTTTACTTAACAAGATCCTGCTGTTTTCCTATACTTAGTCAGCCGCATTGTTGTATCTCTGCATGCTTGTTGCGAAAACCACTACGGCGTTGTAAAATAGTGTTGACAGGCGGCGGTTCAGCAGCTAGAGTTGACTTAAACCAATCAGTACGAACGCCAATTCTGACATCAAAATATGCTTTCTAGCGATCCAAAAATGACCCGCGAGGCTTTCCTGCATCAAGGGATTTTACTAAGCACTCGAGCTAAAGTGGCCAATACAGGTTTAGTTTACAACTGGCCCTCAAAGCAAGGGTTCCGCCATTGTTTCGCTGCTGGTGGCCTGCTGTCTGGCAGGCAGGTTAAGACCATTTTTGGCCCCTTACTTCAAGTGGCAGCGATCTTATGCATCGTGTTGAGCGGGCAGGTTGCGGGCAGCACGGCAGAAGCAGATGGTAGCTCACATGAGCCAGTTTTTGGACCAAGCGCGGAAACGAGCGTTGAGATGGGCGAGCGTGTGCAAGCGATGCGTCCACAACCGAATGTGCCGACAGATCCTGTCTCGGCAGCCTTGCTGGATCGAGTCCAGGCCTACTGGGCTGCATTGGTTGAAAAAGACTTCGATGCTGCCTACCAGTACCAGACACCCGAATACAGGAAAGAGCACTCAGCAAAGGAATTTGCGAAAAGCTTTGGTCCCTATGCCACTTGGTATGGTATTGAGCCAATCAAAATCGACTACACCAACGACAGTGTAGCGATAGTCGGCTTTCTGCTTGATCATAGCATCATTGATATGAGCCTCGATCAGCCAATCAGATTTGAGCGCTACATCAAGGAAACATGGGTTCGAGAAGGAGGGGAGTGGTGGCATCAACGCCAATCAGTTAAAATGCCGGGCATGGCTCGGTAGTCCCCGGGCAAAACAACCTCAATTTTTTAATCCGCAAGGAGAAATCGACGATGACACAGATTAAGAACGCTCGTTTGAGCACGGCAGTCACGGCGGCAATGGGTAGCGCCGTACTCGCATGCGCCCCGATGTCTGGGCAAGCCCAAGACGCGAATGCCCCAGCAGGTTTTTCTGCTACCCAGACTGGTCAGGTCATGATCGTCCCGTATTACACGGTAAATGGCAGTTGGAATACGTCTATAAATCTGACTAATACCTCAGATAGCGCGCTGATTGTTAAGGTTCGTTTTCACGAAGCAGTGAACAGCCGCGATATTCGTGACTTTAATGTCATGATGTCGCCAAAAGACGTTTGGGCAGGATACGTTACTAGTGGTGGTGACGGAAATCCTCCTGTGTTTAATGTTGCGAGTGGTGAAGCCTCATGCACTACGCCGGAAATTCCGCCTGCACCCGGCGGTGTCGCGCTTGATAGCTATGCTTACACTGGCTCAAATAGTGACGGCGGAAGTCAAGACAACTCTCGGATGAACGAGGGTTATATCGAATTTTTGGTGATTGGTGAATGCCAGCCAGGTGAAGCTTGCCTTGATGATGACGACGGCATTGGGTACCTGATTACTCACGTAGATGGCATTCCAAGAAATTGCGAAGAGGCTCGGAATAGATCTGTTGCAGCACCAGGCGTAGACTTTCCGTCCCCGGTGCTTGGAAACGGTCCAGCTGCTGCTACTACTTGGGGAAGCAAAAGCGGAAATCCAGAGTATGCGGATCCTGTGCTGGGTTGGGGGCCTGTTCGCAGCCCTGCTCCATTAAAAGGTAATGTTACTTATGTAAACTCGATCCGGGGTTCCGGTTCTGGCACCGAGGCGCTCCATCTCGATAGCGTCGCTGACCCAACTGTAAGTTTAGTGACTGCCCAAAGTACCAATTGGTTCTTGGAGCCGACGATCGCAACTATGCCAGCAGGACTGTGGAACGTGACTGGGCTTAATGAGCTTGAAGAGCGTATCACTTGGTCAAATGTATATAACGAATGGGCGTCAAATCCAGCGAACAACGCTTATACAGACTGGGTCGTCAATTTCCCGACTAAAGGGTATCATGTCGATCAAAACTGTAATACAGTGCAGGCTAACAATAATGCATGGCGTAACGATGGTTCTACCATTGCCAACTGTGACGCGGATACGCCGTCTAAGTTTGCTCAGGACAATGACACGACAACCATCAGCACTACACCTCAATACACCGCAGCCGATTCGACCGGCCTGCGCATGTGGCCTGTAGACGCACAGCTTGCTCCATTCAACAAGTTGTTTAATGCGGACGGTGATGGAAAATCATTGGTAACCTATCAATTTATGGCTTACGACCGTGAAGAAGGCAAAGGGTCATCTGGGCCTGTCTTCTCGCCAAGTCCAGCAGTCACCGTTGAAATGCCATATGAAACGAATGTAATTCGCTTTGTTGAGGATGCGACTACTGATCCACTGGCATCGAACATCAGCTCTTATCTTGATGTGTACACTGCTGTTGGCGATCCCAATGCTACCTTTGGCTGGGTAGATATTGATTTCAGCCAGTCGGCTTATCCAGATACCAGTGGGGTAATGTTCGACGGACTGCCTGTTTACGGCTTTGCACTTAAAGTGCGCCAGCCGAATGGTGCGCCTCACCAAATCGGTCAAATGATGAATCATGGTTACGGCTATAAAGCTGTGACCCCCTAAGTAATCACCGGCTTTATGTTCTGACACTTCCAGCCGGCCCTCTTTGGGCCGGCTTTTTTGTGCCCTGTTGTTTTAAATGTTCAGAGTGCTCGGTATCGGTGCCCAAAAGGCCGGAACATCTTGGTTATATGAGATGCTTCTGCGCCATAGTGCTATCAGCTTTCCACAGGGAAAGGAGGTGCACTTTTGGAATCACCCTGCCACTCTCAGTCGTGCGCTAATACAGGACTACTTGCGAAAGTTTTCTGACCCAGAGCATATTGAGGGAGAAATCACTCCTGCGTATGGGACTCTGAATGCAGGTCGAGTGCGCCTGATTCATGACTGGCAACCACGCTTACGTCTGCTGTTTGTTATGCGCAACCCGATTGAACGGGCATGGTCATCGGCATTGATGGCACTCAAGCGTGCTGAGCTTGAGTTTGGCGAAGCATCGGAGCAGTGGTTTATTGATCATTTTCGGTCGCATGGATCTTTAGCCCGTGGTGATTATCTGCACACTATAAAAACATGGCAGAACGCTTTTGGTGCAGATGCGCTGCTGATTTTGCAATATCAGGACATCGCCCTGGCGCCGCGTACACTGCTAGATCGGGTGGCTGAACATATTGGGATCGATCCAAATGGATTCAATGCGCTATCAGATGAGATGCTAAGGAAAAAAGTATTTCAGGGGATAGACGAAACGATCCCAGATGCACTGCGGGGTGTTTTAGAGGCAATTTATCGACCGCGCATCCATGCGCTGGAACGATACCTTGGCGAATCGCTCCAGTGGTGATTTATTGGTGCAAACAGTAACCTGTTATTCCCATTGTTTAAGTCCATTCATTTCGGATTGCCGCTCAAAAGCCTTTTGCCAAGCCGGGAGACTAGCAGCATAGCGTTGGAATTGATCGGCATACCGACCTGCTTGCTGCTTATCGATTTCCTGTTGATCTGTTGTCGATTGAAGGCTACTTAGCAATTGTTGGTTTGTAGCAAAAAGTTCTCCGCGCCATGGACTTTGAGGAGAAACGGGTGTTTCACCTTTGGGAGTTTCTGCGGTGACGGCAGAGAGTTCCGAACGCGTAATCGCAAATTGTATGGCTGCACCTTGTTGTTGTTCTTGCAGAAGCATGCTGGCAATTCGTGTGCTTAGTTTTCCTTCGGTTGAAAGACCAGTGATGGTATTGGCTAATAATTGCATACGCTGAGCTGCGGTAATCTCAGCAGGAGCGGGAAGCAAGTTTATCCACCGTTCCAAGGCCTCAGCTGCGTCTTTGGTTGGCACGGCAAACTTTGGACCAAATTGCCATGTACTAGTGCTATCAAGACGATGTTCCAAGGCAAAATTCAAGCGCATGCCGAAATCCTGCGGATAGAGGAAGCGTAAGAGTGCACCAAGCAAAGAATCCTCATTACGACCACGCGGTAGCACTGGAGGAATTAAATCGCTTAAATCCAGACCCGCGCAGGTGGTGTGGTGAAAGTGCGAGCCGTTTAGGAGTTCAGGTCTTTTCGGAACGCTGATTGCGCAGCGTGGAGCATTGCGAAACCGGCGATAGCTTTCTGCGGACAAGACCAGTGCTGGTGCATCAAGGCGAAGACGATAAAAGTATTGCTGGTCATTGATTGAACCGGTGTCGCCGAGAAAACCGTTACGCGTATAGCGAATGCGGCCAGGACGTGCGTAGGGGTGTGGAACAGACTCAATCATGCTGCTCTGCAAGCAACTTGACTCAAGTTGGTTGTTGTTGTTTACGCGTATGGCTGTAGCGATCGGTTGTCCAAGTACGGCACCATGAGCAGCGATAGGATCAAGCTCAGTGCGTGTCAATACACTTTGGGCGGCACTGACATTAGGCATTGGGAGAGCAGCACGGCCAGATAGCCCAAACAACGGTTCGGATTGCGCATCAGGCCAGCGCCACGCGTTGAGTGTGGCATCGTCATCCACCATCAAAATACGCTCACCAGCATGCCGTAGGAAAGCCAGGTTGTATAACCTTCCGTGACTTGGTTGGTCGCGATTGTCGGGATACTGCGGATCAAGCAACCAGTGCAACGCTTCACTATCCTCCGGTGCTTGTTCCACTAGGCTGGCCAACCAAATCTCTTGCTGCTCAAAACCAATATACTTTAGTGTCAATTGCTCGGAGAAATTCTCCACCAAAGCGGCATTAGTGCTGCGATGCTGTGCTCTCCGGGAGTCCTCAAGGATTTCAATTGGCCATGGGTGATTGAAGGTCTTGGCATGCTCTGCGCAGGAGTTTAGCAGCCGATGTAAGGCGTCGGGGCGATCGCAGGTGCGGATGCAGAGTGTGAGAGGTTTAGGTTTTCGGGCAGCGCTAGCTGAATTAGAATCAAGCTGAGCTAAAACATCATCGGCACTATACAACAAGCCTCGTGGAATCAGCTGCCCCAGGCTTTCTTCTAACGTGTGCGGCTGCCCTTGAAGATTCGGAAACCGGCTTACAATGACGGCAGCGTGATCTGAGAGCGAGCGAAAGACTTTCAGATAATCCAAAAACGATTGCCAACGAATATCTACAGCCGCAACCGCTCCGGTATCCAAACGAATTAACATCATTGAACGATCGTCAATGGGTTGAATGGCACAGTCGGCTAGTGCGTACAAGCGGGGTATTGAGGCTGCCATAATTATAGATTCCAATCCGGTTTCAAGGTTCCACGCTTGCTTAAAGCTAAACCAACTTGCTAGCGCGATCGATTTCGTGGTTGGCACTGAAAGAGTATAATACCATCCGTCAATGGCTTTGTAGTGTAATTATCGCAAGATGATGTCCGAAAGCAACGTGTCACAGATTAAATTTGTATGAATCACATGAACGAAAATCTACAAATGACCCTTTCGCCATGGTGGAAACAGCGGGGTTGGCGGGTAGCTGTTGGGTTACTGTTCATTATGCTAGTCAGCCTCTATTTGCGCGGTGACAGCTTGACGCATTGGCTAGATAATAAGAACCGGTTCTTTTTTCAGAGTCAACAGATCCCCCTATTGCTAGGTGTTGATGGTTATTACTATTTGGATATTGCCAGGGAATTGCAACAGGGTAATTATCAGCCACTCGATCTGAGACGGGGTGTGCCGCAAGGACTGGAACGTTCGACTATTGCGCCCTTGGCTTCGGTTTTAACGGCAAGTTTGGCTAATTTATTTGCGGTACCGCTCGAATGGGTGGCTATTATTTTAGCTCCTGTGCTGGGAACCCTTCTGGCTGTTCCAGCTTTTCTACTTGGGCGTGCTTTTGGGTTGCGGGCTATGACACCTTGGTTAGAAGAATCTAGGCGCTATGATGCGGCAGCTGTGATGGGATTAGTAACAGCGCTGTTTACTGTGCTTTCGCCCTATATGCTTTCTCGTAGTATGCTCGGTTGGTACGAGACTGATCCTCTGAATGTAAGCTTTGCAATTATGGCAGCTTTTTTTGCGCTCTATTATGGCGATGTGCGGCATAAAGGAACTCGATCCTTATGGTTTGCTGGATGGGCGGTGACCTTGCTGTTATTTTATTGGTGGTGGCAAGCTGCTGTTGCGGTATTAGTGCTTGCCGCAGGGCCAATGTTGATTGCTTTCTTTATCATGGGTTGGCGAACGCGAGAAGCATTATTGGGATCGCTTTTCATGCTAGGGTGCGTGGTGATAGCTTTAATATTTTTCCAAGGTGTTGATGCACTAACACCGACTGGTCTTGTGCAACAGTTTTTCAGCCTGTTGAACTTCATCACGGGTGATGATGCTCAAGGGAGTTTTCGCTCAGTATCTGCGGATGTTTCCGAGCAGCTAACGGTTTCTGTTGAGCGCTTTATGGAGAATACAACTGGAGGGCTCATACCTTTCACACTGGCAATTGGCGGATTGTTAGGACTCGCTGTTACAACTGGTTACAGAGTATTGTATTTGACAGCCCTATTTTTTGTGACGGCCTTATCTGTAACCGGCGTTCGATTTATGATTTTTGCTGCCCCCCTGTTTGGTTTAGGTATAGGTTTTATTGCCTTTTCTTTGTGGGGCATGAAATTGCGATTGCTTTGGCGAGCAATGGCGATCATTTTAATATCCTTGGGGATTGCCTGGTGGACGGTGCCTGTAGCAGAGAGTTTTGACAGTCAGGTCCCCCGGCGTAAGCCAGCGCTGTTCGATGCAATGCTGGCCTTGCGGCAACAAACGCAGGAAGATGCGGTTATTTGGGCCAGTTGGGGACACGGACACCCACTGGTTTACTATGCAAATCGCGGTACAATTGCGGACGGTGGTTATCATCCAGCTGCGCTGCGATATGCATTGAATTTTCCATTGACAGTTAGTGATCAACGGCTCGCTGCGAACTGGATGGGGTTTGTGGCTGCTCATGGTTTGCCTGGCTTGATTGAGGCTAATGCCCTATTTGGCAAAAATGAACAAGATTGGTCTGCAGGGATGGCGCGTTTGCAAGCGTTACTAGCTAAAGGGGTAAATGGTGCACGCGATTTGCTGTTAAGCGAAGATGGGATTGAAAAAAATGTGCTTGAAAAGCGGCTAGCGTTTTTATTTCCAGGGGCTAGGCGTCCGCTGTATTTAATGCTGGATGAGCTACTGTTGACTGAAGATTGGTTTGGATTTGGACAGTGGGATTTTAAACAACAGGTTAGCCCGCATCAGGAGTATCTCATATTGCATGATGTTAAACCTGTGAGACCAGCTCTGCTCAATGCTTTGAGTTCAATCGGAAAGGCTCAAATAGACATGGGAGAAGGAGAAGTCCGCTTTTTACACGGAAAAATGGCGCTGCGCCAGATTACACTGCTCGGCCCTAGTGGCTTAAAAGGCCGAAATTTTTCAGATAATGCAGAGAATTCTGTCCATATCGTTACGGATGCCAGTATAGGGGTGTTGGCTGGCAAAAGTGAGTCAGCCAGTTTATTGAATCAATTATTTTTTGAGCTTAATGGAAAATCGCCTTACTTTATGCTAAAGCAGGTGTTGCTGCCAATTTATTCAATTTGGCAGGTAACGCCAGAGAGTAGCTCTTTCAATGTGCAAAAAAACACTTAATATTAAGTGTTTATGAGATCGAGCAAACCTGGCAATCATCGAATTCAGCGATTTCGTGCAAGCGCTTTGAAGTAAAATCAGAGGTTTACGAATTAACGCGTTTTAATGGTATTTATTCACAACGGTGCCCGTAGCGTCAGCATTCCATCACGCTGCAGCAACTCAACGCGCCGCAGAAAAGTCATTCCAAGCAGCACCTCATGCCCCTCCATTCTGGGCATGACGATCGCATGGATGTTTTCTGCATGCAGTGCACCGATGTCGAGGCGGTCGATGCGGGTAGTCCAAATATCGACAGTGCCATTGGCGGTTTTACTGCGTCCACCAGGGCGCAGGGGCAGACCCAGCTCGCGGGCAAGTTCAAGTGGTAGAGCAACGGCGCTGGCGCCGGTATCGATTAGAAAAATCACGGGTTCGTCGTTGATGGCGCCAGGGGCAACATAGTGTCCAAGACGATTGCGCTTGAGGCTCACCTGGGCTTGGCCATGGGGATCGGCGGCGCTGATTTTAAGCTGGCGGTTGGGGTTCTGTTCGCCCTCAATGTATTGATGAAAGAACAGACCGAGCAGTGCGAGTCCTACAACCCAGGCAGCAAACAACATGATATTACCCAGACGTGAGGGTAGATCATCCCGGTTGGGCAGCGGGTCTGTCATAACGGTTCCATGGTTAAATGCTACTGTTTCAACTATACTTTTAGCTGCTTTCAGGCGCTAATACTCTACATCTAAGTCCGCGCTTGCCCTTCTCCGCACGCTGAGCGCCCTGTTTTGGTGCGCTATGGTAATGATGCCTGCGGTCCGCGTCTCGGCTTTATACTCGTGACCGGTGTCAAAGAATGTAGACCGGTTCGATATAGTACTTCCATGAACTTGATGAAAAAAAACGTGCTGGTGGTTGATGACTACCAGAGCATGCGCAGTATGCTGCGGCGGATGCTGGCGGCGATTGGCTTTGAGCATATCATTTCGGTGGGAACCGGAGAGGAGGCGCTGGCGGCGTTGCGCGCGAAGCGCTTTGATATTCTGGTGTGCGACTACAATCTGGGCGATGGTATTGACGGGCAACAGCTGTTGGAGCAGGCTCGTGCCGAGGGCGTGATGACGCTGAGCACTGTTTTTGTAATGGTGACGGCGGAAAGTTCCAACGAAATGGTCATGGGGGCACTGGAGTTTGCGCCCGATGCCTATGTTTCCAAGCCCTTTACCAAAGACCTGCTCAATGCCCGGATTGGGCGCGCCTTGCGCCGGCGCGAGCCACTGGTGCCAGTGGCGCGGGCGCTGAAGACCCAGGGTCCGGCTGCGGCACTGGAGGCATTGAATCCGCTGTTGGCGGAGCGTCCGGGCAATCGTCTGGAACTCTTGCGCATTCGCGCGGAGCTGGCTTTTACCAAGGGCGATCTGGAGCTGTCCGATGCGACCTGCTGTGAGGCGATGGAGGAGAATCCGCTGGCCTGGGCGCTGACGCAGCGCGGCCGGGTCGCCGAGGCACGCAGGGATGTGACAGCGGCCGAGTCGTTTTATCGAGAGTCGATGACGCTGACGCCGCATTTCATGGCTGCGCATGATCGCCTCGCCGCCCTGTGTCGTCAGCAGGGGCGCACGGAGGAAGCCCTGAGCGTGCTGCGCGCGGCGCTGGAGCGTTCACCTAAATCGCTACAGCGCCAGCGCAACCTGGCCCAGGTGGCAGCCAAGCTGGGGCAATACTCGCTGGCGCTGCCGGCCTGGAAGCGCTCCATTGCCATCGCGCGGCAAATGGGCTTACCCGATGCGGCGGATTATTTAGGGTTGATTAAGGGGCTCGTGGCCCTGGGAAATTTTCGCGAGGCCCGACAAAGTACGAAGCTGATGAGGCGGCGCTGTAGCGACGAATTGCAGCTGGACTATTGGGAAATGGCGGCCAGGTTTTGGTGTCTGATGCCCGAGGACGCTGCGGCACTAAGCGCGTTGTCAGAGGCGCTTGATGCCTTGCTCCAGCGGGCGCCAGTACCCAAGCGGGCCGGTTTGGCACTGGCCGAGGCGGTGGCGCACCGCAGTGAGATCGCGCACTACCCAACGCTGGCGGTGCTGTACGCGCAGGAGGATGACGCATGAAGGAATTGGATTTTAGCACGGTGCTGGCCATTGGCATCCACGATATGAAAAATTCCCTGAACCGGGTGATCACCGCAGTCGATGAGCTGGTCGAAGCCGATAGCGGGGAGACGTGGCGCGATTCCGATGCCGTGGCGCAGCTCCAATACGAAGCGCGGCGGATGAAGGACAATCTGACCAAGATGCTAACTATCTACCGCAATGATCACGGGCTGTATCAGCCGGATTTTGCTCCTGTCAACCTGTATGAGCTGCTTGAGGACTGCTGGCTGAACAACAAACCGCTGATGGATTTGCGCGGTTTGCGCTGTCGCATCGAGTGTGCCGAGGATCTGCGTTGGACGCTTGACCAGTATCTGGTGGCCTCTCTCATTGAGAATGTGCTGACTAACACCATGCGCTACACCAAGGGGGAAATCTGCCTGAGTGCCAGGGTGGTGGATGATAGCCTGAGGCTGACGCTGGAAGACGACGGTCCCGGCTTTCCGGCCACCATGCTGGGACAGCGTTCCTTGCACGATAGCGTTAAGCCGGATGCCAAACTGGGCAACACCGGCTTGGGGCTGCATTTTTGTGCCATGGTTGCTAATTTGCACCATGCGCCGGACGGTCAGCGTGGCTGGATTGAACTCAATAATGACGGTTGTCTGGGTGGCGGGCGCTTTTTGCTCAGGTTGCCGGCCCTGATGTAGGGCCGCGCAGGTGGGCAGGTCGGTGCTGTCACGGCGCGCTGGCAGTATAGCTCAAATCAAGGTAGGATCGGTGGCGGTTGACGTGGAATGTATTGGAATCATAGCGTTGACATAAGCTCGGATGGCCGCATGCCGGAGCGTTTGCACATTATCGGCGATCCGAATTGAAAAGTCTACAGTAACACCTTGTGAAAAGCCAGGATTACCGAATACTCATCGTCGATGACGAACCGGCTAATGTCTATCTGCTTTCGCGGATGCTGCGCGGTAGTTACCGTATTGTTGAGGCACGCAGCGGGGAAGAAGCCCTGGCTGTGGCCCATGGTCCGGACAAGCCGGCGCTGATGCTGCTTGATGTCATGATGCCGGAGATTGACGGCTTCGAGGTCTGTCGGCGGCTCAAGGCCGATGATGAGACCAAGGACATCATTGTGATTTTCGTCACGGCCATTGGTGACAGTGCCGCCGAAGAAGTCGGGCTGAACCTGGGCGCGGCGGATTACATCACCAAACCAATCAGTCTGCCGATCGTGCGGGCGCGGGTGCGCAACCAGATCAACATGCGCCTGAAGGCCGATATGCTCGAGGGTATGTCGTATATCGACGGTTTGACGCATGTCTATAACAGGCGCAAGTTCGACACGCTGCTGCAAAAAGAATGGCAGCGTGCGCGCCGCAGCGGCAAACCGCTAGCGCTGATTATGATCGACTTCGATCACTTTAAAGCACTGAACGATCACTACGGGCATGGTGCCGGTGATATTTGTCTGCAACAGGGTGCGGCTGCACTCGGAAGTGCGCTCAAACGTCAGGGCGATTTGCTCGCGCGTTACGGCGGCGAGGAATTTGTCGCCTTGCTACCCGAAACCGATCTGGAAGGGGCGCACCGGGCCGCCGAGGCGATGCGCACGGCGGTAAAGGATCTGCATCTGATTCATCAATACTCCTCAGCGGCGGATCATGTCACCGTGAGCCTGGGAGTGGCAGCGGCGCAAGCCGATGAGACGCATTCGGCTTCGTTCCTGCTGGAACTGGCGGATCGTGCGCTCAATCGTGCCAAAGCGGCCGGTCGCGACCAAACGATGGTTATGGATGCTGCCCTGGAGCACGAGGTGAACGTCGCCAATCTAGCGGCTCCCGAAGCCTCGACCGATACCCTGGCCACCAAGGATCCAGATCAGAAGCCACCGCTCGCTGTATCCTCCGGTGCTCAGGCATCGGGCCCGGCTTTTGTGCCGGAGCGGCGCCGTTATGGGGCTGATCCGGGTGCCCAATCGCAAGCTGAAAAGGTATTGGGCGCACTCAGTGAGTTTTACCGCTGGCCTCTGACCGCTGAGTTGCAGGCCGAGCTTGACAGCCTGTTGGATACCACCAACGATCTGCTCATACGCGTGCAGGCCGAATGCGGTTCGGGCGCTGCGCCGTCACCCAGCGAGACACACCCAGCCCAGACTCAGTCCACGATATCGAATGCGCATGACTGCAAACATTTTGATCGCGATGAGTTAATGCAACGCATGGGGGACGATCAGGATATTGCCGCTGTGACCATTGAGCAATTCCTGGCCGATGTTCCCTTGCGGTTGCAGGGTCTGCGCGCGGCGCATCAGGCTCAGGATGTCGAGGCGCTGCGCTTTAAGGCGCACAGCCTCAAGGGGCTGGCCGGAGCGGTTTCAGCGTTACGCTTGCAGCATCTGGCCAAATGCCTGGAGCAGGAGGCGTTGCATTTGGCTCCGGCCTCAGCCTTGGTGGATCAGATCGAACAGGAATATGTCTTGCTTGAGCCCTTGCTGCGCGCCGTGCTGGAGGACTGAGCACCATGCGGCAGCGGCAGGCACTAATGGTCAAGTTCGACTGGCGCACCTGCTGAACGCGTATTTTGCGGCAATTCGACCCAGAACAGAGTGCCGCTTTCTGCGGTGCTGTGAACCCCGATGCTTCCACCGACAGCCTCGGTGATCAGTTTGGCTGAATAGGTGCCCAGTCCGCTGCCACCGACCTTGTTGTGGGTGACGTATTTGTCGAACAACTGCGGTTGAATCCCCTCGGGGATAGAGCCCTGGTTGTGAACTTCAACCCGGGTAACATTGGGGCCGGGCGCGACATTCAGGCTCACCCGGGCGCCAGCCGGGGAGGCCTCGAAGGCATTTTTAATCAAATTGGCAAAGAGGTTGTAGTAGAGCAGGGGCTCACCGTGCAAGTGGTATTGATCCTGAGCCCGCACCGCTTGGCCGTTTAGCATCAGCACGCTGTGCTGTCCCTGGTGGGCCGAGGACTTGGCGCCGTCCGCCAGAACCCGCGCCAGCAGCTCTAGCAAATCGAGGCGTTTGCCCTGCAACGGGTAGGTGCCCGCTTCGAGCTTATAAAGATTCAGCGAAGCCTCGATCATCTCAGCCATGGTGTGTGCCGAACGCTCGATGATCTCCAACAGTTCATTCTGCTCAGCAGTCAGATTGCCGTCATCGCGCAGCAAAGCCGGGATATTAATAATGGCATTCAGTGGGGTGCGCAGATCATGGCGCATCAGCCGCTCAATGTCCTCGCGCATGCGTTCGTTACGCGTGCGCTCGGTGATGTCCATGATAAAGGTGACCTTACGCGGCTGCCCGTCATTGCCCTCAATAAGGGTCGCATCCGCGATGATTTGTCGCGTGGCACCATGGCGATCAACTACCTCCCATTCGCCGCGTACTTCACTGTGACCCGCGATGAAGCGGTCATGCAGTTCAGTCATCAGGGCCTGGTTATCGGGCGGGACCACCAGGGTAAAGTGCTGGCCGAGTAGTTCCGCTGCACTGTAGCCGTAGAAGCGGCAATAAGCCGGGTTGACAAACTCAAACATCCCTTGCGCATTGGTAATGCAAATGCCCACGGGAGTGGCCGTGATGACTTGCAGCATGCGCTGACTAAGCGCAATGGAAGGGGAGGGGGCAGTCATGATGCGTTGGTTTCAGGGCAAAGCGTGTTGAGCCGCCGATGGCAGGGCATAGAGAGCCTCAACCTCAGTGCCATTGTGGTCGTAGCGAACCGATTCGCACAAATCACGGACTAATTGTATGCCGCGTCCCCAGGGCTGGGATGCATCGACCTGCAGGCCGTGGCTGTGCTGTTGCGGGTCGAAGCCCGAACCACTGTCGCGCAGCCGAATGCGTATCCGATTTTGTTGTTCTGTGCCACCGGGCTCATAGCTGAGCGTGAGTCTGATCCATCCTGGCGTGGGTGCCGCCAAGCGTCGCGCGCGTTCACGGTAATAGCGCTCGAAGCCATCGGAGGTTGACTTGATGCTGGATTCAAGCCTCAGTATTCCGTGTTCAAGTGCATTGGTGTAAAGTTCGGTGACGATGGTTTGCAACGTGCCAAGGTGCTCATGTATCCCGTATAGCAGCCCCTGTAGCTCAAGAATATCCTTAAGTGATGGCATGGCTGCAAGTCGCGCGTCGGCCAGCTCAATGGACCATTGCCAGGCCGATTGTTCAATGTGGGCGGCCGCAACGCGCGGCATGCTGCTGACCGGACTGTCAAGCGGGATTTCCACAATGGTAATGTCATCGAAAGGTTCACCACAGCAGAGCTCATCGAGCGCAGCCAGCAGCGTATCCATGATGGGAGTGGCGTTTTCCCATTGCTCGAGCGCTGGGTGAAAACCCACGTCTTCAAACATCTGCCCATCAGCGCTGGTGACAGTCTCCAGCAGCCCGTCGCTCAGCAGCAGCAGACGATCCTGGGAGTCCACCTGCAACTGGTTGATGGTGTTGCACTCAGGCAGCGGATGCAGGATGCCAAGTGGCAACGTATGGGAGGCCAGTTCAACCAGTCCATCACGGGTTCGCAGCCAACCGCTTGGCATACCGCCGTTCCACCAGCGCAGCGTCTCGCCGGTGTGCGAAATGGAAACCAGCCAGGCGGCCATGAAGCGATCCGCTGGCAGTAACTGATGCAGCTTACGGTTGATCTCAAACAGCAAACTGTTGTCATCGGCCCCCTTGAGTGTCATGGAGTGAAAAATATCCGACACCGGCAGCGCGCCGATGGCCGCCGCGAGACCGTGGCCGGTGAAATCGGCAATCAGGATGCGCAAGCCTCCATCGGGCAGGAATTGCGATAGCACCAAGTCACCACTGAAAGTAGCGGCGGGCCGCTGCACATACTGATACCGCTCAGTGGCCACGTTGCGGGTGTTGACAACGCGGCTGAACAGGCGCTCGGCGAGCTTTTGTTCTTCCTGCTCTTTTTCGATCAGAGCCGACAGGGTTTGATTCTTGGCAGCGATGGCACGCTGCAGATCGCGCACGCGCTCCATGGCGCGGATGCGGGCCTTGAGAATGCCAAAGCTGAATGGTTTGGACAGGAAATCATCGCCGCCGGCCTCGGTACATTGAATCAGGGATTTTTCATCCCGCAGGGCGGTGAGAAAAATAACTGGTATGAACTGATGACTGCTGCGGGCTTTGATGATGCGCGTGGCTTCGAAACCGTCCATGCCCGGCATCATCACGTCCATGAAGATGATATCCGGTTGCTCAGCATCGAATTGCTGGATCGCTTCCTCACCGTTGTGGGCTTCGATGGCCTCGAAGCCCTCGCGGTGGAGCATCTGCACGAGCAGGCGACAGTTGACCGGCTCATCATCAACGATCAGTGCTTTGCCGCGCGAGACCTCTGCGGTTACAGCGGTGGCTTGTGGGAGGGAGTTAGCCATGTGGGAGAAGCGTTCAACGTATGGTGCCCGACACTAATATTATTCCAGGTTGAACAGCTTCTCGAAGTTTGCGATCTTCAGCACTCGCCGCACGTCCTCACCGCATCCACGAAGTGTCACGGCTGCATTGTTACCGCCGGCATGCTCGCGCAGCAGTAGCAACATGCCAAGCGCAGAGCTGTCGAGATAGGAGGTGGTGGCCATGTCAACGATGTAGCTCTTACTGCCAGGCGGAATGTCGCGATAGGAATCGCGAAAGGCTTTATGTTGCGCGAAGTCGAAGCGGCCATCGATTTTAACGGTGACTTGCTGTTTTGCTTCATCAATGTGTCGGGTGACGCTCATGGTGTCTCCAAATAGCTCAAGCGAATTGCTGGTCGAGTCTCACGGACCCCAGCCCAAAAAATGTTAACGGAATAGTCTACGCTGATGTGCGAAGCTTGTGGCGGATCGGCGCTTAAAAGAGTTCAAGTTCGCCGGCGGCCATGTCCTGTTGGCTGACCGCGCGGTGAGCGGCATCGGCGACTTCGGCACGCAGCGCTTCGAGCCGCGCCTTGGCCGCATCGACCTGTTCGCCGCTTTCGTCATGCTGGGCCATTGGCAGCCGGTTGAGTTCATTGACGAAGCGATCCAGGAAGTTAATTCGCTTGTCGGCGCGTTCCAGTACCTGGCGGGCGATGTCCTCAAACTGGAGCAGACGTAGACCGGAATTGACATTTTCGCGCAGCTGATCAACCACCAATCCCATTTGGTCCAGGCCAGCATTGACAGTTGCGTTCAGTTGTTGAACCTTGTCAGACATCTCGTCCATCTTGCCTTTGGCGTTGATGGAGGTGCTCATATCCTGCGAGGCCATCCGCCCGACGATGTCGCGGGTGATGGCAAAAATCCGCTGCGACTGCTGGACCTGTCCGCGAATCTCCTCGTTGAACTGGGCCGAGTCCTGCGAGAGCTTGCGAATTTCCTGCGCCACCACGGCGAAGCCGAGACCGGCCTCGCCAGCGCGCGCGGCCTCAATCGCGGCATTGAGCGCCAGTAGGTTGGTTTGCCGGGCGATGCTGCTGGCGCTGTCGAGCAGGGTGAAAATGCCATCCATCTGGGTCGACAGGTCATCGACCTGATGGGCCACTTCGATACTGTGCTTGCCCATGTCGATCAGTCGCGCGACATTTTCATTGAGCAGATTGCTGTTTTCCAAAAGAAAATCGTTGATGTCGAACGTCTGCTCCTGGTCACCGGCGAGGTCGGCACCACTGCCCTTCATCAGTGTGTTGACCAGCCCCTGTTGGGCTTCGGAGGCTTGCAGCATGCCGGAGAAGCTGTTTTGCAGATCGCTGACGGCATTGGAGATTAAACCCAGCGTTTGCTGGACCATGTCGCGCAGTTCGGTTACCTCGGCCTTAATCAGGTGATCGACCGCGACTACCAGCTCCCAGATTTCATGATCCCAGCGCCGGGCCTTGGTTAGCACGGCAACTTCCGTGCATGCAGAGGAAGCCGTGGATGCGTTTAGCTGTTGCGTTGACGATGATTTTGGCAATAAAGCGGAAATAACCCAGGCGGTGGTCAAAATGAGTACGCCAAGCCAGGCGGGCACCCAAGTTGGAACAATCAGTGTTTGCAGCAGCAGCAAACCGGCGATGATGAGTGCTGCGCTGAAAGGACGCAGTTGCTCCCAATTGAGTTTCGGTGTTTGCAAGGGGTTCTCCATTAGCGTTTGCACTGCACCCGTCGATTACACCCGAGTATAGCCCGATGGGCGCTGCTGCGTGCCGGCGATGATGCGGGTCACCAGGGCATGCCCGGTCGCAATTTTCCATTGGATATCACAGCCATGCAAGCGCATGGCGAAAACATTGCGTTCCGGGTAGCGATCCATATAACCGGGGCGGGGGTCGAGTCCGATAATTTGCTCAATCAGTGCCTGTAATTGTAACCGGTTCTCCGGGTCAGCCTGGCTGAGTTCCCGCTGGGCCTGGGGGCTAAAGCGCACGGGCCAGCGTGCCTCCTGCGGAGCCTGGGCAAAGCCCTGACTGGCTTCCGGCACGGCATCGGCATAGGGAACATAGGGCTTGATATCCAGCACCGGCGTGCCGTCGAGCAGATCGACCCCGCCCAGGTGCAAGACCAAACCACTGCGCTCGCGTACACGTCCATGATACTCCACCGCTGACAGGCCGATGGGATTGGGTCGATAGGGCGCGCGGCTGGCAAAGACACCAACCTTGGCTCGTCCCCCCAGACGCGGCGGGCGTACCATGGGCTGCCAGCCAGCCGTCAGACAATCCTGATGGAAGACAAACAAGAGCCACAGATGCGAGAAGCCCTCCAGTCCGCTGCAAGCCTCATCACGATCATAGGGTGGCAACAGTTCCAGACGTGCCTGAGCTGCAGGCGCCAAGCGTGCCTGTCGGGGGATGCCGAATTTGTCATCAAAGGGCGAGCGAATGTACCCGATGGGGCGAAATTGAAAATCGCTGTCGCGCGGGTCAGTGGCGGCGGGTTCTGGAATGGATGCCACCGCATGGGACTGGGAGCCGGTGTGGGTGTTGGTTGGGGCCATGAGCATCAAACAGCAGCGAGGGCAGCGGGAAGGGGTCAGGCGGATTTCGGTGTCGCCCCGGAGTGGTAATCAGCTTAAGATGGTTCAGTGTAACCGATGGGGCGGGCGCATGCGTGGCACGCTGACGCGCGCTCCACATCAAATGAGACCATGCTACAAGGAATCCCGCCATGCTTTGTCTGCGCGGCGCCCCGGCGCTGTCTGAATTCCGCCTGACGAAACTGCGCGAACGCCTGGAGCGTGCCGGTCTGGGATCGGTGCAGCTCACGGCCGAGTATCGGTATTTGGTGCAGTTGGCCGAACCCGATGACACGGCCCCCGCACTCGATCAGCACCGGCTGACACAACTGCTCGACCCGCATGGGTTGACTGCCGCCGAGGAACCCGCCGGGGTGCCAGTGCTGGTGCTGCCACGCCCCGGCACTCAGACCCCCTGGTCCAGCAAGGCGACCGAGATTGCTCGCCACTGCGGGCTGGAGTCGGTCAAGCGCATCGAGCGGGGCACGGCCTTTTATCTGCATACCGATGCGGCAACCGCTGCACCTCTGGAAGCCGAGTACCTGAGCCGCGCGGCTGCATGGTTGCATGATCGCATGACCGAGGTGGTGCTGCTCGATCCGGCCGGGTTCGATACGTTCTTTGCCCAGTCGGGCGCACGCGCCTTGCAGCGCGTTGATCTGAGCGTCAATGGCCATGATGCCCTGCGAATGGCGAATGCGCAGCTCGGACTGGCCCTGTCAGACGATGAAATCGACTATCTGGTCGCCAGCTTCACCGCTCTGGGGCGCAATCCCAGTGATGTTGAGCTGATGATGTTCGCGCAGGCCAACTCCGAGCACTGTCGCCACAAGATTTTCAACGCCGACTGGATCATCGACGGCCAAGCGCAGCCGCATACCCTGTTTAACATGATTCGCTACAGCAGCGAGGCCGCACCACGCGGGGTGCTGTCGGCCTACAAAGACAACGCAGCGGTCATCGCCGGCTGGCCGGCTCAGGGCCTGGTGGTCTGTACCGATGACGGGCGCTACCGTGAGCATCCAGCGCGGCTGGAGATTCTGCTCAAGGTCGAGACGCATAATCACCCCACTGCCATTGCGCCGCATCCGGGTGCAGCCACCGGCTCCGGCGGCGAGATTCGCGATGAGGGCGCAACCGGGCGTGGTGCCAAGCCTAAGGCCGGGCTGTGCGGCTTCGCGGTGTCGAATCTGCGCATTCCCGACTTTGAACAGCCCTGGGAGCAGGACTGGGGGCGCCCGGGGCGTATTGTCTCGGCGCTGGAGATCATGCTCGACGGGCCGATCGGTGCGGCGGCCTTCAACAACGAATTTGGCCGTCCCAATTTGGCCGGATTTTTCCGTACCTTCGAGCAATGGGTGCCGACGGCGGCGGGCCATCAGGAGCTGCGCGGCTATCACAAACCCATCATGCTCGCCGGCGGCGTTGGGGCCATTCGCACCGGTCAAGTGGCCAAACAGGAATTCCCTTCCGGCACGCCGCTGGTGGTGCTTGGCGGCCCGGCCATGCTGATTGGCCTCGGTGGCGGTGCTGCCTCCAGCATGAGCAGCGGCGCCTCGGCTGAGGCGCTGGATTTCGCCTCGGTGCAGCGCGCCAACCCGGAGATGCAGCGCCGCTGTCAAGAAGTCATCGACCGCTGCTGGACACGCGGCGAGTTTAACCCGATTCTGTTTATTCATGACGTGGGTGCCGGTGGCCTGTCCAACGCCTTGCCAGAGCTGGTCAAGGATGGTGGCTGCGGTGGACACTTCAGCCTGCGCGCCATTCCCAGCGCCGACAGCGGGCTGTCCCCCATGGAGCTGTGGTGCAATGAGGCTCAGGAGCGCTATGTGCTCGCTGTTGCCGCCGAGCAGCTCGATGAATTTGCTGCTATCTGCGCGCGTGAGCGCTGCCCCTATGCCGTGGTGGGCTATGCCAGCGCTGAGCCGGAACTGCGCCTAACCGACACCCATGTTGATGACACGCCCATCGACATGCCGCTGGGCCTGCTGTTCGGCAAGCCGCCAAAAATGTGTCGCGAAGTCACCCGGCTCCCGCCGCCGCACCGTCCGCTGACGCTGGCCGGAATCGACCTGCGCGCCGCGCTGGAGCGCGTGCTGCGCCTGCCGGGGGTGGGGTCAAAAAGTTTCCTTATCACCATTGGTGATCGCACGGTGACCGGGCTGGTGGCACGCGATCAAATGGTCGGTCCCTGGCAGGTGCCGGTGGCCGATTGCGCGGTGACCCTGACCGACTATCAGGGCTATACCGGCGAGGCCATGGCCATGGGCGAGCGTCCTCCGGTAGCGCTGCTCGATGCGGCCGCCGCCGCGCGCCTGGCAGTGGCTGAGGCGCTGACCAATTTGGCCGCCGCACCCATTGCCGATCTGGGCGAGGTCAAGCTCTCGGCCAACTGGATGGCGGCGGCCGGGCATCCGGGCGAAGATGCGCGGCTGTTCGATGCCGTGCGCGCCATTGGCATGGAGCTGTGTCCGCAGCTGGGGATTGCCATCCCGGTCGGTAAAGACTCCATGAGCATGAAAACCGTCTGGGAGGTCGCGGGCACCGATGGCGCCTCTGAGCAGCGCGAGATGGCCGCGCCCCTGTCGCCGATTATTTCCGCCGTCGCGCCTGTGACCGATGCGCGCCGCAGTCTGACCCCCAAGCTGCGTCGCGATCAGGGCGACACCGAGCTGCTGCTGATTGACCTGGGGCGCGGACAGCAGCGCCTCGGCGCCTCGGCGCTGGCACAGGTCTATCAGCAGCTCGGCGAGCGGGTGCCGGACCTGGATGATCCGGCGCTGCTGCGCGGCTTCTTTGCCGCCATTCAACAGCTGAATCAGGACGGCCGCCTGCTTGCCTATCATGACCGCGCCGATGGCGGCCTGCTGGTGACGCTGTGCGAAATGGCCTTCGCCGGACATTGCGGACTGGAAATTGATCTCACCGATGCCCTGGGGGCTGAGGCAGCGGACGAGCAGGTGTTGGCCGCGCTCTTTGCCGAGGAACTCGGCGCCGTGGTGCAGGTGCGCACCAGTGACACCGACCAGGTGATCGCGCAGCTGATCGCCGCCGGCCTGTCGGACTGTGTCCATCGCCTGGGGCGGCCACAGCTGGACCCCTGGATTCGGCTGCGCAGCGGCGAACGCGAATGGCTCCAGGCCGACAGTGCCGAATTGCAGCGCCTGTGGTCTGAGACCAGTTGGCAGATGCAGCGTTTGCGCGACCATCCCCAGTGTGCCGATGAGGAATTCTCCCGCATTGGTGAGGAAGATCCTGGCCTGATGGCCACGCACCTGAGTTTTGACGCGCAGGAGGATGTCGCCGCGCCTCTGATCAACACCGGCCGGCGCCCGCATCTGGCGGTACTGCGCGAGCAGGGTGTCAATGGTCAGCTTGAAATGGCCGCCGCCTTCGATCGCGCCGGCTTTGCCTGCATTGATGTGCACATGTCCGATCTGCTCAGCGGTCAAGTGAGCCTGGCCGATTTTAGCGGGCTGGTGGCCTGTGGCGGCTTTTCCTATGGTGATGTACTCGGTGCCGGTCAGGGCTGGGCACAGACCATTTTGTTGCATCCGCGCGCGCGTGAGGAATTCGCCACCTTTTTCGCGCGTCCGGATACCTTCGCCCTGGGGGTCTGCAACGGCTGTCAGATGCTCTCCAGCCTGCGCACGTTCATCCCCGGTGCGGAGCACTGGCCGCGTTTTGCCCGCAATCGCTCCGAGCAGTTCGAGGCGCGCTTGAGTCTGGTCGAGGTGCTGGAGTCGCCCTCGGTGCTGCTCAGCGGCATGGCCGGTTCGCGCCTGCCGATGGCCGTGGCGCATGGCGAGGGCCGGGTGGTGTTTGGCGCTGAGGCCGAGCAGCAACAAGCCCAGACGCTGGTTGCGTTGCGCTATATCGAAGCCGACGGCACCCCGGCCGAACGCTACCCGGCCAACCCCAATGGCTCTCCCCAGGGCATCACCGCCCTGACCACGCATGATGGCCGGGTCACCATCATGATGCCGCACCCCGAGCGCCTGTTCCGCAGTGTGCAGCACTCCTGGCATCCGCCCGGCTGGGGTGAGGATGGGCCTTGGTTGCGGCTGTTTCGCAATGCCCGGCTGTGGGTGGGCTAGCCGCCGATGCATCTGCTAGCATAAGGCGTTATGAATCCCGTGCTGGACAGATGCGCCTGTAAGGATTATCAGGCCGCATCCCGCACGGACACCACTTTGCCGGAAGCCTTTGTAAGCCATGTTCGGATTTGGGAAGAAAAAGCACAAACAGGATCAAGCGGCGGCTGACGCTCAGGCGGAAGCGCCACAGGATCCGGCGCTGGAGACAAGGTGCACTGCCGGGTCTGACGCGGCTCCGGAAGCTAATAACAGCCCTCCGGAGCCTGGCAAGAAAAGCGGATTTTTCTCCCGCTTGCGCAGACGCAGTGCTGATCAGGCCGAGGAGCAGACACCGACTGAGCCTGCACCCAAAGTATCGTCTGAACCCGCACCCCAGGCACCGGCTAAACCTACACCCAAGGCACCTGCCGCGCCCAAAGCCACCAAGGCACCAGCCCAGGCTGTGCCAGCCCGTCCGCCGGAGCCGGCTGCATCAGCGGCGCCTGAGACACGTGATGAGGCAGAGGCCACCCGCGCCAGCCTGCTGGCGGCAGCTGCCGCAGAAGCCGCAGCGGCAGCCGCCAAGCCGCAGAGCGGCATGTTTAGCCGCCTCAAAACCGGACTGAGCCGCACCCGCGCTATTCTGAATGCGGACATTGGCGATCTGGTGCGCGGTCGCAAAGAAATTGACGAAGACCTGTTGGAGGAACTCGAAACCCTGCTATTGACCGCCGATGTTGGAGTGCCGGCGACCACCCGCATCATTGAGGATCTGTCCGCGCGGGTGCAGCGGCATGAGTTGGCTAGGCCGGCGGCTCTGGTGGCAGCGCTGCGCGACGAATTGCATGGCATTTTAGACCACAGTGCCGCACCCGTGCGCCAACCCAGCGCCGGGCATCCACAGGTGATCCTGATGGTGGGCGTCAATGGTGTTGGCAAGACCACCACCATCGGCAAGCTGGCCAAACGCCTGCAAGCCGAGGGCAACAGCGTCATGTTGGCCGCCGGCGATACCTTCCGCGCGGCCGCTGTCGAGCAGTTGCAGACCTGGGGCGAGCGCAATCAGGTGCCGGTCATCAGCCAGGGGCAGGGCGCCGATTCCGCCTCGGTGATCTTCGATGCCCTCCAAGCCGCGACCGCGCGCGGCATTGATGTGCTGATTGCCGATACCGCCGGGCGTCTGCACACCAAGAGCAACCTGATGGAGGAGCTGCGCAAGATCGCCCGGGTTATGCAAAAAATTGATCCGGATGCCCCACACGAAGTTCTGCTGGTGGTGGATGCCACCACCGGGCAAAACGCCCTGCACCAGGCGCGCGAATTCAATCGCGCCCTGGCCATCACCGGCATTGCACTGACCAAGCTGGATGGCACTGCCAAAGGCGGCATTCTCTTTGCCTTAGCCGATCACCTGCAGATTCCGATTCGCTTCATTGGGGTCGGCGAGCAAATTGATGATCTGCGCTATTTCGAGCCGGATGAGTTCCTTGATGCCTTGCTGTCACCCTAAGCCTGAGCGGCACCCACAGCGGGGGCGCCCGTGATCCGTTTTGAGCGCGTCTGGAAACGGTTCCCGGAGCGCGGCGATGCGCTTAAAGATCTGAGCTTCGAACTGGCCAGCGGTGAAATGGCCTTTCTGACCGGCCATTCCGGTGCCGGCAAGAGCACTCTGCTGCGTCTGATTGGGCTGATGGAGCGTCCCAGCCGCGGGCAGGTGCTGGTCAACCGTATGAATCTCAGCGACTTGCCGCCGCGCAAAATTCCCCATCATCGCCGCCAGCTGGGCATGATCTTTCAGGATCATCATCTGCTGCCCAATCGTACGGTGTTTGAAAATGTCGCCCTGCCGTTGGTGGTGGCTGGCATGACGCGCAAGGAAATTGGCAAACGGGTGCGTGCGGCCCTTGATCAGGTCGGTCTGCTGCGTTTTGAGCGGGCGCTGCCCATCACCCTCTCCGGTGGCGAGAAGCAGCGCGTGGGCATTGCTCGCGCCGTGGTTGCGCGTCCGCCGGTGATTCTGGCTGATGAGCCCACCGGTAATCTCGACCCGGAGCTGTCGCGCGAAATCTTTGCGCTCTTTGAGCGCTTCCATGATGTTGGCGTCACCTTGTTGATCGCGACGCACAATATCGACATTATTGAGCGCATGCCATACCGCGTGATGCGTCTGCACGATGGTCGCCTGGAGGCCGACAGTGGTGGCTGGTAAGCGGCGATGAAAAAACCTCTACGTTCTCGCGCCCGGCAACAGCGATCCTTGTCAGTGCGTCTGGATGCCTGGTTGGGGCATCATCGCGACAGCGCGCTGCTGACGCTGCAAAGATTGAGCAAGGCACCGCTGGCGGCGGCGATGACGGTGGCGGCCATGGCGGTAGCGCTCCTGTTGCCGGCCTCGCTCTATGTGCTTACTGACAATCTCAAGGCACTGGGCGGCTACTGGGAGGGGTCGGCGGCGATCTCGGTGTTTTTGCAACCGGGCATTGAGGAAACCACGGCGGCAGATCTCGCCACGCAATGGCAGGCCCGCAGCGACATTACCCGCGCGCAGGTGGTGTCGCGCGCCCAAGGGCTGAAAGAGTTTCGCGAGTACAGCGGTCTGGGGGTGGCGCTGGATCAGCTCACTGAAAATCCGTTGCCGGTGGTTATCGCGGTCAATCCGGCGCCGCAAATTATCAGCGAGACGCAGCTCACCCACCTGATCACCGGGCTGGAACAGATTACCGAGGTAGATTTCACCCGCCTGGATACCGAGTGGGCGCGGCGGCTGCAAGCGCTGGTGAAGCTGCTTGAACGGGCGCTTTGGCTGCTGAGCTTGGCGCTGGCTGCCGGAGTGCTGCTGGTGGTGGGCAATACCATTCGCCTGGAGATTGAAAACCAGCGCGATGAAATCGAAGTGATGCATCTGGTTGGCGCCACCACTGGCTTTATTCGCCGGCCCTTTTTATACAGTGGCGCCTGGTATGGTCTGCTCAGCGGTGTGGCCGCCTGGGCCATGGTGTGGCTGGCGGTGGTGCTGATGCAGATTCCGGCTGATCGTCTGGCGGAAAGCTATCAGAGTGTTTTCCATGTCCGCGCGCTTGGTCCGCTGGCCTCGGTGCTGCTGATCGGCGGTGGGGCCGCGCTGGGTATCCTGGGAAGTTGGATCGCAGTGGAGCATCATCTTGGCACGATGCGGGCCAGGCGCTGACTCAGGCCGCTTTGTGACCAGACTTGGGTTTGGCCGGGCTGGTGGATGACTCCTTGGCGGCGGGCTTGGTGTCGGATTTTGCTGCGGCCTTGCCGTCACCGCCGGAGGATTTTTCCCCGGAGGCGGAGCTGTCACCCGACTTGTCACCGGATTCGTGTACGTTCTTGCGGCGGTCTTGTTTGAAATCCGTCTCGTACCAGCCCGAGCCTTTCAGGCGGAAGGCAGCGGCGGAGATCTTCTTCTTTAGCGCGCTGGCGCCACATTCCGTACAGTCAGTCAGCGGGGCGTCGCTGATTTTCTGCAAGGCGTCCATCTCATGGCCGCAGGCTGTGCACTGGTATTCGTAAATGGGCATGGTTGCGTAATCCTCGATTGTAACGCGGTTTTTAACCTGCGCTATATGGGGGCTTCCCTGTTGGGCGCAAGTGGAAATCAGACAGCGGGTGACATGGACGGCGAGTCGGAGGTGCGCCACAGCGCTGGAGCCGGTTCAAGGCGGTCCGACTTTAATCGCCATGCTGCTCACCCCCTGGGATTGCAGCTTGCGGCCCAGAGCACCGGCGGCGGCTTTATCCAGGGTAGTGGTTCTGAGCCGATAGGTATCGGCACCGCCGACCTGGGCCTTAACAATGTTGACGCTCAGTCCCAACAATCCCAGCTCGGCCCGGCGACGCTCGGCGTCGGCGAGATTGCGGAAGGAACCTAGCTGAAGTTGATAGTTGTCAGCTGCGGTTGCGGCGGTTGCTGGCTCAGCGGTGGGCTTCTCAGGTTCGGGCTTAGGCTTAGCCGCAGGCGCGGCTTCAGCGGCGGGCTGAGATGGTTCCGGTTCAGGCTTAGGCTTGGGGGGCGGCACGGGGGCTGGGCGCGGCGCGGATTCATCAATCGGCACCAGGACTTCTTCCTGCGGCAGGCTGTCGTAGAAATCAAATACTGGCTTGGGCACCGGCGGCTTGGCGGTCTGCGCGGCACTCGGCTGCGGTGGCCGGCGCGTTTCGTTCATCCAGGCGAGCCCAACCGCGAAGGCACCAACCAGGGAGCCAACCAGAAACCAAAACGCGCCGGTGCTTTGCGGGCGATCACGCTTGCGCAAGGGTGGGCTGTTTCTTGAAGCGGTTCTTACCATGGCGGCCAATGTCCTGAGCTGGTGCCCGATCAGTTGTCGATGGGTTGGATCTACATGGTTTCAGGCGCCGATACACCGATTAGCCCGAAGCCATTGCGCAACACCTGACGGACCGCCAGAATGAGCGCGCCGCGCGCTTCGCGCAGGTTGTAATCCTCGACGATGAACGGATGCGCATTGTAATAGGCATGAAACTCGGTGGCGAGTTCACGCAAATACTGGGTAAGCTGATGCGGCTCGGACTCCAGTGCGGCGCTGAGCAACACCTCGGGATAGCGTGACAGGGTGCGCAGCAGACTTTGTTCGTGCGCCTCGCGCAGGCATCCCAGCGACTCGGCACTCGCCGTACCTTCAATGGGGCAGCCCTTCTCGGCAGCCTGGCGCAACACGCTGCAAATGCGCGCGTGTGCATATTGCACATAATACACCGGGTTATCGTTGCTCTGGCGCTTGGCCAGGTCGAGATCGAAGTCCAGATGCTGTTCGCAGCGGCGCATGATATAGAAAAACCGTGCCGCGTCCGTGCCAACTTCCTTGCGTAACTGCCGCAGGGTGACAAACTCACCCGAGCGGGTGGACATCTGCACCTTGTGCCCGCCGCGATAGAGGATGGCGAACTGCACCAGTAGCACCTCCAGCCGCGCCGGATCATCGCCCAGCGCCTGCAGGGCGGCCCGCACCCGTGGCACATAACCATGGTGGTCGGCGCCCCAGATATCAAACACCCGGCTGAAGCCGCGCTCCAGCTTGTCGGCATGATACGCAATATCTGAGGCAAAATAGGTGCTCTGACCATTCTCGCGCACCAGCACCCGGTCTTTGCTGTCGCCAAAGGCGCTGGAGCGAAACCAGAGTGCCCCGTCACGCTCATAGACATGCCCGCTGGCGCGCAGCCGCTCAATCGCCCGGGTCACGGCGCCGCTCGCGGCTAGGGTGCGTTCGGAATACCACTCCTGATAGTTCACGCCAAACTGGGCCAGATCGTCGCGGATGTCATCAAGAATGCTGTTCAGCCCCAACTCGAACACCAGCCGATAGCGATTGTCGCCCAGCAGTTGCTGAGCACGCGCGATCAGGGCATCGATATGCGCTTCTTTGTCGCCCTGGGGGGCGTCTGGTAGCGGCTCGCCGGCCTCGTTGAGATCATCCGGGCCGGGGGCATCCTCGGGGATATCTGCCAAGACTGTGCTGGCGTCCTGATGATAGGCGTCGCCGTGCTCGCGGTGCAGCGCGGCGGCAATATCCCAGACATAGTCGCCACGATAACCATTGGCCGGAAAGCGCAGTGTCTCGCCACAGAGTTCCAGATAGCGCAGCCACACCGAGGCGGCCAAAATATCCATCTGCCGGCCAGCATCGTTGACATAGTATTCGCGATGCACCTGGTAGCCGACCGCTTCGAGCAAGTTGGCCACTACGGCGCCATAGGCGGCACCGCGTCCATGGCCCACATGCAGGGGGCCGGTCGGATTGGCTGAGACGAACTCGACCTGGACCCGCTCGCCCTGACCCTGATCGCTGCGGCCATAGTCAGGGCCTGCGGTCAGAATTGCAGGGATCAGGCGCCGATAAGCGTCCTCGGCCAGAAAAAAATTAATAAATCCCGGGCCAGCGACTTCCACCCGCGCCACCAGCGGCGACTCAGGCAGATGCTGGAGCAGGCGCGCGGCTAGGTCACGCGGTTGGCAGCGCGCGACCTTGGCCAGCACCAGGGCTGCGTTGGTGGCAAAGTCACCATGGGCCGGATCACGGCCGCGATCAATTTGCACGCGAGTCTGGCTGATGGCCGGGTCGAGCCCGTCTTGTGCGGCGAGTGCGGTCCAGGCGGTCTGGACCAGCGCGAAGAGTTCTTGCTTCATGCGGTTGGGCGAATGCTTGGCGCGGAGGTTGGTGCAAACCAACTAGGATAACGGAAAGGTCGAAGCTGCGGCTACCAGGAGCGGTTGTGCGCTGGCACGTCCGCCCCGGTGCTGCCGCTAAAGGCTCAGCGGCTTAATATACAGTTGCGAATTGCGTTCGACCTGGTAGTTGGCCCGCTTGGTGGCGGGCAGCCGGCTCAGCGCGGCGGGTTCAAAGCCGCGCTCGCGAAACCAGTGCGCGGTCTGGGTGGTCAGCACAAACAAATGCTGCAAACCACGCTCACGGGCCAGATCTTCAATATGTGCGAGCATGCGATCTCCGCGGCCACTGCCTCGGTAATCCGGATGCACGGCAACACAGGCCAGCTCCCCCAGACCTTCCTCTGGATAAGCGAAGAGCGCCGCGCAAGACAAAATGGTGCCATCGCGTTCGGTGACTTGAAAATGCTCGATATCGCTTTCCAGCCGCTCGCGCGAGCGGCGCACCAGCAGGCCTTGCTGCTCCAGGGGGATGAGCAGTTCCTGAATGCTGGCTACATCGGCTAGGCGAGCCTGACGCCGCTCATCAAAGGGTTCACTGGAGATCAGGGTACCACTGCCGTCACGCGTGAACAGTTCGCGCAACAGGGCGCCGTCCTGCATTCGCTCGATGAGATGCACACGCCGAATACCACGGCGGCAGGCTTCGGTACTGGCGCGCAGAACGGCGGCGGTTTCTTCTGACAACGCCTGCTCACTGGCCAGTAGCTGATCAACCTCGGCGAGCAGCAGCTGGGCGCCCAGGCGCGTCTCCGGATCACCGGGTTCGAGCAGAAAAATCAGCTTGTCGGCATTGAGTGCCACCGCTGTGGAGCAGGCGACATCCGCAGCGCTCAGATTGAAGACCTCACCGGTGGGGGAATAGCCCAGTGGGGGAATCAGCGCTACCGCCTTGGCATCCAGGCGCTGGCGCAGCGCGGCGCGATCAATGCGCCGCACCGCGCCGGTGTGCTGATAATCAATGCCATTCAGCACCCCAAGCGGGCGCGCCGTGACAAAGTTGCCAGAGGCGACGGGAATGCGCACCCCGGCCATGGGCGAATTGGCCAGCCCCAGCGATAACAGCGCCTCGATCTCCACCCGCGCCACGCCAGCGGCCTCCTTGACACAGGCCAGCGCCGTTTCGTCGGTGATGCGCAAGCCCTTTACATAGCGCATCTCAGCCCCCTGGCGAGCCAGACGCTGTTCAATCTGCGGACGCGCGCCATGCACCAGCACCAGGCGGATGCCAAGTCCATGCAGCAAAGCAAAATCATGCACCAAATGCGGAAAATCGGCATCAGCCAGGGCTTCACCGCCAAAACAGATTACAAAGGTGCGGTCACGATGCGCATGCACATAGGGCGTGCATTGACGGAACCAGGTAACAAAGGGTTCTTTAGTTTTCATTCAGAAGTTGTGTGAAAGAAACGACATGATAGTTGCCGTATACATATCGCACCCATAATAAACGCTTGTAAGCCATCCAAGGCTAAGCGGGGGAATGGGTTGAGGCGAGACGCAGGCGCAGGCTGCGCACGGAGATGCCGAGCTGTTGCGCGGCGGCTTTTGGATCCTCGCCGGCCTGCTGCATAGCTTCAAGCAGTACCTGCTTTTCGATCGCCTCAAGTCGCTCGAAGTGGAATTCTGGAGTCGTGCTCACTGTTTGCGTGAGCGGTCCATTGGGCAGGCGCAGATCGGCCGCGTTTAGCACCGAGGACTCACACAGGGCGCTGGCGCGTTCAAGGATGTTCTCCAGTTCGCGCACATTACCGGGAAACTCATAGGCGCAGAGCGCGGCCATGGCGGCGTCATCCAGGCTGGTGGCTGGGCTGCCGGAAGCGGCGGCAATGCGTGGCAGTAAATGCTCGACCAGTATCGGGATGTCGCTGCTGCGCTCGCGCAGGGGTGGCAGGTGCAGGTCAATGACGTTGATGCGATAGAAGAGATCCTGGCGGAAGGCGCCGCGCGCGACTGCGTCGGCCAGATCAACATGACTGGCGCTGATGATGCGCACATCCACCGGCACTTCCTGGGAGGCGCCAACCGGGCGCACGCTTTTTTCCTGGATGGCGCGCAGCAGTTTCACTTGCATGGGCAGCGGCAGGTCGGCGATTTCATCAAGAAACAAAGTGCCACCCTGAGCGGACTGAAACAGGCCTGGTTTGTCAGTAGTGGCGCCGGTGAAGCTGCCCTTGCGATGGCCGAAGAGTTCGCTTTCAACCAGCTCGCTGGGGATGGCGCCGCAGTTGACCGGTACAAAGGGCTGTTCGGCGCGCGGGCCGAGCTGGTGGATCAGGCTGGCAGCCAGCTCCTTGCCGGTGCCGCTCTCACCGCTGATAAAGACCGGCGCCTGATTACGTGCCAGCTTGGCGATTAGGGTGCGCAGTTCGAGAATTTGCGGTGACTGGCCGATAAGGCGGGCCTGGGGATCGGTGCTGCTGTCCGAGGGGCCAAGGCCCCGTCCGTGCGCGCGCAGAGCTGCAGCTGTCAGTTCGCGCAAAACGCGCAAATCCAGTGGCTTGGAAACAAAGTCGAAGGCGCCGGCCTTCATGGCGGCGACGGCTGACTCCATGTTGCCATAGGCCGTCACCATGGCAATCGGCATATCGGGGCAGTGAAGGTTGGCATAACGCACCAACTCCGTCCCATCACCATCGGGCAAGCGCATGTCCGTCAGGCAAAAGTCGAAACTGGCCGTTGTCAGTGCCTGGCGCGCGGCCTTCAGGGTGCCGACGCAATGCGCCTCAATCCCCATGCGCACGAGGGTGATACTGAGCAGGTCGAGAATATCCGGCTCGTCATCGACAAGTAGCGCGCGGGACTGGCTTTCCGACGGTTTCAATGCTCTGAACCCATGTTGTTCGGTATGCGAAACGCTCTATTATAAAGGCAATGCTGTGCCAAATAAGGATCGATTGCTGATATGCACTTCCGTTTGCTCACGTACCGCGATCTGGATACCCGTAAGATTCCAGGTTACGATAAACTTGTTGGCTATCTGAGCGTCGGCGATTTTAGTTCCGCCGAGGTCAAAAAGATTGGCGATAACCTGTTTCGTGCGCGTCTTGACAAGGCCAATCGTCTGCTGTTTGCCCTGCATCGGCATGAGGGCGAGCGCTGCATCCTGGTGCTTGAATATATCGCCGCGCATGCCTATGAGAAATCGCGCTTTCTTAATCGCGGTGCGGTCATTGATGAGAGCAAGATTCCGGATATCGAGACCGGCGCTGTCTCCGAGGTGGTTGCGGAGGCGCCGGAACTCGCCTATCTGAACCCGGAGCTGCCGCGTTTTCATCTGCTTGATAAGGTGCTGAGCTTCGATCAGGATCAGGAGGCGGTGTATCGTCAGCCGCCGCCGCTGATTGTGATCGGCTCGGCCGGCAGCGGCAAGACGGCGCTGACGCTGGAGAAGCTCAAGGATGCCCCTGGTGAGGTGCTCTATGTGACGCGTTCGCCCTTTTTGGTACAGAACGCGCGCGAGCTTTACTACTCAAACGGCTACGAGAACGAGGCTCAGGAAGTCGATTTCCTGTCCTTCCGTGAGTATCTGGAAACCATCCGGGTACCGGAGGGTCGCGAAATGACGCCGCATGCCTTTGCCGCCTGGGCCGGGCGCCAGAAGCTGTCGCGTGAGCTGCGCGATACTCATCGGCTGTTTGAGGAATTTCAGGGCGCGCTGACCGGCACCGATGAGACGCAGCCCTATCTGGATCGGGACAGTTACCTGAGTCTTGGTGTGCGCCAATCCATCTACGCACCTGAGTTGCGGGCCGCTGTTTATGATCTGTTTGAGAAGTATCTGCGCCTGCTGAAGGACGAGGGCTGGTTCGACGCCAATTTGGTCAGCCATGACTGGCTTGAGGTGGTGACGCCGCGCTATGACTTTGTTGTTATTGATGAAGTGCAGGATCTCACGGCGGTGCAGCTGTTGCTGATTCTGCGCGTGCTGCGCGATCCCACCGGCTTTTTGCTCTGTGGTGACTCCAATCAGATTGTCCATCCAAATTTCTTCTCCTGGGCTAAGGTCAAGAGCCTGTTTTGGCGCGAGCGCGCCGAGGCGGCGAGCGGCTCGACTGAGCTGATTCGTATCCTGAACGCCAATTTTCGTAACTCGCCGCAGATTACTGAGATGGCCAATCGCCTGCTGCACATTAAGCAGGCGCGTTTTGGCTCGGTGGATCGCGAGAGCAACTATCTGGTGGAAAGTCGCGGTCCCAAACGGGGCAAGGTCGGACTGCTGGCTGACAGCGAGGCCATTAAGCGTGACCTCGACCGGCGCACTTCCACCTCGGCGCGTTTCGCCATTCTGGTGCTGCATCCCGATCAGAAGGCCGAGGTGCGCAAGCATTTCCGTACCCCGCTGGTGTTTTCGATTCATGAGGCCAAGGGGCTCGAATACGAGCATGTCCTGCTGTACAACTTCCTGTCCGGGGAGGAAAAACGCTACCGCGATATTGCCGGCGATCTGGTGCCTGAGGATTTGCAGGGCGAGCTGCGCTATGCGCGCGGGCGCGACAAGAGCGACAAGTCGCTGGAGATCTATAAGTTTTATATCAACGCGCTCTATGTGGCTGTGACCCGCGCGGTGCGCAATCTGTATCTGCTGGAGAGCAACCCGCAACAGTCTCTGCTGGAATTGCTCGGGCTGACCGAGGTGCATCAGGATGTCAACGATGTCGAGGAGCAGCGTTCGACCCTGGATGACTGGCGGCGCGAAGCCCATAAGCTGGAAATGCAGGGCAAGGAAGACCAAGCCGCCGAGATTCGCGAGCAGATCCTCAAGCAGCGCCAGGTGCCCTGGACGGTGTTGCAGGGCGAGGTGCTCAACGAGTTGGAGCACGAGGCGCTCGACAAAGGCGAGAAGAAAGCGCGCATTACGCTGATGGAATACGCGCTGGTTTATCGTGACCAGCGCTGGCTGGAAGCCTTGGCCAAGGCGGGCTTCAATGCTGCCAAGCAGCCCGAGAAGGCCAGGGGATTGCTGGAGAAAAAATATTACCAGGCCTATGGTTTCAAGCACACCGATGGGGTGCTGCGCGAAGTTGACCGCTATGGGGTGGATTTCCGCAATCTCTTTGCCCAGACGCCGCTGATGATTGCCAGCCGCGAGGGCCATGCCGAGCTGATCACCGCGCTTCTGGAACGTGATGCCGACACCGGCCTGGTCGATGCCAATGGCTTGAATGCCTTTCAAATCAGCCTGGAGCGCGCCTGCATCGACCAGCGCTACGCGCGTCAGAAGCTGCCGGCGGTGTTCGAGCACCTGGCCCCGCCGAGCCTGGATATTCAGATCGATGGGCGGCTGATTAAGCTGGATCGCAAGATCATGGAATACACCATGCTCTGTATTGCCATGGTGCTCTTCTACCAGCGTCTGGGGCAGAATTGGACGTATCGCCATGCTCTGCTGGCGGCAGTGGATTTCGAGGCGATTCTGGCCCACTTCCCCGACAGCATCATTCCCGAGCGGCGCAAAAAGCGCCAATATCTGTCCTCCATTCTGTCGAAGAATGAGGTCGCTCGCGAGGGGCCGGGCAATCGCAAGCTGTTTGTGCGCGTGCGCCGGGGGCATTACCTGCTCAACCCCTACTTGTCTCTGCGCGTCGAAGGCCGCTGGATCCCGATCTATCAGCTGCTTGCTCCGGAGCGCCTGGCGCCCGATCCCATCGATAGCTCCGATTGGCAATTCAATCTCGAATACGGATTGCATCACCACCTCAAAAGTCGCATCGAACGCCTGCGTGCTGTGCTGCACCAGGCGCCGGATGCCATCGCCGCTGAGTTGGGTAAAGGGCTATGATTGGCGAGGTCATGACATTTTGAGGAGGGACAATTGAGCGTTCAACAGCGGGCCGCGCGACGGCTGAAGGTCGCGTTGGTCCAGGAACAGCATCAGGGGGATGGGGCGGCCAATCAGGCGCGGATTCTCCAGCATCTTGAGGCGGCGGCCGCTGCGGGTTGCCAGCTGGTACTCTTGCAGGAACTGCATCAGGGGCCGTATTTCTGCCAGCAGGAGTGTGCAGCGGAGTTTGATCGTGCGGAGTCCATCCCGGGTCCAACCACCGAGGGGCTGGCCCGGGCGGCGCATCAGCATGGGCTGGTGATTGTCGGCTCGCTGTTTGAGCGCCGCGCCGCCGGTCTGTATCACAACACGGCGGTGGTGCTGGATGCCGACGGGCGCTTGGCCGGCTGCTATCGTAAGATGCACATTCCGGATGATCCCGGTTATTACGAAAAGTATTATTTTACTCCCGGCGATCTGGGCTTCAGGCCGGTGGAGACGGTGGTCGGACGCCTGGGAGTGCTGGTGTGCTGGGATCAATGGTTCCCCGAGGCAGCGCGGCTGATGGCGCTGGCCGGCGCCGAGCTGCTGCTGTATCCCACCGCCATTGGCTGGGATCCGGCTGATACGCCGCAGGAGCAGGCACACCAACGTGAGGCCTGGATAACGGTGCAGCGCGGCCATGCAATTGCCAATGGGTTGCCGCTGCTGGCCTGTAATCGGGTCGGCTTCGAGGCCGAGGCCAGCGCACCGGGAGGCGGCAGCCAGTTCTGGGGCTCGTCTTTTGTGTGTGGCCCTCAGGGCGAATTGCTGGCCCAGGCGCCGCAGGATGCACCCGCGCTGCTGATGGCGGAGATCGACCTGGACCGGAGCGAAGACGTGCGCCGCAGCTGGCCCTTTCTGCGCGATCGGCGTATCGACGCCTATGGCGATCTTGGGCGCCGCTTTTGCGACTCAGCTTGAAGGGCGCGCTTTGAACCCGGACAATCCGCACCGATAATCAGGCACGGGTGCCTAGCCCGCCGCATAGCGGCGCAGTGGGCGCCCTTACTTACACAACCGGCGACAGCAGGCAGGATCATCACCGATGAACGATACTCAGAAAATCATGCGCTCCATCATTCAGCGCATTGCCACCGGCCCGGAATTGTCCAAAAGCATTTCGCTGGAAGAGGCTCGCACTGGCATGCGGGCGATTTTTGAAGGCGAGATCGACCCGGTGCAGGCCGGGCTCTTTTTGATTGGCCTGCGCCTGAAGCGCGAGACGGATGATGAAATGCGCGGGGTGTTGGAGGCGATTCGCAATGTGACCAACAGCGCCGTTGCCGATGTGGATGAAGTGGTGGATATTGCTGATCCCTATGACGGCTACAACCGCTGCTTGCCGGCCGCACCCTTTTTGCCGGCGGTGCTGGCGGAATGCGGCGTGCCGGCGGTTAATCATGGTGTCGATGCCGTTGGCCCCAAATTCGGTGTGACGGCCCGGCATGTGCTGGAAGCCTCCGGCATTACCGTGGATCTGTCGCCCGAGGACGCGGCGCGGCGCCTGTCGGATCCGGCGCTCGGTTGGGCCTATGTCGATCAGCGCGCCTGCGCACCCAAGCTGCACGCCTTAGTGGACTTGCGCGCCACCATCGTCAAGCGTCAGGTGCTGACCACCACCGAGGTAATGGCCCAGCCGATCCAGGGCCGGCGCAAGACGCATCTGGTCACCGGCTATGTGCACAAGCCCTATCCGCGCATTTATGCGTTGCTGGCCCGGCATGCCGACTTCGATTCCGCGCTCATGGTACGCGGGGTTGAGGGTGGGGTGATTCCGTCCCTGCGTCAGCCGGGTGTGTGCTTCAATTATCATCAGATGGGCGAGGAGCAATCGTTCGATATTGATCCCAGCGCGCTGGGTATCGAGCAGATTGCGCGCGCCGTGCCGCTGCCGGACGATTTGCCAACCGCAAATCGGCCTGGAGATGACATCGCCATTGCCGTGGATGTGCGTGCCACCGCGCAGGCAGCGGCTGAGGCTGGGCGCCGTGCGCTGGAGGGCGAAACCGGGCCGACCTATGACAGCTTGGTGTTCGCGGGTGCTCTGGTGCTTTGGCATCTGGGGCGCGAGAAGAGCTTGCCGGCGGCGGCAGATCGCGTGCGTGCGGCGCTGGACTCGGGCGAGGCGGCGGCGCGGCTGCGCTGATGTGCAGGAGGATACACTGATGCAAGCTCCTTATCTGGCCGTGGCCAATGCCGAGGATCTCAAACCTGGTGAATTTCTGAAAGTGGCCGCCGACGGTCGTGCCTTTGTCATTGCCCAGGTGGGCGAGGACGTCTACGCAGTGGAAGATCTGTGCAGCCACGAGGACTATCCGCTCTCTTACGGCTGTCTGGATGGCGAACGCATTAAGTGCTCGCTGCACGGCAGTCGCTTTAGCCTAAAAACCGGCGCGCCCGAGGATGAACCGGCGGATCAACCCATTGCCACCTTTGCGGTGGCGATCGAAGATGAGCAGATCTGGCTGGATCCCAGCCGGGCGACCAATGCCCAGCCTGGAAATGCCTAGCGTGGCACCGGAGGCGGCCAGGCTGGAGGTGTCCGCGCTGAGTTGTCGGCGCGGTGATCGGCGTCTGTTTAGCGCGCTTGATTTGCAGCTCGCCCCCGGGCAGCTGCTGCATTTGCGCGGTTCCAACGGCAGTGGCAAGACCACCTTGCTGCGCGCGCTGTGCGGCTTGCTGCGCCCGGAGTCGGGACAGATTCGCTGGCGCGGTGCAACCATTGAGCAGTTGGCTGAGGACTATTATCGCGATTTGCTCTACCTGGGACATCTCAACGGCATCAAGGGTGACCTGACTGGAATGGAGAACCTGCGCATCGCTGCGCGTCTGGCCGGGCATCCATGCAACAGCGCTGACATTCGCACGGCGCTGGAGCGCATTGGATTGGGTGGCTTCGCGGATTTGCCCTGCCGCATGCTGTCCCAAGGCCAGAAAAAGCGCGTGGCCCTGGCGCGCCTGCTGCTCAGCCAGGCGCCCTTGTGGATTCTTGATGAACCCTTCACGGCGCTGGATGTCGATGCAGTCGCCTGGCTGGAAGAACTGATTGGCACCCATGTTGAGGCCGGTGGTCTGGTGGTGTTGACCACCCATCAGGCTCTGACCCTGGCCGTCGGTCAGTCCTGGCAGTTGAATCTGGATGCTGCCTCTCCACAGATGGCAACAGTCTGCTGACATCCGATTCCTTATGCTAAAAACCTTTATCTCGATTTTGGCTCGCGACCTGACGCTCGCGTTGCGCCGACGCACCGATGTGTTGACGGTGCTGTTTTTCTTTTTGATTGTCGTGAGTCTGTTTCCGCTTGGCGTTGGCAGTGAGCAGGCGCTGCTGCGTGAGCTTGGCCCCGGAGTGGTGTGGGTGGCGGCGCTGTTGGCCTCCATGCTGGCGTTGGAGCGGCTGTTTGCGGCGGATTTTGAAGACGGCACCCTGGAGCAGATGCTGCTGACGCCTCAGCCACTCGGCTTGCTGGTGCTGGCCAAGGTGATTGCCCACTGGCTGCTGACCGGGTTGCCGTTGGTGGTGATTGCGCCCCTGATTGCGTTGCAATATCAACTCGGGGATGGCCAGATGTTGATGATGATGGCATCCTTGCTGCTTGGCACCCCAACCCTGGGGCTAATCGGCGCCATTGGCGCGGCGCTGACCTTGGGGCTGCGCGGTGGTGGGATTCTGCTGTCGCTGCTGATTTTGCCGCTCTATATTCCGATCCTGATCTACGGCGAGGGCGCCGTCACCGTCAGTGCCATTGCGCTGGCTGACAGCGAGCCCTACCTGATGCTGCTGGGAGCCTTGTTAATGATGGCGCTGATTTTGGGGCCTTGGGCTGCGGCGGCGGCTTTGCGCATTTCAATGGATTGAAGTATCCCATGCAATGGCAAGAGGTTTGCAAACATCCCAGCCTGCAAAATTTGCCGTTCACAATTGCGGCAGGTGTGCGCGAAGTCTGGATTTGCAGCGAATCAGGGGAGATGGAGTTTTTCCAGACGGATGGACAAGCACAGGCTTCCGAGCTGGTACCAGGGTTTCCGCACCGGATTGATTTAATGGAATCTTCATGAGCATTAACTGGTTCAAATTTGCCTCTCCCGCTGCCTTTTATCCCATTGCCGGCCGCATGATTCCCTGGTTTGCCGGTATTGCCATCGTATTGGTGCTCGGCTCGCTGCTGTGGGGCTTTTTCGGCACGGCGGCTCAGCTCGGCGGCAGTAATCCGCAGAAGGAGTATTACCGCATCATTTACATCCATGTCGCTGGTGCCTGGATGTCGATGTGGCTTTATCTGGTGCTGGCCGGCTGGTCGGCGATCGGGCTGGTGTTCAATACTCGCCTGAGTTTTATGATGGCCAAGGCGGTAGCGCCAACCGGGGCAATCTTTACCGTTATTGCGCTCTGGACTGGGGCTTTTTGGGGGCGGCCCAGCTGGGGAACCTATTGGGATTGGGACCCGCGTCTGACTTCGGAGCTGATTCTGTTCTTCCTCTATATTGGCTATATCGCCCTGCATTCGGCCATTGATGATACCCGCCGCGCGGATCGCGCCGCTGCATTACTGGCCATGGTGGGCTTGGTGATGTTGCCGGTGATCTACTGGTCGATTAACTGTCCCGATCCCACTCAATGTGCGGCCTTGCATCAGCGTTCCGATCCCGGCTCGATTCATGCGAGCATTCTGTGGCCTATGTTGGGCGTGACCCTGGGCTTTTGGAGTTATGCCTTCGCAGCGACTTTCGTGCGCCTGCGTGGCATCATTCTGCTGCGGGAGGCGGACAGTGCCTGGGTCAGGGAATTGTTGCAGGGGGATTCTGGGCGATGAAAGAGTTTCTGCATCAGGGCGGCTACGCCTTTTTTGTCTGGGGTGCCTATGGCGTGACCTTCGGGCTGCTGGCGGCGGAAGTGGTTGCGCTGATGGTCAATCAGCGAACCATTCTTGCGCGTGTGGGTCGATGGGTGCGCGGGCCGACGCAAGGCTCAGCGAAAACAGCATCACGAGGTAACGAATGAAGGCCAGACAAAAACGTATTCTTTTCGTTGTAGCCGCAGTGATCGGGGTCAGCCTGGCCGCTGGCATGGCGATCAGCGCGCTGCGCGGTAATATCTCCTATTTCTTCAGCCCGTCGCAGGTGATGGCCAATGAACATCCCAGCGATGCGGTGTTTCGCGTTGGCGGTTTGGTGGTGAAAGACAGTCTGCAACGCCAGCCGGATGGGCTGACGCTGACCTTCGATGTCACCGACAATGCCGCTACCGTGCCGGTCAGTTACACGGGTATTCTGCCCGACCTGTTCAGTGAGGGGCAGGGCGTGGTGGCCAAGGGCCGCATGGGACCGGATGGCGTTTTCATGGCCGAGGAGGTGCTGGCTAAGCATGATGAATCCTATATGCCGCCGGAAGTCGCCGACAGTTTGCAACAATCCCATGTCGATGGCGTGGTTGAGATGGTGACTCAATGATTCCTGAACTCGGTCATTTCGCGCTCATCATTGCGCTCTGCATCGCACTGGTCCAGGCCACCGTTCCCTTGATGGGGTCGTTCAACGGCAATCGTCCGTGGATGGAACTGGCCCGTCCGCTGGCCTATGGACAGTTAACCTTCATCGCTTTTTCCTTCGCCTGTCTAGTACAGGCCTTTGTGGTCAGCGATTTCTCGGTTGCCTATGTAGCGGTGAATTCCAATTCCCTGCTGCCGACCATGTATAAAATCTCGGCGGTTTGGGGCGCACACGAGGGCTCGCTGCTGCTGTGGGTGCTGATGATGGCCGGCTGGGGCGCAGCGGTGGCGCTCTATAGCAAGAATTTGCCATTGGCAATGATTGCGCGGGTGATCTCGGTGCAGGGCATGGTCACGATCGGCTTTCTGCTGTTCACCCTGCTGACTTCCAATCCCTTCGACCGCCTGTTTCCGGTGCCGCCGGAGGGCCGTGATCTGAATCCGCTGTTGCAGGACCCCGGCTTGGCGATTCATCCACCCATGCTTTATATGGGCTATGTCGGCTTCTCGGTGGCCTTTGCTTTCGCTATTGCCGCCTTGATCGGTGGCAAACTGGATGCGGCCTGGGCGCGCTGGTCGCGGCCCTGGACCACGGTGGCGTGGATTTTCCTCACCATCGGCATCGCGCTGGGCTCCTGGTGGGCTTACTACGAACTGGGTTGGGGTGGCTGGTGGTTCTGGGATCCGGTCGAAAATGCTTCCCTGATGCCTTGGCTGATCGGCACCGCACTGTTGCATTCGCTGGCGGTAACGGAAAAACGCGCCGCCTTTAAGAGCTGGACGGTGTTGCTGGCGATCGCGGCCTTTTCGCTGAGTTTGCTCGGCACCTTCCTGGTGCGCTCCGGGGTGCTGACCTCGGTCCATGCTTTTGCCACTGACCCGACGCGCGGCGCCTTTATTTTGCTGTTTCTGTGTCTGGTCATTGGCGGCTCTCTGGCGCTCTATGCCTGGCGGGCGCCGAGTGTTTCCTCCGGCGGGCACTTTGATTTGCTGTCGCGAGAGAGTTCGCTGCTGATGAACAATCTGCTGTTCTCGGCCTTTACCATCCTGGTGCTCTTTGGCACCCTGGCGCCGCTGATCTACGAGGCCTTCGGCTGGGGCAAAATTTCGGTGGGCTTCCCCTGGTTTAACAAGATGTTTGTCGCCCTGTCGCCCTTTATGGTGCTCTTGCTTGGCATTGGCCCGCTGGTGCGCTGGAAGCATGATGCGGTGCTCAGGCTGCTGGGTAAGCTGTGGCCGGCGCTGCTGCTGACCATTGGTGTTGCGGTGTGGGTGGCACAGGCTGAGTTTGCCGCCAGTCACCTGTGGGTGACGGTGGGGATTACGCTGGCGGCCTGGCTGCTGTTGTCGCATCTGACCGTGCTGTTCGAGCGTCTGAAAAACCGCCCGGGTGGTGTTGTCGGGGGGCTTAAGTCCATAGGTGACGATGTGCGCGGTGGCGGGCGCGGCTTTTACGGTATGCTGCTGGCCCATCTGGGGGTTGCCGTACTGATCATCGGCATCACCATGGTCTCCACCTTTGATGTTGAGCACGATGTGCGCATGTCACCCGGTGATTCCTATGAACTCGCCGGCTATCGCTTTGAGTTCCTGGGGGCAACAGCGGTCGATGGGCCGAACTACAACGCTGATCGCGGGCACTTCCTGGTCTATCGCGGCGAGGACACGGTGGCAGAGCTGTTTCCCGAGAAGCGTGCCTATATGGGCGGTGGCATGCCTATGACCGAGGCGGCTATTGATGCCGGCTTCCTGCGCGATATCTATGTCTCCCTGGGCGAGCATGTCGGCGATGGCGACTGGGCTTTGCGTCTGTACTACAAGCCCTATGTGCGCTGGATCTGGCTCGGGGCCATCTTTATGGCCATCGGTGGCCTGCTGGCGGTGACCGATCCGCGCTATCGTGCCGCCCGCGTTACCGCACCAATGCCGGACTTGGCCGGATCCGCCGTCAAGGCCTGAATACGATCGTCAACTACCCCGCCCTGAAGGGCGGAGCTTGTGAAGACAAGCTGGGTTGACCAGGGAAAGCGGTGAAAACCCGCTGCGTTTGCAACAGGTCGTTGAGACCCACTCCGGAATGCTTCCTCAGTTCCGGACACTGGAAGATCAGGATCATGCGGGTGAAAGGTAAAGCGCCGAAGGTTCTGATCGCCGCGCAAGCGGGAGCCGGTTGCAGACTGTCCCGAGGGGAGCAAGCCGCGAGGCTCCGTCACTAGGCCCGTAAGGGCAGGAATTGAAATGGCTGTCTTTGTTCTCGACAAACAGAAAAACCCGCTGATGCCGTGCATGGAGAAACGCGCTCGGCTGTTGCTCCAGCGTGGGCGGGCGGTGGTGGTGCGGCTGCATCCGTTCACCATCCGGCTCAAGGATCGCATTGGTGGTGAAACTCAGCCGTTGCGCCTGTCGCTCGATCCGGGGAGTAAAACGACCGGAATCGCCGTGGTGCGCGAGGTCGAGCGCATCGACCCCGACACGGGGGAGGTACGCCGTGAGGCGCAGGTGCTGTGGCTGGCCGAACTGACCCACCGTGGTGCCCAGATCCGTGAGCGATTGACCGCTCGCCGCGCCTTTCGTCGCCGTCGGCGCACAGCGAATCTGCGCTATCGCGCCCCGCGCTTTCATAATCGCACCAGACCCAATGGCTGGCTCGCCCCGAGTCTGCGCCATCGATTGGACACCACGCTGAGCTGGGTGAATCGTCTCCAGCGTCTCGCACCCATCACCCACCTCAGCCAAGAGCTGGTGCGCTTCGACACTCAGGCACTCCAGAACCCTGAAATCAGCGGTGTTGAGTATCAGCAGGGCGAACTCGCGGGCTATGAGGTACGCGAATACCTGCTGGAGAAATGGCATCGCACCTGCGCCTATTGCGGCGCACAGCAGGTTCCGCTGGAGATCGAGCACATCCAGCCCAGGAGCCGGGGCGGATCGGATCGAGTCTCCAATCTCACACTCGCCTGCCGCTCCTGCAATCAGCACAAGGGGAATCAGCCGATTGAGGCGTTTCTGAAACATCAACCCGAGCGATTGCGCCGTATTCAGGCACAGGCCCAAGCCCCGCTACGCGATGCCGCAGCGGTCAATGCCACCCGCTGGGCGCTGTTTAAACAGCTCAAGGCCACCGGCTTACCCGTGACCACGGGGTCAGGCGGCCAGACCAAGTACAACCGTCAGCGCCTCGGTATTCCCAAGACCCATGCGCTTGATGCCGCCTGTGTCGGTCAACTCACCGCGCTCCATGGCTGGAACATCCCGACGCTTGCCATCAAGGCCACCGGGCGCGGCTGTTACCAGCGTACCCGCCTGAATCGCTTCGGCTTTCCACGCGGTTATTTGATGCGTGAGAAGCGCGTTAAAGGATTCCAGACCGGAGATCGGGTCATCGCTGAGGTGCTAAAGGGCAAGAAAACCGGAACCCATCTCGGGCGCGTGGCCGTGCGTGCCTCAGGGCGCTTCAATCTCCAGACCGCAACGGGTCTGGTCCAAGGGATTTCACACCGCCATTGCCGAGTGCTGCAACGCGCCGATGGCTATGGCTATGCATTCACTCCAACCCAAACGGAGGCCGCGAGACCGGTGGGTTAACCGCGCGACGCGCGGTGCGCTCTACCTCCCCGCCCTGAAGGGCGGGGTTTCTCGCGCAAGACTGATGACAACATCCTCATGACAGAAGCAAGCAAGAAAACATCTCCTCCGTGGCGCTTTCTGGTGCCACTGTTCCTGTTCGGCGCGCTGGCCGGTCTGCTGCTGTACGGTCTCGGGCAGGATCCGCGCGAAGTGCCCTCACCACTGATTGGCAAGGCCGCACCGGAATTCGAGTTGCCCGATCTGCTCGATCCGTCCCGCACCCTTTCCAAGGCTGATTTGCTGGGGCAGGTGTCCCTGGTCAATGTCTGGGCCTCCTGGTGCAGCGCCTGTCGTGCCGAGCATGGCATGCTGATGGAAATCTCTCGGCGCTCGGATGTGCAGTTGCTGGGCCTGAACTGGAAGGACGGGCAGGCTGAAGCCCGGCAGGTCATCCGCATGAGCGGCAATCCCTACCGGATGATCGGCTTCGACCCCGACAACAATGCCGGCATCGACTGGGGAGTCTATGGCGCCCCCGAAACCTTTGTCGTCGATCGCCAGGGCATTATTCGCTACAAGCAGATTGGCCCCATTGATCCACAGGTCTGGCAACAAACGCTGGCGCCCATGATCGCGAAGCTGCAAAGCGAACCTTCCAGCCTGCCAACCCAACCGGAGCGCTGAGATGTCACTGCGAATTCACTCATGGCTCAAATTCCCACCGCTGGTTGCACTCGTGCTGCTGTTGATGATGATGACAGTGACGACGGCCAGTGCCTTTACGCTGGAAGAATTTTACTTCGACAGTCCGGCGCAGGAAGAAGCCTTCCGTGATTTGATCAGCAAATTGCGCTGTCTGGTGTGTCAGAACGAATCCCTGGAAGGCTCCCAGGCCGAGTTGGCGCAAGATCTGCGCGAGGAAGTCTACGGCATGATGCGCGATGGTCAGTCGCGCGAAGAAATCCTGGCCTTCCTGACGGATCGTTATGGGGACTTCGTGCTTTATGATCCACCGCTGAAACCCTCCACCTATGTGCTCTGGTTTGGACCCTTCGTTCTGATCGGCATCGCCGCCTTTTTTATGGTGCGCTCGCTGATACACAGCCGTGCCGATCAGCCCACCACGCTTTCAGCGGCCGAACAACAGCGCCTGCAACACTTGCTGGATGCGCAAGCGCACGCCGACCATGAGGATAAGCCCGTATGACCTTGTTCTGGACCCTGGCCGGCGCACTGATGCTGTTGGCATTTTTTGTGGTGCTCGTGCCGCTGCTGCGGCGCCGCCCGGCGTCGGCGAGCCTGCCGGGCGTCAGTCAGGATGCGGTGAATCTGAGCCTGTTTCGCCAACAAATGGCCGAGCTGGATACTGATCTGGCCAATGGCAAAATCGATTCCGCCCAGCATCAGAGTGCCAAGCTGGAGCTGGAGCGCGAGCTGCTGCACGACATTGACGATGCCGGTGCCGCGGCGGCTGAGCATGCCACCCGGGGACGCTGGCTGCTTCCGCTGCTGGCACTGGCGGTTCCGGCGCTGGCGCTGGCCTTTTATCAGGCCACGGGGACGCCGCAGATCATTCCCCGCTTGGCCGCTAGTGCCACTCAGGCGCCCGTGCATGGCAGCACCGGTGAAATGCCGCCGCTCGATGTGCTGGCCGAGCGCTTGGCGGCGCGCATGGAGCAAAACCCCGAGGATATTGAAGGCTGGATGATGCTGGGCCGCACCTACTTCGCCATGGGACAGCCGGCCCCGGCCCTGAAAGCCTTGCAGCAGGCCTATGCGCTGGCGCCGGATAATCTGGATGTCAAACTGACCTATGCCGAGGCCCTGGCGGCCAATAACGACAACCAGCTCGAAGGCCAGCCGGCGGCGCTGATCAGCGAAGTGCTCGCTGCCGATCCCGATCACATCAACGCGCGCTGGCTCAACGGCATGCTGTCCTTTCAGCGCGGGCAATACACCGCTGCCATCCAGTCCTGGCAACGGGTGCTGGAGCAAATCGATCCGGCCAGCAGCGATGCTGAGGATCTGCGCGGTTTGATCGCCGAAGCCCGTCAGCGCGGTGGTCTGGCTGATGAGGCGCCTGCAACTGTTGCCGCTGTACCAACGTCGGCAGCAGCGCCTAAGGCGGACAAGCCTGCGGCGGCGACGCCAGCCCCGGCGGCCGCTGCCCCGGGACAGATCGAAGTCAACGTCGCGGTCGCGCCTGAGTTCGCGGAATCGATTGATCCGAGCACTGCGGTCTTTATTTATGCCAAAGCGGCGGCTGGTCCACCCATGCCCCTGGCAGCGCAGCGCGTCACCCTCGGCGATTTGCCTATGACGGTGACTCTGGATGACAGCCTGGCCATCAACCCGGCACTCAAGCTCTCCAGCTTTCCGACTGTTATTGTCGGCGCGCGCATTTCTGCCAGTGGTCAGGCGATGCCCATGCCTGGGGATCCGCAGGGTGAAACCGGACCGCTCAACACCGAGCGCGCGTCAGCGCCCATTCAGGTTCTGATTGATCAACGCCGGCCCTGAGCCATGAAGCCGCGCTTGTTCCCGTCAGCCTGGAGGCTGCATCTGAGGCTAGGATGGCTGCTCTGTGCGCTGCTGCCAGTCCAGCTGCTTGCCGCTGCGGATGACGTTGACGCCGCCGCGCGCTATCTCGCCGGCATGCCGCTGCCAGCCGGTTCGGCCTATCAGGTACTCACCGATGCGCACTGGCAAGGCTATCGACAACAACTCGATAGCACCTGGCAGGCATTGGAACAGCAGCGCTTTCAGCCGATGCGCCAGTGGCAGGCCGAGGTGCTGGTGCCCCGCATCAACCCCGGCTTGCCACTGTTTTATCCCTTTGGCGGGCCGGATCTGGTGCATGCGCTTATGCTCTATCCGCAGAGCCATGACTTTGTGCTCTTCGGGCTGGAGCCGCCCGGTTCGTTGGAGCTGAATCCACAGCTGCCCGCGTCCGCGCGTCACCGCCTGCTCAATTCTGTGAACTGGGCTCTGCGTGATATTTATCAGCGCAGCTATTTCATCACCGGGCGGATGTCGAGCGATTTGAACCGGGAGGAGCTTGATGGGGTGCTGCCGCTGTTGCTGGTGTTTCTGGCGCGCAGTGGCTATGAGGTGTTGAGCTTTGAGGAAGGTGAGCTGACCCCAAGTGGTCGGTTTCTGTCTGCAAGTACTGAAGCGGCCGGCCAAGATGCGCCCGATGAGGCTGCGGTGGCAGGCTGCCCCAGGATTCCCAGCGTGCAGGTGCGCTTCCGTGCTTCGAATAACGCCAGCGAACGGCAGCTGACCTATGTCCAGCTTGATGTCTCCGATGCGAGTCTGGGCGCTTGCAAGGCTCTGGAAACCTATGTTGAGCGTTTGGCACCTGTGAATACCTTTGTCAAATCAGCCTCCTACCTGATGCACTATGGGACCTTCAGTCGCATTCGGTCACTCACTCTGGCGGTGAGCGCATCGCTGTTTCAGGACGATACCGGCATTCCCTATCGGGATCTGGACCAGGCTGATTGGGATGTGCTGTTGTTCGGTCGTTACACCAAACCGATTCGGGATTTCGATGGCGTTTTCCAGCCCGACCTGAATCAAGCCTATCGCCGTGCTGCGGATTCAATTCGTGCTGCGGATTCAATTGATGAGCTGCCGTTTAGCATGGGATACCATTGGTGGACTAATGCGCAGAATCACCTGCTGGCCACCCGGATTGATCGGGCCGACCACTGATTCCCTGCTTAGCGACTACGAAACCATCGGCTATGTCAGCAAAACCTGCCATCGGAGTCCCGGTCGCTGCCGCCATTGTGGTGGCCAACATGATCGGTACCGGAGTTTTTACCAGCTTGGGCTATCAGGTGATGGATATTGAGTCGCCACTGGCAGTGTTGGCGCTCTGGGTTGTTGGTGGGTTGGCGGCCTTCTGCGGTGCCTTAGTGTATGCCGAGCTGGGGGCGCGGATGCCGCGCTCTGGCGGTGAGTATCATCTTCTGTCGAATATTTATCACCCGGTGATTGGCTTTCTGGCCGGTTTTATTTCCATCGCGGTCGGTTTTGCCGCACCGGTGGCCGCAGCCGCCATTGCCATGTCCAGCTACCTGACTTCGGTTGTCGGATTGGAGGGCGCAGGGCCGTGGCGGCCAGGGATTGCGCTGGCCGCTGTGCTGGCGGTGACGCTGATTCATCTGTTTCCGCTGCGCACCATCAGCTTGTTTCAGGTGTTGGTTACGGCGCTCAAGGTGATGCTGATTCTGCTGTTTATCTTGTTCGGCTTTGCGTTTGCCGCACCCCAGCCGATTTCGTTCAGCTATTCGCCGCAGGTGCTGCACGAGATGCTGTCCAGTGAGTTTGCCGTGTCACTGGTGTATGTCATGTATGCCTATTCGGGCTGGAATGCCGCCATCTATATCGTCTCAGAGATTCGCCAGCCGCAGCGCAACCTGCCAATCGCCTTAATCGGTGGCACGGCGGTGGTGATGCTGCTCTATACCCTGTTGAATGCAGTATTTCTCTACAGTGCACCAATTGAGGAGTTGGCCGGGCAAACCGAAGTGGGTTATATCGCCGCACGGCATATCTTTGGTGAGACGGCCGGCGTGGCCATGAGCCTGCTGATCGCCTTCGGGCTGATTTCCACCATCAGCGCCATGACCTGGGCCGGGCCGCGGGTGTTGCAGACCATGGGCGAGGACTATGCGATCTTTGCGCGCTTTCGGCGCACCAACCGCAACGGCATCCCGCATCTGGCCTTGTTGTTTCAGCTCGCCATTGTGAGCTACCTGATCCTGTCTTCCACCTTTGAGGCCATCCTGATCTACATCGGCTTTACGCTATCGTTGTCGGTCTTTTTGACTGTGACCGGGCTCTTTGTGGTGCGCGCGCGGGATCGCGAGCGGCCGACACATTATTTGACTTGGGGCTATCCCTGGACACCGCTGCTGTTTCTGCTGATTACTGGCTGGATGCTGGTGTTTCTGCTGAAAGAGAAACCGGTCGAGTCGCTGGTGGGTCTGGCCACCGTATTGAGCGGGCTGCTGCTGTATGGCTGGAATCGCTGGATGCTGTCGCGTGCAGGGCAAACAGTTGCGGCGGCTGTGGTTGACTGAACCAACGCCCGGCTGGCACCCGCTGCTCTGGTTGGCTCTGGTTGGTCTGTTTATGCCCTTGATGCTGGGCTGTTCACTGGCTCCGGCCGCATCGGACGTGGAAGGAGACTCCGCCACTCTGGTGCGGATACTGCGTGCTGACCCACAGCTCGCACCCTATCTGGAGGCGGCGGATCGCTACCGGATGCAGGTGCTCTACACCCAGATTGACCGTGTCGCCGGACAGCCGCGTCTGACCACCCACAGCTTGCGCCAGGATGCCGATTTCTACTATCCGGCCAGCCTGGTGAAGTTACCCGTCGCGATCTTTGCTCTCGAGCGGCTCAAGGCGTTGGGCTTGAACCGTACGGATCGCTTCGAAATCAGTCCCGCCAATGCTTGCAGCCGCTACCCGCCACAGGCGTGCCAGACGGTGCAAGCGTGCATTGAGCAGATGTTTGTTTTCAGTAACAACACTGCCTACAATCGCCTGTTTGAGTTCCTGGGCCGCGATGCGATCAATGCGCGTCTGCATGCACTGGGCTATCCGGGCGCGATTCAGGGGCGTTTCAAATCCGGCTGTAGCGGCGAGTCGGGGCGCACCACGGGGGCGATTCGCTTCTACGATGCGACCGGTGCGCTGCGCTATCAGCAGCCGCCGCAGCGCAGCCGCAGTGCAGATCCGCCGTCGCGCGACGACCGGCGGGTGGGGCGGCAGACCCGCACGGCGCTGGGGCTGATGGATGAACCGATGGATTTCTCGGCCAAGAGCTATCTGCCGCTTGGGGCGCTGCATCGCATGCTCATTGCGCTGGTGCTGCCAGAGACGCTACCTAAGTCGCAGCGCTTTGATCTCAACGCGTCTGAGCGCGCCTTCCTGCTCAACACCATGGCGCTGCGGCCGCGGGATGTCGGCGGCCCGCAAGCGGACAGCTTTCGCAAATATCTGCTTATTGGTGGCGATGCGCGCATGCCGGAGTCGGTCGAAATTATCAATAAGGTGGGGCTTTCCTACGGGTTTGTCTCGGATGTGGCTTATATCACCGCTGCTGTGCCTGATTGCGCTGCGGAGGTCGCCTTCTTTTTATCGGCGACTTTGTATGTGAATCGCAATCAGGTGATGAATGATGCTCAGTACGAGTACGACACCCAAGGGTATCCCTTTATGAAGGCGCTGGGCCAGGCGATCTATCGCCATGAGCTGGCCCGTCAGGGGGCGCAATGCCCGACAACGGGTCACTAGCCCCCGAGCGAGCGGGTGGCGGCCGGCCGGGTGTTTGCATCCCGGCGCCAGCGGTGGATAATGCCACGCTTTTCGCCATCCTTCACTGGATTTTATTGGAGTCAATGTGTTCAAGAATGCCAAGGTCTTTCAACTCGAAGGCGGCTTTCCGTTCGATCAGATGCAATTACATGAGCGTCTGGGCGAGCGCATGTTCCGGCCCTGCGGGCCATTGGAAACCTCAACCCTGGGCTGGGCTTCGCCCTTGGGGCCCAATGCTGAGAGTCTGGCGCATCTGGTCGGTGGCTGTCTGCTGATTGCCGCGCGGCGCCAGGAGCGTCTGTTGCCGGCCTCGGTGGTCACTGAAGCGGTGGCCGAGCGCGTCGCCGAGATTGAGCAGAATGAGGCGCGCGATGTCGGGCGCCGCGAGCGCAGCCAGCTGCGCGAGGACATGCTCACTGAAATGCTCCCGCGTGCCTTCACCCGTTCGCGACTGCTGCGCGCCTACATCGACCCGGCAGCCGGCTGGCTGGTGGTGGATGCCTCCAGTGACAAGGTGGCCGAAGACCTGGTCAGCCTGCTGCGCGAGACGCTCGGTTCCCTGCCAGCCAAGCCGTTGCGTGCCACCACCGCCGTTGATGAGCGCATGACGACCTGGGTCGCCACCGACACGCCGCCGGATGGGTTTGAAATCGAGGATCAGTGCGAGATGCGTGACCCCGGCGACAGTCGTGGTGTGGTGCGGTGCCGGGGGCAGGATCTGACCAGCCCGGAGATCAAGGCGCATCTGGACACTGGTAAGCGGGTCGTTGCACTCAGCCTGACCTGGCAGGAACGCCTGTCACTGGTGCTGAGCGAAGACCTGTCGATTAAGCGTCTGCGCTTCAGCGACGAACTGATTGACGAAGCCGTCACAAACGATGACGACGAGCAGGCGCGCTTTGATGCCGGATTCATCATTATGTCTGGCGAATTACGTACCCTGCTGGCCGCCCTGCGTGCTGAATTTGCGCCGGTTGAGAGTCCTTAGCGGCTGTACGCCCCTTGGGGGCTGGGCTGTTCGCGGCCATTTGGCGACTCTTCCTGCTTCAATGCGCCGGCCCTATCACTCCTAATCCAACTGGCCTGCAAGCAGAAACAACAGCAAGGCGGCGCCAAGGCTTAGCCAGAGTGCCCCGACGACTGGCCAGGTGAGCGGCTCATGGATTGCCGTTGCCGGTGTTCGGGCTGTTTTGGTGTGGTGGGACGGCGGCGTTGCGCGCTGTGCGCTGAGTCGCGTTTGGAGCTGTCGCCAGACATTGGCTGGATTATCGGCTCGACGCATGTGCAGCAGGCGCAGGCGGTGCGTCGCCAGGCTAAACGCCGCCAGCAGATCGCCCGGCGGAATCCGCCCCACGGCAGCAAGCAGCGGGTTGAGCCCCAGGCGGGTCAGCCAGATTACAGCCGCTGCCAGCGCGACACCGGCCATCATGCCGGGTGCATCACCAAGCCAGGCACTGGGGCGATACAAGACCAGCGGCAACAATAGGATGACTCCAGTGAGCAGGCTCCAGGCGATGACTGGTCCGCGTTGGTGGCTGTTTGCAGAGGCGGTTGCTGGTGTGACTGGGGACTTGAGCTGCCAACTGAGCCATAGCAGCCGTGCCATCAGCAGCACGGTTGCCACATTGGCCAGAATAAGCACTGGCCCCAGCCAGTTCCAGGTCGCAGGCAGCTCGGTGAGCAGCGGCTTGGTGACATATTTCGCCACGGCGCCTGAGGTGAGCGGTGCTGCGACCATCGCCAGGGCCAGGCAGGCCAAGCCGGCCAGAATCAGCGGTTGCCAGCCTTGCCCGGCCTGTTTGCGCAGCCCGACGCCAAGAAAGAGTCCGCCTTTCACCAGGCCATGATGGGCGACATACAGCACCAACGCCGGTACTCCGACCGGCGCCAACTCGGGTTCCAGTAGCAAGACACCGAGCAATAGCAGCAGAAATCCCATTTTGCTGATGCTTGAATAGGCCAGGATGACTTTGAGATCGCGTTGGGTCAGCCCGACAATCAACGCAAACAGCAATGTCAGCACCCCCATCAGTACCAGGGCGCTTCCCCAATGCGGCCACGCGACCGCGCCTACGGGCAGGAAACGCAGCCAGCCCAGCAGTGCGACCTTGATCATGGCACCACTCAAGACCGCACTGGCCGCCACCGGAGCGGCCGGGTGGGCCAGTGGTAGCCACAGATGCAAGGGGAAGATGCCGGCTTTTACCGCCAGGCCGAGCAGCACCAAGGCGATGGTCAGATCATCGAGTTGCGTGAGCTGGTGCGCGCTGGGCTGCATGCTGCCGGTTTGCACTGCGATCATGGTCAGGCCCGCGAACAGCACCACCTCGCCCAGCAGCGCCATGATCAGATAGACCCGGCCGGCTTGCAGAGCTTCTGGCGTGCCCTCATGCACCACTAAGGCATAGGAGGCCAGCCCCATCATGGCAAAGCCGACATAGAAGCTGATCAGATCCAGCCCTAGGATCAGCCAAAAATGGCCTGCCATGGCGAGCAGAAACAGCGCATTGAAGCGCCCGGTCTGCCAGCAGTCGGTCTTTGCTCCGCTGGGTGCGGGTCGGTGCATGCTAGCTGCGAATACGCCGGCCACCAGCCAGAGCAGGGCGGTAAACAGCAAATACAGTCGGGCGGTTGCATCCAGCCCCAGGGTGGTGCCCAGGATCAGCCAGGGCAAGTCGAGTTGCAGACCCGTGGGCGCTAGCACGGCGGTGAGCAGGGCAGGCAGTGCTCCAGGGGGCGGCAGCCACCACAGCCGGGGCTGCGGTGCCAAGACGGCAAGCAGCAGTGGCCAAACCCAGGCCAGCAGCAGCCAGGCGCTGCTTAAGTCGCTGAGCATGGCGCGGCTGTTTGCGGTTGTGGGAGTGCGGGCAGTGGCAGCCGGGGCTGGAGTTGGAGGAATAAGACCTGCATCAGCGAGCTCCGGCGAGCAACAGGAGCAACAGGAGCATGCCCAGCCCCAGCCAGAGTGCTCCGGCAACTGGCCAGCCGCGTAATTTCAATTCCAGGGCGGTTTCGGATGCCGAAGTCGGATCTGTGCTCCGGGTACTTTCGGTACTTCGGGTGCTGCGCTGGCCAGGCTGGAAGCGGCCGGCTTGGGTGCGCAGTCTCTGTGCACTGCGTTCCAATGGCCCCAGGATGTCGCCGGGGGCGATGCGTCCGATCAGGGTGGCCAATGGATTCCGGCCACGCTTGCTGAGGATCAGCACCAGGGCGCATAGTGCGAGTGCCAGCAGCAGATTGGCACTGTTGGTGGGCCAGAAGGAGGCCGGAGCGAAGAGCCAGGGGAGGGCGGCAATGAGTGCGAGGAGCAGGCCCCAAGCGAGGAACGGGGCGAGCAGATTAAGTTCAAAGTGCGCGCTGGATTCAGTGGGATGCGCTGCTGTGCCTTCCCATCCTGCCTTAGACGCTGGAAACCGGAGCAGCCATAGAAAGCGGGCCATGAGCAGGATGGTGGTTAGAGTCATGAGCCAGAGCAGCGGGGAGAGCCAGTGCCAGGGAGCGGCTTGCAGCAGTGGTTTGCTGAGATATTTGGCGGCAGCGCCGCTGGTGAGGGGAGCGGCGGCCAGGGCCAGGGCCAAAAAGATCAGGCCGGCCAGCAACAGTTGTTGTGTGCGGCGTTGGTGCGTGTTCTGTTCGTAGAGGCCGAGCCCGAGAAAGAGGCCAGCCTTGGTCAGCGCATGATGCGTGGCGTAGAACAGCATGGCGGTGATGCCGGCGCCGAGGAGATCCGGCTGGCCCAGCATCAGGCCGGTTAAGAGCAGTAAAAAGCCCATTTTGCTGATGCTTGAATAGGCCAGGACTGCCTTGGGGTCGCGCTGTATGAGTCCAATCAATAACGCATAGAAGGCGCTGAGCAGGCCGATGATGCTCAGAGCCAACGCCCAGTGCGGCCAAGTGACGGCGCCAAGTGGCAACCAGCGCAGCCAGCCGAGGACAGCGACCTTGATCATGGCGCTGCTGAGCACGGCAGTGGCTGGGATGGGCGCTGCGGTATAGGTTACGGGCAGCCACAGATGCAGGGGCACAATGGCGGCTTTCACCCCCAGACCTAGCAGGATCAGCGCCAGGCTAGGCCCGCCAGCCGCAGCCAGCAGGCTGGGATCCGGGGTCAGGGTGCCACTGTGTGCGGCCAGGCTGACCAGGCCGGCAAAGAGTGCCACTTCGCCGGCCACCGTCAGGGCCAGATACAATCGCCCGGCACGCCGTGCCGCCGGGTCGCCATAAGCCAGAATCAGTCCATAAGCGGCCAGCCCCATGATGGCAAAGCCGACGTAGAAGCTGACCAGATCCACTCCCACCAGGGCCCAGAATTGTCCGCTCATGGCCAGCAAAAAGAGTGCATTAAAACGCCGCTGGGCAAAGTGGTTTGATCCGGATGGCGAACCTATCGGCTCCCTGTACATCAATGTGGCGACAAAGATTCCGGCAATCAGCCACAGCAGGGCGCTGAACAGCACAAAGACTCGCCCGATGCTGTCTAATTCCAGCTCAGTACCCAGCAGCAGCCAGGGTAGGCTGAGCTGGGTTCCGACCGGCAGCAGCGCGGCGCTGACCAGCGCGGGCAGTGCGCCCAGTGCCGGCAGCCAGCGCCATTGCGTGCGCATGGCCAGCGCCATCAGCAGCAGTGGCCAGAGCCACAGTGCCAGCAGCAGCCAGGCCTGGGGTGCGGCATGTTCCATCACGGATACTCACGCCGCGCAATCAGGGTCGTCCACTCCAGCGGACTGAAGGGCGCCGCCGCGAAAAGCCCGGCCAGCAGACAGAGCGCCGCAGTGATCAGGGGTGGCCACAGCAGAGTGGCATGGGTTTCCAAGCGTCGGCGCGGGATGTCCTCATGCGGCCAATGTGGCGGCGGTTCGCGGAACCAGGCGCGGAACAGGATGGGCAGGAAATAGGCCGCATTTAGCAGCGTGCTGGCCCCCAGCACCAGCAGTACCCAGGGCATGTCGGCCTTGATCGCGCCCAGGCCCAGATACCATTTGCTGATAAAGCCGGCGATGGGCGGAATGCCAATCATGCCCAGGGCGCCGACGCTGAAAGCCAGCGTGGTCCAGGGCATGCGCCGACCGATACCGTCCATCTCGCTGACCTTGTGCACGCCCAGGGTCTCGGCATAATTGCCGGCGCACAAAAACAGCGTGATCTTCATAATACCCTGATGCACCAGATGCACCATGCCGCCAATGGTCGCCACCGGCCCGAAAATTGAGGCACCAAGGGCGATATAGGACACCTGACTCACGGTGGAATAAGCCAGGCGCTTTTTCAGTCCATCCTGGCTGAGCGCCATGATGGAGCCGTAGAGGATGGTCACCGAGGCCAGCACACCAAGCAGCGTCAGCAGTCCCAGCGCATGGGCGAATTCCACGCCATAGATGTCATAGACCAGCCGCACGATCCCAAAGGCGCCGGCCTTGACTACCGCCACCGCGTGCAGCAGCGCGCTGACCGGCGCCGGTGCCACCATGGAGCGCGGTAGCCAGCCATGCAGGGGCACCAATGCCGCCTTCACCCCCAGCCCGGCAAGCAGCAGCACAAAGATGATGATGAACTGGCCATGCAGCGCCTCGGGCTGTTCGGCCAGCAGTCCGCCCTGGGTGAAATCGACCGGGCCGATCAGGGTTTGTAACCAGACAGCCCCGATCATCAACACCGCGCCGCCGGTCATGGTGTAAGCCAGATAGGCGCGCGCGCCAGCGGTGGCATCCGGCGTGCCGCGATGCGACACCAGCGGATAGGTGGCCAGGGTGAGAATTTCGTAGAACACCACGAAGGTGAATAGATTGCCGGCCAGGGCAATGCCGATAGTGGCGGTCACGCACAGGCTGAAAAAGCCAAAAAAGCGGCTGCGATTGGGCGAGTGCTCCAGATAACCGATGGCATAAACGGTGGTAACCAGCCACAGCACCGATGACAGGGTGACGAAGAGCACCGAGAGCGCATCGGCCTGCAACACCAGACTAAGCCCCGGCGCCAGCACCAGCTCCGCATCATAGCTGTGGTCGTGATAGACCCCCCATACCAGCATTCCAACCAGCACCAGCTTGACCAGTGCGCCGGTCATGTTCAGCAGGCCGCGCAGCCAGTGGCTGTCCTCGGCCACCATAAAGATCGCCAACCCCGGCAGCAGCGAGCTGAGCAGGATCGCTACCGGCAGCAGGCTGTCAAGGGTCTCCATCATCCCAGACCTCCGCTCGTGCCCAGCAAATGCCACAGCGGCGCCGTCGCCACCCCCAGCACCCCGGTGGCCATGGCCGCCAGCAGCAGTGCCGGTCCCTCGGCCCGGGCCTGGGTAAAGAAGTGCCGTGGCGTTGGCTCCAGCCCGAAGGCGCGGGTCATGAGTCGGAACACATAGGCCACTGCCAGCAGGGTGCCAGCCAGCAGCACCAGCACCCACCACCACTGCCCGTTGGCCATGGCGCCGCCGAGTAGCAACCATTTGGCGACGAAACTGCCACTCGGCGGCAGACCGATCAGCGCCGTGCCGGCCAGCGCCAGGGTGAGGGTGGTGGCCGGTAGTTGCTGCAAGGTGGTGCCCAGCTCGGCGATGCGGTCATGCCCGGCCTGTTGCTGCACAAAGCCCGCCGCCAGAAACAGGCCCGACTTGGCGAAGCCGTGCGCCAGAGCCATAAGTGTCACAGCGGCGAACAGATTCGAGCGCGTCTCCCCGGCTGGCAGCCCCTGCAGGATGGGAAAGAACAGAAACAGATAGCCCAGCTGGGCCACCGTCGAATAGGCGGCCAGCAATTTCAGCCGCTCAGCGCGCAACGCTTGCCAGGAGCCCCAGAGCACTGCACCGGCGCCCAGCAACCCGAGCAGATTAGCCGCGCCCTGGGTGGTCAGGGGCGCGAACACCTCCAGCCACAGACGCAGAATCAGATAAAAAGCCGCCTTGACCACCAGGGCCGAGAGCGCGGCGCTCACCGGCGCCGGTGCGCTGCCATGCGCGGGTGGCAGCCAGAAATGCAGCGGAAAGAGCGCTGCTTTCAGTGCCAGCCCCATCACCATGAGTCCCAGCGCGGTGGCTCCGAGCAGCCCGGATGCAGCAGCATCCCCACGGGCCAGTTGCGCCGCCAGTTGGGCAAAATCCAGGGTGCTGAAGCCGCTGTAAATCAGCGCCACCCCGAGCAGATAGGTCATGGAGCCGAGCAATCCGACCAGCAGATAGCGCAGATTGGCTTCCAGGGCGGTCCGCTGTCCGCCGAGCGCACCCAGCGCGGCGGCGCTGAGTCCCAGCAGTTCCAGATTCACATAGAGATTGAACAGATCAGCCGCCAGAAAGAGCCCGTTTAGAGAGGTCAGCAGTAGCAACCACAGTGGCCAGAAGTGGCGTGCGCGTGCCGGATCACGAAAATAGTCACCAGCATAGACACTGATTGCCAGGCTTACCAAGGCCGTCATAGCCAGCATGGCGGCGCTGAGTCCGTCAGCAACGAACCCGATCCCCAGCGGCGGTGCCCAGTCGCCCAGCGCCAGCTGCAGCTCATCATGCTGCCAGACGCCAAGAGTCAGCAGGGCGATATTTAGCGTGTTCAGCATGACACTGAACAGGCCGATGCGCGCGGCGTGCGCCGGCAGCGCCGTGACCAGCAAGGCGCCTGCGAGCGGCACCACCAGGGCCAGTACCAGGCTGTCAGTCATCGCCATCTCCGCGCAACGCGCGGCCAAAAGACAAGGCCAGCGCGGTGGCACTCACCGCCACCACGATGCCGGTCAGCACCAGTGCATGGGGAACCGGATCGGCGGGTTCGCCATGGTGCTCAGCGGTGGCAATTAGCAGATGGAACACGCCGCTGCCCATGATATTCAGCGCAATAAGTTTGCGAATCAGCAGCCGATGCAGCAACAGTGACCAGATGCCGAGCACAAACAAAATGAAGCCAGCACTGGCATACAGCAACTCAGCATCCATGGTTAAGCCTTCCTGTCAGGCGCTTGCATTCTGTGCATTCCTGGTGTCGCTGTTGTCTGGCTGGGTGGTGGTTGGCCACCCACGTAGGCGGCAGTGAGCAGGGTGGCAATGGTGAGAGTCGCGAAGGTCTCAATCAGCAGAATCAGCCAGCCAGCCCAGGCCAGCGGGTAGTCCAGAAAACCGCGACCGGCGACCAGGGTCGCCAAACCAACCAGAGCAAAGATGCCGATGCCCGCAATCGCCAGCCAGCGCTGTGCCGACTCATTGGGCAGGCTGGCGCGCGGATCGCCCCCCAGGCGCTGAATAACACCGGCGGCGGCCAGCAGGGCGCCGGCCTGAAAGGCACCACCGGGCGCCTTGGCGCCAATCCAGAGCAGATAACCGCCGCTGAGGATTAACAGCGGAACCACCCAGGCCGCCAGACCGGCAAACACTGCGCCGGCCTGCTGGTAGCCGGGGGTGGCGGGACCCAGGGACCAGATGCCCAGCATGGCGGTGAGCAGAACGCTGAGTTCCAGTAGGGTGTCGAGGGCACGATAATTCAGCAACACAGCGGTGACTGGATTGGTCACCCCGCTGCGCGGCAGTTCAGCCTGCGCCAGCGCGGTCAGGCCGGCGCCGGGCGCAGTCGCTGCATGGGTGAAATAGACCCATTGCAGCAGACCGGCCAGCAGAATCAGCAGGACCACCACCAAGAGAGCGGCGGAGCGCTGTGGCTTTGGCTCCAACGAATTCCTCATACCGGCGGAGTCCGTTCAGGGGGCGTTGGCGCCCTGGCCTTGGCTTGGGAGCTGGCGCGGGCACGGCGTGCGGCTGACAGAATCAGCGCCCCTCCCAGACCGGCACCAATCGCCGCCTCGGCCAGTGCCACGTCAGGAGCACCCAGACGCGCCCACACCAAGGACAGCCATAAGCCAAAGGCAATGAACAAAATGGCCGCGCGGCGCGGGTCGCGACTGCTCAGGGTCGCGACTGCCAAGCCCAGCAGGGTCAAAAGCATGAGCACATCAAAAATGAGCAACGCCAGCGTCGCGGTCATGACGGATCCTCGCCATCATCATGCAGGGCTCGTTTGGCAATCAGGTGCGCGCCGGTGGCACCGCTCAGCAAGACCAGCAACCAGATCAGCACTAATTCCAGCGCATGCCAGAGACTTGGAGCCAGGGGCAGCAGGCCCAGCATCACCAGACCCAGGCCAAGATTATCGGCCTTGGTCAGCGCATGCAGTCGCGAAAACAGGTCCGGCAGCCGCAACAACCCCAGAGTACCAGCGGCAAAAAAGATTAAACCGCAAATAATCAGGGTGACAGATATCAGCATCAGTGCCAGGTTCATGCGGCTTGCTCGTGATCCGCTGCCGTGCTGACCGTGTTGCCTGCGGTGGGCGGTGCGGCCTCCGACGCCGCCGGGGCATGGCGGCGCTTTCTGGTAATGGCAAACACTGCGACGGCGGCCAGCAGGCTGAACACCAGTCCCACGTCATTTAGCGCCGGCATCTCCAGGGCGGCCGCCAGCAACAGCAGCACGCCAATCCCCGAGGTGCCTAGCAATTGCAGCGCCAGCAAGCGATCGGCTGGCGTGGGTCCGCGCAGTGCGCGGACCAGTCCGATGCCCATGGTGGCGAGCAACAGACTGGCGCACGTGAGCAGCATCTGACTCATCATCTTGACAGTTGTCCGCTTCCGAGTGGCTCGCAGAACAGGCGCGCGACCTGGTGCTCCAGTTGCATCAGCTCCTGGTCATTCTCCCCGTGGGTGTCGAGCGCATGAATCACGAGGTGATCCGGTTCGGTAAAATCTGCACTCAGGGTACCGGGCAGCAGGCTGACCAAGTCGAGAAAAAAAATGCGGGCGCCAGGGTGGCGCAGCGCGGTGCGATACGTCAAAAAACCGGGTGCGATAGCCAGTGGCCGCGCCAGAATGCGCCGGGTGACATCAATGCCACCACGCACCGAGGCGAGCAGAAAAAAGGCGACAAAGGCCGGCAGATGTTGCACACAAAAGCCTGGGCGTCGGTGTTCCGCTGTCTGATGAGCCGTGGCCAGGCGCACACTGGCCCAGGTGGCGAAGGCGACGCTCGGGACGCCGATCAGCCAGGATTGCAGGTCGGCGCGGGTTAAAACGACCCAGAGTGCGGCGAAAAATACCACACGAATCAGTACCCGACTGGATGCAATCCTGAACATGACCCGACTCTTGGCGACGGTTTTGCCGCGCTGTTTTAACTTTTCGTTTGGCACCCTTGATTGTCACCACTGACCGGCACCATGGTACGAGCTGCCACTGTCCAAGTGCTCGCGGGGCGCAGTGTAACAAAGCTCGGCACTGCACGCCCGAGGAGCAATCCGCCACCAGCGCGGCCTGTTTCCAGGTAGAATCGAGGTTATCATTCAGCGCTATAGCAGCCGCCGGCTCTCTGGATGAGCCGGATCGGACTGGCAAGCTCAAATTTTCATCACTAACCATGAGGTGTTCATTGTGACAAAAGAAAGTTCTTCCGCCGATCGCAACTGGCCGATCGGCAAAGTGGCCGGCGTGCTGGTGCTACTGCTCATCGTCGTGATCGGCGGTCTCGGGGCCTACTGGTCGTGGCAGCCGGAATGGTTCGAGATCACCGATCTGGAGATGACCAATCCCGATATCGATACCAAGGAAGCCTTGAAGACGCCAGGTGTTGCAACGGTGTCAACGACCATCAAACTGGCCGAGACTTTACTGGATAAACCTGGTGGCTATCTGAGCAACGACCTGATGCCCCCCGGTGTGTTGATGGATAACATGCCGAGCTGGGAATACGGCGTGCTTCAGGAAGTGCGTGATTCAGCGCGGGCGCTGCGCAATGAATTCAGCCGCTCGCAGACGCAGTCGGTCGAAAGCGACCTGGTCAAAACCGCTGATGTGAAGTTCAGTTTCGATGCGCATTCCTACATGCTGCCTTCGACCGAGGGCGAATACCGTGCCGGTATCAAAACGCTGCAACGCTTTCGTGCCGCGCTGATTGCGGGCAATGACCAGACCGCGCGCTTCTTTGTGCGCGCCGACAATCTGCGCGCCTATCTGCAGGTGGTGGAAAAACGCCTGGGCAGCTATGCTCAGCGTTTGAGCGCCAGCGTGGGGGATGCCGAACTAGTGGCGGCCTTTGTCGATCCAACTCAGGCTCAAGTCCTGGAAAAAACCTCCTGGTATGAGATCGACAACAACTTCTACGAAGCTCGCGGCTACGCCTGGGCGCTGCTGCACATGATGCAGGCCATTTCACATGACTTTGCTGAGGTGCTGGAAGGCAAGAATGCCCATGTGTCACTTGAGCAGATCATTCGCGATCTGCACGGTGCGACGCTGCGCAAAATGAGTCCGGTGGTGCTGAATGGCCATGGCTACGGGCTGCTGGCCAACCACTCGCTGGTGCTGGCGTCCTATCTGTCACGCGCCAATGCGGCGGTGATTGATCTGCGCGTGCTGATGGAGAGAGGCTGAGTCAGATAGGTGTAAAAGCGCAGCGGCGGGTCAGATCAGCCCGGCACCCGCTGCGGCATCGATCAGCCCCTCAAGCCCGCTGCGCCCGCATTTGTAACCCGCCACGCGATTGGCGCGTGCCATGGCCTCGGCCGGTACCGCGCCGCGCAGCAGTGCATCAATCAACACGGCATTAAAGACATCGCCGGCGGCCAGGGTGTCGTGCAGCTGCTCAGGGGGCGCGGCGGGGGCAAACCAGCGTTTGCCCGCTTGGTCGATGCCATAAGCCCCCTCCGCACCCCAGGGAGCTATGCACAGCGCCGCGCCGCTGCGGCTTTGCTGCGCGGCCAGATAGTCCCAGGGCGGCGCGTCATCGCCAATCTGCTGGCGTACCAGGGCGCGTGAAAATAGCAGCAGCCTGACCGGCTGCAACAACAGCTCCAGCTCGGGGCGGGACTTTTCGATTTCCACCGAGATGGGTCGCTGCGGATGCGCGTGGCGTGCTCGCTCGATCATGGCGGCGGTCTCGACCGGATGGCGCCCCTCGAAATGCACCCAATGATAGGGTTCGAGCGGCACGGCGGCAAAATCGGCGGCGGTCAGCTCCGGCAACTTGCGGTGATGCACGATGGTGCGGCTCGCAGTTGCTTCGCTGAGTGTAATGTAAGACACCGGCGTGGCGGAATGTGCGCAGCGCACCGCCGTGGCGGTGCCAATGCCGCACGCGGCCAGGTCGCGCAGAATCCGCTGCGCGTCGTTGTCATCGGCATAGCAGCCGGCCCAATCGCAGTGCCGGCCCAGCTGGCTTAGAACCGCCAGGGTGTTGGTGACATTGCCACCACGCGCGATCCGTTGCCCAGTGGCACGCAACTCCTCATCTTCACGCGGATAGCGAGGCACCCGGTTGATGATGTCCAAGGTCGCGATGCCAACACCGAGCAGACGCGCTTCAGTTGTCATCGCTGGGGTAGAGGTCGCGGGCAATCCGAAAGCCGAGCATGTCGATGCGGCTGTCGCTGGTGAAGTGGTTGCGTGCATGGCTGCGCATAGCGCTGGCCGGGGAGTTGAAACTCCCGCCCCGTGCCACCCGCAGCTCGCAGCCGGGTTTGGTGCGCGCCGCGCCATCGCTGGCGGCTTTCTTGTAGTTTTGGTGGTAGCAGTCCTGCGTCCACTCGTAGACATTCCCAGCGGTGTCGTACAGACCGAAGGCATTGGGCGGGAAGCTGCCGACCGGCGCGGTGGAGAGCTTGTCCCAGCGGGTGCCGCAATTCACGCAGAGCGCGCGGCTCGACGGCGAGCCGATTCCCCACCAGTAGGATGAGGTTGTGCCGCCGCGCGCGGCGTATTCCCATTCCGCTTCAGTGGGCAGGCGATAGGGCTTGCCGGTTTGCTCGCTCAGCCAAGCGGCGTAGTCCTGGGCTTCCTGCCAGGTGACATCGATCACCGGGCGTGAGCCGCGACCCCAGCCGTAGTCTTGCGGTCGCCGCGCACCGGTGGCGCGGACATAGCGGTCGTAATCGGCAAAGGTGACCTCCTTGGCGCCAATCATGAAGGCATCAAGGCTGACTTTATGCACTGGGCGCGCGTCACTGTCGGGCGGGCCGACCGGGTTGCCCATCATGAATTCGCTTGCTTTCAGCGCAATCAGTTCTGGAGCCTGGGCGTTTTCGTTGAGAAAATCATCGACATGAGTGCCGGACACCGGCTCGGCGGGAACCTGTAGATCCTCGTTGTCCGGTGTCGCGGCGGGGGGCGTGTCAAGCGTCGTTGCTGGAATGGGGGCTTGAGCAGCCGGGGATATGGCAGCGGTCTGCTCTGGTTCCGGGGCCGGTTGTGTGCCAGCGGCATTCGTTGCGGTCTCATCCGGCGCCGGTGTGGAGGCGGGGTTGGCTTGGCCTTCCACGGCTGGCGAGTCTTGGGACGCGGCGGCTGACTCCGGTGTCTGTGCCAGCAGCTCGGTGACAGTGGAGGCCCCCGGAGCCTGGCTGGCCAGCATCAGAATGCCGGTTAACCACAGACCCGCGACCGCACTGGCCGCCAGCCCGATGCCACTGAGCAGGCCGGTGGTGAAACCGAGCGCGCCGCCGTGTCGGCGCTCTGACCCGCTTGAGGTTTTTTTGTTATCCTCATCAATTTGCGCATTGGCGATCGGGTTTGCGTCATCATCGGATGCACCTATTGGCTCTGCGGCGCCGGGCGCGAGGCTGTTTGTGCCGGCAATTTGCGAGGATTGCTCATTGCTGTGTTTTTTCGCCCGGTCGAGTTCGCGCCGCAGCGCGTCGATATCCTGGTAGCGATCCTCAAGGCGGTCCTCCAGGCGCCGGCATTCGTTGGTCAGCTCCTCGACGATGCGCTCCTGCTCGCGTAATGCGAGGCGCAGCCCCTCATTTTCTTGCTGAATGGCAAGATCGGCCGCGACAGCACTGATGTCACGCTGTGGCGGCTTGGCGCTGCCGCCCGACGACGGCTTGGATTGGGATGATGGCTCGGACATGAGTCCCCTCGCACGCTAGCAAGTTGTGGTGGCTCGAAAAACGCGCGCTGGCACAAAAACGGCTGCGCTCGATTACAAAGGCGTCTATCCTACACCGCCATTTTCAACTGAGTTGGAGAACTGATGCGAGCAGGCATGCGACAGGTCAAAGCGCGTCGAATCCGCAAACCTCACATTATCGATTCTCGCCCCCTCGGACAGTTGAGCCTGGCACTGCTGTTGGTGGCCTTGGCGCTTGGCGGCTGGGGTTATCTGACACTCGAAATTAGTCGTGCAAAACAAAGTCTGTCGCATCCGGTATGGCCCACGTTGAAACAGCTCGGCCTTGGTCAACTTGGCCATGATCAGTCTGATCCTGAGCCATCCGCGCCAGCGGCGTCCGTTGTGAATCCGTCCGCTACCAGCGTCTCCGACACTGAGCCGCCGGAGGCGGATGCCCCGGATGAGGTGTGGAGTGTGGCAACTTTGCTGGGCGTGAACCCGCCAAAAGCCGCTGATTTTGAGCAGCTGGAGCAGCGCCGGGCGGAGCTTAAAGATGAGATTGCCGTTCTTGAAGAGCGGTTACAAAGGTTAACCACTGATCGCCAAACGGAAACCAAGGGCGTGCAGCATGCGCAGGATCAAATTCGCCAGCTGCAAACCGAAAATGCCACCCTGCGCTCGCAGATCGCCTTTCTTAATCAGCTGTTTGGTGGTGATGATGGCCCGATTGAGATCAGTGATCTGGCGCTTGCGCGCGAAGGCAATGAGCGGATGCGCTACTGGTTTAAGGTCTCGCGTACCGATCCCAACGGGGAAATGTTCAGAGGCATCGTTAAAATTCAACTGCGCGGTCAGATGCAGGGCGAGGAACGCTACTTCGATCTCTCTGAGTTAACGGATAATGCGCTCGAAGGGCATCGACTCGGTTTCCGCTACTTTCAGGAAATTGACGGCACGCTCAGCTTGCCGCCCGGCCTCGAACCCGAGGAGTTGCTGGTCGTTGTGATCCCCGATGATCAAGCCATCGGTGGTGCGCGACGACAATTTGAGTGGCGGATCGATCAGGACCCGGAGTAGTCATCCATGCAGACTTCACCATCCTTAGCTGAGCCGCATTACAGGTTTTTTCATCAGGCCAGGACCACGACCCAACATCGGAACCAGGAGAATCTTGCCATGTCACGCATTCGCAGAGTGAAGCCGCCCAAGGTCGTTACTGTTATCGGTCAGGGGACCGTGATTGAGGGTCAAGTTCGCTTCTCCGGCGCGCTCCATCTGGACGGGAAGGTCAAGGGGGAAGTTACCGCTGATCCAGACACCAATGCGGCCCTGATTATCAGCGAACAGGGCGCTGTTGAAGGCAATGTGCGCGTTGAACAATTGATCACTGATGGCAGCATTGTCGGGGACGTGCATGCCACGGGACGGGCTGAACTGGGTGCCCATGCGCGCATCACCGGCACTCTGTATTACCCGTTACTGGAAATGGCCATGGGCGCCGAAGTGAACGGCAAGCTGGTGCATTGCGAGTTGGCTGAACTCCAGCGCTTAAGCTACGACGGGCGCTTTATTGAAGAAAGCTTGACCCTGACAGAACCCAGTAGTACCAAGTCCAGCGTCGAGCTCGCGGCTGACAAGGCCGCAGAGGGCGCCGATAGCGATAAAAACGCGACAGGCAGCCGACTGCGGCGCGGGCGGGGCAAGCCCGCACCGGAAGAAGAGTCCAGCGAAGCCCAGTGAGTCCTTGGCGAGCCCTTCTTTAGGTGACCAGGGCATCAATGACTCTGTATGGGATCGTTCGGCTTAGGGTTCGTAGATTTTAGCCCCGCTTGCCGAGCCCAGGATCAGCATGTCGGCGCCGCGCAGGGCGAACAGGCCCACAGTGACCACGCCGGCGATATTGTTGATTTGCTGCTCCAGCCCGGCTGGATCCTGAATCTCCAGCCCCTGGACATCCAGGATGAGGTTGCCATTGTCGGTGACAAAGTGCTCGCGCCACACCGGCGTGCCGCCGAGCTTGACCAGTTCGCGTGCCACATAGCTGCGCGCCATCGGGATCACTTCAACCGGCAAGGGGAAGGCGCCCAGTACATCAACGCGCTTGCTGTCATCGGCAATGCAGACGAAGGTCTCGCTGGCGGCGGCCACGATTTTTTCCCGTGTCAGCGCGCCACCGCCGCCCTTGATCAGTTGCAGGCGTCCATTGGCCTCATCGGCACCATCGACATAGAGCGACAGCTGGCCGGCGCTGTTCAGGTCAACGACCTGAATGCCATGGTGTTTCAGGCGTTCGCTGGACGCCTCTGAGCTGGAGACTGCGCCTTCAAAACGGCCTTTGACCTCAGCCAAACAGTCGATGAAGTGATTCACCGTTGAGCCGGTGCCCACTCCAATAATGCCGCCCTGCACATAGGCCAGTGCCGCCTCGGCGGCTTGTTTTTTCAGTTCATCCTGCGTCATTGCATTCAAACTCCCTAGGGTAAAATCCTCGTTAAGCGTATGATCATGGCGGCTCGGCAATCGCCTGCCCAGCAAGGCAGTCAGCCAGTCAGAGCCGCTGGTGTTCAACGCAGATCATAACAGAGCCACTTCTACGCATGCCGCAACGCTATATCGAACGCATCCTGAAAGCCCGCGTCTATGAGGTCGCGGTCGAAACTCCGCTGACACCGGCGCCCCTGCTCTCGCGACGGCTGGCCAATCAGGTGTTTCTTAAACGCGAAGACTTGCAGCCGGTGTTTTCCTTCAAGCTGCGCGGGGCTTATAACAAGCTGCGACATCTTGCACCCGAAGTGCTCGCGCGCGGAGTCATTGCCGCCTCGGCGGGCAACCACGCGCAGGGCGTATCGCTGGGCGCTGCGCGCCTTGGTATTGAGGCTACCATTGTAATGCCGCGCACCACGCCGCCGATCAAGGTGCAGGCAGTGCGCAATCTTGGCGGGCGGGCGCTGCTACATGGCGACTCCTACGACGAGGCTTGCGCCCATGCCTTGGCACTGGCCGAGGAACGTGGCCTGAGCTTCATTCACCCCTTCAATGACCCCGATGTGATCGCCGGCCAGGGTACCATCGGCATGGAATTGCTGCGCCAGCATCCGGATCCGCCCAGCGCCATCTTTGTGCCAGTGGGGGGTGGCGGGCTGATCGCCGGCATCGCCGCCTATGTCAAATACCTGCGCCCCGAGGTACAGATCATCGGTGTCGAGCCGGCCGAGGCGCCGACGCTGCATCAGGCGCTCGCGGCCGGTGAGCCGATTGATTTGCCGGAGGTGGGTCTGTTCGCCGACGGTGTCGCGGTGCGTCGCATTGGCGCCGAGACTTTTCGGGTGGCGCGTGACTGTGTCGATGAGGTGGTGCTGGTCGATACCGATGAGATCTGCGCCGCCATCAAGGACATCTATGACGACACCCGTGGCATTGCCGAGCCTGCCGGTGCGCTGGCGGTCGCCGGACTTAAGCGCTATGTGGAACTCTATGGCGGGCGCGATGAGCATCTGATTGCCATCGAAAGTGGCGCCAATATCAATTTCGACCGTCTGCGTCATGTGGCTGAGCGTGCTGAATTGGGTGAGCGCCGCGAGGCACTGTTCGCAGTCGGTATTCCCGAGCGTCCTGGTAGTTTCCTGGCATTCTGCAAAGCGATCGGTAAGCGGCAGATTACCGAGTTCAATTATCGCTACAGTGATGCGACTCAGGCACAGGTGTTTGTGGGCATTGAATTGGGCGGTGGTGCGCAGGAGCGGCGTGCAATGGCCGAGCGACTGGAGCACAAGGGCTTCAGTGTGCTGGACATGAGCGAGAATGAAACCGCAAAGCTGCATATTCGCTTCATGGTCGGCGGCCATGCGTCGGGGCTAGCCCATGAACGTCTGGTGCGCTTTGAGTTCCCCGAGCGGCCCGGCGCCTTGCTAAATTTCCTCTCCAGTCTGGGACGGCGCTGGAACATTAGCCTGTTCCATTATCGCAATCATGGCGCCGCTTACGGGCGGGTGCTGATGGGGATTCAGGTGCCCGCTGCCGAAGCGGCTGACTTCGAGCATAACCTGCATGCTTTGGGCTATCCTTTCTGGGATGAAACCGGCAATCCAGCCTGCCGGCTGTTTGCCAGCAGTGGTACGAACGGGGACGTCGCCGGGGAATAGCGCCCGCTAAACAGCTAACGCATTACCCCGCTCAGGCTCTCTACTGCGTGCACGGCGGCTTCGGCGGCAGTATCGGCGTCGGCCTCGCGCCCGGCCATGGTCAGACGACCGAAGGCTCCCACAGCGCGCGCATCAACCAGGGTCACATTGGCGGCTTTTTCGGCTTCGTTGGCGGCATAGACGATATAACCGGCCGGCTCGGTTTCCAGAATAAACAGGCTCTGGCCGGGCAGAATCATCGAGCCGCGGCGGTTCTGACGGTTGAGCAGCACGGCATGATCGGGGGTGACGGCGCGAATGATTTCAGTCCAGGCCACCTGGCATTTTTGCCGTTCATCCTCGCGCACCCCCAGGCGATTGAGCACGGTGCGCCCGGCTTCGAGCACATCACTCTGGTCGCGCTGGTGAATCACCATGGTGCCATAGGCGCGTTCCACCACCTGCTGACTGAGATGCACTCGCGTTGATTTGAGCGCAATATCCGTTAGCCGATGAATCGCCATGCCCGGTGAGACCTCGAGCCACAAGCAGGCATCCCCCGGCACCGGCAGAAAGCCCTGGGATACGCTGCCCATGTAGGCGGCCAGCTGCGGCTGCAATGAGTCGATGAAAACGTAGGTTTTGAGTTCAATCGCCATACTTTAGGTCAGCCATGCTGTGATCTGTACTGTTCGGGTCAGGTGGCGGTGCTTGATGTGGCCGGCTGGTGGGTGCTGAACACCTGCGCTTGCCGATCGGCCTGATAGGAGGAGCGCACCATGGCGCCCGAGGCGACGCTGGCGAAGCCCATGGCTTCCGCCTCGCTCTGAAGCTCGGCGAAGGCGGCTGGTGTCCAGTACTCGCGCACCGGCAGATGCTCAGCGCTGGGCTGGAGGTACTGGCCGATGGTTAGCATGTCACAGCCCTGCGCGCGCAAATCCTCCAGCACAGCCAGTACTTCGGCGCGGGTTTCGCCAAGTCCCAGCATGAGTCCGGATTTGGTTGGTACCTGTGGGTGGCGCGCCTTGAACGCGCGCAACAGCTGGAGCGAACCGGAGTAATCCGCCCCGGGGCGGGCCTGGGCATAGAGTCTGGGCACGGTTTCGAGGTTATGATTGAAGACATCCGGCAAGCCGTCACCGGCGAAGGCCTCCAGCGCGATGGCCTCACGACCGCGAAAGTCCGGCACCAGCACTTCCAGCTGAATCTTTGGCCTGCGTGCGCGAATGGCGCGCAGGCAGTCAGCGAAATGCCCGGCGCCGCCATCGCGCAGATCATCGCGATTCACTGAGGTAATAACCACATAGCGCAGCTCCATGGTTGCGATGGCCTCGGCCAGACGTGCGGGCTCCTCGGCATCCGGCGGTTGCGGGCGGCCATGCGCTACATCACAGAAGGGACAGCGGCGGGTGCAGAGATCGCCTAGAATCATGAAGGTGGCGGTGCCATGAGTAAAGCACTCACCCAGATTCGGGCACTGGGCCTCTTCGCAAACACTGGCCAGCGCCGAGTCTCTCAGCAGACGGCGGATGCGGGCTACGCCTGGGCCCAGCGGTGCCTTGGCGCGAATCCACTCCGGTTTGCGGAGCAGCGGGGACTCCGGATCCAGCTGTACCGTTACGCGCGCGAGTTTATCCTGCCCACGCTGGTGTGTGTTCGGGTTCAGACGCGAGGGCGGTGATAGGGGGTCGGCAGCAGACATAGATGGCAGACTCCGGGAATAGCCGATGATGAAACGGACGCCAGATCAAGGCCTGTAATCGCCAGGCACAAAACCAGATAGTTTAGCATGTTTCTACAGGCCACTTGCGCCACATCAATTTCGAGTCGCCCGAAATCATTCGGAATCGCCTGGAATCACTTTGCCGCGCGCGCTCATTGTTCGATAATGAGCCGGTTAGCGTTCGCGACATGAACGTTCAGGGTTCCGGCAATCCCGGAAGACAACACATTCTTCACTCGAGAGTAAGCAGACGCCTTGACGATTGAATCCGCTTGGTTTGCTGAAAATTGCCCACAACCGGTCTTGCTGCCTGGGTCGGTATCGGCGCTCGACATTGCCCGCTGGTATGCGCATGATCTGGCCAATTTTTTGCTGACACCTTCTTACTGCGATACCCTGCGTACCTATCTTCCGGTGTGGCGCCTGCCATTGCCGGAACGCTGGTTTTTCCTGCCGCATTCCATCGAGGACATGGCAATGCACTGTTATCGCTCAGCTATTCGCGAGGCGCTGGAGCGCGGTCGCGGGAGTGCTGGTGGACATGAGATTGCGCAGGTGCTGGAAGAATGGGCGGCGGCCCCGGTGTTCAAGCATCCGCAGCTCGATGGCCTACAGGCCAGTCTGCTGCTTGATCGCACCCTGGAGCTGCGCGTGCCCGATATATTTGATGACGACCCTACGGCGGCGGTGCGCGAGCAATATCGTGTCATCGGCGGTAAGGCGCATCAGCGGCGTATGCCGCCCGACTCGGTGAGTGGCTGCTGGGCCAAGGAACCGGTCTGGGTGCTCTGGCATTGGGACCCGCGCGGAGAAGATATTGTCAATGCCTTTTTACGCCATGAAGGCGCCCAACCCAATGATGACGCCCAATAATGACGCAGAGTAAGCCCGCCAAGTTGGCGGTTGCCAGGCTGCGCGCAACCTGCCACGGAGAAGTCCAATGACATCCCCTGCTCCCTCATCGCTCGCTCCCGGCGCCACAGCGGGCTTGCCCCTCGCGCTGGATGCGTCTTGTGAACATCTTAGCTGTAAGCATCGCCCGAGCCTAGCCTATTATGCCGACTCGCACAGGGCTGGGCGTCCGCTGGTGCTGATTCACAGTATCAATGCCGCGCCGAGCAGCTTTGAGGTCAAGCCGCTGTTTGAGCATTATCGCCACCAGCGCCCAGTGTTCAGCCTGGATCTGCCCGGTTTTGGCCAGGCCGGTCGTGGACGCGCCGACTATTCCCCGCAGCACTATGCCAACACCATTAAGCAGTTTCTTGATCAGGTACCGGAGGCTCCGGTTGATCTGCTGGCATTGTCACTGAGCAGCGAGTTCGCTGTGCGCGCGACGCTGGAACAGCCCCACAGTGTCCATTCTTTGGTGCTTATCTCCCCAACCGGTTTCAGTCAGCGCCAGCCGCCCGCGCCGGCCCTGAGCCGGCGGATTTATCCGCTGCTCGACGGCCCGCCTTGGAGCCAGCCGATGTTCGATCTGGTCGCTTCCAGACGTAGTATCCATTACTACCTGAACAAATCCTTCATGCAGCAGGCCCCCCAGGAGATGCTCGACTACGCCTATGCGACCGCGCATCAACCCGGCGCACGCCATGCACCGCTGAGCTTTCTGTCCGGCAAGCTGTTCACGCCTCAGGCGATGACCAACCTCTACGGGCGGCTGACTAACCATCCGGCGCTGGTGCTGGCGGATCGTGATCCCTATGTGCGCTTTGATCAACTGGACGACTTCGTGGCCAGCCATGCCAACTGGCAACGTGCCCGCACGGTTCCCAACATGGGGCTGCCACATTGGGAGGATGTAACTGCGACTACTAAGACGCTGGACGCGTTCTGGCAGTCGCTCGACTGATCGGCCGACTTACACCGGGTGAAGCTGTTATGGAACCGGTGCCGCAGGTGCTGCTGCGGGCGCCGGAGGTGGCAAGGCGCTTTCAAAGGGAATGTCGATGGTGTCGCCGGAAATATCCCGCCCGGCGGCATTTTTCTTGTCGCGTGCGATGATGATTTCGACCCGCCGATTCTGTGTGCGTCCGTCAAAGGTGTCGTTGGTGGCGACCGGCCGAGTATCGGCATAGGCACGAATCTGCATGCGTTCAGCCAGTTCGGGGTGGTTTTCGCTGATGTAGTGCACCACGGCGGCGGAACGCGCGGCCGATAGCACCCAGTTGGATGGAAACTGTAAGGTGTTAATCGGCATGTCATCGGTGTGGCCGGCGACGATCAGGTTGCCGGTGGTGGTGGCGAGTGCATCGCCGATCTTGTCGAGAATCTCGAAAAAGGAATCCTGAAAGCGGGCGCTGCCGGAGGGAAAGGAGCCCTTTTCGCGAATACGAATCAGGATTTCCTCACCGACCACCTCAATGGAAATCAGCCCTTGCTCAATCTCACTTTCCAGCGCGGCGGCAATTTGCATGGCCTCGGCTTCGAGTTCCCGGCGTTCGCGGCTGGAATCAAGTTTCGAGCGGGTTTCATCCGTGGTCTGTTGGCGCAGCTCCTGGGCCAGGGTTGGCGTGGGTTTGCCGGGGCTGAAGTCAGGCGTGATCACCGTGGTGCCCATCGGGATGGCCTGCACATCCACTTCGCGCTGTACACCAAAGGCCATTTTCATTGAGCCGGCGATCTGCTTGTACTTATGGATATCCATCTCCGAGAACGACAGCAACAGCACAAAAAACACCAGCAGTAACGCCATGAGATCGGCGAAGGTGGACATCCAGGGCGGTGCACCCTTGGGTGGACATTTGACCGGTTTTGCTGCAACGCCCATCAGTAGATTACTCCTCGTCGTCTTCCAGGCTGCGCTGGGTGCTCGGCAGGTAAGTGAGCAGAATTTGCTCCATCACCCGTGGATTGATGCCGGACTGAATAGCGGCGATTGACTCCTGGACCAATTCCTGCGTCAAGCGTTCCTCTTCGCTGACCGCCTTGAGCTTTTCCGAGAGTGGGATCGCAATGCCATTGGCGATAATGGAGCCATAGAGTGTGGTGAGCAGGGCGACCGCCATGGCCGGGCCGATGGCCTTGGGGTCGTCCATGTTCGAGAGCATCTGTACCAGGCCAATCAGAGTGCCGATCATGCCCATGGCGGGGGAATAGTCGCCGATGGACTTCCACATGGCGATGCCTTTGTCATGGCGCTCGTTGGTCAGGGCAATTTCCTTGGACAGTACGCGTTCGACGGTTTCGGGCGGGTGGCCGTCGATACAGAGATTAATGCCTTTTTCCAGAAACGGATTGCTGAAGGTCTGATCCTCTAGTGCTAGAATGCCCTCCTTGCGTGCCACGGTGGCGAGTTGGACAGCTTCTTCGATCAATTCGCGCGGCGAGGGTGAGGAGTGGATGATCGCCTTGACCCCGATTTTGAAGGATCGCATGAAGTCCGCGAAGGAAATCTGCACCAGGGTGGCCCCGAAGGTTCCCCCGACAACAATCAGGATGGACGGAATATTGATAAATATGCCGATGTCGCCACCCACAAGGATAGCGCCAGTGATCACAATCAGGACGAAAACGATACCGACAATGGTTGCAAAATCCATGAAGGAAAACCCCATCCTCAAGAAATAAATTTGCGAAGGAAGCTGCGCGTATTCTACGCAAAAATCAGCATGGTGGCGCGAGTGTGCGTCACGCGGCGCGGCGCGCCAGACACCGGGCTGCCCGCCACCCTCGACCTTGGGTTTATAATGCGTGCTTTAGCAACTTGGCACTGACTTCAATTACGCGCTCATTCACTCAATATGCCACCTTCGCCCAACTTCGCTCCATTGGACATGGCTTGGGTCCTGCTGTGTGCCTTTCTGGTGTTTTTGATGCAGGGAGGCTTTCTGTGCCTGGAATCCGGTCTGGTGCGGACGAAAAACAGCATCAATGTGGCCGTCAAGAACCTCATGGATCTGTGCCTGTCGGTATTGGTGTACTGGCTCTGTGGCTATGCGTTCATGTTCGGTTCCAGTGCAGCCGGTTTGGTGGGGCGTGACGGCTTTCTGTTCGATGGGGCCGGTTCACCCTGGCTGATGAGCTTTTTCTTTTTTCAGGCCATGTTTTGCAGCACGGCGGCCACCATTGTCTCGGGCGCCGTGGCCGAGCGGATGCGCTTTCTCGCCTATGCCGTCACCGCCATTCTGCTCTCGGCGCTGATCTACCCGATCGCCGGGCACTGGGCCTGGGGGGGTGCTGCCAGTGGTGCGCCTACGGGTTGGCTTGGACAACTGGGCTTCATCGACTTTGCCGGTTCCACCGTGGTGCATTCCATTGGTGGCTGGACGGCCCTGGTCGCTGTGCTGCTGCTGGGGCCCCGTTCGGGACGTTTCAGTCACAGCGGCAGCCGCTCTATCTCCGGCGGCAATTTGTCGCTTTCATCTCTGGGCGTGATTTTGCTGTGGTTCGGCTGGTTTGGCTTCAACGGCGGCAGCACCTTAGCCATCAACAAGGAAGTGCCGCTGATTCTGTTCAACACCTTCCTGTCCGGTGCCGCCGGAGGTGTCGGCGGCCTGTTTTACAGCTATGCTCGACGCGGCTATCCGGTGGTGACGGATCTGCAAAATGGTGTCATTGCCGGGCTGGTTGGCATCACCGCCTCCTGTCATTTGCAAACGCCGGTGTTCGCTGCGCTCATTGGGCTGATTGCCGGCCTGCTGGCCACCTGGGGGACGGGCTGGCTGGAACGGCGCCGCATCGACGATGCGGTGGGCGCCATTCCAGCCCATCTGTTTGCCGGCATCTGGGGGACTCTGGCCGTAGCGCTCTTTGCCCCGACCGAGGCCTTCGAGCTCGCGGGTGGGCGTCTACAACAACTCGGTGTGCAGGCGCTGGGCATTCTCAGTATCGGAGCCTATAGCTTTGGCTTCAGTCTGATAGCGCTCTGGGGTATGAACCGCTTCTATCCGCTGCGTGTCACACCCGAGGAGGAACGTGTCGGCCTGAATGTCGCCGAGCATGGCGCCAGCACCGAACTTCTGGATCTACTCGGTGAAATGGAACAGCAGCGTCGGCGCGGCGATTTCTCGCAGCCGGTGAGCTGCGAACCCCATACCGAGGTTGGGCAGATTGCGCGTCAGTACAACCATGTGCTGTCACGGGTGAACGGTGAAATTCATCGCCGCGAGGAATTGCTCAATGACCTCACGGCCAGCGAAACTCGCAAGAGCGCGATTCTCGATGCGGTACTCGACTGCATCATCACCATCAACGATCAAGGTCGGGTGCTGGAATTTAATCCCGCCGCCGAACGCACCTTTGGCTGTTCGCGGCGTATGGCTATTGGCTGCGCCCTCAGCGAAATCGCCATTCCACCCGATCAGCGTGAAGCCTTTAACGCGGCGCTGCAATCGGCCTTTAGCGGCGAGGGGCGTTTCACGTTCGACCGGCGCATTCAGACTCAACTGACGCGTGGCGCTGATGGGGAGACTTTTCCCGTTGAGCTGAGTATTACCCGGGTGCGCGGTGGCCCCCGGCTCGAATACAACTTTCATATTCGCGACATTACCCGTCAGCACGAGGTCCAGCGCCGCCTGCACCAGCTGGCGCATTTCGATATCCTCACTGGCCTAGCCAACCGCAGTCATTTTCGCCAGCAGCTCGATTATTTTCTGCTGACTCAGTCAGCGGCTCGTGTGGCCGTGCTCTTTTTGGATCTCGACCGCTTTAAGCAAGTCAATGACAGCCTGGGGCATGATGTGGGCGATCAGCTCCTGCGCAGCGTTGCCGAGCGGTTGCGTGACATGACCCGCGAACAGGACATTGTCTCGCGCTGGGGCGGGGATGAGTTTGTCATCGCGCTGCTTGGGATTAACAGTGAACAGGATGTCACGCACAAGGGTGCGGAGATTATCGCCCGCCTGGCGGATGCTCATCCGCTTGATGGCCACTCGGTTCGCGCCCCCGCCAGCATCGGGATTGCCATGTATCCGCAGGCGGGCGAAACGGCCGATCTGCTCATCCGCAACGCCGATCTTGCGCTCTACGAGGCGAAGGACGCCGGGCGCAATAACTTTCAGTTTTTCACCTCAGCTCTGGCGCGTCAGCATGCCGAGCGCTTTGATCGCGAAAACGATCTGCGCGAGGCGCTAGCGCGCGGTGAATTTCTGCTGTTCTATCAGCCCCAGTTTGATCTGATCAGCGGTGAGTTGATCGGCACCGAGGCGCTGCTGCGCTGGAAGCACAGTGCCAAGGGGGTGATCCACCCTAGCGTGTTTATTCCGATTCTTGAAGACAGTGGCCTGATTGTCACCGTTGGCGAATGGGTGTTACGCACGGCCTGTCGGCAGCAGGCGCGCTGGCTAGCAGCGGGGCTGCCAATCCCGCGCGTCGCGATCAATGTGTCCGGTAAGCAGTTTTTGAAGCCGGAATTTGCCGAATTGGTGGCGCGGGTGATGCGCGAGGAAGGTTTGCCAGCAGCAGGGTTGGAGCTGGAGATCACCGAAACCGTGCTGGCGTCCAACAACCAGATGTGCGTTGATGTGCTGCATCAACTCAAGGCGATGGGCATTCGTATCGCCATTGATGACTTTGGCACCGGGTATTCATCGCTCAGTTATCTCAAACGCTTTCCGATTGATTTAATCAAGCTCGATCGCTCCTTTGTCAGCGAATGCGATCTCAACAGCGAAGATGCTGCCATTTGCACGGCCATTATTTCGCTGGCGCGCAGCCTGCGACTCGATACCCTGGCCGAAGGGATCGAACGAACCGAGCAGATGACCTTTCTGCGTACGCAGGGTTGCAACCACTATCAGGGCTTTATCGCCGCGCCGCCACTGCCCGCCGAGGAGCTGGTTGATTTTGCACGAAAGCAAGCGCTTTAGTGCGAATTGATTGCCGCTGTGCACCATAAGCTGTAACATTTCCCGGACATTCATCTGTGATGTCAGTGTCCCGCCCAATTACTCATGGCCTGATGCTGAACACCCGGTTGGCTTCAGACCCGCAACCTTAAAAATTGGCGCTGCCAATGCTCACTACTGATCAGATCAGGCTGGATTCATGAAGCCGCTGCGCCGCCGCGAGGCCCGTGAGCTGATCATTCCGATCCTGGCTTGCGTCGGCTTATTGATGGTTTCCGCCATTCTGGCGGCTTGGCGTATTGGTGTACAGGAAACCGAGCTGCGGGAAAAGTTCCTGATCGAAACCACTGCGCTGGCACAGAGTCTGTCACTGCATGCGCCGGAACAGCTCGAACACGCGGCAGGCGGGCGTCGCGCAACGCAATCCTCGCCGCTGAGTCGCCATTTGGAGCGTTTTGCCCGCTTCGCCGGTTACCGTGACATCTGGATTCTGGTGGCGCATGAGGGCGAGAGCTCTTCCGGTTTCACTCGGGCCGACCTGGAGGCCGACGCTGAGAATGGCCAGGATATTGAGCCGCTGCCCGAGGTAGCGCGGGTGTTGGCAACCGGGCAGGCCTCCATCACCACACCCTATCGCCGTCATGGGATCCAGGTGATCTCGGCGCTGGCTGTGATTCCAACCGCGTCGGCTGCCACTGACACCAAGTGCTTGGTTGGAGTCGAGCTGGCTCAGGGGCAATGGCGCACGGCGGTGTGGGGCAGTGCCACGCTGCCGCTGGTGCTGGGTGGCCTGCTGACACTCACCTTTGCCGTTTCCATCCTGGTTGTGTATCGTCACGATGTCAGTCGCCACCAGGCACCGACACACCTGCGCTACTTGGAGCCTGTGCTCGCCGCCCTGACGGGGGCTGTGCTCAGTATTGCCACCACGGCCATTGCTTACCAATTAGAGCAGCATTTTGAATCCGACCGTCTCGAATGGCTTGGTTCGCAGCTGAGCTTCGATTTGACGGCGACCCTGCGCGAGGTGACGCAGGAGGAGCACGAGCGTTCCGCCACTTCCGCTACGCAGGAAACAGCGCCGGTCATGGCGGCGGTTATCGATCTGTTTGAGCTCAAGAACTCTCAATACAGCCATCTGAAAATGTCGCTTGATGTTGATATTTTTCTGTTGGATGAGCAGAAGGGTGCGCGTTTGCTCGATCCCGTCACCCAGGCGGTCGTTGAAGCAACCCCCATCGTCCGTTCTCTGTCGACCACCGCCTGGATGCAGATGTTGTTGCCGGTGTTTCTCGGCGAGCAGGCCCTGGCGGTGCGGCTTCGCGCAGGCAGCAAAACTACGCTGGGGCCGCCGCTGCAAGCGGCTGTGGCCACGGCGATTATTGGGTGTATACTCACTGCGGTTGCAACCGCGCTGGTTATCTGGCTGCGCGGCCGGCTCGCGGGGGCCGAGCGCCTGCTGAGTCAGCGTAACGCTGATTTACAGCGACGCGAGGCGAACTTCACGGCAATCACCAGTTCCATGCGTGATGCCATCATTATGATGGATGATGATGCAAAAATTGTGTACTGGAATCCGGCGGCCACTACGTTGTTTGGTTACACGGAAGCCCAGGCTATGGGCGAGGATTTGCACCAGTTGCTCGTTGGCTTGGATGCTGCGTTAACTTACCATAATAAAAACCCGCAAGCCTATCCCTTCAATCATAGTCCGGTGCTTGGTCAACTAGTTGAAGTCAATGCCCGGCACAAGGATGGTTCGCAGGTGCCGCTGGAGCTGTCGCTGTCGTTCGCACATCTTGATGAAACGCAGCATGTCGTTGGTGTGTTGCGCGACATCAGCGCGCGTAAGCGCAGCCAGGAGCGTTTGGTCAAGCTCAACGACTGCCTGGCGCATCTCGGCTCGGATTATCGCGAGAATATTGATCGCATCACTTCCGTGTGCGGAGAAATTCTCAATGCCGATGTTGCACTTTATAACCGGCTTGATGACAACCAGCTTGTCGCGCTGGGACGCTGGAATGCCCCGCCGGACTTTCCAGTGCGTGACATTCCCGAAGGTCACATCTGCTATGACTTGATTGTGGGTAATGATGAGCGTGTCAGGCGTTGCGGCAACCAGGATTCATCTAATTCCATCAACGCACAGAGTCGGGAGGCCTTTTATCTCGGGGACCTGTCGCTGACACCCTATCTGGAGTACGACGCGGCGGTGCGTAAGTACGATCTGAATGCCTATTTTGGGCATGTGGTGCGCTGCGGCCATGAAGCGGTTGGTTCGCTATGTGTTGTATTTAAGCGCCAGCGTCGTCCCAGCGATGAGGAAAAACGCCTGTTGGGGATTCTGGCTGCCGCACTGACCACCGAGGAAAACCGCCACCTGGCCACCCGGGAGCTGGAACTGAGTGAAAAGCGGATGTCGTTGGCCATGCGCGGCACGGGCATCGGTATCTGGGAATACGAGCCCGAGACCCGTCACTTGCGTCTTGATGTGGCCATGCATGGTTTGCTCAGTTTGCAACCCTTACAGGCGACTCGGCTCATTGATGACTGGATACTGCGGCTATTGCCCGAGGATATGCCCAGGATGCAAGGCGCGTTGGCGCAGGCGCTGGCAAATAACGCCGAGCTTGACCAGGAGCTGCGCCTCCAGCGGGGCCTTAATGAACTGGGCTATTTGCGCGTCATCGGCAGTGTGCACCAGGATCCCAATCGCGACAGCCGCCATGTGATTGGGGTCTGCTACGACATCACCCGTCGCAAGGAAAGCGAGGCGCGGCTGCTTCAGGCACGGGATCTTGCCGAGCAGGCCAGTCGTACCAAGACGCAATTTTTGTCTCAGGTCAGCCACGAGCTGCGCACCCCCATGAACGCAGTGCTTGGATTCGCGCAGCTGCTCGATGGTGATCCGGATTTGAGTGACGATCAGCACGACAGTGTCCAGGAAATTCTCACGTCCGGGCACCATCTGCTGAAGCTGATCGACGAGGTGCTGGATCTGGCGCAGATTGAATCCGGCGAGACGGATCTGCACGTGCAGCAGATTATGCTGGCGCCAGCGCTTGAGGAAGCCCTGACACTGATCCGCCCCTTGGCCAGCAAGCACGAACTCAGCATTGGGTTTAGCAGCCCGGTCGAGCTGGCGGTTGCCGCCGACCCTTTCCGGTTTAAGCAAGTGTTGATCAATCTGCTCTCAAACGCGGTTAAGTACAACCGCCCTGGTGGTACGGTCGAGCTAGAGGCGGCGGCGGTTGCCGGCACGCCGGAGGAGGACGAATGGGTGCGTATCAGCATCCGTGACACCGGCACCGGTATTCCGGCTGAGCAGCTGAGCGACCTGTTTGAACCCTTTAGACGCCTGCCGGATGCTCAGTTAAGCGGAGTCGAAGGCTCAGGTATTGGACTGGCGGTAGTGAAGCGCCTGGTGGCCCTGATGGGGGGAGACATTGGCGTGGAGAGTGTGCATGGCCAAGGCAGCTGTTTTTGGTTTGAGCTGCCGCGCCAGCCGGCAACCGAGGCAACGGCGCCCTTGTTGCGGCCAGAATCGGCCACGCCTCTGTTACTGTAGCGCCAGGCTTGCTGTAGTGCCGGATACTGGCCATCACGTCCAACCCATGTCTCAACCAGGACTCGTCTCATGATGCAAAGATCCATGTTCACCGTCATAGCATTCGTTGCCGGGTGCACGCGCCGGAGCGCGCGAGTGCGGTTACTCCCGGCGCTGATCATCACCAGCTTGCTGCTGAGCGCTTGCCCCGAGGATCCCCTGGGGCCGGATAACCGCATGGCGCTGATTGCTTTCGGGCATTGTAATTACTCGCAGGCGCTGCGTTTGACCGACCTGGCTATTGCCGGCGGCGATCAGCACCACATCCAGCGTGCCTGGATGTTGAAAGTAGCCATTTTGCGTGATCAGGGTAAGCCGGCTGCTGCCGAGGCGCTGTATCCTGAACTGGAAACGGCCTGGCAAGCGGCCAAAAAAAGCGCACTGAAGGCCAGTCGCCGTGAGCGCGACATCGACATTCTCATCGACATTGCGCGCAACGAACGGCGTGCCAATGGCCTGGCGACTGACTGTCGTCCTTAGCCGCTGGTTGCGAATGCCGCATCCGGGCTTAGGCCTGTTGTAATGGTTTCGACCAGTGCTCGCTGTTGGGTAGGTGGCCGCGCAAGGCTCGAAACAGGCTGATCGCACTTTCGCCGCTTAATTGGTATGGGTTGAATTCTTCATCGATGGAGAACAGGCGAATAATTTTGCGCACATCGCTGGTCCAGGGTACATAGGCCGTGTCCCAATCGCCAAAATCGCGCTGGGCTATGGCTTCGTAAGCCAGCAGCACCGGGTGGCAATGACGCTCGTCGCGCATGATGCGGTGGTAGGTTTCGTTAACCGCGTTGCGCGATCCTTCCAGGCATTGCAGGAAAAAGGTACCGTTGAACAAGAGCATGCCAGAGATTGATGCTTTGGCATTGTTTCTGCGCGAGACGGAGAGGATATCACTGATCGCATCCTTGTTGGCGCCAGAAAGTTCGCTACAATAAATGACCCGTGTAAGATACATAGCCGTTCCTGAACAAAAGTGGTGTAATGCGGACGCGGTATGTCAGGGAACAACCCTGAGTCTCCAGATATTAAGGGATTGTCACAAAATAAGTGTTCCATTTTGTGCTGGTGAAATAGTGTAATTCCAGTCGCCATGGAAGTCGTGTCGCTTGATGTTGACGGCAGCCAACTCAGCGGCAGTGACTTTTTGGCCGAGAGGATAGGTAGTGGAATCTAATTCTGCATGAACGCGTAATCCTGTGTTCGTCGTCGTGGCTGCGATGAGATTGACGATGACCTCATGACTGACAAGCGGTTTGCCTCGCCAGTTTTGGGTGATAAACGAGAACAAGCGATGCTCGATTTTGTTCCATTTGCTGGTTCCTGGTGGAAAATGGCAGACGGTTATTGGTAAGCCA
>NZ_NRRS01000002.1:110000-154913 GCF_016583795.1 Rhabdochromatium marinum | reverse complement strand
TGTAAAGGCGGCGATTGCTATCGGTGCGAGCGACGGGAATCAGTCTGCCTTCCCGCTCCCATCGCTGAACTGTTTTTACTGTTACGCCAAGCAACTTCGCCGCCTTGCCTGTTGAGATAGTGTTTTTCATATACCTATTATAGTATCAAAAAGCACTTTTTTTAAGGCTAGAGTCTATCTCCGAGAATTGCCCATTCTGGATCAGTGCAGAGAGCTGCTCGTCCGTCAACTCAAGGACGTGCCGCGCCGCGTTCTTGAATGCTGTTTCTTCCTCGTCGCTGATATTGGCCTGCTGGCTCTTGGCGAACCCGTAGACGAAGAAGGCGCGATGCGCCTGACGGTACAAGATCAGCGTCCGGTAGCCTCCTGAGCGGCCTTGCCCAGGGCGCGCCAAACGCTGCTTGATGACTCCTCCGCCGAGATCAGCATCGATCAGACCCTGCTCCGCTCGCACGACGGCTTCACGTAACATCCCGTCCCGGATCTTCTGCTTGCGCGCGAAGCGCTCGAACCAAGCGTTCTTGAAGATCCTCACGTGCTCTTTCACTCCGATGCTATATCACACTATGTATTATATCACTGAGTCGACACAATCACCTCCGATGCCGACATCGCCGTGCTCTTGTGCGGCGCTCAAGGCCCCCGGTGCCCGCATTGATGCCGCCGTGGGCATGGCCGGGATCGCCTTCGACCTGATATCGAAGCCGGTGTACTCATCAATCTCTTGCCGCTGTGGGAGGGTAATGGACGCACCCCGAGCGCTTTGAGAACCCAGAACTCATCGCTAACATCCATCGCGACGGAATGCGTCTGTGACCCCTGTTCTGTATCTGGCCAAGTCGCGACCTGCGCTCGCTTCGGCGCGTTTGCTGCGCGCGGACGGCGACAGCGACGGGCCTGCAGTCGAACTTCGATCTACGCCGCGCGGAGTTGGAATCGCTTGCGGCGATCGAACGCGCGGTGATCCCCCATGAGGCGGCTTGAGATCTTGTGCGGGCCAAGCGTAACGCCGGATGCGTCAGGTCTTGATGCGTTGCGCGAGCGTTCGCTTGGCTGCTCTGCTCCGCCAGTTGGTTGATCCGATTCATGCTGCGGCTGATCTCGACGGCGACGGCGCTCTGTTCGTGCGCGGCGGTTGCGATCTGCTCGCCCATGTCGTTGACGCCTCCGACGCTCGCGCGGATGGCTGCGATCTCGCTCGTCGACTCCTGGGTGCGGTTCGAGAGGTTGCGCACCTCGTCGACCACGACCGCGAATCCACGACCGGCCTCGCCGGCGCGGGCGGCCTCGATCGCGGCGTTGAGCGCTAGCAGGTTGGTCTGTTCGGCGATTCCGGTGATGGTCTCGATCACCTGCCCGATGCTGGCGCTGCCTGCCTCTAGACGCTTGATGACGGGCTCCATGTCGCGCATCTGCGCGCTGAAGCGATCGATCGACTCGGGCGATCAGCACCCAGGCGATCTGGTTCGCGGCGACGGTCCGCTTCTGGGAAAAAGAGGACAGATCCTGAGGTATCCCCACAAATCCGACCTGCCCGCGCTCATTCGGCGAGCAGTGCATTCCAGTCGATCACGATCAGCGGCTCGCCCACGCCCGCGAGCAGCAGACGACCCAAGGCCGTGTCGATCTGGCGCGCATCGCGTTGCAGATGCACGTTGCCCAGTAGCCGGTCGGCCCGCTTGATGCAATGGCGCAGGTCCGACCGGCCGCCGAAGCGCTGGCCAATCTCGGTCAACGTTAGGCACGGACCACTGACCGCTGCGGCGACGGCTTCGAACAGCACGGCTAGGCGCCGACGGTGGATGCCAACCCGCCGCAGCGCGATACAGCGGTGTAGAACTTAGATTAATCTTTTAGTGGGGATACATCAGAAACTGTCCCCTTTTCTTCCAGCTGCAGAGGGTATCATCCGGCGGAACCTTATCCGCCACGAGGAATAGCCATGAGTGAGACGCCTGACGACGCTGCCCGAATCCCACTTGCCAAGATGCTCGCCCAGCTCCGCCAGGAACTGATCGACGCCAAAGCTGAAGGCGAAGACAAGGACCTCAAATTCTTGGTCGAAGATATCGAGATCGAGCTACAGATGGCGACGACCCAGGAGGGCTCTGGAGGCGTTGGTATCAAGTTCTGGGTCATCGACGCCGACGCCAAGCTCCGCGATAGCACGGTCCAGACTCAAAAGGTCAAGCTCCGGCTGAAGACCGACGCCGACCTGCGTATCAGTCGCAACCGCGGACGCCCGGATTAGCGCATAACGCTGGCAAACCGGCCTTGAGACATGGACGAGCATGAGAAAAACCTGCTGGTCGAGATCTTCGTCAGCGCAGGGGAGCGGGAGAGCAGCCTGACGGGCTATCCGATCGCGCCAGGACGCATCCTGACCGCGCGCCACGGCCTGCTGCCAGACGTTGCGTCAAAGGCTCGTCGGATCGAGGTCCGCTGGCATGAGCAGACAGACCCGGCCAGCCGCCGCTGGCGACGTGCCTGTGTCGTCTGGGAAAGCGAGCCGCTGGATGCCGCCGTCCTGATGTGCCGCTTTCCCGCAGGGCTGCGCGATCGCTTTGGCCTGCCCTCGGACGAGCCGCTGGATGACACCCGGCGTTGGAGTGGCGCAGGGATTGCTGCGGCCGGCGACCAAGGTCCGACCGCGACCGGCTCCTATGACTTTCAGGGCCGTGTCTACTCGGCGGCCTCGCGCAAGACCCGCTTCAGCCTCGGTATCGACGACGCCTGCGATCGACACGCCTGGTACGAGGGCGCTTCCGGGATGCCGGTCTTCATCGACCATCGTCTCGTCGGCATCGCCGTCGCACGGGATCCAGCAGCGCCGACCCGCCGCTTCGAAGCCAGTCCGATGCGCCACATGCTGGCTGACGCCGACTTCCGTCGAGTCATTGGGCACGACGCGCGCCTAGCGCGCCGAGACGCTGCGCTCGATGTTCTTACTCAAGCCCTCCGGGCAACGCGTGCTCACGCCCTCTGTCCCAAGCTCCGCGATGCCTTGGGTGGGGCATCAGCCAACCCCGAAAAACTCGCCGAGGCCCTGCTCGACTGTCCCCTGGAGGGGGTCCTGGGCGCGCTCGACCAGACTTTGGAAGAGCTTCCCCAAGACCTCGCCCAGCCCGCACGTGAAACGGTTGCCATGATCCTGAGTGAGCTGCTCCCTGCGATCTACGATCCGAGCGCCATGGCTGGCACAGCGCAGCGCGGCGCACAGCCCGGTGCTTGGTGTCTCGACCTACCTGCTGGCCTGCGCACCGCTGGCGAGATCATCATGGCGGGCCTGCGCGCCCGTCCGGCCCACTTCAAACCGCTTCCCGATCGACATAGTTTCCCCGAGCCACGAGACCTGCTGCCCTCCGCTCCCGATGAGGGCTTCGATAGTGATGGCCAGGCGCTGGCACAGAACCTCGAGGACGACCTCGCCAACCTGCTTGGCGTCGGCCGTATTCAGGCCGTCGAGAGCTTCCTCGGGCGTACCTTTCGTCCCGAGCGTGAGGCACTGGTCAAGAGTGATCGAGATCGCACTGCCGTGCGTGGAATGGTCCGGCGCGAGCTGCAGACGCGCGCCACCCGTGAGCGCCGCTCTTACTATTTCCTGCTCGATCCCGCAGCAGTCCCAGCGCACGGCGAGGCCATCGCGTCGATCAAGACCCTGAAAGAGCACTATCCGGAGCTCGACTTCGCCATGCTCATCTATGCCCAAGACCTTGATATCTTGGGTCGTGAGGAAGCGCGCTTTCTGCCCCTGCGCTACCTGCTCCCCTGCCTGCAAGAGGCCTTGCCATGACACCGACGCTTCTCGAGATCCAAGCGGGCCACATCGAGCGATTGCCGCAACGCGGTGTCCTGCCCGCGCAAACGCATGTCTTCGATCAAGCCTCCATCCTCGCCATCAATGCCGCGCTGGCCTCGCGCCGGCCGCTGCTGGTCCGTGGCGAGCCCGGGATCGGCAAGAGCCAGCTCGCCCACGCCACCGCTCGCTGCCTGAAGCGTCCCTACCTCGAGCTGGTGGTAGATGCCCGCACCGAGGCCCGCGATCTGCTGTGGAGCTACGATGCCGTGGCACGCCTTGCCGAGGCCCAGCTCGGCAATCCGCTCAAGCTCGAGCACAAGGAGCTCGAGGCGCGTCTAGCGGTCGCCCGCTACGTGCGCCCCGGGCCGCTCTGGTGGGCGCTGAACTGGGAGTCCGCGTGCAAGCACCCCGGCTGTCTCGCCAAACCGATCTGCGACGCTGGCGAAGACGTGAGCAATGGCTGTGTGCTCCTGATCGACGAGATCGACAAAGCGGAAAGCGAAGTGCCCAATGGCCTGCTCGAAGCCTTGGGCAACGGACGCTTCGTGCCCTTCGGAGAAGAGCACGCCGTGGACGCTGTCGGCCCACCGCCGCTGGTGATCATTACCACCAATGAGGAGCGTGAGCTGCCGCCAGCATTCCTGCGTCGCTGCTGGGTGCTCTGCCTGACTCTGCAAGACAGCCGCAGAGGACTCGAAGACGACCTGCGCGCGCGAGCCCTCGCCCACTTTCCGTCCCTCGGCGAGAAACCGGCCGCCGTCGCGGTGCTCGACCAGGCGATCAAACTGGTTGCCGATCAGCGCATCGATGCCAAAACCGAACTGCCGGTGTCCGGTCCGCTGCCGCGCCCAGGCGTCGCCGAGCTGCTCGATCTGCTGCGCGCCGTCACCGAGATGGCACCGCGCAGCCACAAACGCCAGTGCGAGATCCTGGACGACATTCAGGAGTTCGCATTGGTCAAGAACCGGCCGACCGAGCTGTGATCCGAAAGCCTGCCTCGCGCAGCCGCTCCGCCGCTCACGCACCGACCATGCCATCGGCCGCGCTCGGCTGGGCCGACCTAGTGCGGATTCGCGCAGCCGGCGGGCGCGAACTCATGGACGCCGCCGCAGCGCAGCTTGGCTTGGAACGTCATCGCACCCCGGCGACTACGCGCACCACCGCTGAATCGCCCTCTGATGCCGAAGACGCTGCTGACGTGCCGACACCTGGCCATGAGTTGACCGCCAGCACGCTGATGGCCCCCATGCCCCAGCCGCCCTACTGGATGGCAACCGAGCTGAGGGTTCTGGCGACGGCGGACACTTTCGACGCGACGGTCCAGACCCGCACACCCAGCGATGCCTGTGCCGCCAGCTTGCCGGCCTGGACCACCCGTCCGCCGCCGGCGCGCTTCGCACCCTTGAGCCCTTGGCGCGCCCTGCTGCCACGCCTGCGTCGGTCTCTCGCCATCGAGCAGCCCGCACGCGCGCTGGATCTGTCGCGCGTCGTCACGCAGCTCAGCTGCGGCGAGCTGCTGCACACCTTACCTCGGACGACAACTCGGCGATGGGGCAGCGCGCTGCAGATCATCGAAGACCACAGCCGGCGCCTCGTGCCCTACTGGCAGGACCAAGCCTTGGTGGCCCATGAGCTCGCCCGCCTGGTCCCGCGCCACGCGGTCGTGCATGCCATAGTCGACGACGCGCTTACATTGCCGTTGCGGCTTCGCCAACGCGCGCACCTCAATGCGGACTATGCGCCGCCGGCACCGGGGGGTGTGCTGGTGGCTCTTGGAGACCTTGGCGCCCTCACCGAGGCCGACCCGAGGGCCGTGGCATTTTGGTGTGCGCTCGGGCGCGAGGCGCAGCAAGCCGGTGTGCGCGCTGTCGCCTTGGTGCCCTTCGCACCGGCCACCGCACCGGAGGCCATCGCCAGCCATTGGACCCTAATCCCCTGGGAGCGCACAGCAGTTTACCTGACTGCAGCCGAGCGGATGGCCCAAGTCGAGCAGCTGCTCCAGGCGCTCGCCGTCACCGTGCGGGTAGAGCCTGGACTCTTGCGCGAGGTCAGGCGCCTGCTCGGACTCGACGCGGCCACTGAGGCGGCGTTTTGGCAGCACGCCGCCGTCACCAGTCCATCCAGCGTTGCCGCAACCCTGGATACCTCGGTCCTCAAGGCGCGCCGCAGCGAATTCGATCGGCTCGGCCGCCTGCGCGAAACCATTTGGAAGCGGCTCTGCGCTTGGCGCGCGCATCTGCCTGATGCCGTCTTCATCAGCGAGGCCGCACAGCTCAGCGAGCAAGCCGCCGAAGCGCTGCTCTCCGAGACGGAGCGCCGTCTGCTCGTCGAGTTCTTCGATGTCCTCAGCCAACAGCTCGGAACGGTCCATGAGCCGAGCGGCGCGGCCGCCTGGTTCCGGCGCATGGAAGGGCGTGCTCGCAAGCACATCGAGCCCATCTGGGCCAACCAGGCCGTGCATCGCATCTGGGTCGCCCTGCACGCCGACGACGCGGGCGCCGAGCCGCCGCCCAGCCTGCAGCCCAAGGACATGCCGCCCGATGCCGACGACCAAGAGCGGCACATTCGACTTGAGCAGAGGGGCGGTCAACTAGGGTTCGTCCCCGTCGGCGCTTCCGCGACCACCACAGGCAACCCACTTGGCGAGATGACGACGCGAAACCGCTGGGTCGGCGTGAGCACCGAGCAGCAGACAATCGATCGGGATCCCGCCTTCTGGGCTATTGGAGCGCCGCCCTCCTGGGCGACCGATTGGGCCTGGGATGACTACGGCGCCTGGGTCGAGTTCGCGATTGAGGGTAAGGACGGCCAGCCGGCTACCCAGCGGCTGCGCTGGATCAAGCCGGGGAGCTTCCTGATGGGCTCGCCCAAGGATGAGCTGGAGCGATATAACGATGAAGAGCCGCAGCACGAGGTGATAATCCGGGATGGCTTTTGGCTCTTCGATACGGCCTGTCCCCAAGACTTGTGGGAAGCGGTGATGGGAGAGAATCCGAGCCACTTCAAATACCCGGATCGCCCAGTCGAATCAGTGACCTGGATAGATGTCCAGGGCTTCATCGCGACGATCAATGCGCGTCTTCCCGGACTGGGGCTGAGTCTGCCGAGTGAGGCCCAGTGGGAGTATGCCTGCCGGGCGGGGACCACGACACCCTTTGCCTTTCCTGAAACAGCCTTTCTTCGCACCCAGGACGGCAATAGGCTCGTCACGCAAGATGGAATCGGTCTCACTGTTGGAAACCCGGTTACTCCTGAGTTAGTCAACTACAACGGCAACTATCCCTATGCGGATGGGCCAAAGGGACCGTTCCGTGAGAAAACCATCCCCGTGAAAGCCCTGGCGCCAAACGACTGGGGTCTCTACCAGATGCACGGCAACGTCGACGAGTGGGTTCAGGATGCCTGGCACGACAACTACGCAGGCGCACCTGTAGACGGCTCGTCTTGGGAAACCACTGATGCCGGCGCGTACCGTGTGATCCGCGGGGGCTCCTGGAACGGCACCGCGCGGGGCTGCCGTTCCACGTGCCGCGCCAGGCACGCGCCCGCCCTCTGCGGCGACTACCTCGGTTTCCGGTGCGCCCGAGTTCAGGTTCGTGAGCCAGACAAACCGGAGGCGGAGCGAGCGGAGCTGGCCCGACCCGGCCCACGGAGCGGATCCGGCCGGGGCGGGACAGATCCGACGCGCGCAGCCGGGCAGGAGCACGCGAAGCCGGTCCTGCTGCGTCTCGACACGACGCCCTCGGCGAGCACGGAACTGCCGGACGCTCCGGGCCTGGAGATCCGCACCGATCGCGAGATTCTGCACCTACAGCGCTGCGCCAAACCCGCCTGGGCCAACGCCATGGGACGTGACCGCTTTGGGCTCTGGGCCGAATTCAGCATCGATCCGAGCGACGGCGCGCCCGTCATCCAACGCCTGCGCTGGATCCCCCCGGGGCGGTTCCGGATGGGCTCGCCGGAGGACGAGCCTGGGCGTTATGACGACGAGGGTCCGCCGCATGCGGTCACCATCGGCCAGGGCTTTTGGCTCTTCGACACGCCCTGCACCCAGGCGTTGTGGGTGGCCTTGGGACTGGAGAATCCAAGCGAGTTTCAGAACCCGACGCGTCCGGTCGAGCAGGTGAGTTGGGACGACATCCAGCAGCGGTTCCTTCCGGCGCTGAACGAGCGTATTCCGGGCTTTGTTCTGCCCAGCGAGGCACAGTGGGAATATGCCTGCCGAGCGGGGACACAGACGGCACTCTACAGTGGGCCGATCGAGATCCTTGGCGACGCCAATGCCCCCGCGCTTGATTCCATTGCCTGGTATGGAGGAAACAGCGGCGTGGGCTTCGAGCTGGAGAATGGTCAAGAGCGCAGCTGGCTGAGCGATATGCAGTACCCGGAAGGTAAGGCGGGCACGCATCCGGTTGGGCGAAAGGCCCGAAATCCTTGGGGGCTGTACGACATGCTCGGCAATGTTTGGGAATGGACTCAGGACGCCTGGCATGACAGCTACGAAGGCGCGCCCATCAATGGTTCGGTTTGGGAATCCGCTGAGGCCGGCGCGGGCCGGGTGATCCGCGGGGGCTCCTGGTACGACGGCACGCGGGTCTGCCGTTCCGCGTACCGCAACGGGCTCACGCCCGACTTCCGCCTCATCAACCTCGGCTTCCGGTGCGCCCGAGTTCAGGTCTCGTGAGCCATGCGAGCATCGGGACGAGCGTAGAGGCTGCCAGGGATGGCCCGCGCCGTGAGGCGCGTTTCGCACTTCTTCGACCCAACAGGTGAGACGATCGATGCAACTGCGCTTCTTCACCATCCCGATCCACGGCGGCGAGCCGATCGCCGAGGAGCTGAACCGCTTCCTTGCCGCCCAACACATCCTGGCGGTCGAGCGCCACCTGGTGCAGGATGGCGGGGCCAGTGCTTGGGCCGTCTGCGTCGCCTTCGAGCCCGCCGGCGAGGGTGGCCGCCCGCCCACCACCCGGCTCGGCAAGGTCGACTATCGCGAGGTCGTAGGGTCCGCTGTGCGGACCTTCTCTGTGCGATCATCCACCCACCCTATAGCGTCTCGATCCCTATAAACCCAAGGACCTCGATGTCCAACTGGCACCGCGTCTTCCAGCCTGGCGGGACTTACAGCTTCACGCTGGTCACGGAGCACCGCGCGCCCCTCTTCTCCGATCCACAAGCCCGGACAATCCTGCGTCGGACCTTGCACGATTGCCGAGCGCGCTGGCCATTCGAGATGCTGGCCGTCGTCCTCATGCCCGATCATCTGCATACCATCTGGCGTCTGCCGCCGGGCGATTGCGCCTATCCAACGCGCATCGGCTGGTGGAAGAAGGAATTCACCAAGGCATGGTTGGCCGCTGGTGGTCATGAGCAGCTGCGCTCAGAATCCCGGCTGCGGGACCGGCGTCGGGGCGTCCTCCAGCGGAAGTATTGGGAGCATACGATCCGGTCCGAAGAGGACTTGCGGCGACAGATGGATTACATCCACTACAACCCGGTGAAGCACGGCTATGTCGCTTGTGCTCGGGAGTGGCCCTGGTCGACCTTTCATCGCTATCTCAACGTTGGCGCCTATTCGCAGGACTGGGGCTACCAGGAGCCGGATCTTGGAGATGTTGCCGGTGCATTCGGAGAATAGATGCAACATCCGGGGGCGGTTGATACGAGGAATCGGTCCGCACAGCGGACCCTACGGCTGGCGATTACCCTGCACGCGGACGCTGTCGCCTGGCGTCGTGAGCAACTCCGCCGCGTCCCGCTTGCTCCGGCCCTGGCCGAGCTGTAACGTCGAGAGACCGGAGGCGGGTCGCAACCGGCGCGAACCGAGTGATCCGCGGGGGCTCCTGGAACGACAATGCGCGGAACTGCCGTTCCGCCTAGCGCAACAGGAACACGCCCGACAACCGCAACAACAACCTCGGCTTCCGGTGCGCCCGAGCTCACGACCGGGGTGGATACCCTGGACCTGAACAGACCGGCCTTCGGGGCGCTGCTTCAGTCTCGGCTGGAACAGCGCCGCAATCCAATGGCCCCCGGTGTGCCAGTAGCCGGCGCAGATGCCCGGCGAACGCTCGCCGACGGGCCGATTCCAAGCCAATCGAGAACCGCTTATGGGCGACATCCTCAAGATCGACACCGCCTGGCATCCGCTAGTCACCGGCTGCCCGCCCGAGTGGGCGAGCGAGTGGGGCGAGGACCGCTACGGGGTCTTCGTCGCCTTCACTCTGGACGAAGTGACGCAACGGCTGCGCTGGATTCCGCCGGGGCGGTTTTGGATGGGCTCGCCGGAGGATGAGCCGGGTCGGGACGAGGAAGAGGGTCCACGGCACCTAGAGACGATCGAGCAGGGGTTCTGGCTGTTCGACACGCCCTGCACCCAAGCTCTATGGGAAACGCTGCTCGGCGAGAATCCCAGCGACTTTAAGGATCCGTCCCGTCCGGTAGAGCAAGTCAGCTGGCATGACGTCCAGGAACGGTTTCTGCCAGCGCTCAATGCGTTGATTCCAGGCTTTGTCCTACCCAGTGAAGCCCAGTGGGAATATGCCTGTCGCGCCGGCACCCAGGATGCGCTCTACAACGGACCAATCGAGATTCTCGGTGAGGGTGCGGCCTCGACAAGATGTTATTTCGAGGAGTATGCTCTAAGCCTCTGTAAATGATGAGGCGAGGAGCGATCATGGCCACGGTTGTTCGGCGTTCGGGCGAAGAGATCACCATCGAAGTGAGCCTGCCGTTGCATGGTAGCTTGCAGGAGATGGAACAGCAGATTCAGAAGGCGACCAACGCAGTTGGCTGCTGTGCGACGGCCGAGGCATTGGGACGTTTTGATACCGATGGGAGTCCGATTCGCGTCGGCGACATCAAGCTGACTGCGCGCGCCCGCGATCCGAAGGAATACCAAACGGTGCGGCCTTTGAATAATGTGATCACCCGAAACAGGCGGCACCGAATTGATCAATTCGCTGCCAAAATTGTTGCCAGCGCCCGGTCGTTTGGCTCAGCGCCCGCAGGCTGAGTACAATCCCGGCGNTTAGCGCAGGCGATCACGACGGTGGCCGTGAGCTTGGATGGCGCCATGATTCCCATGGCCGACAGCAGCGGGTATCGCGAAGCCATGGTCGGTGCGCTGTCGTTCTACGACACGGCCGGGGAGCGCCAGCACACCATTTACCTGGCCGCCGCGCCAGAATACGGCAAACAGACCTTCACGGAACGGCTGGCCCGCGAAATCACCGCGGCCAAACAGCACTACCCTGACGCGCGGTTCATTGGCATCGCTGACGGGGCTGCTGCCAATTGGTCATTTTTGGCGCAACACACCGAGCAACAGCTCATCGACTTCTATCATGCCAGCGAGTATCTGGCCCTGCTCGCTCAAGCCCGTTACCCCAAGCGCAACGAGCAGAGCGCGCGGGAGCGGTACCGCCACGACCAAGCCCATCGGCTCAAGCATGATCCGCACGCCGTTGATGCCCTCATCAACGAGGCCAAACGATTGGGCGAGAAACGCGGCTTATCCCAAGCGGTTCGCGAAGGCGTGCGCCGCGCTTGGACCTATTTCACCAACCATCGCCACCAGATGGACTATCCCGGTTTCCTCGCCGAGCATTTTCCCATCGGCTCAGGGGTGACTGAAGCGGCCTGCAAGACGCTGGTCAAGCAGCGACTGTGCGCATCGGGCATGCGCTGGAAAACCAAAGGCGCCGGGATTGTACTCAGCCTGCGGGCGCTGAGCCAAACGACCGGGCGCTGGCAACAATTTTGGCAGCGAATTGATCAATTCGGTGCCGCCTGTTTCGGGTGATCACATTATTCAAAGGCCGCACCCGTTTGCCTATGTCGCGCAAGAAGCTGCCATCGGTATTCAAACCTTTGCCAAGATTCGCGGAGACAGTTACTACTATGTAGACAAAACCGGCTTTGGCTACAACTGGACCGGGGAAGCGGTTTACAACCCATTTGATGTCTTGTTGCTGTTCGACAGCCGGCAGTTTCGTCCCTGGTGGTTTGAAACCGCTACGCCCACTTTTTTGATCGAGGTGCTGACCGGGCGCCACACCTTCGTACCCAGTTTGGAGCATCTGCTGACTGACGAACAGTTGCTCTCAACCTTCGATGTTGATTACATCACCACTGAGGCCCTGTTGTTTCAGACTGGCTATTTGACCATTGAGTGCAGACGCCAGTTTGGACTTCTGATGCAGTATGTCTTGCGCTATCCAAATCTTGAAGTCCGCGCCAGTCTGAACAATGCTCTGCTGCATCATTTGCGTGGTCGCGCTGCAGATACACCACACCAGGCCGCGCGTCTGTATGAGCTGCTGCTGGCCAATGACTTTAACGGCTTGCAAGCACTGATCACGGCGTTCTTTGCCAGCATCCCGCACGATTGGTATCGCAACAACCCGATGGCCCAGTACGAGGGCTACTACGCCAGTGTGTTTTATGCCTATTTTGCCAGTCTGGGACTGGACCTGACTCCGGAGGAGAGTAGCAGTGCTGGACGGGTGGATCTAACCCTGAGATTCAACGATCAGGTGTACCTGATCGAATTTAAGGTCATCGAGCACAGCAGTGCGGGCGCGGCCATGGCGCAACTCAAGTCGAAGGGCTATGCCAACCAATACCAGGGGCAAGGTCAGCCCATTCATCTGATCGGGGTGGAATCCAGCGCCGCAGCGCGTGCGGTGGTGAATTTCGAGGTTAAAACCTTGGTTTAATGCCCATTCGAAGGGAGCGGGTAACGTAGAAATCGTAGTGTGAGACGGCCTGCCAAGCCACGACCGGGCCAAGTTTGGCCCGGTGCTGTGGTTCACGGTGCTGTGGTTCAAGCGTTAGGCTTCTTCAGCCACCCGCTCCGGTTTGCTGGCCGCCGCTGGCGGTGTTGGCATGGCCACTTGGGCGCTGCTGGACTCCGGGCGCGGGCCAGTGCCGCCGCAGCCGCCGGGCTGGCACTTGGCGGTGCCTGGAGGCAGGTCGCTGATATCTTCGAGCTGCTGGTTGCCGCCGCCGCAGGCTTTGGGCATGGCGCCGGAGATGGTCGGCGCCGGGGTTCCGGCCGCTGTGGCTCCCGGGCGCTTGGCCGGCGGTGCCTTCTTCCAAGCGTTGTGATCTGGTTCGACGATCTTTGACTTGTTCTTGTCGTAATCGAATTTGATCAGCTTCTTGAACAATGGCCCCCAGTAGTTCTGCTTGCCGAGCTGATAGAAGCGCCGCTCCAGGGCGCTCTTGAAGAAGGCCCTGATGCAGCCGATCAGATACTTGCGGCGGAAGGGATCGCGTACCCAGGGATACTGGAACAGCATCCGCTTCATGTAGAAGCGCCGATAGTTGGCCATGACGCCGTCGAGCAGCTCGGCGCGGTCGATGTTGTCGGGCTTCATGATCGGCGAGACGAAGTTGTACTTCGAATAGTCGAACACCTCGACCTTGTCGCCCATCTCGGTGAACATATCTGAGAACGGCCAGGGAGTGTACATCGACCAGTTGGCCATGTCTGCACCCCAGTCCATGACATACCGATAGGTCTCTTCGAGCGTCTCGCGGGTCTCGTTCTCCAGGCCCACAATGAACTGCGCCTCGGTGACGATGCCGTTTTCCTGCAACAGCCGCACCGCGCGCTTGTTCTGCTCGATCGTGGTCTCCTTGACGAAGCGATCCAGATTGAGCTGCGCGGCGGCCTCGGTGCCGAGCGACACATGCACCAGGCCGGCCTTGCGGTAGAAGGGCAGCAGATCCTCGTCACGCATCACGTCGGTGACGCGGGTATTGATGCCCCAGTGGATGCCGAGATTGCGGTCGATAAGTTCCTGACAGAAGTCAACGAACATTTTTTTGTTGATCTGGGGTTCTTCGTCAGCCAGGATGAAGAAGCCCACCCCATGGACCTTCACCAGTTCCTCGATCTCATCGACCATGCGCTTGGGGTTGCGCACGCGATAGTCGCGCCAGAACTTCCACTGCGAGCAGAAGCTACAGGTGAAGGGACAGCCGCGCGCCATGTTCGGGGTGGCGACCGGCACGCCAAGCGGAATGTAGATGTATTTTTTCCACTCCAGGATACCCCAATCGGGCCAGATGGCGTCCACGTCACTGATGGAGGGTTCGGCCTCGGTGGCAATGACCTTGCTCTGCTCGTCGAGGAAGGCGATGCCGCGCACCGATTCGCGCTCGGCTGGCCAGCGGCCCTCGTCGATGCAGCGCACCAGGTTCAGCGTCACTGCCTCGCCCTCGCCGCGCACGATGACATCGATCCAGGGCGCCTCGTCCAGCACCTGATTGTACATAAAGGTGCCGTGGATGCCGCCAAGCACGGTGACGGCGTTCGGGTGCTCTTCCTTGGCGATCTGCAGCACGCGCTGGGCGGCATAGATCATTGGCGTCATGGCCGTGGTGGCGATGATGTCCGGCTGGGTGGCGCGGATGGCCGCGCGCATTTGCTCGTCGTTGAGCTGTTCCACCAGACCATCAATGAACTGGTAATCCTGATAGCCACCCGACTTCAGATAGCCGGCAATATAGGCAACCCAGGCCGGTGACCAGTTACCGGCGATATCGGCGGCACCGGCGCTGTAGTTGGGGTGAATGAACAAAATGCGCATGCTGATCTCCGCAGGATTGAACCAAGAGCGGTTCCGCTAACTTGACCAGCTATAGCAGCAAATTCGCCACGAGCTGTCAAACCTTTGCGCTTGGTGGCGGACTGGCGGGTGGGCGGGTGAGGCGTCATACTCGCACGCATGCGAGTAAATGATCCGATCTCCAGCTCCCACCACAGACACCTGGTGCCGGAAGGCGCCGCCTTGTCCCATGGCGGTCGCCTGCGTGCGGCGGCGATGGCTGTTGGCCGCCCGTTGTCAGACTGGCTGGATCTGTCCACCGGCATTCACCCCATCGGCTGGCCGGTGCCGCCGGTGCCGCCCTCTTGCTGGCAACGGTTGCCCGAGGAGGAGGACGGGCTGGAAGCCGCCGCGCGCGACTACTATGGCTGCCCGACCCTGCTGCCGGTGGCTGGCTCCCAGGCGGCGATCCAAGCGCTGCCCCGGTTGCGCGAGTGCTCGCGGGTCGCTTTGCTGGCACCGGGCTATGGGGAGCATGCGGCGGCCTGGCGTGGCGGTGGACATCAGGTGAGGAGTATTGATGCGCTGCACCGCCCTGCGGCGGTGACGCAGGCGCTGGAGCGAGCCCTTGATGCGGTGGAGGTGCTGGTGCTGATCCAGCCAAACAATCCAACCGGGTTGCGCTGTCCGCCGGAGCAGCTGCTGGCCTGGCATCAGCGCCTGGCGGATCGAGGTGGCTGGCTGATTGTGGATGAGGCCTTCATGGATGCCACGCCGGAGCAGAGTCTGGCACAGCAGTCGGCGCGACCGGGGCTGATCGTGCTGCGTTCCCTGGGCAAGTTTTTCGGGCTGGCTGGTGCCAGAGTTGGCTTTGTGTTGGCTGAGCCGGCCTTATTAGCGCGCATGCGGGCGCTGCTGGGCCCCTGGACGCTCAGCACGCCAGCACGCTGGCTGGCGGAACAGGCGCTGCGAGATCGGGTCTGGCAGCAGGAGACGCGCGCGGGTTTGAGCGCTGCTGGTGCACGTCTGGCGGCCTTGTTGAGCCGTTATCATCTGCCACCGAGCGGCGGTTGCGGCTTGTTTGCCTGGGTGCGCACCGAGCGGGCACCCTTGCTGTGGCAGCAGTTGGCTCGCCAGGGGATACTGACGCGCCTGTTTGTAGAACCGCCGAGTCTGCGTTTTGGGTTGCCGGGGGACGAGGCGGCCTGGCAGCGGCTGGAGTATGCGCTTAGTGGTTGTGTGTTGGGCGCTGGGGATTAACCGCTGGGTGTCTATGAACGTTTTTGCCGGATACGCTACGCTTGTCTGGCCTATGTTTTTTAAGAGTTAAGATTCCGTGAAAACTATGCAAAGCTCTCATCTCTCAGAGAAAGCCATCCCCTTGAATGAGCGTTTGATCGTGGCGTTGGATGTACCGGATGCAGAGGCCGCTCGGGCGCTGGTCAGAACGCTTGGCCCAGCCTGTCAGTTCTACAAGGTCGGGCTGGAGCTGTTTATGGCGGGCGGCTATTTCGAGCTGGTGGAATGGCTGCGTGGGCAAGGCAAGCGGGTGTTTTGCGATCTCAAGTTCTTTGATGTGCCGGAGACGGTTGGACGCGCGGTGCGGCGGCTGAGTGACCGACAGGTAGACTTTGCCACTGTGCATGGCAATGACAGCATGCTGGAGGCCGCAGCTCGCGAGAAGGGCGACCTGAAAATTCTGGCGGTGACGGTGCTGACCAGCCTGGATCGCTCGGATTTGGATGCCCTGGGGTTTGACTGCGATGTCGAGGATCTGGTGGTGTCGCGCGGGCGCAAGGCGTTACGCCTGGGTTGCGATGGGGTGATCTCCTCGGGTCTGGAAGCGCCGCGTCTGCGTGCCGAGCTGGGCGAGCGCTTCCTGGTGGTGACGCCTGGGATTCGGCCGGTTGATAACCGCCCGGTGGATGATCAGAAGCGCACGGTGGATATCGAACAGGCGTTTCGCAATGGCGCCGATTATGTGGTCATTGGCCGCCCGATTCGCGATGCCGAGGATCCACGCGCCGCAGCGGAGCGGGCGCAGCAGCAGATTGCGGGGGTGTTTGGCTGATCAGGCAAGAAAAATCCGCTCCAAGGCGCTGCGGCTGTGGTTGCCGTTGTGATCTTCGGCGATCAAGAAGTAGCGGATGTCGCCCAGGCCGGGGGGTAGGGCGGCGGTGAAGTAGTGCGCGGTGACGCGCGCGCCGGTTTCGCAGGGATAGGGGCCGTGATCGGTCATGTCAATGATCTGCTCGCTGGCGTGATCGCCCGAGGCGCTGCGCAAATGCAAGCGCAGGCGGGCAATGCCGGAGAGATCATAAGCAAAGCTGTGCAGGGTTGCTTCACGCGGGGCGTCTTCGAGGCCACCGGGGCGCCATTGCTGGCCGCCGGGGTTTTCGGGTGTGACCCAGGGCGGGAAGAGCGTGGGGCCGGTACGATCGGCGCGGGTGTCGGCTAGGCGCTGGAACTCGGTGCCGGCCAGCGACCAGGCTTGATTGGCGGCGCGGGTGACCTGGCTGTCCCAGACGCTTTGGCCGGTCCAGTACCAGTAGTCGCTGGCCTCGGCGGTGAGCATCAGGCGTACCAGCTGCGACAGCAGTGGGTGCTCGGGTTCGCTGTCCTCAAGCGTATGCACAGCATTGTGCAGCGCCGTGAGCACCGCCCAGGAGTTGAGATCCGGTGAGTAGGACTCGCGGTAGCGACCGAACCACTTCATGAACTGCGGGTCGCCGTTGTCAGCACCGCTCCAGGAGCCGGCTTCGAGATGCACTGCCTGACTGGGATCGGGCGGGAAGCGGTCGAGGTAGTCGGCGGTGGTGGTGAGTTCGAAGCGCGGATCCTCGCGTAGCCAGGCAAGCAGCGCAGCGGTGTTGTGGCGGTAGTAGCTCTCGGCGCCGCCACCGTGGTTGTCGCCATCGGAGTGCAGCAGAAAAAAGGGCGGATGCTGCGGGTTGAAGCTGTGATGGCGTTCAAGCTGGGCATGGACCTGGCTGAAGACATCCGGATATTGCAGGGCACCGAAGCCGCCGCGGGCGTCCTCGTTGCCAATGTAGCGCTCGGCGGGCACGCCGATAATTGTGTGCTCGATCCCCTCGGGATCGGTGTAAGCCAGGTATTCGGGGCGCAGCAGGCTCGGGGCGATTTCCGAGCCGGTCCAGACATTGCCCAGCCGCAGCCAGTCGCTGGCCGGTGGATTGACCTGATCGGCCGGGTTAGGCGGCAGCATGCCTTCAGTCGAGCCGCCGTAGGGATAGTCGCGACAGGCGCGGTAGCGGTGAATGGAGTCGTAGATAACGGCGCGAATGCCAGCCTGATTCAGCGCCGGGATGATGCGCGGATGAAAGGCGGTTTCGGGTGGAAACAGAATATCCGAGGCCGGGGCGCCAAACATGCGCGGAATGAGTTCCCGATGCTGCTGAATCTGGCGCACGATGTTGCGCGGCGGGATCAACGGCATCAGCGGATGGTAAAAGCCGAAGGCGCTGAGGTCGAGGCGGCGATTGCCAGCGGCGGTGGTCAGCTGGGCGGCCTGGCGCAGGGCGGCGGTCCAGTCGCCGAAGCGACCGCCAGCGCGTCCGGTCGCGGCACAGCGTTCCAGCTGTTCGATCAGGGAGCCGCTCCAGCTGCAACTCAGGCCGGCGTGCGGCAGCCCGGATTCCTCGTATTGGTGAATGGCGGCAGGAACAAAATCGGTGTAAGGGCCGCTGCGGGTGCCAAAGATGCCGTCTTTTTCGCCATCCCAATAGTCCGGATCCACGGCATCATAGTAGGGCTGGTGCATATGCTTGTGGATGCCGAAGTAGAGCTTGGGCTGGTCGCGGCCGGCGCGGATAGAGGGGGTGGCGGCGGGCTGTTGGTGGTTGTGCTTGGAGGTGGCTTCACGCGGGCTTGGCGTGGCGCGGATCAGTTGCAGGGCACGAAAGCTTTTGATCCAGTCATTGTCGTTGGCACGGGTGAAGTTCGCCTGCCGGCAGCCCTCGATTTGAATCTGTACCTCGCCCTCGCTGAGCAGGCCAGCGGGAATGTCGGCGCGATACTGATAGCCCTGCTGTGGATCGTCGGACATCCACACAATCTGCTGATTGCGAAACAGATGCTCGCGCCCATGTTGGCGCAGAATGACTTGCGGAAAGGGGATGGCGCCGTCGGCGGTCAGGGTGACTGCGAAGGCGGGATTACCGCCCTTGGCTTCGCAGGGCAGTTGCGCGGGCAGTTCGATGGAAAGAAACCGGGTGAATACGTTATCCATAGGATCGCACAGAACTTGAAGACGCTGGTGTCGTGTGTGTCATGGCGCGTGCCGTTTCGGCGCGGGCGTCGCTGTAGTGCCTATTGTCGCAGAGACGCGCCGGCGGGGTGTGTCTGGTTTAGTTCGTGACTGGGGCTGGGCTGTTGTCCATCTCAGCGGCGGCAATCAGCGCCTGCCCCAGCGCTAGGCCACCGTCGTTGCTGGGAATCTGATGGTGAGACAGCACCCTGAGTCCGGCGCGTTCGACTTGGACAGTGATGGATTCGAGCAGCAGGCGATTTTGGAAAGAGCCTCCGGAGAGTGCCAGAGTGTCGAGTCCCTGTGCTTGTGCCAGATCCACGCACAGGCCGGTCAGAGCTTGGGCAAGGCCGTGATGGAAGCGGGCGGCGATGCAGCCGCGTTCAACGCCCTGGCTCAGATCAGTGAGCAAAGCCTGCCACATGGGGCTGGGGTCGAGGGTAATGCCCGCCGTCAAGGACTGGCGGGCAAAGGGGTATCCGAAGGTGGTGCTGGAGTCAGAATCAACTTCCGCACCAGAGTCTCTGCGCCAGCGGCTGGCCAGAGCCTCCAGCTCCATGGCGGCCTGGCCTTCATAGGCGACGCGCTCGGGGTGGATGCTCAGCGCAGCGGCGACGGCATCGAACAGCCGGCCGGTGGAGGAACTCAGGGGCGCGTTCAGTCCCGCATCCAGCATACGCAACAGGGTGGCACTGGCGGGGGTGTCGAGGGCCGGCAGGCGTTTGAGGATGGGCCATTGTTCGCAGGCATGCGACCAGCCTAAGCGACTATGGAGTTGGGCGAGCAGATTGCGCCAGGGCTCATGGGCGGCTTGGTCGCCACCGGGCAGCGGGGTAGGTTGCAACCAGGCCAGGCGAGTAAAGCCGCTGTAGTCGGCGCGCAGCACCTCGCCGCCCCAGAGACCACCGTCTTGGCCGTAGCCGAGGCCATCAAGGGCAACCCCGAGGACCGGGCCGGCGGTTTTCGGCCAGCCGTTGTCGCCGAGTACGGCGGCGATGTGGGCGAAATGGTGCTGAACTTCGATTAGGGGCACCCCGGCGGTGGCGGCCAGCTGGTGAGCGATGGCGCGGTTGTGATACTCCGGATGCCGGTCGATGGCAATGGCCTGCGGCTGGTGTTGGAAGATGCGGCGGTAGAGTGCCAGGGTGCGCTCGAATTCGCGCAGGGTTCGGGGGTCGCTGAGGTCGCCGAGATGTTGCGACAGCATTAGCCGGGGGGCATCAAGCAGGCAGAAGGTATTTTTCAGCTCGCCCCCGAAGGCCAAGACAGGAGGCGCGTCTTCGAATCCGGGCGGAACCGGCAGGGGGGCTGGCGCATAGCCGCGTGCGCGCCGCAGTAGGCGTGGCTGACCGGCATCCACCCGCACGATGGAGTCATCCAAGCGGTTGAGAATATCACGGTCATGCAGCAGCCAGGCGTCGGCTAGGGGCGCGAGGCGAGTGCGCGCGTCCTGGTTGTCGATGACCTGCGGCTCATCGCTGCGATTGCCGCTGGTCATCAGCAGCGGGCGCTCCCAGTCGGCCAGCAGCAGATGGTGCAGTGGGCTGTAGGGGCGCATGAAGCCCAGGCGGGACTGGCCCGGTGCGATGCCGGTTGCGATCCGGCTGGCGGGCAGACGTTCGGGCTGCACCTCAAGTAGCACAATGGGGGCGGCCGGGCTGTCGAGTAGCGCTTGTTCCTGGGCGCTCAGGCGGCAGAAGCGGCGGATAACCTGATGGTCACGCGCCATGAGCGCAAAGGGTTTGGCGTCGCGGGCTTTGCGCTGGCGCAGGCGGGCGACGGTTGTGGCATTGGTGGCATCAGCGGCCAGATGGAAGCCGCCGATGCCCTTAATGGCGAGAATCTGTCCGGCGGCTAGCTGCTGACTGGCGGCGGCAATGGCATCGGCGGCACCGAGCTGGACTGGATCCAAGCGTTGGCCCGTGGCATCTTCGAGCCAGACGTGGGGGCCGCACACTGGGCAGGCATTGGGTTGGGCATGAAAACGACGATCCGCCGGATCGCGATATTCGGTCAGGCAGTGCGGGCACAGCGGAAAAACGGCCATGCTGGTGTTGGCGCGGTCGTAGGGAATGGCGCGCACAATGCTGAGGCGGGGGCCGCAGTGAGTGCAATTGATAAAAGGATAGCGGTAGCGGCGGTTGCCGGGATCCTTCAGCTCAGCCAGGCAGGCGGGGCAGGTGGCGGCATCTGGCACCAGGGATGTGTGCACCTCGGTGGCAGCGCTGGCAATGATTTCAAAGTGGGGCGCGGGGGCCGATTGATCGGTGTTCTGCGGATGGCGCTCGATGCAGTCGATGCGCGCCAGCGGTGGTGGCTGGGTGCGCAGACGCTGACAGAAGTCATCAATGGTTGCTGTGTCCGGTGCCCAGAGTCTGATCAGCACGCCGTCGCCGTCGTTGCGGACATCGCCCCGGCAGCTTAGGCTATGGGCCAGGTGCCAAACGTGCGGGCGAAAGCCTACACCCTGCACCAGTCCGCGTACGCGGATGTGTTCGGCCTGCGGGTTGCGTGGCAGGTGGTTTGGTGAGGAAGCCGGGGGGAGGCGAGGCTTGTTTGAGTTGGGCACTCGGTTGCTCGCGCGGGGTGATCCGGAGATAGAAGTGATTTGGTCCGGGCGGCAGGATTCGAACCTGCGACCCCCACAACCCCATTGTGGTGCGCTACCAGACTGCGCTACGCCCGGAAACGATTAAGCATAATGACCTGCGCGCAGCTTGTCAATGATAAGGTCGCGCGTGCGGTTTCGGGTGAGAAAAGCAGCCGATTGCATTAGACTCTTAACTTCAACGCTTGTGCAAACGGATCGAAAGGCTGAATGGACGGACGTCACGATGGCTGCAACTGAATCGAACCGAGAATCAAACCCCCGTACCAGGCCGGAATCCGCGCCGGACCTCAAGTCGGTCGCTCAGCCGGGTTTCCGCTCAAACTCCCGGTGGGGTTCCATCAAGCTGTTTTTTGGCTATCTGGTGCCGGCAGGGCTGGTGCTGGGAGTGGCCATGTTCCTGTTCTACCGTGCCGAGCAGGCCGATGCAACCACCGGTGTGATGATGGGGGTCTTTGGACTGGTGCTCTTTGCGCTCATTGCGGTGGGAGCCTGGTTTTTGGCCGATGCGCAGCTGAAGTGGCGCCGCGAGCGGGCGCGCGCCCAGGAACTGGCCGATTTTGACCGGGTGACCGATCTGCCCAACCGGGCGTTGTTTTTTGATCGCCTGGAGCGTATTCACCTGCATTCCGAGCGTTATAAAAGACGCTATGGGTTGATTGTGCTTGACCTTGACGGCTTTGGCGACGTCAACGAGCGGTTTGGCTACAGCGATGGGGATCAGTATCTGATTCGCGTCGGGCGTATGCTGAGCAATCGGCTGCGCAATTCCGATACGGTGGCGCGGGTTGGCGGCGATGAGTTTGCGGTGCTGCTCACCGAGGTCAGTGATGCCAAGGCGGCTATGTCGCTCGGTCAGAAGGTGGTGGCGGCGGTGGCGGCGCCGATGCGCCTGTCAGGTGGGGAGGTCGAAATTACCGCCAGTGTTGGTGTGGCGGTGTTTCCCGAGCATGGTGGCAGTGTTGATGAAATGCTGCAAGCGGCTGATGAAGCGATGGATCGTGCCAAGCGTGAAGGGCCGGGGCGGTGCCTGATGGCCGAGTCGCCCAGTACCTATCCGCAGGCCGATGACCTGACCGCCAGCCTGATGTTTGAGGATAGTCTGTCTTAGGCGGAGACGCTGACAACAGGCCTTCAGCATGGATTTTGGGCCTTATAAGAGGACTGGCATGACGCCGGATTCGGAAGATCTGTTTCGGCTGGTGTTTGATAACAGCCTGATTGGCATTTTTGTGGTTGATGATGAGCAGCGCATTATCAAGATCAACGACTGTGCCAGCCAGTTGTTTGGCTATGAGGCGGGGGCGCTGACCGGGGAGTTGGTTGAGCTTCTGCATACCTCCCCGGCCGCTTGCGAGCGTTTCGGCGCCGAAGTGTTTCGGCACATCAAGAGCCGTGGTGTGGCCGATGTGCATTATGAGATGAAGCGTGCCAATGGCGAGGTCTTCCTGGCGGCGCTATCGGGCCGGCCGCTCAATGGGGCCAATTGCGAGGATGGCATCCTCTGGGTGGTGGCTGATATTTCTATCACGGCCCGGGCTGAGGAGCGTGCGCGCGCCAAGGAGGCACATCTGGCGGCGGTGATTGAGACGGTGCAGACGGGCATTGTGGTGATCGATCATGATCGACACATGGTGCTTGATGCCAATCACCTGGCGGCGCAGATTTTGGGCTCTTCGCGCGAGGCCTTGATTGGGTCACCCTGTGGTGGGCGTCTGTGTTTGAATCCGGCCGGGTGCCCGTTTGAGCAAGGGGCGCTGGAGACTTGGGAGACCGTCACCAATCAGGAGGCGCGCTTTGTCCGTGCCGATGGCTCACAAGTTAGCGTGCTTAAAAGTACCGTTCCGCTGCGCCTGAATGAACAAAATCTGCTGATTGAAAGTTTTGTTGATATTACCCTGATCAAGCAGACCGAGCAGGCGCTGCGAAGCGCGAAGGAGAAGGCGGAATCCGCAGCCATCGCTAAAAGCGAGTTTCTGGCCAAGATGAGCCACGAAATCCGCACACCAATGAATTCCATTCTGGGCATGACCAAGCTGACTTTGGATTCGCAACTGGATGCCGATCAGCGGGAGAATCTTGAAATTGTCGATGCCTCGGCGGAGTCGCTGTTGGAACTGATCGACGATATTCTCGATTTTTCCAAACTTGAGGCTCGACGGGTGTCGCTTAATCCGATGGATTTTGATCTCAGCGTGCTGTTTGAGGAAGTGCTGGATGGCTTTGGCTTGCGCGCGGCGGAAAAATCTCTGGAACTCATTGAGTTTATTGATCCTCAGGTGCCGCTGGGTTTGCGTGGCGATGTGCAGCGCTTGCGCCAGGTGTTGATCAACCTGCTGGGGAATGCGATTAAGTTTACCGCCACCGGTGAAGTGGTGTTGAGTGTCGAGTTGGCATCCAGTGCCAGTGATGGAATGGCGCCGGCGCCACAACCGGAGGTCGATGACTCGAACGTCATCTGGCTGAAATTTGCGGTGCGCGATACCGGGATCGGGGTGGCGCTTGAGCAGCAGACGGAGATCTTTGTCGCCTTTCAGCAAGCGGATAATGGTACTACCCGGGAATTCGGCGGCTCGGGGCTGGGGCTGAGTATTAGCCGGCAGCTGGTTGAATTGATGGGGGGGCGGATCGGGGTGAACAGTGCCCCGGGGTTGGGCAGTGAATTTTGGGTTTTGCTGCCGATGTTGGCGGCCAGCAGTCCGGTGTTTAAGGCCAGTCTGATCAATCCGTCACTTCAGGGGCTGTCCTGTCTGGTGGTGGATGACAACAGTGCCAATCGGCGCTTGCTGGAGAAGACACTGAGCGGCTGGGGCTGCGAGCCGCAGTCAGTGGCCAGCGGCGCGGAGGCCATTGATGCGCTGACCAGCGCGTCGCAGGCCCAGGATCCCTTCCGTTTGGTGTTGCTCGATTTACTGATGCCGGGGATGGATGGTGAACAGACCGCGCGTGCCATCTGCAACACCCCGGCCTGCGGTGAGCCGGAAATTCTGCTGCTGACCTCGGCCAGCATGCGCGGTGATATGGCCAGTCTGCGCGCCCTGGGGGTGCATGGCCTGCTGATTAAGCCGGTCAGGAGCCGCCAGCTATTGCGTGCCATTGCGCAGGTGCTGGCGGCGCCTGCTGCATACGGTGAAAGCCGCATGGCCGCTGGCGCTGAGGTTGGAGCTGCGACTGGGGTCTGGGCGTCCAGTCGGCGGGCGGACTTCACTGGCAAGCGGGCGCTGCTGGTGGAGGACCGACCCTTTAATCAGAAAGTGGCACACTCTTATTTGGTGCGCTATGGCATTGACGTCACGACGGCAACCAATGGCTTGCAAGCCCTCGAGCTGGCGCGCACCCAGCGCTATGATCTGATTTTCATGGATGTGCAGATGCCAGTGATGGACGGAGTGCAGACCAGTATTGCGATTCGCGATGAACCGGGTCATCTCAATCGCACGACGCCCATTATCGCAATGACAGCGCATGTGCTGAAAGGCGATCGGGACAGGTGCCTGAACGCCGGCATGGACGATTATCTGACCAAGCCCCTGCGCCTGGAGTTGCTTGAACGCGTGCTGCACCATTGGCTGGATGAGACTGGGCAGCGACTGCGCCCCAGGCCGGGGACTCGCCCAGCTGCATTGGCGGCCTCGCTTTCCCGGTCAATTCACCCCCGGCCAACGCCTCCCAGCCCCATTGAAACTAGCTGATCTGCGCCTGGTTGCGTCCCTGGGTCTTAGCGAGATAGAGCGCAGCATCGGCAATGTCGATCATGGCGGCCAGTGAATGAGTCCGATTGCGAGTGGCTCCTAGGCTGGCGGTGATGCGCAGCTGATCGGCACCATTGGCGACTTCGAGGGCGGCAATGGCGCACCGGATGCGTTCGAGTTCGTCAGCCAGCCGTCTGCAGGCGCGCTCACCGTGGATCAGCAGACAAAACTCCTCGCCACCATAGCGCGCCAGCAGATCGTCCGGGTGCATGGATTGTTGCAGGGCGCCCGCGACACGTTGCAGGACACGGTCACCGACAAAATGTCCATGGTTGTCGTTGACCTGTTTGAAGTGATCGATATCGATCATTACCGTAGCAAAACCGAGATCCTGCTGTTTGGCTTGCTCATACGCCTTGGTGCCAACATCAAACAAATAGCGCCTGTTGTAGAGTTGGGTGAGGAAGTCGCGCACGGCAGAATCGCGCATGAAGTGAATAAACTCCAGGGTTTCGATATTTTGCGTGATACGGCAATAAAATTCCTCGATTAGAAAAGGCTTGGGAATAAAGTCATTGGCGCCGGCTTTGAGTAATTTCACCGAGGTGATGGGAGTGCTTTGATCGGACAGGCCGATGATGCCCAGTTGATTGCGGTCGAAGTGGCGCCGGGCTTGCTGGATCAGGGTTTGACCGTCCATCTTGGGCATGTGAAAGTCGGTCAGCATCAGGCGGATGTCGTGATGCTCGTGCAGTAACTGCAGGGCTTCCTCGCCATTGCGTGCTTCGATGGTCTGGTAGCGGTGAGTGCTCAGCAGTTGGCGCAGGTAGACGCGAAAGCTGCTTGAATCATCGACAATCAGCACCTTGATTTGGTGATTGCGATGAATGCGTTTGATCAGGTTGGCGACATAGCTGATTTCGCTCACGTTGGTCTTGAGGACGTAGTCGATGACATTGGGTTTGGCCAGAATCCGCTCGCGCAGGCCTTCGTCGAGGTGGCCGGTAAGGATGATGATGGGAATCTCGGCTTGTGCAACCAGATCGACAATTTCGCCATCAGGCGCATCAGGCAGATTGAGATCAAGGATGCCGACAAAGAATTCCCCCGGTCCAGCGTCGATCAGTTGGCGGGCCTCGGCAAGCGAGCCGGCGCTCGCGACTGTGACATCAGCGGCGTTGTGAATGGCATCGGCGAGATACTGCCGCAGCGAGCGGCTGTCTTCGATCAATAAAGCTTTGGCATTGGGGGGTTGAATCATGGTGCGCTTGGTGTGGCAGGGGGGCGGAGGGCAGAGGGATACCGCATGACTGTGAAGCAATAATTTCATCCTTCTTGGGGTGGTGAACCCCATGAGCGTTAGTATAGCGGTATCGGCCCAAACGTCTGGTTCCGGGCCGCTGCCGCGATCGCCAGAGTCGGTGTGCTGCGCGGGAGTTGCCCGCGCCTGGGCGATTTGGACTAAAATCCTCGGCTATCCTGTCACCAACCGGTCAAACACTATGCTTGATGCCGTCTCTGCTGAAGCCACCATGTCCCAGTATCCGCTGCTGGCTCGGATTCAAGACCCGGTGGATCTGCGTGCGCTGAGCAGCGAACAACTCAAGCAGCTGGCCACCGAGCTGCGCGCCTTTCTGATCGACAGCGTCTCGCGCACTGGTGGACATTTGGCCGCCGGGCTGGGGGTGGTGGAGCTGACCATTGCGTTGCACCATGTTTTCGATACCCCGCATGATCGCTTGGTGTGGGATGTTGGGCATCAGGCCTATCCGCACAAAATCCTCACCGGGCGTCGTGATCGCATGCATCGCATGCGTATGAAAGACGGACTTTCAGGCTTTCCCAAGCGCAGCGAGAGCCGCTATGACACCTTTGGCGTCGGGCATTCCAGCACCTCCATCAGCGCCGCGCTGGGCATGTCCATCGCTGCGCGGCTCAAAGGCGAACAGCGCCATGTGATTGCGGTGATTGGCGACGGTTCGCTGGGTGCCGGCATGGCCTTTGAGGCACTGAATCACGGCGGCCCGCTGGATCCGGATCTGCTGGTCATTCTGAACGACAATGAAATGTCGATTTCCCCGCCGGTTGGGGGTATTAGCACCCATCTGGCGCGTCTGTTGTCGAGCCAGGTCTATACCAGCATGCGCGAGGGCAGCAAGACAGCACTGCGCCGGATGCCGCATTTGCGCGAACTGGTCGGGCGCTGGGAAGAGCACATGAAGGGCATGGTGATGCCCAGTACCATGTTTGAGGAACTGGGCTTTAATTACATCGGCCCGATCGATGGTCATGACATGGATGATCTGCTCTCGACCCTGCACAACATGAAAGCCATGCCGGGGCCGCGCTTTCTGCATGTCGCCACCCAAAAGGGGCGCGGTTATGAACCGGCCGAGGGGCAGCCGGTGCAGTTTCATGGCGTTACGCCCTTTGATGCCAAAACCGGTCGCATGCACAAGAAATCCGGCGGTAAGACCTATACCCAGATCTTTGGCGACTGGCTGTGCGAAGCGGCGGCGGTGGAGCCGCGCCTGCTGGCTATCACGCCGGCCATGCGCGAAGGCTCGGGCATGGTGGCTTTCTCCGAGCGCTTTCCGGAGCGCTATTTCGATGTGGGCATTGCCGAACAGCATGCGGTTACTCTGGCGGCTGGCATGGCCTGCGAGGGCATGAAGCCGGTGGTGGCGATTTATTCCACCTTCCTGCAGCGTGCCTACGATCAGCTGGTGCATGATGTCTGCTTGCAGGGCTTGGATGTGACCTTTGCAGTCGATCGTGCCGGACTGGTCGGTGCTGATGGGGCGACCCATGCCGGCAGTTTTGATCTGAGCTTTGGTCGTCCGCTGCCGAACTTTGTCATCATGGCGCCGGCGGATGAGAACGAATGCCGGCGCATGTTACAGACGGCGCTGGAGCATCCGGGGCCGGCGATGGTGCGCTATCCGCGTGGTGCGGGGCCGGGCGTGGAGATTGATCTCCAGGCTGGCGTGCTGCCGATTGGCGAGGCCGAACTGCTGCGCCAGGGGCGGCATGTGGCCTTGCTCGGCTTTGGCAGCCGGGTGGCGCCAGCGTTGGAGGTGGGGGAGGAACTCAATGTCACGGTGGCGAACATGCGCTTCGTCAAGCCGCTGGATGAGCGTCTGATTCTGGAACTGGCTGATCAACATGAGTTATTGATCACCATTGAGGAAAATGTCATCTCGGGTGGAGCCGGTTCGGCGGTGTCGGAGTTGCTGGCGGCCCATGGCCTGACCGTGCGCTGCGTGCATCTGGGTCTGCCGGATGTCTGTCAGGAGCAGGCCAGTCATAATGAGCAACTGCATGTGTGCGGCTTGGATGCACCAGGCATTCGCGCGGCGGTGCTGAGTGAGCTGGCGGATTTGGGGCTGGATCCACAGTTGAATTCGGCGCTGGCGCGGGAAAGTGCCTGAGGCGGTGCGGGGATTGCCGATGCACAGACTTGAACTTGCACCCATTGCGGCCTTTGCGGATAACTACATTTGGCTATTGCGCACGGCGTCTAGTTCCAGGGTGGCGGTGGTGGATCCGGGAGATGCGCGCCCGGTGCAGTCTGTCCTTCAGCAACAGGGGTTGGAACTGGCCTGTATTGTGATCACCCATCATCACCGCGACCATATCGGCGGCTTGGCCGCGCTGCAAGCCGCCTGGCCGGGTGTTGAAATCATCGCACCCGCTGATCCGCGCATTCCCGGTGCCACGCAAGTGGTGGGGGATGGTGAGCGCTTCAAGCTGCCCGGCCTGGAGATTGACTTCCAGGGGTTGGCGGTGCCCGGTCATACCTCCAGCCACATGGCTTATCTGACGCTTGATCAGGATCCACCGGTGCTCTTGTGTGGCGATACCCTGTTCAGCGTCGGCTGTGGGCGGGTGTTTGACGGCACCCCCGAGCAACTGGCCGCTTCCCTGCGCCGCCTGGCAGATTTGGCCCCCGAAACCCTGTGCTACTGCGCGCATGAATACACCCTGGAGAATATCGGCTTTGCGCGCTGGGTGGAGCCGGAGAACTCGGCGCTGGCGGAGCGTGCCGCTGAGGTTGAACGGCTGCGCGCCGCCGATGAGCCCACGGTTCCCTCACGCCTGGCAGTGGAGTTGGCAACCAATCCCTTCCTGCGCGTCGCTCAGCCGACCGTGATCGCAGCTGCCGAACGCGCGGCCGGGCGCACGCTGACGGATGCGACGGAGGTCTTTACCGCGCTGCGCCGCTGGAAGGATGAGGATTACGACTGACGCGCGTGCCTGGCTTGTGAGCCTGTTGAGGCGGCGCGGATGCTGGCTGTTGGCACCGGCAGCTGGTGGCCTGACAGTGCTGGCCTTTGCCCCCTTCGACTGGTATCCGCTGGGCATTGTGGCGCTGGTGTTCTGGTATCACTGTCTGCGTGGGCGCAGCGGGCGTGGTGCTTTTCTATATGGCTGGCTCTATGGGGTCGGGTTGTTGGGCTTTGGGGTGGCCTGGATTCGCATCAGCCTGAATGAATTTGCCCATCTGCCGGCTATAGCGGCGCATGGCATGATGCTGGTGTTCGTGACGGCCATGGCGCTCTACTACGGGCTGGCGGGCTGGCTGATTGCGCGGCTGGGGTCTGTTCTGGAGCGAGCCGGGCACGCTTGGGCCAGTGCTCTGCTGGTGTTGCCGGGCGTTTGGGTGTTGAGCGAATGGTTGCGTGCCTGGGTGCTGACCGGCTTTCCCTGGCTGTTGCTGGGGAATACCCAGATCGACTCACCGCTGGCCGGTTGGGCGCCGCTGCTGGGGGTGCATGGACTGAGCTTGCTGACGGTGCTGACATCCGGGCTGCTGTGGCTGGGCTGGAAGCAGCGCAGCGGCCGCGTGGCCGTGCTGTTGGCTTTGGTACTTGTTTGGGGCGGTGGTGGCCTGTTGCGGGGGCTGGACTGGACGCAGCCGATAGGGGCGCCCTTTACGGCCGCACTGGTGCAGGCCAATATTGCTCCCTCGCTTAAATGGCAGCCGGATGCATTGGAACCGAATCTCGCAGCCCATCTGGAACTGACGCATGCGCATCTTGGTGTGGGGCTGATTTTGTGGCCGGAAACCGCGATCCCGAACTTTTTGCACGAGGTGCGCCGGTCGCTGATTGAGCCACTGGCGGAGCGTGCCCGGGCGGAGGGGTCAGAGATCGTGGTTGGTGTGCCTATTATGGAAAGCGACGGGCGCTACTACAATGGCCTGCTAAGCGTTGGCACGACCGAGGACCGCTACTACAAGCGCCATCTGGTGCCCTTTGGGGAGTATCTGCCGTTGCGGACCTGGATCGAGCCGCTGTTGGACTGGTTTCAGGTGCCCATGTCCTCCTTTAGCGCTGGCCATACGGGCAAGCCTTTGTTGCAGGTCGGCGCCCATCGGGTGGGGGCCTCCATCTGCTACGAGGATGTGTTTCCGGATCAGGTGCGCCAAGCACTGCCGGAGGCGGATTATTTGATCAATGTTTCCAACGATGCCTGGTTCGGCGATTCGCTCGCTCCGGCGCAGCATCTGGAGTTTGCGCGGCTGCGGGCACTGGAGAATGGCCGCTATCTGGTGCGGGCCACCAACACCGGCATCTCCGCCATTATCGATCAGAAGGGCCAGGTGCGCGCTGAGCTGCCCGCCTTTGAGCGCGGCGCCCTGGTCGGCACGGTGCAGCCGTTCAGCGGTCAGACGCCCTTTGCGCGCTTTGGTAGCTGGCTGGCGCTTGGGTTAGCGCTGGCGATGCTGCTGGGGGCGGTGCTACTGGCGCTGGTGCGGCGGCTGGCCCGGTCATGATGATTTTGGCCTCATCCTGGCGACTCGGTATCATGCCGAGGCTTCATCTTCAGCTTGCTGGCGGATAACGGCTGTGCTCGCAATTTTGCATTTTTTTCTTGATCTCTGTCTGCTCAAACGTGCGCCTCAGGATTTGCCAGCGTCCAGGGAAATCTTTGTGCTGGTGTTCGCGGCCAGTATGCTGGGCTCCATGCTGCTGGCGATGAGCGCCGGGGAACAGGCGTTAATCGGTCTGCTCCAGGGGCTGTTGGACAGTGGCTTAATGCTGCTGGTACTGGCGGCGGTGTTGCAGCATCTCGGCAAGCCGACGCGCTTGTTGCAGACGGCGACGGCGTTAATCGGGACGGATACTCTGATCGGCTTGCTGGCGCTAGTGCCCTTGAGTCAGGCGGTTGGCGCCGAGGAACAAAGCTCGGCGCTGTTGCTGGCCGGAGTGTTGTTTACGGCGCTGGTGCTCTGGGGTGTGCTGATTACGGCGCACATTCTGCGCCATGCGTTTGAGATTCGTCTGATTCAGGGAGTGTTTCTCGCCATTGTTTACGATGTATTGTCGTTGCTGGTGGTGGGCGGAATGACTCAGGGGTTGAGCTGAAACATGCATCTGCACATTCTCGGCATCTGTGGCACCTTCATGGGCGGTCTGGCGCTGCTGGCGCGCGAGCTGGGCCATCGGGTGACCGGCTCGGATGCCAATGTTTATCCGCCAATGAGTACGCAGCTGGAGGCGGCTGGTATAGCGCTCACCCCAGGCTATGGTGCCGAGGCCTTGCAGCCGGCGCCCGATGTGGTGGTGGTCGGCAATGCGATGACGCGCGGTGTGCCGGCGGTGGAGTACCTGCTCGATCAGGGGTTGCCGTACCTTTCCGGGCCGCAGTGGCTGGCTGAGCATCTACTGGTCGGACGTCATGTGCTGGCGGTGGCGGGTACGCATGGCAAGACCACCACAGCCAGTTTGCTGGCCTGGTTGCTGGACGATGCGGGGTTGGAACCCGGGTTTTTGATTGGCGGAGTGCCGGGGAATTTCGGCTGCTCGGCGCGGCTGGGTGCAGGGCGCTATTTCGTGGTGGAGGCCGATGAGTACGACACCGCCTTTTTCGATAAGCGTTCCAAGTTTGTTCATTATCGCCCGCGCACCTTGGTGATCAATAATCTGGAGTTCGATCACGCCGACATCTTTGCTGATCTGGCGGCAATTCAGCGCCAGTTTCATCATCTGGTGCGCACAGTGCCGAGCACTGGGCTGATTATTCATCCCCAGGGGGTTGCCAGTATTGAGCAGACCCTGGCCATGGGCTGCTGGACGCCCTGTCAGACGCTGGCGCTGAGCGACGAATTCTCGCCCACGCCTACGCCCATGGAAAGCCTGACCAGCAAGGCAACTCGGGAAACGGCGTTGCCGATGAAGGCCGCATCCACGTCTTCAGCGGCCGGTGCAGCTGGCACCGCTGATTGGAGCGCAACTCCGCTGGATGCCGCCGGCACTGAGGTGCTGCTCGGCCGTGCGGGGACGCCAGTGGGACGCTGGTCCTGGTCTCAGAGCGGGCGGCACAATGTCGCCAATGCGCTGGCGGCGCTGGCGGCGGCCGCTCATGTGGGCGTTGAGCCGGCGCAAGCGCTGGCATCGCTGAGCCGGTTTCAGGGCGTGCGCCGGCGCATGGAGCTGCGCGGCGAGGTCGGTGGTGTGCGTTTGTATGACGATTTTGCGCATCATCCCACCGCGATTGCCACCACACTTGATGGGCTGCGTCACCTGCTTGATCAGTCGATTGATGCTGCAGATGATCCATTAGCTGATGTTGCAACGGCTTCAGCGACTTCAGCGCAGGGCGCGCGGATTCTCGCGGTGTTGGAGCCACGCTCCAACACCATGCGCGCCGGTGTGCATGCCGAGACCCTGGCCGCTTCATTGCAGGTGGCTGATCTGATTTTTGTGTTTGCTCCGCCTGATCTCGGCTGGGATGCGACGGCGGCGCTGGCATCCTTGGGCGAGCGGGTGCGGGTGTGCGCGGCGATTGAACCGCTGGTGGCTGAGATTCTGACGCAGGTGCAACCGGGCGATCAGCTGCTGGTGATGAGCAATGGCGGTTTTCAGGGCATTCATCAGCGTTTGCTTGATGGTTTGGCGGCACGCGAACCAGTACAGAATCCAGGCATGGGGCCGTCTGGACTGTGACGGAGCCGCAGCCGCTGTCTGAATCACTGTCCACATCACTGTCTGAGTCGCCGGCAGGTGGCAACTGGCCGCGCACCATTGCTGTGGCGCTGACTGGAGCCTCCGGCATTCAGTATGGATTAAGGCTGTTGCAATGTCTGCTTGAGGCTGGCGTGCGGGTGTATCTGCTACTGTCGCAGGCCGGGCAGGTGGTGCTGAAAATGGAGGCTGGGCTGGAGGTGCCGTCGCGGCCGGCGGAGGCCGAGCGGTTTTTCAGCGCGCACTTGGGGGCCGCGCCTGGGCAGCTGCGCGTGTTTGGGCGGCAGCAGTGGACGGCGCCGGTGGCGAGCGGCAGCCATCCGCCGGATGCCATGGTGATCTGCCCCTGTACCACCGGAACCCTGGCGCGGATTGCGGCCGGCTTGAGTCAGGATTTAATTGATCGGGCGGCGGATGTGGCGCTGAAGGAGCGGCGCCCGCTGATTCTGGTGCTGCGCGAGACCCCCTTAACGGTGATTCATCTTGAGAATATGCTGCGCTTGGCGCGCGCTGGCGCGGTGATTATGCCAGCCAATCCGGGCTTTTATTGTCATCCGCAGAGTGTTGCGGAACTGGTTGATTTCATGGTGGCGCGGGTGCTGGATCACTTGCAGGTGCCGCAGGCGCTGATGCCGCGCTGGGGGGATCCGCCGCCCGACAGTGACTGAGGCGCAGCCGCTCGGTGCGGTGTTGGGCAAAGCTCGGATCGCTTTGGAGGGCGCGCGCGAGGGCGTCGAGTTCGGCGACCGGAGTGCCGGGGCGGGTCACGGGGATGGCAAACCAACCGGCGATGGAAGTCTTGGTGACCTCGGTAATGTCGCCGATCCATAGCGGCCCGCAGCCGGTGATGAGGTCATGCGTGGCCCAGAGCCTGAGAACATAGCGCCGTCCATCAGCGTGCTGCCGGGACAGGGTCAGGCGTTCATGGCGGCCCTGGTGAACATGAGGAATCAGCGGCAGGCTGGACAGGGGCGCGGAGTGGGAGAACAAGCGCAGCGCATTGTGCCAGTTGAGCCTGGTGGCCGGTTGCCAGCCGCTGGCGGCCAGGGCGTGGCTGAGGGCCGGCAAGGCGCCGGCGTACTGGATATCCAGGGGCTGGCGCTGCTGTTGCCACAGATCCTGGCGCATGCCGGGCAGCTCAGCTGGTGCGCCGGACAGCCATTGCTCCGGTGTCAGGTGTGTGAGCGCGGTGGCCGGGCGATGGTGGATGCGTTGCGCGGCGTTGTTGTCCAGACTCAGCATCAGGTATCCCGGCAGCCAGGCTAGCAGGGCAATCAAAATTAAAGGCCGGGCGCCGCGCCCGGGCGCGGTATGCCGGGCGTAGGCCAGGCCCAGGGCGGCGAGCCAGAGCAAGGCCAGGGTGACGCTGGCCAGCAGATCGGTCAGCCATTCGGTGCCAAAATACAGCCGGGCGAAACTCAAGGCACTGACCAGGCTGCTGGCCAGGGCGAAGGGCTGCCAGCGCTGCCGTACCGGCAGTGCGCGCGCGATCATCAGCGCGAGAAAACCATAGATCAAGGTGGCGCTCAGCACCTGCGGATTGGGAAACGACCAGGGCCAAGTAGTCAGCTCGACATGGGGTGTGGGCCGTGCGGTGCCGATCAGCGCCCCAAGCAGGGGGCTGGCGATGAGGGCAAAGCTGGCGGCGGCCAGCCAGTAGGCCGCATCGCGCTGGCGTGCCTGCCAGCGCAGAGAGACAAACACCAGGGCCACCAGAGGTAGCAGCAGCGCTGGGTCGCCCAGGGTGTTGAGCATGCCCAGAATATGATCGGCCTCTGGTGAACTCAGACTCTGGCCCAGGTCGAGCACCATGCGGTTGAGGCTCAGGCTGTCCGGGCCGAGCAGTACCAGGCTTAAACTGAGTCCAAGTATCAGGGTGGCGGCCAGTAGCGCCAAGGCCAGCCCGGTCAGGGTGCCAGCGTCCGGATGGCGTGGATCGGCCAGGGCGGCGGCGATGCGTCCCATCAGCGGGTGCAGATCGGCCCAGTGCAGCAGGGCGCTGACCCAGGCGCTGGCCTGGTAACCAGCCCAACGCACCAGGTGGCGGCTGAGCCAGACAGCGGCGAACAGCACAGCGATCAGCGCCAAGCTGATAAACAACAGTCCGGTGGCCGCTTCGGAGGCGAGTTTCAGCGAGGCGCCGAACAGAATGCCGGGCGCCAGATAGGCCGGCCCCCACAGCAGCGCCGATCCCAGATTGGCAAGAAAAAACGCCCGGATGGGCATGTCGAGCATGCCGGCCACCAGTGGCACCATGGCGCGCATGGGGCCGACGAAGCGCCCGAGCAGGATGCTTTTGGCGCCGTGGCGCGAGAAGAAGGCCATGCCGCGCTCCAGCGGCGCCGGATGGCGGCTAAAGGGCCAGAGGCGACGCAGGTGGGATTGATAATGCCGCCCGAGCCAGAAGCTCAGCGTGTCGCCGAGGATGGCGCCGAGGATGGCAAGCAGACAGCTGGGCCAGAAGCTCAGTACCCCGTCGGCAATCAGGGCACCGGCGGCGAGCATCATCAGAACACCGGGCACCACTACGCCGATGACCGCCAGGGATTCGGCCAGCGCGACGGCAAAAATGACGCCATAGGCCGCGCTTGGGTGGGCGCGGATGCTGTCGAGTACGGCGCTGAGCGCGGCTTCCATGGAGCGGCTTGCCGCAGGCTGGGCGGTTGCCGTGCGCCACCGACCCGGGCTCAGCCGTGGTCGGTCGGTGGCGTTAGGCGATCAGGGTGCCAGTTAGGCGGCCACGGCGGCGAAGGCTTCGCGCGCGGCGTTCAGAGTCGCGTCGATGTCGGCGGCGCTGTGGGCGGAGGAGACAAAGCCGGCTTCGAATGCTGAGGGGGCGAGATAGACGCCTTGTTCCAGCATGCGGGTGAAGAAGGTGCGAAAGGCGTCTTGGTTGCAGCTGGTGGCCTGTTGGTAATTGGTAACCGGGCCGTCGCTGGTGAAGAAGAGCCCAAACATGGCGCCGGCCTGATTGGTGCTGAAGCCAACACCGGCGGCACTGGCCAACTCGCTCAAACCAGCGGTCAGGCGCGTGGTGCTGGCCTCGACTTGTTCGAAGAAACCAGGGGCCGAAATCAGCTCCAGGGTTTTCAGGCCGGCGGCCATGGCAATGGGGTTGCCCGACAGGGTGCCGGCTTGATAGACCGGACCCAGGGGGGAGATTTTTTCCATGATGTCACGTCGCCCGCCAAAGGCGCCGACCGGCATACCGCCGCCGATGACCTTACCCAGCGCGGTCAGATCGGGCGTGACGCCATAGCGCCCTTGGGCGCCGCCGAGGCTGACGCGAAAGCCGGTCATGACTTCGTCGAAGATCAAGACCGCGCCATGCTGGTCGCAGAGCTCGCGCAGGCCCTCCAGAAAACCGGGCTGGGGCGGAATGCAGTTCATGTTGCCAGCGACCGGCTCGACGATGATGCAGGCGATGTCGTCGCCCATTTTCGCGAAGGTGTCGCGCACCCCGTCTAGGTCGTTGTAGGTGAGGGTCAGGGTGAGTTCAGCCAGTGCGGCCGGGACGCCGGGTGAGCTGGGCTCGCCCAGGGTGAGCATGCCAGAGCCCGCCTTGACCAGCAGGGAATCGACATGGCCGTGATAGCAACCTTCGAATTTGATCACCTTGTCGCGTCCGGTAAAGCCGCGCGCCAGGCGCAGGGCACTCATGGTGGCTTCGGTGCCGGAGCTGACCATGCGGACCAGGTCGATGCTGGGCACCAGTTCGCACACCTTGTCAGCCATCTGGGTTTCGAGTTCCGTCGGGGCACCGAAGGACAGGCCCTTGGCGACGCGCTCGCTGACGGTCTGGAGAACCTCCGGGTGGGCATGACCGAGGATCATTGGCCCCCAGGAGCCGACGTAGTCGATGTAGTCGCGGCCATCGGCATCCTGGACATGGGCGCCGGAGGCGGACTCGAAGAATACGGGATCTCCGCCAACGCTGCGGAAAGCGCGCACGGGTGAGTTGACACCACCGGGAATATGATGTTGGGCGGCGACGAAGAGGTCGTGGGATCGACTCATTGAATCTGGTCTCCTTTTAGGCACAAGTGATGAAGGACGCATTGGTCTGGATTTTAGCCCGTCTAGCCGTCATTGTCTGGTTTGGTCGGGGCGGGTGCAACCGATGCCTAATTGATGTGCGCTTGGGACTGCCCGGTGTCAGTCGGCATGGCGGGTTGCGAACAGGCGTTGCGGAATCAGTTGGCAGCGTGCGAGTGCGCGGGCTTGGCGCAGGCTGTCGATGACATACTGCTGCGCTTCGATGATGGCTGTCTCCAGAGGCATGCCCAGCGCGAGTCGGGCGGCAACGGCGCTGGCCAGGGTGCAGCCGGAGCCATGGAAACTGCCCGGCAGACGCGGCCACTCCCATTGGCTGGGGGGCGCGTTGGCGGGGTAAAATGTATTGATAACCTGGGCGCTGGCATCATGGGTGCCGGTGATCAGCACGGCTTTCGCGCCCAGCCTGAGCAGTTGCCGGGCAGCCTGGTCGCGCTCCGCCACATCGGCCAGCAACCCGGCCTCGGGCAGATTGGGCGTGATCAGGGTACAGCGGCGCAGCAAATGCAGGCGCAGCTGATTGAGTAGGGCGGCATCGACAATGTGCTCACCGCTGCCGGCAGCCAGCACCGGATCGAAGACCACGGGTAGGCTGGAATGGGCATCGAGCAGGGCGCCGATGGTCTGGATCAGATTAGAGTGACCGATGAGTCCGATCTTAATGGCCGCGACCTTATAGTCAGAAAAAACAGCCTGGCACTGGTCGCGCAGCTGCTCCGGCGGTTGCGGGATGACCTGTGTCAGACGGCAGGAGGTTTGGACTGTGATGCAGGTAATGGCTGTGCAGCAATGCAGGCCAAGCGCGGCGGCGGTTTCGATGTCGGCCTGTAGGCCGGCGCCGCCACCGGGATCATGCCCGCCGATGGCGAGCAGGATCGGGTCGCGAGGCGCTGAGGAGAATGCTTTCATGTTCAGCATTGTCGCTGAATCGGAGCCGGAGCGAAACGCAGAATTTTGGATGTTTGTGCATGGTGACTGAAATCAACGCAGTGCACCAGGATTGATCAGGTGGTGATGATGAAACGATACGTTTGTCTGCTCTGTGGGCTGGTTTACGACGAGGCGAAAGGTTGGCCTGACGATGGCATTGAGCCTGGTACCAAGTGGGAGGATGTGTCCGAGGATTGGGTGTGTCCAGAGTGCAATGCGGGTAAGGAGGATTTCGAGATGGTGGAAATTTGACTGTGCTGATGATGGCTGTTTGAGGATAGAGCGATGTTTTTTGTATACGCGGATACCGATTAAGTGCTGGCTTGTAAGACCGGCTCGAATGTTGAGCGGTCCCTGTGGCTGGAGTTGACGGCAATCTTCATGCTATGGTTTGAAAAACTTTAGAGTCTTTGGTAGTGAATTTGTGATGGGAGTGGCGCGCATTCATGTCTATTTCGTTGACGGAAACTGAAGTAACCCTAACCAGTCCTGCGGTCGAGAAAATGACCGAGCTGTTTGCGCAGGTCGAGGACAATGTTCAGGGTGTGCGGGTCTATGCGGCTCAGGGTGGGTGCAGTGGCATCAGCTTTGGCATGGCCTTTACCGATGAGATCAGCGCTCAGGATGGCGTGCGTGATTTCGAGTCCTTTAAGTTGGTGGTTGATGACGGCACGCTCGATTATTTGCGCGGGGTCGAGATCGATTTTGTCGATCAGGGCGACGGGAATGCCACCTTCGTCTTTAATAACCTGCCGAAAGCGGGCGGTGGTTGCGGTAGTTGTGGGTCTTCCGGTTCAGGCGGTTGTTCCTGACCGATGATGCGCGTAGGTATTGTTGGAGCCACGGGCTATACCGGCTCAGAATTGTTGCGGCTGTTGTTGCGGCATCCTGAGGCGGAACTGGCGGTGGTGACATCACGCGCCGAAGCCGGTCGTGCGGTCAGTGATTACTTCCCGGCGCTTAGGGGTGTTTGCTCGCTGGCCTTTGCTCCGGCGGATTCTCCGTTGCTGAGTGAGTGCGATCTGGTGTTTTTTGCGACACCCAATGGCACGGCGATGAAAGAAGCCCCGGCTTTGCTGGCGGCCGGCGTGCGGGTGATCGATCTAGCGGCCGATTTTCGTCTGCGCGATGCCGATCTGTGGTCGTCTTGGTATGGTATGGCGCATGCTTGCCCAGCGTTGCTGGCAGAAGCTGTGTATGGCTTGCCGGAAGTCAATCGGGCAGCCTTGCCCGAGGCGCGCTTGGTGGCCAATCCGGGCTGTTATCCTACGGCGGTGGCACTGGGGTTTTTGCCCTTGATCGAGTCGGGTATGGTGGAGCCGGGGTTTCTGGTGGCAGATGTCAAATCCGGTGTCAGCGGTGCCGGGCGGCAGGCCAAGACCGGTTTGCTGATGGCTGAGATGGGCGAGAGCTTCAAAGCCTACAGCGTGGCTGGGCATCGGCATCAGCCGGAAATTCGCCAGACACTGACGGGCGTACAGCCGCAGGGTTCCTCTGCGATTGGCTTGACCTTTGTTCCGCATTTATTGCCGATGATCCGCGGGATTGAGGCGACTTTGTATGCGCAGCTTGAACCGGGGAGCGGGGGACTTGAGGCGCTGCAACATCTGTACGAGACGCGCTACCGTGAGGAGGCCTTTGTTGATGTGATGCCGGCGGGATCGACCCCTGAGACCCGCTCGGTGCGCGGAACCAACATCTGTCGGCTGTCGGTCTGCATGCCGGAGGATCGGCCGGTGGTGGTGGTGCAGTCGGTGATCGACAATCTGGTGAAAGGGGCGGCCGGTCAGGCGGTGCAGAACATGAATCTGATGTTTGGCTGGCCTGAGACGACTGGCTTGACGGAGCTGGCCTGGTCGCCTTAAGTGATGGCGCGTCCTTTTTCTCCTGACCTCTGAATTGATCCCCTCCAGAAGCGAGCGGCTGCGATGAGGTGGAATCCAAATGTGGGCTCATCTGGCCGCCGCTCAGGTGTGTCCGACGGGACGTTTCGGCTGTTTACAACCCTCGGCTGGTTGGTGGTGATCGGCAGTGCATTTGTGCTGGGTTACCAGTTAGCCTACCACGATGCGGATAATGCTTTACTCGAAGTGCAGCAGCTTAAGACGGATCGGCATGAACTGCGCGAGTCATTGCTGGCGGCGCAGGAGCGTATCGCCGGTCTTGAACGGGCGCAGTCGATTGATCGCGAGGCTAAGCGGCTGGCCCAGGCGCAGCTTGAAAAATTGCAAAATGATCGACATGAGTACGCCAAGCAGGTCTCGGCGTTGGAGCGCCTGATTCGCGAAGGTGGCGGCGGTGTGGTGCAGGTGCAGGAATTCGAGCTTTGGGAGACCAAGCAGCCCAATGAATTCGGCTACCGCTTCACCGTTGCCCAGCTGATTCCGGAATTTGGTCAGGCCTCCGGTCACGTGCGGTTGCGAGTGGAGGGGAAAACAGCTCAGGGCGAGCCTTTTTCGCGCACGGCGGCTCAGCTGGAGGGGTCGGAGCCGGGGGCGCATCGCATGAAATTCGAGTTTTTTCAGCATTTCAGCGGGAGATTGCATCTGGCGGATGGTATGCAGCCGCAGACGCTGATGGTTGAGATTGAACCGGCGGTGAAAAATTTGATTTCCTCATCACGTATCTATGCCTGGGAGCCGGAAGCTTGGCAATCTGAAGTCGAGGCAGGGCTAGAGTCTGGACCCGAGCTGGAGTGAGGAGCTTGCATCGCATCTTAATCTTAACCGGCCTGCGTTGGGTGCCTGCTGTTTGCGCTCGAGCTTGGTCTTGATTCGCGCCTGGAGCGGTCGCATTATTCAACAGACTACAGTGCCCGGTACTCCGGGCAATACGGAATAGAGGTAGGGCTGCGATGACTATGACAACCGATCTAACCGGGGATACCCCCTTGGTCTTTACCCATTCAGCGGCCGCGAAGGTTGCTGATCTGATCAAGGACGAAGGCAATGATGAGCTGATGCTTAGGGTTTATATTCAAGGCGGGGGCTGCTCGGGCTTTCAGTATGGCTTCACCTTCGATGAACAGGTTCAGGATGGTGACACCGAGGTGATCACCGATGGGGTTAAGCTGCTGATCGATCCGATGAGTATGCAGTATCTCACCGGGGCAGAGATCGACTATAGCGAAGGCTTGCAGGGGGCGCAGTTTGTGATCCGCAACCCAAATGCAACAACCACCTGTGGTTGTGGATCATCGTTTGGTGTGTAGAGTTCGGTGCTATTGCAGCGTTTCGCCATTCGGGGCTGGCAGTCGATCATCCGTTTGATCGAAGCCGCGCGCATCTACCAGTAAGGATTGATTTTTGTTGCGCTGCAGCTCTACGAGCAAGGGTTTGGTTTCGCGGCGAAAACGTGCTTTTTCGCTGTCGTCGAATTCATTGAGGAAGGGCAGTTTGGCCGTCAGTGGATTGACCGGCGTGCCATTGATGCGAATCTCATAATGCAAATGTGGGCCGGTTGCGAGTCCGGTCTGGCCCACATAGCCGACGGTCTGGCCGCGCTTGACCTGGCTGCCTTGGGAGAGTCCCGTGGCAAAGCGCATCAGGTGGGCATAGCGGGTTTCATAGCGCGAGCCATGGCGCAGGATGACGAGGTTGCCATAGCCGCTTTTTAGGCCTCTGAAGTGCACCCGGCCGTCAGCAGCAGCCACCACGCGGCGTCCCGAGGGGGCGGCAAAGTCAACGCCAGTATGCGGCCGTACTCGACCGAGAATCGGGTGTCGGCGGCTGTTACTAAACCTTGAACTGATACGGGTGTACTTCAGTGGCCGACGCAGGAAGCTGTACTTGCTCTTGTTGAGGGGTTGACCATCAGTTGAATAATAGTCCGTGATGCCCTTTGAAGTGGTGTAGCGCACGGCAGCGTATTGCTTGTTGCCATTGGTAATCTCAACGGCGAGCACGGGGCCGGTTTTGATGGGCTGATCGTCTGCGTAGATCTGCTCAAACAGGACTGAAATCTGATCGCCCTTGCGGGTTTGACGGGCGAAGTTGATCTGGTGGCGGAAGAGATTGATGGCGCCCTGGGTGACTTGATCCGGGATCCCGGCGTTTTTCGCGGCGTTGTACAGGGAGTTTTTCACCACAGCGGTTAGACATTGGCGGCGAGGTTCGGTTGCGACCGCTTCAACCTTGGCGCTGATATGGTCGTTTGCGCGGTAGACCAGCAGTCGCTTGGTTGCGTTGAGCTTGAGCTTGAGGCTGCTCAGCTGCAAGGTTTCGTCAAGATTGAGCTGGATGGTCTCGCCGGGGCGGATGCGCGTGAGACGCTGACGTTGTTGATCTGAAAGGCCGCCAAGTATCTGATAGACCATGTCACTCGGAAGGCCCTGTGATTGCAGGATAGTGCCGAGCGTGTCGCCTGCCTGCACCTGGTAGTCGAGACGGAAAGGCCCGCGACTCAGGGTGGGCGGCGGTTTGATTGCAGCGAGCGTCGTCGTCGGGGCATTGAGTTGCAGGACGAAACTTGCTGGGTTCGCTGTCGATAGTTCAGGCAGGTCAGGCAAGCGCAGCGGGTCGATACCGAGCGGATCATAAAGGGCGTTGGTTGTGCTTGGACGTTGTTTGAACTGGCTCAGCCGTTGTGGGTGTGCTCCTTGCAGTGGATGGCTGATATTGAGCGGGATGGCCAGCGCTTGAGAGCCTTGGCGTTCAGCCTGGCGTGACGGGCTGGCATCAGGTGTCCTGGTTTCCTGATTAAGGTTTGGTGATAGCGGCCGCTCAATGATTTTCGGATTCTTTGCTTGCGAGGCAGCCGTTGGGTCTTGGAAACCTGATGTCACCACCTGTATCAGCGCATAACTGATGCCAGCAGCCACTGCCAGGAAACCCAGTCGCAGACTACGGCGCGACCGGCGGTTTGGCGCGCGCCGAGAGCTCGAGCCGCGCATGCAAAACTTATAGTCACGCATCATGAATCTGTCCCAAGGTCCCGATTTTGAAAGGTAACCGCATACTCAGCAAGTTTAGTCTATGTTTGTAGAAGGTCAACGGAAGACTTGGAATTCTGTGTGAATCCACTAGGTTAACGTTGGTGATTTTGTTCATCACGGCCTTGGTGCTTGAGGGCGTGAAGCCGGATGATGGCCAGGTGTTGCGACGGGCTGGCCACCCAATACGCGCAACTTCAGGCTAAGCTAGCGCCTCGGCGCGAAGTCAGAACCGCAAGTGCCGCTGATTGACCTTTGCGCAAACAACAAATTTTATCAGGAGTAAGACATTGATGCAGGCGATTGATGACGCGGTTGCCGAGTTGAAACGTGGAGTTGCAGAAATTTTGACCGAAGCAGAGCTGCGCAAAAAGCTGGCTTCCGGTGCGCGGTTGAGGGTGAAAGCGGGCTTTGATCCGACCGCTCCGGATCTCCATCTGGGTCATACGGTGTTGATTAATAAGCTCCGTCAGTTTCAGCTTCAGGGGCATCAGGTCGTTTTTCTAATCGGCGACTTTACCGGGATGATTGGCGATCCGACCGGGAAAAATGTCATGCGTCAGCCGTTGTCGCGCGAGCAGGTGCTGGCGAATGCTGAAACCTATCGTCAGCAGGTGTTTCAGATTCTGGATCCTGAAGCCACCGAAGTGGTGTTTAATTCCCACTGGATGGGGGCGATGTCTGCTGAGGAGCTGGTGCGATTAGCGGCGCATCATACGGTCGCGCGCATGCTGGAGCGCGAGGATTTTTCCAAGCGTTACCGCAGTGGTCAGCCGATTGCAATTCATGAGTTTTTGTATCCGCTGATCCAGGGGTACGATTCCGTGGCGCTGCGTGCTGACGTGGAGCTGGGCGGAACCGATCAAACCTTTAATCTGTTGGTTGGGCGTCAGCTGCAGGCCGCCCATGGTCAGCCCGAGCAGGTGGTGATGACCATGCCGATTCTCGAAGGACTCGATGGGACGCAGAAGATGTCCAAGTCGCTTGGCAATTACATCGCCATTGCCGACCCGCCAGGAGAGATGTTCGGTAAGCTGATGTCGGTTTCCGATGAACTCATGTGGCGCTATTTTGAGTTGCTGAGTTTTCGTCCGCTTGCGGAGGTCGAGCGCTTGGCGCGTGAAGTTGCCGCTGGCCTGAATCCGCGCGATGTCAAGATGCAACTCGCCCAGGAGCTGGTCGGGCGCTTCCATGGCGCGGCTGATGCGGATCGGGCGCAAGACGACTTCATTCAGCGGTTTCAAAAAGGAGCGATGCCGACGGATATCCCCGAGGTGCGCTTAAGCGCTGAGAACGGGGCGCTTGGCATCGGGCATCTATTAAAGGGAGCCGGTTTGGTGGGGAGTACCTCTGAGGCATTGCGGCTGATCAAGCAGGGGGCTGTGCGCATGGATGGAGAAAAGATCAGCGATCCAAAGCTCAGCTTACAGGTAGGGGAGCGCCCTGTGGTGCAGGTGGGCAAGCGTCGGTTCGCTCGCGTTCAGATCAGCGAGGATTGAGGGTGGAACCGGTTCGAAAAAAAATCTGTCCAAACCGCTTGACGGCAGCGGCAAGATCGGTAGAATAGTCCGTCTTCCCAGCGCGGTTAGCTCTCAAGCAACTTTAGCTTGATATCAGCGGCGCACAGGTTTAAGTAGGGTTGATCGATAATTTTCAGTCGATTTTACCCTAATGGCTATTGTAAAGCTATAGTCAAGCCAATATTGGGATACAGATCTTTAACAATCAGGAAGTCAGCTTGTGTGGATGCTCGGTTTAGGTGGTACGGGAGTGCCATTGACGAGTAGTACCACGAGGTAGAACGCGTCAAGAGAGGAAAACGGCGCTGAGCTGGATTCGAGAGGTATCAAAGCCTTTTGGGTTGGGTGAAGTGCCAAAGAGAAGATTGAACTGAAGAGTTTGATCCTGGCTCAGATTGAACGCTGGCGGCATGCCTAACACATGCAAGTCGAACGCGAAAGGGATTCGTCCTGAGTAGAGTGGCGGACGGGTGAGTAACGCGTGGGAATCTGCCCTACAGTGGGGGACAACCCGGGGAAACCCGGGCTAATACCGCATACGACCTACGGGTGAAAGGGGGCTTTCGGGCTCTCGCTGAAGGATGA
>NZ_NRRS01000002.1:105000-107500 GCF_016583795.1 Rhabdochromatium marinum | reverse complement strand
TTCGGATGAGCTGTGGGTTGGAGTGAAAGGCTAATCAAGCCCGGAGATAGCTGGTTCTCCCCGAAAGCTATTTAGGTAGCGCCTCGTGTCTCACTGCTGGGGGTAGAGCACTGTTTCGGCTAGGGGGCCATCCCGGCTTACCAAACCGATGCAAACTCCGAATACCGGCAAGTGCAATCACGGGAGACAGACGGCGGGTGCTAACGTCCGTCGTCGAGAGGGAAACAACCCAGACCGCCAGCTAAGGTCCCAAAATCATGGCTCAGTGGGAAACGATGTGGGAAGGCCCAGACAGCCAGGAGGTTGGCTTAGAAGCAGCCATCCTTTAAAGAAAGCGTAATAGCTCACTGGTCGAGTCGGCCTGCGCGGAAGATGTAACGGGGCTTAAGCCATGTACCGAAGCTGCGGATGCGAGTTTTGCTCGCATGGTAGGGGAGCGTTCCGTAAGCCATTGAAGGTGTGTTGTAAAGCATGCTGGAGGTATCGGAAGTGCGAATGCTGACATGAGTAACGATAAAGGGGGTGAAAGGCCCCCTCGCCGAAAGCCCAAGGTTTCCTGCGCAACGTTCATCGGCGCAGGGTGAGTCGGCCCCTAAGGCGAGGCCGAAAGGCGTAGTCGATGGGAAGCCGGTTAATAGTCCGGCACCAACTATTACTGCGATGGGGGGACGAAGAAGGCTAGGTCATCCGGGTGATGGTTATCCCGGTTCAAGCGAGTAGGCAGACTCTTTAGGCAAATCCGGAGAGTCAATGCCGAGACGTGATGACGAGTGTCTACGGACGCGAAGTGATTGATGCCCCGCTTCCAGGAAAAGCCTCTAAGCTTCAGGTAATAGTTGACCGTACCCGAAACCGACACAGGTGGGCAGGGTGAGAATCCCAAGGCGCTTGAGAGAACTCTGGTGAAGGAACTAGGCAAAATGGTACCGTAACTTCGGGAGAAGGTACGCCCCTGGTACGTGAAGTGGCTTGCCCATGGAGCGGACGGGGGTTGCAGTGACCAGGCCGCTGCGACTGTTTACTAAAAACACAGCACTCTGCAAACGCGCAAGCGGACGTATAGGGTGTGACGCCTGCCCGGTGCCGGAAGGTTAATTGATGGCGTTATCCTCGGAGAAGCGCTTGATCGAAGCCCCGGTAAACGGCGGCCGTAACTATAACGGTCCTAAGGTAGCGAAATTCCTTGTCGGGTAAGTTCCGACCTGCACGAATGGCGTAACGATGGCGGCACTGTCTCCACCAGAGACTCAGTGAAATTGAATTCTCGGTCAAGATGCCGAGTACCCGCGGCTAGACGGAAAGACCCCGTGAACCTTTACTACAGCTTTGCACGGGACTTTGAATCGACTTGTGTAGGATAGGTGGGAGGCTTTGAAGCCGGGACGCCAGTTCTGGTAGAGCCATCCTTGAAATACCACCCTGGTCGATTTGGAGTTCTAACCTCGGTCCGTGATCCGGATCAGGGACAGTGCATGGTGGGTAGTTTGACTGGGGCGGTCTCCTCCCAAAGCGTAACGGAGGAGCACGAAGGTACCCTCAGCGCGGTCGGAAATCGCGCATTGAGTGCAAAGGCATAAGGGTGCTTGACTGCGAGACAGACACGTCGAGCAGGTAGGAAACTAGGTCTTAGTGATCCGGTGGTTCTGAATGGAAGGGCCATCGCTCAACGGATAAAAGGTACTCCGGGGATAACAGGCTGATACCGCCCAAGAGTTCATATCGACGGCGGTGTTTGGCACCTCGATGTCGGCTCATCACATCCTGGGGCTGAAGTCGGTCCCAAGGGTATGGCTGTTCGCCATTTAAAGTGGTACGCGAGCTGGGTTTAGAACGTCGTGAGACAGTTCGGTCCCTATCTGCCGTGGGCGTTGGAGACTTGCGGGAAGCTGCTCCTAGTACGAGAGGACCGGAGTGGACGACCCTCTGGTGTTCCGGTTGTCACGCCAGTGGCACAGCCGGGTAGCTATGGTCGGACGGGATAACCGCTGAAAGCATCTAAGCGGGAAGCCCCTCCCAAGATCAGGTCTCCCTGGACGCTTGACGTCCCTCAAGGTCCGTTGAAGACTACAACGTTGATAGGCGGGGTGTGGAAGCGCAGTAATGTGTGAAGCTAACCCGTACTAATGGACCGTGCGGCTTGACCATATAACACCCAAAGGCTTTCGAGTCAGCGGGTTATGAGACGCCGACGTTTGCGAAGCGATCCCTCACCGAATGCCCGATGGGTCAATGTTCAAACCATTGAGTCATCAACCCTTTTTTCCTGGCGGCCACAGAGCACTGGAACCACCTGATCCCATCCCGAACTCAGAAGTGAAACGGTGTATCGCCGATGATAGTGTGGGGCCTCCCCATGCGAAAGTAGGTCACCGCCAGGGTCTTATTCAAACGTAAGTATGGCTTGACAGCGATAAAAACGCAGGTATAATAGCCGGCTTACTGAAGCCAAAGCCCTGTAAACAAAGTCACGCTTTGGTTTGTCTGAACAGTAGATCTTTAA
>NZ_NRRS01000002.1:0-102500 GCF_016583795.1 Rhabdochromatium marinum | reverse complement strand
AGTAAGGCGGGACACGAGAAATCCTGTCTGAACATGGGGGGACCATCCTCCAAGGCTAAATACTCCCGACCGACCGATAGTGAACCAGTACCGTGAGGGAAAGGCGAAAAGAACCCCGGAAGGGGAGTGAAATAGAACCTGAAACCGTCTGCGTACAAGCAGTCGGAGCCCCTTAGGGGGTGACGGCGTACCTTTTGTATAATGGGTCAGCGACTTACATCTCAGTAGCAAGCTTAACCGCATAGGGGAGGCGTAGCGAAAGCGAGTCTTAAACGGGCGTTTAGTTGCTGGGAGTAGACCCGAAACCGGGCGATCTACCCATGGCCAGGGTGAAGATGCGGTAACACGCGTTGGAGGCCCGAACCGGGATCTGTTGAAAAAGATTCGGATGAGCTGTGGGTTGGAGTGAAAGGCTAATCAAGCCCGGAGATAGCTGGTTCTCCCCGAAAGCTATTTAGGTAGCGCCTCGTGTCTCACTGCTGGGGGTAGAGCACTGTTTCGGCTAGGGGGCCATCCCGGCTTACCAAACCGATGCAAACTCCGAATACCGGCAAGTGCAATCACGGGAGACAGACGGCGGGTGCTAACGTCCGTCGTCGAGAGGGAAACAACCCAGACCGCCAGCTAAGGTCCCAAAATCATGGCTCAGTGGGAAACGATGTGGGAAGGCCCAGACAGCCAGGAGGTTGGCTTAGAAGCAGCCATCCTTTAAAGAAAGCGTAATAGCTCACTGGTCGAGTCGGCCTGCGCGGAAGATGTAACGGGGCTTAAGCCATGTACCGAAGCTGCGGATGCGAGTTTTGCTCGCATGGTAGGGGAGCGTTCCGTAAGCCATTGAAGGTGTGTTGTAAAGCATGCTGGAGGTATCGGAAGTGCGAATGCTGACATGAGTAACGATAAAGGGGGTGAAAGGCCCCCTCGCCGAAAGCCCAAGGTTTCCTGCGCAACGTTCATCGGCGCAGGGTGAGTCGGCCCCTAAGGCGAGGCCGAAAGGCGTAGTCGATGGGAAGCCGGTTAATAGTCCGGCACCAACTATTACTGCGATGGGGGGACGAAGAAGGCTAGGTCATCCGGGTGATGGTTATCCCGGTTCAAGCGAGTAGGCAGACTCTTTAGGCAAATCCGGAGAGTCAATGCCGAGACGTGATGACGAGTGTCTACGGACGCGAAGTGATTGATGCCCCGCTTCCAGGAAAAGCCTCTAAGCTTCAGGTAATAGTTGACCGTACCCGAAACCGACACAGGTGGGCAGGGTGAGAATCCCAAGGCGCTTGAGAGAACTCTGGTGAAGGAACTAGGCAAAATGGTACCGTAACTTCGGGAGAAGGTACGCCCCTGGTACGTGAAGTGGCTTGCCCATGGAGCGGACGGGGGTTGCAGTGACCAGGCCGCTGCGACTGTTTACTAAAAACACAGCACTCTGCAAACGCGCAAGCGGACGTATAGGGTGTGACGCCTGCCCGGTGCCGGAAGGTTAATTGATGGCGTTATCCTCGGAGAAGCGCTTGATCGAAGCCCCGGTAAACGGCGGCCGTAACTATAACGGTCCTAAGGTAGCGAAATTCCTTGTCGGGTAAGTTCCGACCTGCACGAATGGCGTAACGATGGCGGCACTGTCTCCACCAGAGACTCAGTGAAATTGAATTCTCGGTCAAGATGCCGAGTACCCGCGGCTAGACGGAAAGACCCCGTGAACCTTTACTACAGCTTTGCACGGGACTTTGAATCGACTTGTGTAGGATAGGTGGGAGGCTTTGAAGCCGGGACGCCAGTTCTGGTAGAGCCATCCTTGAAATACCACCCTGGTCGATTTGGAGTTCTAACCTCGGTCCGTGATCCGGATCAGGGACAGTGCATGGTGGGTAGTTTGACTGGGGCGGTCTCCTCCCAAAGCGTAACGGAGGAGCACGAAGGTACCCTCAGCGCGGTCGGAAATCGCGCATTGAGTGCAAAGGCATAAGGGTGCTTGACTGCGAGACAGACACGTCGAGCAGGTAGGAAACTAGGTCTTAGTGATCCGGTGGTTCTGAATGGAAGGGCCATCGCTCAACGGATAAAAGGTACTCCGGGGATAACAGGCTGATACCGCCCAAGAGTTCATATCGACGGCGGTGTTTGGCACCTCGATGTCGGCTCATCACATCCTGGGGCTGAAGTCGGTCCCAAGGGTATGGCTGTTCGCCATTTAAAGTGGTACGCGAGCTGGGTTTAGAACGTCGTGAGACAGTTCGGTCCCTATCTGCCGTGGGCGTTGGAGACTTGCGGGAAGCTGCTCCTAGTACGAGAGGACCGGAGTGGACGACCCTCTGGTGTTCCGGTTGTCACGCCAGTGGCACAGCCGGGTAGCTATGGTCGGACGGGATAACCGCTGAAAGCATCTAAGCGGGAAGCCCCTCCCAAGATCAGGTCTCCCTGGACGCTTGACGTCCCTCAAGGTCCGTTGAAGACTACAACGTTGATAGGCGGGGTGTGGAAGCGCAGTAATGTGTGAAGCTAACCCGTACTAATGGACCGTGCGGCTTGACCATATAACACCCAAAGGCTTTCGAGTCAGCGGGTTATGAGACGCCGACGTTTGCGAAGCGATCCCTCACCGAATGCCCGATGGGTCAATGTTCAAACCATTGAGTCATCAACCCTTTTTTCCTGGCGGCCACAGAGCACTGGAACCACCTGATCCCATCCCGAACTCAGAAGTGAAACGGTGTATCGCCGATGATAGTGTGGGGCCTCCCCATGCGAAAGTAGGTCACCGCCAGGGTCTTATTCAAAACCCCAGGAAGCATGCGCTCCCTGGGGTTTTTTTATGTTGAGCTGAGGCAAATGAAATTCATCGATCTTAAAACTCAATACGAACGACTCAGTGGGCCGATTCATGCTGGAATTCAACAGGTTCTGGAGCATGGTCAGTTCATTATGGGGCCTGAAGTGGCAGAGCTTGAGCAACGACTGGCAAGCTTCGTCGGTGTGGAGCACTGTGTCACACTCTCGAGTGGCACGGATGCACTGCTGGCAGCCATGATGGCCCTTGGGGTGGGGGCGGGTGATGAGGTCATCACCTCGCCCTTTACCTTTGTGGCAACCGCTGAGACCATTGCGTTGCTCGGGGCTGTGCCGGTCTTTGTCGATATCGATTCGGTCTCCTATAACATCGCACCGGAGCAGGTTGCAGCGGTCCTGACCAAGCGAACAAAGGCGATTATGCCGGTGTCACTCTATGGCCAGTGCTTCGCTGTCGATGATATTGGCCAGATCGCTCAAGAAGCCGGGATACCCGTGATCGAAGATGGTGCGCAAAGTTTTGGTGCCAGCATTCGTGGCCGGCGGTCGTGCGGCTTAAGTGAAATCGGCTGTACCTCATTTTTTCCATCCAAGCCCTTCGGCGGCTATGGGGATGGCGGCGCCTGCTTTACAGATCATGCAGCGCTTGCTTCAGCCTTGCGCCAGGTGCGCAATCACGGACAGGATCGGCGCTACCATCACCCACGCCTGGGTTTCAATGGCCGGCTGGATACCTTGCAAGCAGCTATTTTGCTCGCCAAGCTGGAAGCCTTTGAGCAGGAGGTTGAGCAGCGAACGGCCATTGGCCAGCGCTACACGAAGCAATTTGTGGCGCGCGGTGCAGCGACCACTCAGGATGCTGAACAAGGGCTTCTGGTTCCCTATGTGCCAGATGATCAGCGCTCTGTTTATGCACAATATACGATTCAGGTCGATGACCGTGATGCATTGATTGCGGCGCTCGACCGGGATGGGATCCCAACCGCCGTCCATTATCCGGTGCCACTCAATGAACAACCGGCCTTCGCGCATTATCCGGTAAGGCAGTCGCTTGAGGTGTCGCAACGGGTCTCGCGGCGCGTTGTCAGTTTGCCGATGCATCCCTATTTGTGCGAACAGGACCAGGACTACATTATTGATCGCGTTCTTATGGCCTGTGGCTAAGCAAAACCGCCCTGTCGCCTGTCTCTTTTGTCACTAAAACGGGTAACAACAGATGCCTGAATATCGCTCCCGAACCACCACCCAGGGTCGCAACATGGCCGGCGCGCGTGCGCTCTGGCGTGCGACCGGTATGAAAGATGACGACTTTAACAAGCCGATCATTGCTGTTGCCAATTCATTTACCCAATTTGTCCCAGGCCATGTTCATTTGCAGAATATGGGGCAATTGGTCGCCGCCGAGATCGAGCGTGCTGGTGGAGTGGCCAAGGAATTCAATACCATTGCTGTGGATGATGGCATTGCGATGGGACATGGCGGCATGCTCTATTCATTGCCATCGCGTGACCTGATCGCTGATTCAGTCGAATTCATGGTCAATGCGCATTGTGCGGATGCGCTGGTGTGCATTTCCAATTGCGACAAAATCACCCCTGGCATGTTGATGGCCGCCTTGCGCTTAAATATCCCCACCGTGTTTGTCTCCGGTGGCCCTATGGAAGCGGGTAAAGTCATCAATAGCGAACAGGAAGAGGCGCTGGATCTGGTCGATGCCATGGTAGTGGCAGCTGATCCCAACCGATCAGATGCTGAGGTAGCCGCTTATGAGCGCTCAGCTTGTCCCACCTGTGGATCCTGTTCGGGCATGTTCACGGCCAATTCAATGAACTGTCTGACTGAGGCGCTTGGTCTCAGCTTGCCTGGCAATGGCTCATTGCTTGCCACCCATGCAGCGCGCCGCGAACTCTTTCTGGAGGCTGCGCGTCAGGTTGTGGCCTTAAGTCAACGCTGGTACGAACACAATGATGCCAGCGTCCTGCCACGCTCCATCGCCACCTTTGAGGCCTTTGAAAATGCAATGTCGCTGGATATTGCCATGGGTGGCTCGACCAATACTGTGTTGCATCTGTTGGCGGCGGCTTCCGAGGCTGGCGTGGCTTTCTCAATGAGTGATATCGATCGTCTCAGCCGCAAGGTGCCCAATTTGTGCAAGGTTGCACCGGCAACGCAACACTATCACCTGGAGGATGTGCACCGCGCCGGTGGCGTCATGGGTATTATGGGGGAATTGGATCGTGCCGGCTTGATTCGTCGTGATGTACCAACCGTGCATAGCACGTCCTTGGCCGCCGCCCTGGAGCAATGGGATGTGATGCGTACCGCTGAACCGCCTGTGGTTCAGCGTTATCTGGCGGCGCCCGGTGGAGTACCCACGCAGCAGGCCTTTAGTCAGAATGCGCAATGGCCGGCGCTGGATTTGGATCGCGATCAGGGTTGTATCCGCCGGCTTGAGTCGGCTTACAGTCGCGATGGAGGCCTTGCGGTCCTCTACGGTAATTTAGCCGAGGAAGGCTGCATTGTGAAAACCGCCGGGGTTGATGAGTCTATCCTGCGCTTCTCCGGAAGCGCGCGAGTCTTTGAAAGTCAGGAGGATGCGGTTGAAGGCATCCTGCTCGATCGTGTTGCACCAGGCGATATCGTCGTGATTCGCTATGAAGGCCCTAAAGGTGGCCCGGGCATGCAGGAAATGCTGTACCCCACCAGCTACCTGAAATCCAAAGGCCTTGGCAAGCGCTGTGCACTGATTACCGATGGGCGTTTCTCCGGGGGAACCTCCGGGCTGTCGATCGGCCATGTCTCGCCCGAAGCGGCCGAGGGCGGCACGATTGGATTGGTGCAGGAAGGCGATCGCATCGACATCGACATTCCGGCGCGGCGGATTCATCTCGATGTATCTGAGCAAGTACTCACTGAGCGTCGCCAGGCCATGGAGGCTCGCGCGGATCGGGCGTGGAAGCCGGTGAAACGCCAGCGTCCAGTCTCCACAGCGTTGCGCGCCTATGCGGCACTGACCACCAGTGCCGCGCATGGTGCGGTGCGGGATTTGACGCAGATCGGGGGTTAAAACAGATCGCGTGATCCGCTGCGGCGGCGTCCGCCCAAGCCGGAGCCGCCCAGAACCAGTCCGACCAGCAGACCGGCGCCGGCGACACCGGCACCGGTGAGAAACCACTGCCAGTTATCGCCGCTGCGAATCGCCAGATTCTCTTGTTCGAGGTCACCAACGGTGCGGGTGAGTTTGGCAACATCCCGCTGCAACCGATTGCGCTCCTCGTTGATATGCACAATGTTGGCGGATGTGTGCTCAAACTCGGCAAGGGCTTCTTCGAGTTCAACATTGCGGCTGGCGACCGTGGCGTATTGCTCCTTGAGCAATTCATGTTCGGTATTAATTTTGCTGAGCCTGGCCGCCAGCTGATCCGGTTCCTGCTGTAATTCTTCCAGCTGCGCGCGCATTTCCGCCAGCTGACTGCGCGCCGCCGGGCTGTCTTGCAGGTGACGCGTCAGGATATAGCCAGTTTTGCCATCTTCGGTGCGAACGCGCGAATAACCGCTGTCCTCGTCCTTCGATAGCACATCGACCTGGGTGCCGCTTGACAGGGTGCGGATAATTCTGTGGCGGGTGCTTGCACCGCTGCGCAGATTAAATTGGCCTTGATCAGTGATGTAGGCGGTTTCAGCACCTGCCGCCCCACAGACCAGAAATACCAGCACGGCAGCGAACCATCGCCGGTGAGGGTGCAGTGAAACAGGTGCGTTCAAAGCGACAGGGGTGGAGATCGCAGTAGGCTTTAGCATAGCGGGTAAGACGATTTCATTGCTCTTAAGGCAAACGCGTGATCGGCTGATCTGGTTCTCAAGCCGTGTTGACTGACGGCTCAAGCAACAGAAATTCCAGCAGCGCTTTCTGCGCATGCAGGCGATTTTCGGCTTCATCCCAAACCACCGATTGCGGTCCGTCGATTACCTCGGCGCTGACTTCTTCGCCGCGGTGAGCCGGCAGGCAGTGCATAAAGAGTGCATCGGGTTTAGCTTGCGCAAGCAGCGCCTGGTCAATGCAAAACGTCGTGAAGGCTTGACGACGCTCGCGTGCCTGCTCCTCCTGACCCATACTGGCCCATACATCAGTGACCAGAAGATCGGCCCCGGCGACGGCTGCTGCAGGGTCGTTTGACAGCTGACAGTGGCTGGCCGTCGCGCGGAGCAAGTCCTCATCGGGCTCAAATCCCACCGGGCAGGCGATGTGCAGTTCAAAGTCGAACAGCTTAGCCGCATTCATATAAGAATGGCACATATTGTTTCCATCCCCAATATAGGCGACGCGGCGGCCATTGATTGGGCCGCGATGCTCCTGATAGGTCAGCATATCCGCCAGCAATTGACAGGGGTGGAAGCGATCCGTTAGGCCATTGATGACCGGAACCTGAGAGTGAGCGGCGAAGGTTTCAAGTGTGTCATGCGCAAAGGTACGGATCATGATGGCATCGACCATGCGTGACAGCACCCGGGCGCTATCTGGAATTGGCTCGCCACGACCAAGCTGCGTATCGCGTGGCGACAGAAACAGTGCATGACCGCCAAGCTGTGCCATGCCGACCTCGAAAGACACCCGGGTGCGCGTCGAGGATTTCTCGAAAATCATGGCCAGGGTACGCTGTTGCAAGGGCAGCGGGTGTGCAGGATCCCCTTGCAGGCGCTTCAGTTCCTGTGCGCGCTGAATCAGTGCCTGTGCTTCTTGCGCGGAGAGGTCAAGCAGGGTTAAAAAGTGCCGTGCTGTGCCTGCGCTGAGTGGTTCCATCGCGCTACTCCGGGTCATGTGGTGGCGCCGAGGCTAGAAAATGCTGAATCAGGCGGATCAGTCCATCTGCAAGCAGCGCCAGTTGTTCATCATCGAGAATCAGCGGTGGCAATAGCCGCAGGACGCGCCCGGCGGTGACATTGATCAGCAGGCCTTGTGCCAGAGCCTGGCCGACGAGTTCGGTGCAGTCGCGCGCCAGCTCAATGCCAATCATTAAGCCAAGCCCGCGAATCTCGCGCACGCCAGGCTGATCGCCAAGGGCGGTGCGCAGCCGCTCCAAGAGTGCTGCCCCCTGGCGTGCGGCTTGAGCCGGCAGCGCCTCATCCTCCAGAGCCTGTAACACAGCCAAAGCCGCGCGACAGGCGAGCGGATTACCGCCAAAGGTGGAGCCGTGACTCCCTGGACCCAGCACATCGGCCGCCGCACCTCGTGCCAAACAGGCACCGATGGGTACACCATTGGCGAGCCCCTTGGCCAGGGTCATAACATCGGGCCGGATCCCTTGGTGCTGATGCGCAAAGAGCCGCCCGGTGCGGCCCATGCCGGTTTGTATTTCATCCAGCATCAGCAGCCAGCCGTGTTGATCGCAACGCGCACGCAGGCCCGTGAGGTAATCGGAGGCAGGCAGGATCACGCCGCCCTCGCCCTGAATAGGTTCCACCAGCACGGCGACAATATTGGTGCGATTGGCCGCCACCCGATCAATGGCTTCAAGGTCATTGTAGGGTACCCGCACAAAGCCTTGCACCAGCGGCTCAAAGCCGGCCTGAGTCTTGCGGTTACCGGTGGCTGTCAGGGTGGCCATGGTGCGCCCGTGAAAGCTCGACTCCATGACCAAAATGGCGGGATCAGCAATGCCGCGCTGATGGGCATGCAGACGGGCAAGCTTGATTGCGGCCTCATTGGCTTCCGCGCCTGAGTTGCCGAAAAACACCCGATCCATATCGGCGAGCTGCGTCAGGCGATCGCCGAGCTGTTGCTGGGCCTCAATCTGGTAGAGATTGGAGGTGTGCAGCAGCCGCTTGGCTTGTTCGCAGAGCGCCGCTGCCACGCCTGGGTGAGCGTGCCCCAGTCCGCACACAGCAATGCCGGCAATTGCATCCAGATAGCGGCGGTCCTCAGTATCCCACAGCCAGACCCCTTCGCCGCGAACGAAGGTGACGGGCTGTCGTGCATAGGTCGGCATCAAGGATTGGCCCATGGCAGGTTAGAGTTCTCGTTCAGAGTTAAAGCGGCGCTTGGCCGAAGGCCACAAAAAATAAAGCGGTCGCGCGCGTCAGCGTCGAGACCGCCTGCTTAAGTTTCGCTGGGCCAAGTGCATCGAAACGCCTAATATATCAGCGGATGGTGCTGACTCACAACTGATTGACCTGGCATAGCGCGTTTTCAGTGCAGTAATAGCGCAGCAATTGGGAAAGCCGGCCCTGCTTCCACATTAACTGCATGAGGTTTTCATGGATGCTTATCTCAAGTAGCGGCACCCGGGGGGCGCGCCAGCGGTTCTTGATGCTGCTATTGTTGATCATGATGCTTGGGTCGGGGCTCAGCGGCGCAGCCTCGGTTGAGTTGAGCGCCGAACTTGCACGTCTGGCACAGCAGCATGGTTTTCGCATCCAGGGTGGCGAGTATCTCGCTGAACAGCGCGGGCGGTTAATTGATGGCTCACTGTATCAGCGCTTGCGAACCTTACTGGAGACCTTCGACTACATTATTATCCAGAGACCCGATGGAAGCGTGGAGCGGGTGTTGATTCTGGGCATCAAGATGGCCGGGTCGGGAATGCCGCCGACCCCGGTTCATGTGCCTGTGGTGCCTGCGACCCCGGGATTCATTGAGCTGCCGACGCGGCGGCGTGGCAATCAGCACCTGGTGCGGGTCGAACTCGAAGGCGCGGGCGCGCGACGGCTGGGCCAAGAGCTGCTGATTGACACCGGGGCTGATGCGCTGGTGCTGCCTGCCTCTATGATCAGCCAGCTCGGACTCAGTACTGCTGGCCTGCGTCAGCGGGAGGTGCAGACCGCCAATGGTCGTGCCCAGGCGCGCTATGGTCAGTTACCGGCGGTTTGGCTCAACGGCCAGCGGGTGGCGGATATCGCTGTGGCCTTTCTTGATGATGCCCAGTTAGGCCGCCACGGTCTGCTGGGCATGAGCCTGCTGGGGCGTTTTCGCATGACCATTGACGATCAGGCGCATCGTCTGCTGCTTGAGTCGCGTTGAGGCCCCACTAGGCGCCATCCCGGCAAGGCGCTAAACTCATGGCCAAAGCCTTTGGGTGGTTCAGCTCAGGGTAATAACACCTGTTGAACGGATTGATTGAAGGGGATTGCATGACGGCTTCGGTTCCGGCGCGTCGCAGTGGCGCGGCTATTTTGTTTGATGTCCTAACGGATTTGGGTGTGGAGTTGATTTTCGGCCATACCGGTGGTGCCGTCATTCCGCTGCATGTTGAACTCAATAAGCGCATGCGCCGGGGTAAGCCGGCGCCGCGCTTTATCCTCTGCCGGCAGGAAGGCGCCGCCGGCCATGCGGCCGAGGGCTATGCCCGTGCCGGCGGCCGGGTCGGCGTAGTTCTGGCGACCTCGGGGCCGGGAGCGACCAACCTAGCCACGCCGATTGCCGATGCCCATAAGGACTCAGTGCCCACGGTCTTCATTACCGGACAGGTGTCCAGCACAGCCATCGGCAGCGATGCCTTCCAGGAGGTCGATACCCTGGGCATGACCCGGCCCATTTCTAAGCACAACTATCTGGTCAAGACGGTGGCCGATCTCGAATGGACGCTGCGTGAAGCCTTCGCCCTGGCCAACTCCGGGCGTCCCGGTCCTGTAGTGGTGGACATTTGTAAGGACGCGCAGATTGCGCTGCTTGATCAGCCCAATCCGCCCCGGGTGCGCCATCGCACGCCCTATCCATTTGATCGCGAGGCCGCTGATCGCATACTCGAAGCCCTGGCGGCTGCGGAACGCCCAGTCATCAAAGCTGGCGGTGGCGTGATTCATGCCGAGGTGTCCGATGCGCTACGTCAGTTCGTCGAGCGTTTCGATACCCCCGTGACCACCACTTTCAATGCTCTGGGGGCCGTGCCCCTGAGCGCGCGCCATGCGCTCGGCATGCCGGGCATGCACGGCAGTATTCCGGCCAACTATGCGTTGCGCGAAGCCGATTTTATCCTCACCCTCGGTGGGCGCTTTGATGATCGGGTGGCGGTGAAGGGCTTTGCCACCGGCAAGCGCATTGCGCATGTCGATATTGATCCCTCGGAAATCGACAAGACCATTAAAACCGACCTGGCACTAGTCGCTTCGCTGGAGCAGTTTTTCGAGCATGCCCTGGCCAGCCCTGTGCAGGCGCAGCATCCCGCATGGATGGAGCGCATCAGCGCATGGCGCACCCAAATGCCACTGCCTTACCCAGACGGTGATTACATCAAGCCCCAAGCTGTTATTGAGACACTCTCGGAGCTGACTGCCGGCGACGCAACCCTGGTGACCGGCGTGGGGCAGCATCAGATGTGGGCGGCGCAGTACTACGGGTTTCAGCGCCCGCGCCAATGGATCAGCTCCGGCGGTCTGGGCACCATGGGTTTTGGCCTGCCGGCCGCGATCGGTGCTTGGTTCGCCAATCCGAATCAGCCGGTGGTGCTGGTGGACGGCGATGGCAGCTTTCAGATGAACATCCAGGAACTGGCCACCGTGGTCGCGCACCGCATCCCGCTGAAGATCTTTGTGCTGAATAACAGCTTTCTCGGCATGGTGCGGCAATGGGAAGACATGATGGATGATGGCCATCATTACGAAACCTGCTTGGCGCGGAATGAAGACTGCGAGCGTGACTGTATCGCCATTGACCAGACCTGCCGGCGCCAGGTGCCGAATCTGACCGGGCTCAGTCATGTGTATCCCGGTCTGAAGACGCAGCGCCTGCGCGGCCCCCTGGGCATGCGCGAGAGTCTGCGCGAGGCGCTGGAGCAGGAGGGCAGTGTGCTGGTGGATGTCTGGGTCGATAAGGCTGAGGACGTTTTGCCCATGGTGCCACCCGGCAAACGGCTTGATGCCATGATTGAGCGCACATAAAGCCAGCGGGGCGACGTGCCGGTGGTGGCCATGCGGCGCTGCATGGCTCGGCTGACGTGCAGGCTTTGGATGGCTGCGGCCTAGTCCAACGTGTCAACCTGTGTCAAACTATTAGGGACGTGCTTAACCTGGGCGCTTTGCACTGGCTGCGCGCCCGATCAAATAAGAATGTCGTCTGCCTGGTGCTTGAAGCTGTAATAGCCGCCTCATCAGCGAAAAGGCGACGAGATAACCGCCGAATGATCGCCGAATGACTGGAGGATTCGTTTATGATCGCCTTTTCTCAACTGCATGCTCAAAACCACAAAATCACCGAGCTGTCGAACATCTTTCTGTATTTGGTGCAAAATCGCGAGATGTGTGACACTGCAACGGCATGTGATGTTTTTTTTGAGTATACAGCCAAGGTGCGTGAGCATATCGAGCTTGTTGATCGTGAGGTATGCGGGCAATTGCTCTCTTACCCCGATCAGTCGGTTAAAAACACCGCCAATCGCTTTCTGTCGGGTTCCACCGAAATCAAGCGTATTTTCAATCAGTATTTGAAGGAATGGTGCTCGGAGCCGCAGCGGCGCCTGCAAATTCGCGATCATCAGCACTTTCTGAGCGAGACTGAGCAGATGTTCGGTCTGGTGCTGGACCGGATCCAACGCGAAACCGAGCATCTTTACCCGTTGATCCGCAAGCTTGAGGAACGCGCCCAGGCCGCCTGAAGATCAGCGGCAGGTCTAGAGGTAGGCCAGCGGCCGATGCCTGTTGTTGTTGCATCAGGGCATCGGCACCACTACACCCCTGCTTACGTCTGATTCGCTGCCAGCCGGCGCTCGAAATGGCTGAGCAGGCGCGAACGCAGGCTCTTTTCCTTATGTTTAGCCGCAGCCGCCAGGCGTTTTTCCGCGACCTGAATCAACAGGTCCTGCGCGCCCTTGGTGTTGTCATCGCTGGGCTGGCGTTGCACATAGCTGCCATCCGGCTGCATGTCCCAGGCCGAGCGGGAATCGGCTAACTGTACATCGAGAATCAGCCGCAGTTCCTGGCGCAGTTCCGGGTTCTCAACTGGGGCATGCACTTCCACCCGTGCTTCCAGATTGCGGCGCATCATGTCCGCCGAGCCAAAGTAATATTCTTCCTCACCACCGTTGCGGAAGTACAGGATGCGCCCATGCTCAAGAAAGCGTCCCACAATACTGATCACCCGGGCCGTTTCTGACAGGCCCGGCACACCGGGACGATAGCGACAGGTATCCCGCACAATCAGATCCACCTTCACGCCCGCCCGACTGGCCTTATAGAGCGCGCGGGTGATATCCGGATCATCAAGCGCGTTCATTTTCATCTGAATCAGGCCGTTACCATCGCGCTGGTGGTGATCGATCTCGCGCTGAATGCGGCTCAGAATGCCGGGTTTCAGCGTGTAGGGCGCGGCGAGAATTTTACGATAGCTCGGCGGTGGGGAATAGCCGGTCAGATAGTTGAACAGTTCGGTTAGATCCTGGCCGATCTCCTCGTCACAGCCGAGCATGCCAATGTCGGTGTAAAGTTTGGCGGTGCCCGGATGATAATTGCCGGTGCCAATGTGGTAGTAGCGGCGCAGTTGCGAGTAGTCGCGGCGTACCACGAAAATCAGCTTGCTGTGGGTTTTTAGCCCCAGCACCCCATAGGTGACGTGAATACCTTCCGACTCCAGTCGGCGGGCCCAGCCAATGTTGGCCGCTTCATCGAAACGCGCCTTGAGCTCCACCAGCACGGCGACCTGCTTGCCATTACGCGCGGCTGCGATGAGCGCATCCAAAATGGCGCCAGCCGAGGTGCGATACAGGGTCATCTTAATCGCCAGCACCTTGGGGTCTTTGGCCGCTGTTGATAAAAACCGCTCCACCGTGGTGGAGAAGGATTCATAGGGGTGTTGCAGCAGCAGGGGACCGTTTTCGCGGATGACGTGGAAGATATTGCGCCGGTCGTTGGCGAGCAGTGGATGATCGCCAGGACGGTGCGGCTTGAAATGCAGCTCAGGCAAACTCAGGCTGGCGAGTTCAAACAGATCTCGCTTGGCCATCATGCCGGCGACTTCATAGACATCATTGGCTTCATTCAGGCCCAGTTCCGCCGCCAGCATGCCGCGATGGATCGGGTCCATATCGGCCTGAACCTGCAAGCGCACAATGGGTGCGAAATGGCGCTCGCGCAGTTCGGTTTCGATCATCTCCAGCAGATCGTTCGCGGCCTCGGCTTCCGGTTCGACAATGGCATTGCGCGTCACTCGGAACAGTTCGCAGCTTTCGATTTCCATGCCAGGAAACAGCATGTCGAGGTTGTGCTTTATCAAGTCATCAAGGGTGACGAAGGTATTGACATCATCGACTTGAATCAGCCGCTTGGAGACATCCTTGCTGACCGGCACCTTGATGCGCGCCATATAGGTCTCGTTGCCGCCGGGGTAACGCAGACGCACCAGCAGATTCAGCGCGAGATTGGAGATAAAGGGGAAGGGATGCGTGGGATCCATCGCCAGCGGCGTGATCATCGGGAAGATGTTGGTGCGGAAGTGTTCGCGCAGACGGGCACGGGCATCCTCGGGCAGTGATTCAACGGTGACCAGACGGATATCGTGCTCGGCCAATGCCTGCATCAGGGTGTCATAGAGCTGTTCCTGATCCTCTTGCAGCTGCGCAATGAGTTCGCGGCATGCAGCCAGTTGCTGCTCGGGCGTGCGACCGTCGATGGTGGGCGTATGCACGCCGGCGGCCAGTTGTTGCTTGAGTCCGCCGATGCGTTTCATGAAGAACTCATCGAGATTGTTGCTGACGATGGCGAGAAACTTTACCCGCTCCAACAGCGGGGTGCGTGAATCCTGCCCCTCATGCAAGACTCGCTGGTTGAAGGCAAGCCAGGTCAGCTCGCGGTTCAGATAGAGTTCCGGGTCGTACAGGTCGATTTCCGCAGCGGGGATTGATTCCTGGATTGGAGCTGTTGTTGAGGCTGATACTGGCTCCGGTTCCGGTTCCGGTTCCGGTTCCGGCTCTGGTTCTGGCTCCGAATCCGGTTCTGACTCTAATTCTGATTCCAATTCAGATTCTGGTTCCAATTCATGAATGAATGAAGCTGTTTCCTCGGAGGTTTCGGAGGTTTCGGAGGTTTCGGAGGTTTCGGAGGTTTCGGAGGTTTGGCTGGGCGCTGGGTCGGTGGTTTCAGATGCCTCGTCCGTGGTTAAAGAAGGCACTGGCTCAGGTGCGGCAGAGGTTTCAGGGGAGTTCCAAGGCGTCTGCTGGCTGGACTCGAGTTGGCTAAAATCCTGTGTTGCGGCGGTATTGTTGGCAGTCATCGGCGTATCCTGAGCGGCAGTTCGAGGCTGTGTGGGAAGGGGGCAGGCATCAAGTGTTGGTAATCGCGGTATGCTAGCAGCCTTTTGCCCCGCTTGTGTTGCCAGAAGTTGACCGAATGACTGAGTTCTTGCCGGACGATATGCGTGACCGACTCTATGCCGGCGCCAATGTGCCGCCAGGTGATTTTGCCTTCGATGAGTCGGTGGCGCAGGTGTTCCCTGACATGATTAGCCGCTCCGTGCCTTGCTATCGCGAACTTGTGCGACTGCTCGCGCTGGTGGGCGGGCGCTTTGTGCAGCCTGGCGCCTGCTGTTTCGACCTCGGCTGCTCGCTCGGAGCCGTGAGTGCGGCACTGCTTGCCCAGCATGCGCTGCCTGGACTGCGAGTGGTGGCAGTGGATAACTCCCAAGCCATGATCGACAAGCTGCATGAGCGCTTGGCTGGCGAAGTCGCTACCGGTCGGCTGGAACCGCGTTGTGCGGATGTAATGACGGTCGATACCCATGGCGCCAGTCTGGTGGTGCTCAATCTGACCTTGCAATTCATTCCTCCCGAACAGCGCTTGGCGTTGCTCACACGCCTGCGCGAGCGTCTGCGTCCCGGCGGCGGTTTACTGTTAGCTGAAAAGGTGCGCTTCCCGCAGCCTGCTGCCGAAGCCCTGGTTAACGACAGTCACGCCGCCTTTAAGCGCGCCAATGGGTATTCGGAGCTGGAGATCAGCCGCAAACGTGCCGCCTTGGAGCGCGTGATGCGCCCGGACACGCTAGAGATGCATCGCGAGCGCTTGCAGGCGGCCGGTTTTACCCAGGTGGTTCCCTGGTTTCAGTGTTTGAACTTCATGGCTTGGGCCGCCTGGTGTTAGCGCGTTACGAACCCTTTCTGCGCCACTGGCAGAGCAGTCGCGCGGGTGCCTGGTGTCCGCGCTTGCGCGAGCTGAGCCAGGCGCGGCTGCACGCGCCCCGGCATGGCGACTGGCGAGTCTGGATGGAACAGCTCGCGCACTTGCCGGTGATCGAGCCAGCCGTGCGGCGCTTTGATGCGCCCTGTGTTGGCGTGGAGGCCACGCCACCGCTTGATGCCAGTATGCGCGACCAGCTGCGCGCCGGACTGCTTGCTTTGCATCCCTGGCGCAAGGGGCCGTTTTGCCTGCATGGCGTCACCATTGATGCCGAATGGCGCTCGGATTGGAAATGGGCGCGTGTGGCCGCAGCCCTGGGTTCCTTGCGCGATGCGCTAGTGCTCGATATTGGCTGTGGCAACGGCTACTACGGCTACCGGGCCTTGGGTGCCGGCGCGCGTCTGGTGCTCGGTGTCGATCCCGGGCTGCGCTTTGTCGCTCAGTTTTTGGCGCTGAATCAGATGCTGCGCAGTGATCGGCTCGCGGTGCTGCCTCTGGCCGATGAGGATTTGAGTGACCTGGAGGCGGGTGTTGATCTGCTGCTGTCCATGGGCGTGCTCTATCACCGTCGCGAGCCGCTGCGGCATTTGCGCATTCTCCATCGACTGTTGCTTCCCGGAGGGCGGCTGCTGCTGGAAACCCTGGTGTTAGACACCGACGAGGATGCGGTGCTGGAACCACCGGGGCGTTATGCGCAAATGCGCAACGTCCATGCAATTCCGAGTCTGTCCAGACTACACAGCTGGCTGCACGCGGTCGGTTTCCAACAGATCGAAGGGGTCGATCTCACGCCGACCACCAGCGCCGAGCAACGTCGCACCGACTGGATGCGTTTTCAGTCCCTGGCGGATTTTCTCGATCCCCATGATGCCAGTCGCACCTGCGAAGGGCATCCCGCGCCGGTGCGCGCCATGGTGCTTGCGCGGCGCGTTTGAGTGCGTCCCTGTGACAGACGGTATGGAGTCCACCTCCGCCGCAGGCGATTGCTATAATGGGGCGCTTTAACCTTGGCTCTTCTCCATTACGACTATGCCAATGTTTGCACAATTGAGCGCTATTGCCACTGGCGGTGCCTTGGGCGCTGTGTCGCGCTTTGCGGTATCCACTGGCGTCTATCGCCTGCTGGGGCGGGAGTTTCCCTGGGGGACCCTGGCGGTCAACGTCGGTGGTTCACTGCTCATGGGTGCGCTCTTTGTCCTGTTTTTTGAACGCAGTGTGGCTTCAGCGGAGTGGCGCTCGGCGATACTGGTCGGTTTTCTCGGCGCCTTTACCACCTTCTCCACTTTTTCACTGGAAACCCTGGCACTGGTGGAACAAGGCGCCGCTGGGCGCGCGTTGCTCAACGTCGGGGTCAGTGTGCTCCTGTGTCTTGGTGCCTGCTGGCTCGGCATGATTGCGGCACGGGCGCTGTGATTGGCCACTGACCACCACTGATAGCGAAGGTGACACAATGACAATGGTCGAAGCCACCATGGTGCGGGTGTATCTCTCGGAGTCAGACCGGGAGCTGAACCCCTTGTTAAAATGCCTGCATGAAGAACTAAAGGTGTGCGGTGCGACGGTGATGCGTGGAGTCGCCGGATTCGGTCAAACCGGAGTGGTTCACAGTGCCCGTTTGCTTGATCTCTCAACTGATTTGCCACTGGTGCTGGAGTTTTTCGACCGCCCGGAGCGGGTGCATCAGGCCATTGAGCGTATTCAGGAATTTGTCGAGCCGGGGCATCTGGTAACCTGGAATGTGCTGGTGGCACCCGCTCAGCTCAACTGAACGAACAGTGTAACGAAAAGGCTTAAAAACTTATGTTGGACCCTCGACTGTTGCGCGCGGATCTCGATCAGGTCGCGCAGCAACTGGCGCGCCGAGGCTTTACCGTCAAGGTGCAGGATATTCAGACGCTCGAAGAGCGGCGCAAGCAGGTTCAGGTGCGGGTGCAGGAACTGCAAAATCTGCGCAATACCCGTTCCAAGGCCATTGGCCAGGCGCGTGCCGCCGGGCAGGACATCGAGCCGCTCAAGGCTGAGGTCAGCGCCTACGGCGAAGAGCTCAAGCAGCTCGATGCGGAACTGACCGAGATTCAGGAGCAGATGCGTGCCATCGCGCTGGGGCTGCCCAATCTGCCCGCTGCCAGCGTACCGGATGGCCGGGACGAAAGCGCCAATCGCGAGGAGCGCCGTTGGGGGGAGCCACCGGCGTTTGACTTTGAGCCGCGCGACCATGTCGATCTTGGCGTTGGTGGCGGCTGGGTTGATTTCGACCGTGCGTCCACCATTGCTGCTGCCCGCTTTGTGGTGCTCAAGGGCCCCATGGCGCGACTGCAACGCGCGCTGGTGCAGTTCATGCTTGATATTCACACTCAGGAGCATGGCTACCAGGAAGTGTATGTTCCCTATCTGGTTAATGCTACCAGTCTGGAAGGCACCGGGCAGCTACCCAAGTTTGAACAGGATCTGTTCAAGATACCGGGCGAGCGCGACTTCTATCTGATTCCGACCGCCGAAGTGCCGGTCACCAATCTGTTGCGCGACAGCATTCTGGAATCCGACCACCTGCCGCAGCGCTGGGTGGCGCATACCCCCTGCTTTCGCAGCGAGGCTGGCTCACATGGCAAGGACACCCGCGGCATGATTCGCCAGCATCAGTTCGAGAAAGTTGAGCTGGTGCAGGCGGTGCGTCCCGAGGATGGCCAGGCCGCACTTGAGCAGCTCACCGGCCATGCCGAAACCATTTTGCAGCGTTTGGAGCTGCCCTATCGGGTGGTGAGTTTGTGCGCCGGTGATCTCGGTTTCTCTGCCAGCAAGACCTACGATCTCGAAGTCTGGCTGCCCGGTCAGCAGTGCTATCGCGAGATCTCTTCCTGTAGCCACTTTGGCGACTTCCAGGCGCGCCGCCTGCTCGCGCGCTGGCGCAATCCTGAGACCAACAAGCCGGAACTGCTGCATACCCTGAACGGCTCTGGTCTGGCTGTGGGCCGCACCCTGGTCGCGTTGCTCGAAAATGGCCAGCAGGCCGATGGCAGTATTCGCATTCCCCCGGCGCTGCGTCCCTATCTGGGCGGCCTGGAGCGGCTCGAACCTGCGGCCGCTTGAGAATTGGATTCCCGGCCGGCGGCCGCTCCCCTGCTCCTGCTGTACGCTGGTGGCTCAGTGCTCGTGCGGGGCCGCCGGCGGCAGGGGCTGGCCGGCGGCCAGGGTCTTGAGTGCCTCGGGGATGTCGGTGGCGCTGGTCTGAATCACCTCAATGCCCTGTGCGGCCATGCGCTCGACAAAGCGTTCGCCAGCGCTGCCGGTCAGGAAATGCGTGAGGCCTTGCTCGAATAACGGGTGATGCGGGCCACCGGTGTCATGCAGGCTCATACCCTTGGGCAGCTCCAAGCGTTCGCGTTCGGTGATGGTGCTGTCTGCATCAATGTCAAACAGCATGAACCGACGGCTTTTGCCGGCATGACTGGTGATGGTACGGAAGTTTTGACTGCTGATGGCGATACGCATTAAGAGGTTCCATTCAGGGTTGATTCGGTGCGGCGCAGGCTTTCGGCCCAGTCTTCCATTGCGGTATTGGCGATGGGCATCGGGGTTTCCATAAAGCTGATCAGGAAGCCTTGCGGTGTCTCAGCGACGCCAATCGAACGTGGCCGCACGGCCAGGGCTTCGGGGCAGGGCAGGGCGATGCCAAAGCAGAAGATGACATTCTTGGCGGCCAGAATGTCTGTAGCGACATGACCTTCCGGCAGCGCGCAGGTGTGGGCGTAGTGATCGAAAATGGCGATGAACTGCGCACAGCGATGCGCCTCGATGCGGGTGCGCAGATGCTCGCAAATGGCATCGACAGAGGTGAAATCCGTCTCATCATGATGGATTTCCATCACGAATAGCGGATATTTTTCAAACAATAATTCTTGCTTCATTGTGGGTGCATCCTACCCCTGGAAGTTGGGTTCGTTCACATATGCGGCATGCAGATCTGTTTGGCGCCAATGGCTTGCGCGGTACGAAACAGCAGGAAGAGCACTACCAGGGTGACGGCGGTCAACAGACAGGCGCCGATGATGGCAAAGGCCTGCAGGCCGGTCAGCTCATACATTATCAGGCTGGCAATGGTGATGGCCGCCAGCGGGAAGGAGTAGGCCCACCAGGACAGGTAGAACTGGATGCGCAAAAAGCGTCCGATTTGCGTGGCCAGCAGCAGGGTCAGAAAGAGTCCGCTGTAATACAGGATGCGTGCAAACACATCGAGATGGCCGCCATCCGTCAGACCGGCCAGTCGTGTGTAGGCGATGAAACCTACGGCCGGCGGCGCGATCAGGATGAAAAAGGTCGGCATCAGGCGCTCGGGCAACGGGTGATGAAACAGCATGCGATAGACAATGATGGTCAGCAGCACCAGCCAGAACAAAATGCCGATGCTGAAGAAGAACCACGACAGCTCGCCATATCCCAGGGGAACACCAGCAATGGGCACCACGACCGTGCCCACGATGGGAATAAACCAGGCAGGGTTGATGTGGTGCACCTCCAGTTGATCGTGATGCATCCAGACGGTCATGACATACAGCGTAAGCGCCAAATGCACGGCAGCACCCAGCATCCACAACACTTCTGCCACAGCGGGGGCGCTGTTCAGCAGGGCAATGCTTAGCAGCAACAGATTGATGGAAATCGCTGGAAAGAAATTCAACTGCACCGGATTGCGAATCTCCTGTACAACAGCGTGGGGAAAGCGCAGCAGCTTGGCCAGATAGAGCACCACGGCCACAGCGAAAATCCCGATGGCAATCCACAGCAGACCACCGGCCATGTCGACTGGAAGATTAAAGGTGTGTTGCGCTTTGTGCCAGGCAATAGAGACGCCGGTCAGGCCCATGACGATGGCAAAAAAAGCGATCGGAAAGTGCTTGAGGCGCGGCTCCGAGGCCGTCATGCCCGCGCTTGAAGGGCTGGCGGATGAAGCGGCTGCCGCCGGCAGGGGAGATGTGGTGGTCATGCAAATAAGCCCTGAGGTGCAGAATCTGTTGGACGCCTGCAGCGTCTGGATTTCCGGCAGATTAAGTGGCTGTGGCTGCGCATCGCATTGAAATGGATCAATAGCGCCGAGGCGGATGCGATCTGTGACAGCGGCGCGGCAGGGCCGGACTTGGATTTGCCAATTTAGTCCAGTCTGGGTTACTTTGGCGCCGTTTTGCCCGCTTAACCTGGACTCAACCAGCCTGTTACTGGCCTTCTGAAGATTTCGCACTGCTATGCCCAATAAGCCTGATATCGACCCGCAGGAAACTCAGGAGTGGCTCGAAGCCCTCGACGCTGTTCTGGAGAACGAGGGAATCGAGCGCGCGCATTATCTGCTCGAACGCCTGATCGACAAGGCGCGCCGCTCGGGTGCCCATCTGCCGTTCAGTGCCAATACAGCCTATGTGAATACCATCCCGGTGACGCAGCAGGAGCGCTTCCCGGGGGATCGGGCCATTGAGCGTCGCATCCGCTCCTTCGTGCGCTGGAACGCCATGGCGATGGTGGTGCAGGCCAACCGGCTGTCAACTGAGCTGGGTGGGCATATTTCCTCTTTTGCCTCCAGTGCTACCCTGTACGATGTTGGCTTCAATCACTTCTTCCGCGCCGCGAGCAAGGACCATGGTGGGGATTTGGTGTTCATTCAGGGCCACTCGGCGCCCGGCATATACGCCCGCGCCTTCTTGGAAGGCCGCATTAGCGAAGAACAGCTGTATAACTTCCGCCAGGAGGTCGATGGCAACGGACTGTCGTCCTACCCGCACCCCTGGCTGATGCCGGGGTTCTGGCAATTCCCAACTGTTTCCATGGGCCTGGGTCCCATTATGGCCATCTATCAGGCGCGCTTCATGCGCTATCTGAGTGATCGCGGCGTGCTGAATACCGAAGGGCGCAAGGTGTGGGCCTTTTTGGGCGATGGTGAGATGGATGAGCCGGAGTCTCTGGGCGCCATTTCGCTGGCGGCGCGCGAGCGGCTGGACAATCTGGTTTTCGTGGTCAACTGCAATCTGCAACGGCTCGACGGGCCGGTGCGTGGCAATGGCAAGATCATTCAGGAACTCGAAGCCGTGTTTCGTGGCGCCGGGTGGAATGTCATCAAGGTGCTGTGGGGCAGCTACTGGGATCCGCTGTTCACGCGCGACAAGGACGGTTTTCTGGTGCGCCGCATGGAAGAATGCGTCGATGGGGACTATCAGGCCTACAAAGCCAAGGGGGGCGCCTACACGCGCGAGCATTTCTTCGGCAAGTATCCGGAACTCGCCGATCTGGTCGCCAATATGACCGACGAGGACATCTGGCGCCTGAATCGCGGCGGCCATGATCCGGTGAAGATCTTCGCCGCCTATCAGGAAGCCTTGCGCACCGAGGGGCAGCCGACTGTGATCTTGGCCAAGACAGTCAAGGGCTATGGCATGGGCGTGGCTGGTGAAGGGATGAACATCACCCATTCGCAGAAGAAAATGGGCGAGACCCACCTGAAAGCCTTCCGCGACCGCTTCAATATTCCGATTTCCGATGATCAGATCGGTGCTGCCCCCTTCTATAAGCCGCCACCGGACAGCCCGGAGATTCGCTATCTGCATGAGCATCGCGAGGCCCTTGGCGGCCCGCTGCCGGCGCGGCAGGATCGCACCGAACCCTTCACCGTGCCCGCACTCGAGGCTTTCTCCGCGCTGCTGGAGTCCAGCGGCGAGCGTGAATTGTCCACCACCATGGCGCTGGTGCGGCTACTCTCAACTCTGGTCCGCGACCAGGCCATCGGCCAGTACGTGGTTCCCATTGTGCCGGACGAGGCGCGCACTTTCGGCATGGAGGGCATGTTCCGCCAGCTCGGCATTTACTCCCATGTCGGTCAGCTCTACGAGCCGGTTGATTCCGATCAGGTGATGTACTACCGCGAGGAGAAAAACGGCCAGATTTTGCAGGAAGGCATCAACGAGGCCGGCGCCATGTCGTCCTGGATCGCTGCCGCTACCGCCTATGCCAACCATGGCCAGGCGATGATTCCCTTCTATGTCTATTATTCGATGTTTGGCTTCCAGCGCGTTGGCGATCTGATCTGGGCTTCGGGAGACATGCAGGCGCGCGGCTTCCTGGTCGGCGGCACCGCCGGGCGCACCACCCTGGCCGGCGAGGGTTTGCAGCATCAGGACGGCCACAGCCATCTGGCCGCTGCGACCATCCCCAATTGCGTCAGCTACGACCCAGCCTATGCCTATGAGCTGGCGGTGATTGTGCAGGATGGCCTGCGCCGGATGTATCAGGAGCGGGAAAACGTCTTCTATTACATCACGGTGATGAACGAGAACTACCCGCAGCCGGCGCTGCCCGAGGGCGCGGAGGATGGCATCAAGCGCGGCCTCTACCCGGTGCGGGAAGACGCGCAGGCACAGGTGCAGTTGCTCGGTAGTGGCACCATTCTGCGCGAGGTATTGGCGGCGAGCGAATTGCTCGCAAAGGATTTTGGCCTCCAGGCGCAGGTTTGGAGTGTCACCAGCTTCAACGAGCTGCGTCGCGACGGTCTGGACTGCGAACGCTGGAACATGCTGCACCCCGACGCCGAGCCGCGCCAGAGCTTCGTGCAGCAGCAACTGGGTGCGACCACTGGCCCGATCGTGGCCGCGACCGATTATATGCGCGCTTATGCCGATCAGATTCGTCCCTATATCACGGCACGTTACCTGACACTCGGCACCGATGGCTTTGGGCGCAGCGACATGCGCAGTCAGTTGCGCAAGTTCTTCGAGGTCAATCGCTGGTATATCGTCGTGGCCGCCCTGAGTGCTCTGGCCGCTGAAGGCACCATCGAGCCGGCGCAGGTAAGCGAGGCGATCAGCAAATATCGCATTGACCCTGACAAGCCCAACCCGGTGACGCAATAACGACTGCGGAATGCGGCCAGCGAACCGCCGATACCGGCTCACTGCGTACTGACGACTGACAAGATTGCCTGGAGATGCCACCTTTGGCCAAGCTAGAAGAGGTTCTGCTTCCCGATATCGGGGACTTCAAAGATGTCGAAATCATCGAGATCCTGGTCGCCCCAGGCGAGCGGATTGCGCCCGAGCAGTCGCTGCTAACGCTCGAAAGCGACAAGGCCAGCATCGAGATCCCCTCACCCATGGGTGGGGAGGTGAAAGAGCTGCTGGTGTCGGTTGGCGACCGGATCAGTCAAGGCCACCCATTGATGCGGGTGGCAACGGCCGCCGCCGCAACGCCGGCAGCGGAGACTTCAGCACCAACATCAGCGGTCGCTTCTGTGCCAGCCTCCACAGCTGCTGAAACCGGTGCGCCTCCGGCCGCTCCGGCAGCCGAGGAAGTCGAGATCTGCCTGCCGGATGTAGGCGACTTTGCCGACATTCCGGTCATTGAGGTGCTGGTGGGTGTGGGTGATCAGATCGCCGTTGAGCAATCCATCCTGACGCTCGAAAGTGATAAAGCCACCATGGAAATCCCCGCACCGCGCGGCGGAACCGTGACGGCCGTTGAGGTGCAGGTGGGCGATACCGTCAGTCAGGGGGATCGGCTGTTTAGGGTGCGCACCAACGACACCGACGCCAGCCAGAAACCCGGCGACGATGAGGAAAGTGCTCCGGCGCCAGCTGCAACACCCAAAGCCGATGCAGCCACATCCACGCCTGCTGCATCCAGTGACGCTCCAGCCACCAGGCCAGCGGCCACAGCACCCAGCAGCCCCCCCAGCCGGGCCTCCGGTGGGCGCGCCCCTGGCGAAGCGGAACGGCGCAAGGCACCCATCCTGCCACGCCCGGCTGATATGGCCGCCATCGCCCATGGGCGCACTCCGCACGCCAGCCCAGCGGTGCGACGCTTTGCGCGCGAATTGGGTGTCGATCTGCATCGGGTCAAGGGCAGTGGACGCAAACAGCGCATCCTGAAGGAAGACGTTCAGCGGTTCGTTAAGCACAGTCTGGCTGGTGACGCTCCGGCCGCCGCAGCGGGCACGCCCTTTCAGCTGCCCAGTGCCCCGGCGGTGGATTTCAGCAAGTTCGGCCCGGTGGCCAGTGAACCGCTGCCACGCATCAAGAAGATCAGTGGCGCGCACTTGCACCGCTGCTGGCTCACGGTGCCTCATGTCACCCAGTTCGACGAGGCTGACATCACTGAGCTGGAAGCGTTTCGCAAGGAGCAAAAAGCCGCCGCCGAAACAGCCGGCGTCAAGCTCACCTTCATGCCCTTTTTGCTCAAGGCCGTTGCCACCGCGCTCAACCAGATGCCGATCATCAAGGCCTCACTGGCCGCCGATGGCGAGCAACTGATTCACAAGCACTATTGCCACATCGGTGTGGCGGTGGATACCCCCAATGGCTTGGTGGTGCCGGTGGTGCGGGATGTTGATCAAAAAGGCTTGTTTGTCCTGGCCGAGGAGCTGATGAGCCTCAGCCAAAAAGCCCGTGACGGCAAACTGCTGGCCGCCGACATGCAGGGCGGGGTATTTAGCATCTCCAGCCTTGGCGGCATCGGCGGCACCGCCTTTACCCCTATCGTCAATGCCCCCGAAGTCGCCATTCTCGGCGTTTCGCGTACCGAGATGAAGCCGGTGTGGGATGGCCAGGCTTTCCAGCCCCGGTTGATGCTGCCGCTATCCTTGTCCTATGACCATCGAGTCGTCGATGGCGCCGATGGCGTGCGCTTCACCAGCCTGCTGCGGCGGCTGCTGTCGGATATTCGGCGGTTGTTGCTGTAAAGCGGTTGTTTGCTGTCAAGGCATAACAGAGCGAATTCTCGTATTCATAGAAACCATCAGAGACATCATGACCGACTCCGCCTCACATCAAGAACTCAGCGCTCAGGTTGCCGTTTTGGGCGGTGGCCCCGGCGGCTATACGGCTGCTTTTCGTGCCGCCGACCTTGGCCTGCGCGTGGTGTTGATCGAACGCTACCCGAGCCTCGGTGGGGTGTGCCTGAATGTCGGCTGCATTCCATCGAAAGCTTTGCTGCACACCGCGTTGATTATCGAGGAAACCAAAACCCTCGGTGCCATGGGGGTGACCTTCGCCCCACCGGAGATCGATCTGGACAAGATGCGCGCCGGCAAGGACAAGGTGGTCAAAAAACTCACCACCGGGCTGGCCGGCATGGCCAAACAGCGCGGGGTGCAGGTGGTGCAGGGCACTGGCCGCTTCGAGGCACCTAACCGCATTGGCGTTGACAGTCGCGAGGGGCATGTGGCGGTGCACTTCGATCAGGCCATCATCGCTTGCGGCTCGCGCCCGATCCGTATCCCCGGCTTTCCGCATGAAGACCCGCGGGTGATGGATTCGACTGATGCTCTGGAGTTGCCAGACATTCCCGGGCGGCTGCTGATCGTCGGTGGCGGCATCATCGGGCTGGAAATGGCCAGTGTCTATGGCACCCTTGGCAGCACCATCGACGTGGTAGAGATGCAAGCCCAACTGATGCCGGGGGCGGATCTCGATCTGGTGCGCGCGCTCCAAAAGGTCATCAAAAAACGTTACAACCGCATTCTGCTGGAGACTAAGGTGGCTGCCATGACCGCCACCAGTCGTGGCATCCAGGTGCGCTTCGAGGGCCAGGAAAACACTGAGGCCGAATACGACAGCGTACTGGTCGCCATCGGTCGACTGCCCAATGGGGCGCAGATCGACGCTGAGAAGGCCGGAGTCAAGGTCGATCCGCACGGTTTTATCAAGGTCGATGCCCATCAGCGCACTAATGTGCCCAACATCTTTGCCATTGGCGATGTGGTCGGTGGCCCCATGCTGGCGCACAAAGCCACCCACGAAGGCAAGGTGGCTGCCGAGGTGATTGCTGGCGAGCCGAGCCTGTTCGATCCGCTGACCATCCCCTCGGTGGCTTACACCGACCCGGAAGTCGCCTGGATGGGATTGACTGAAACCGAGGCTCAGGCCAAGGGCATTGCCTACGAAAAAGGCGTCTTTCCCTGGGCCGCCAGTGGGCGCGCACTCGGCATCCATCGCGACGAGGGTTTGACCAAACTGTTGTTCGACCCCGAAACCAAGCGCATCCTGGGCGCCGGCATCGTTGGCCCCAATGCCGGTGAGTTGATCGGCGAGACGGTGCTGGCGCTGGAAATGGGCGCGGATATGGAAGACATTGGGCTGAGCATCCACCCGCACCCGACACTGAACGAAACCATCGGTCTGGCTGCCGAGATGGCGCATGGCTCCATCACCGATTTGCTGCCACCGAAGCGGCGTGAGCGCTAGCTAAGATCAATCCTGGCCCGGGCTACGCTTCGCGCCTCACTTGCTGCCAGTGGCACCCATGGCAGCCCCACCCTCAGTCCGCCGATAGCAGGCGATCAGCGTCTCCTCCAGACTGCGCGCAAACCCCTGCACATCCATCAACGCTGAGGCTTGCATCTGTGCTCTGAGTCCTCGGCGCAGGTCGCGCAGGCGGGCGGTGTCGCGCGCCAGGTTAGCGGCCAGACGGACAAAGCCCTCCGGATCCTTGGCCGACAGATCGGGTAGGCCAATCTGATGGAGCACCGCGTGGGTCTGGCGGCTGACCACACGCGCTTGCGGCCAGGTCATCACCGGTACCCCCATCCACAGAGCTTCGCAGCTGGTCAAACCGCCATTGAAGGGGAAGGGATCGAGGGCAATGTCGATGTCGGCATACTCGCGCAGCAGGGTTTCATGGAAGGAAGGGCCGCGCAGGTCGAGGCGTTCGGGGGCGATGCCATAGCGTTGGAAGCAGTCGGTGACCTGAGCCTTGAGCGCGGCATCGTTGAAGGTGCGCCATTTGAGGATCAGGCGCGAATTTGGCACGGCTTGAAGCACCCGGGCCCAGAGGGCGAAGACCTCAATGTGGTACTTGGCGGTGTTATTGAAGCTGCCGAAGGTGATGGTGCCGGTGGTTTGATGCGGGCTGGATGCGACCTCGGGGGCGAATGGGACGGGCTGGTAGCACCAGCGCCCGGGGGTTAAGGACAGGAGAGGTTCGATGAACTGGCGGTCGGTGCCTGCGGGGGCATGCCAGTGATCGAGCAGTACCGCATCCAGGGGCGCCAGGCCGGTGGTGGCGAAGTAACCCAGCCAGCTGACTTGAACCGGTGCGGGGCGGTGAGCAAAGACACTTAGGCGCGAGCCGGCGGTGTGGCCGGAGAGATCGACCAGCAGGTCGATCTGGTCCGCCTGGATACGCTGCGCCAAGGCGGTGTCATCCAGGCGGGTGACATCGCGCAAGGCGCCACCAGTAGCACGGCAGTTGGCCGTGATGGCGCGGGTAACCCAGTCCCGATGCGCACCAGCGCTGTAGGCAAAGGCGGTGATGCGGTTAGGATCATGGGCGGCCAGTACGGGGTGGAGAAACAGGCCGACGGTGTGCTGACACAGGTCGGCACTGACATAGCCCAGGCGCAGTGGGCGATCACCCAGTGGCTTGAGCGGCGGGCGCGGACGGGGACCGCCAGCGCGCGCGATGGCCCACTCGCCCCAGGCATGGGCGGCGTTGAGGCGATCAGTGTCAGTGACGGCGGGGTCGTACTCCAGGCCGATCAGGAGATTCCGGCGGATGACAGGGTGATCCGGCCGCTGGCTCAGCAGGCGGGCATAGTAGGCGCGGGAGATGGCATGGTTTCCGCGCTCGCGTTCCAGATTCGCAAGCGTGACCCACGGGCGCAGATCCTTCGGGGCCAGCGCAAGGATTTGCCGGCAGCAGGCCTCGGCGTCGCTGAGAAAGCCGTATTGGTTTAGCAGGTTGGCACTGTCGAGCAGATGATCCGGGGTGACAGCCGGATCGCTGCGCACCTGTTCACACAGGCGCAGCAACGCGGGAAAGTCAGCGCGGGCGGCCTTGGCGTAGGCGGTGTGTAGCAGGGGATGCATGGTGGGTGATCGTTATTGGCTGTCGATGCGCCCCCCAGTCACCCGGCCGGGCTTCGAATACGCCGGCACAGAGGGTGCCGCAATGCGCGCAGGTGGCGGAGGTGGTTAGGTTCCAGGTGCCGAGCTGATAGGCCTCGCGTTCAATCAGTTGGGCGCCGCAGTTGGAGCACCAGGTGCTGGCGCCGCAACGGTCGTGCAGATTGCCAATATAGACATAATGCAAACCATGGGCCATTGCAGTCTGGCGCGCGCAAACGAGTGTCGTGCGTGGCGTCGGTGGGCGGTGGCCTTGTTTGAAGTCTGGGTGGAACGCCGAGAAATGCAGCGGCACTTCGGTGCCAAGGTGTTCGGCAATCCAGGCGCACAGGGCGTTGAGTTCGGCGTCGCTGTCGTTCAGCCCCGGAATCAGCAGGGTAGTGATTTCGATCCAGACCTGGGTCTCCTGCTTCAGGTATTGCAGGGTTTCCAGCACCGGCGCGAGATGTCCGCCACAGTGGCGGCGGTAGAAGTCCTCGCTGAAGGCCTTGAGATCAATGTTGGCGGCGTCCATGGGAGCAAAAAAGGCCTCACGCGCACCGGGGCTGATGTAACCGGCAGTGACGGCGACGTTCTTCACACCTAGTGCCTGACAGGCGTGAGCGGTGTCGCGCGCATATTCCAAAAAGATGACCGGATCATTGTAGGTGTAAGCGACGCTGCGGCAATGGTGCTGCCGGGCGGTGCGGGCAATTTGCTCCGGGCTGGCCTGGGCGGCCAGAGTATCGGTGGCGCGCGATGTGCTGATGTCCCAGTTCTGGCAAAAGTCACAGCTCAGGTTGCAACCAGCGGTGCCGAAGGACAACACCGGGGTGCCGGGCAAAAAGTGATAGAGGGGCTTTTTCTCAATCGGGTCGATGCAAAAGCCGCTGGAGCGTCCGTAGGTCAGCAGCTCAATACGCCCCTCGCGCGCGCCGCGCACGAAGCACAGTCCGCGCTGCCCCGCGCGCAGCCGGCAGACGCGCGGGCAGAGATCACATTGCACGCGTCCATCTTCAAGGCCATGACAAAAGCTGTCATGCTCGGCATTCAGGTGCTGTGTTGTGGCGGCGGCGGTTGCGGTTGCTGAGGTGCTGGGCATGTGCATGTGCATGGCCTCCTCTGGGTGGAGACAGACGCGCGCGTGACGACGACGGTTCTGTTCTGAGCAAGCATCGTCTAGACTATAACTGAACAGGCGCGAATGCGCGTCGCCTGGGTGCAATTGAACCTGCTTGGGAGCGCTTGGCATGACCAACATTCGCCACGCCTGCGTGGCCGGAACCTTCTACCCCGCCGATCCGGCGCACTTGCGCGCCGCCATTGACGCCTGCTTTGCGCGCCGTGCAGCGGTGGTCGAACCAGCGGTGGCCGAGCCAGGGACGTCGTCCAAGCAACGGACCAAGGCACTGATTGTGCCGCATGCCGGTTATTCCTACTCGGGACCGATTGCCGCCAGTGCCTATGCGCGCCTGGCGCCCCAGGCGGCTGACATTCGCCGTGTGGTGCTATTCGGCCCGGCACATCGCTGGCCGTTGCACGGGCTGGCCATCTGTGACGCTGAGGCCTTCGAGACACCGCTGGGCCGGGTACCCGTGGCCCGGTCGGCGCTGGCGCCCCTGCTTGAACAGGGGCTGGTGCAGCGATTGGATGCCGCCTTCGAGGGTGAGCACAGTCTGGAGGTACAACTGCCATTCTTACAGCACATGCTGGGCGACTTTGAACTGGTGCCGCTGCTGGTGGGGACTGCCAGCCCTGTTGAGGTGGCCCGGGTGTTGGCGCCGCTGTGGGGTGGCGCTGAGACCCTGATCCTGATCAGCTCGGATTTGAGCCATTTTCTCGATGACGCCCGTGCCCGCGCTCTGGATGCACAAACAGCGGCCGCCATTTTGAATCTGCAACCACAGGCCATCGGCCCGGAGCAGGCCTGTGGTCGTTACCCAATGTCGGGGCTGTTGCAGCTGGCGCGCGAGCGCGGACTGAGCGTCGAGCAGCTCGATTTGCGCAACTCCAGCCAGACAGCCGGCTTACCCGACCGCGTGGTCGGGTATGGTGCCTATGCCTTCCACTGATGCCTCTACCACCAGCGCAGCGCCAGGCACGCGCTTGGTTGACGCTGACCGCCGACGTTTGCTGGTTATTGCCCGCGCCTCCATTGCTCAAGGGCTGGAATATGGCCATGCGGCGGTGCTGCATCCCGAGTCGGAATCTGAGACACTGCGCGCACCCGGTGCGGCCTTTGTCACGCTCGAATTGTACGCCCAGCTGCGCGGCTGCATTGGCAGCCTGGAAGCTTCCCCGCACCGCAGCCTGGCGGCGGATGTGAGCGACAACGCCTTTGCCGCAGCTTTTCGCGATCCGCGTTTTGAGCCGCTGCATCAAGCCGAGTTTGCAGCTTTGCACATTAGTATTTCCGTGATCGGGCCCCGGCAAGCTATGGCCTGCGCAAGCGAAGATGAGCTGCTGGCGGCGCTCTGCCCGGGCGTTGATGGCTTGATTTTGGAGGCCGGCGCGCGTCGTGGCACCTTTTTGCCCTCGGTGTGGGAACAGCTGCCGCGCGCAGAGGATTTTCTGCGCCATCTCAAGCGCAAAGCCGGCCTGTCTGCACAGGAATGGCCCGAGAACCTGCGCGCCTGGCGCTACCGCACCGAGTATTTTGGTGAATAAAGCGCGCGCCTCCCGGTTCACGATTCTTCATTCAATGGCGATACGTCCACAGCAGCCGTGAACGAATTTCCGCTGGCCGGACTCTTTTTGGTCTTGCTCGGTTTGTTGATTCTCTCGGGCTTCTTCTCCGGCTCCGAGACGGCATTGATGACGCTGAACCGCTATCGGATGCGCCATCAGGCGGAACAGGGGCATCGTGGCGCGCAATTGGCCGCGCGCTTGCTCGAACGCCCTGACCGGCTGATTGGCCTGATTCTACTGGGCAATAATTTCGTCAATATACTGGCCTCATCGCTGGCGACGGTGATCGCCCTGCGCCTGGGCGGAGAAGGCACGATTGCCTTGGCGGCCGGACTCCTGACGCTGGTGATTCTGGTGTTCTCTGAGGTGACACCGAAAACGCTGGCCGCTTTGCATCCCGAGCGCCTGGCCTATCCAGCGGCCATCATCTATATGCCGCTGCTGCGAGTGCTGTATCCCATTGTCTGGCTGGTGAATCTCATCGCTAATGGTTTGCTGAAGCAGCTCGGTGTGCGCCCGGACGAGCACCGGGGCCATGCCCTGAGTCAGGAGGAATTGCGCACCGTGGTCACTGAGGCCGGCGCTATGATTCCCGAGCGCAGTCGCGACATGCTGCTGGCTATCCTGAACCTGGAGCAGGCCACGGTCGAAGACATCATGGTCCCAAGGCATGAGGTTGAGGGCATCGATATTCAGGATGATGACGAAGACATCATCAACGCTATCAAACGTTCCAGCTACGCACGCCTGCCGCTATTCGATGGCAGTATTGATAATGTCATTGGCATTTTTCACGCCCGCAATGCGCTTGGCGGCTTGCTCGAACGTGACGGGCTGAAGGACGCCTTGCGCCGCCTGGCGCGTGAACCCTATTTTGTCCCCGAGGGCACACAGCTCTATCGACAGTTGCTGAACTTTCAACGTGCCAAGGAGCGCATTGCACTCATTGTCGATGAGTATGGCGACTTTCAGGGCATGGTTACACTGGCCGATCTGGTCGAGGAGATCGTCGGCGAAATCACCACTGATCCGTCGGATTCCTTCCCTGAGTTGCACCGCAACGAAGACGGCAGCCTGTTGTTCGATGGCGGTATCACGGTGCGCGAACTCAACCGCGCCCTGCGCTGGGAGCTGCCCACCGATGGCCCCAAGACACTTAACGGTCTGATTCTCGATTACATGGAAACCATCCCTGAGCCGGGCACCAGTTTGAAACTGCACGGTTATCCGCTGGAGATTATTCAAGCCGATGATACGGCCGTAAAGACGGTGAAATACGCCGGTCAGGATGATGACAGCGACAGCGAGGTGGGTCGTTAAACCGCTTCCAGCGCTTCGCGCAGGCGGGTAACGGCGCGGATTTCCAGCCCCTCAATACCGCCCTTGGGCGCATTGGCCTTGGGGATGATGACCTGGCGCATGCCGTGCTTGGCGGCTTCGCGCAGCCGCTCCAGTCCATTGGGCACCGGGCGAATTTCTCCAGCCAGGCCGATCTCGCCAAACACTGCCAGTTCCAGCGGCAGTGCGCGATCCCGGTAGCTTGACTGCACCGCCAGCACCAGTGCCAGATCGGCTGCGGTCTCGGTGACTCGCACTCCGCCGACCACGTTAGCAAAGACATCTTGATTGAACAGCGGCACACCGCCGTGGCGATGCAGCACTGCCAGCAGCATGGCCAGACGATTTTGATCCAGTCCCAGGGTGACGCGGCGCGGATTGGCCAGCGGGCTTTCATCCACCAGCGCCTGCACTTCCACTAACAGGGGCCGGGTGCCCTCGCGGGTGATCAGCACCACGGAGCCAGGTACAGGTTCGGCCTGACGCGCCAGGAAAATCGCTGAGGGATTCTTGACCTGACGCAGCCCGCGATCGGTCATGGCAAAGACGCCCAGCTCATTGGCCGCTCCGAAGCGGTTCTTGACTGCGCGCACCAGGCGATGGGTGCCGCTGGGTCCGCCCTCGAAATAGAGCACGGTATCAACCATGTGCTCAAGTACGCGCGGGCCGGCCAGAGTACCATCCTTGGTCACATGGCCAACCAGAAACACCGTGGTGCCGCTTTGTTTGGCGAAGCGCACCAGCAAGGCCGCGCTGTCGCGCACCTGCGTGACCGAACCGGGGGCTGAGGAGATCGCTTCGGTGAAGAGCGTCTGGATGGAATCAATCACCAGCATCGCCGGGCGCTCCTGTTCCACCGTCGCCAGGATACGCTCAACCGAAGTCTCTGCCAGCAACCGAATCGCCGCACGCGGTAACGCCAGGCGCGCGGCGCGCAGACTAACCTGCTCCGGCGATTCCTCGCCCGTGACATAGAGTACGGGATGCTGATAGCCGCGTAGCGCCTCTTGCGTCCAGCGCGCAGCGAGCGCGGTGCAGGCTTGGAGCAACAGAGTTGATTTGCCAATGCCCGGATCGCCCCCCAGCAATACCACCGAGCCACTGACCAGGCCACCGCCCAGCACTCGGTCAAGCTCGCTGATGCCACAGGGAAAGCGGGTTTCCACCTCCAGCGCTAGCTCGGTTAGATCATGCACTGTAGCAGCGGGGGCGGCGGCCGCACCGGCGTAGCCGGACAAGGCCGCACGGCGCCCCGACTCAACCGGCACGCGGCGTTCTTCAATTTGATTCCAGGCCCCGCAATCCGAACATTGGCCGCTCCATTTTGGAAACTGAGCGCCACAGGCGCCGCAGACGAACAGCGACTTGGATTTTTTTGGCTGGTGGGGAGCAGATGGCATGGGGCAGAGTATAACGGCTCTAATAGAAACCATTAAGCGCGCACTGCCCACCTGGCCTTGAGTCCGCAAACCTGAGCGAGACTGATTATCATCGCTATCTACTTATCTTAAAGATTGAGCTTTTAACTATAATTCGGCACAATGAAATATTAGGTTGAAACTTGCTGGCTTGTTGAGATAAAAAATACAGCATTTAACTATCGCGGGGGTGGCAACGTGCATTGGTTTTACGATCTGTCTTTTCGCTGGAAGCTCAGGCTCCCAATCGCGCTTATTGCACTGGTTTTGACAGGAGTTTCCGTCATTGCAATCCAGCGGGTCTCTGAGCTCAAAGATCAGTCAGACCACATTGCGCACCTCTATATGCCGGGTGTTGATTTCCTGATCGAGGCGGATCGTGATCTTTATCAAGCCTTAGTGGCGGAGCGTACCTCGTTTTTTGTGGATGTTGGCACAGAATATTTCGAGCAACTGCGTCGGGACCACGACGAAAATATGGATCAGGCGCGGACGCGCGTCGGGAAGTTCGCCGCATTGATCGATACGCCTGAGGTTAATGCACTGCTGGAACAGTTCGATACGCTCTACGATGCATGGCGTTTGTCTACAAATGCGGTGATGACCGCCGACCGTTTGGCGGACAATCAGGAAAGCTCACGTGCGCTCGAATTGAGCCTTGGCAAGGCCAGCGAGCAGTTCGAGGCGATGCGCGAGGTGATCGATACTCTGACAGAGCTTACCCTCGAATCCGCGCAGGTAACCACCGATCGGGTCGACGCTGTGGCCCGCAATGCCAAGTTGAGCGCTATAACCGCACTCGTTGTCGGCTTAGCCTTCTGTCTGCTCCTGGTGTTGGTCTTTCCGGGTATGATTACGCGCCCACTGCATCGAATTATTCATCGCGTTCAAGATATTGCGCAAGGCGAGGGCGACCTCACGGCCCGCGTGCAGGTGAATACTCGTGACGAGTTGGGGCAGTTAGGGACGGCCTTAAATCAGTTTATCGACAAGTTGCAAACTGTTATCGGTGGTATTGCTGGCGCGAGTGCGCAAGTGGCGGCTGCGGCTGAGCAGATGTCGGCTATTACCGAGGAGGCCAATCGGACTGTTACCGAGCAGGAATCGGCGACCGACCAGATTGTTACGGCGGTAAACCAACTGTCGGCGACCGTTCAGGAGGTGGCACGCAATGCCAGCGAGGCCGCAGCTGCTGCGGAGCAGGCCGATCTTGCCTCCAAGAATGGTCGGGACGTATTCGGCCAGACCGCCGCAGCTATGGAGCAATTGGCACAGGATATTGGAACCACAACTGCGGTGATCCAGACGCTGGGGCACGATAGTGAGCAGATCGGCTCGATCCTGAACGTCATCCGGGAGATCGCGGAACAGACGAATCTTTTGGCCTTGAATGCGGCCATTGAAGCGGCGCGCGCGGGCGAGCAGGGGCGAGGGTTCGCCGTGGTGGCCGACGAGGTGCGGGCGCTCGCCAGTCGCAGTCAGCAATCGACGCAAGAGATCCAAGGGATGATCGAGCGCTTGCAAACCGGATCGCGCAATGCGGTTGAGGCCGTCGAGGAAGGCAGCGAACAGGCCAAGGATGCTTTGGCGAAGGCCGTCAAGGCAAGCGATGCTTTGGAGGCGATGACCGGCGCAGTGACCCAGATTAATACCATGAACTCGCAGATTGCCACTGCGGCCGAAGAGCAGAATGCGGTGACCGAGGATATCAATCGCAACATCACCCATATCGGCGAGGTGGCGCAGCAGAATGCTCAGAGTTCGCGTCAGACGGCCACTGCGAGTGGCCAGCTGGCCGCGCTTGCGGGAGATTTGCAGGCCATGGTTGGGCATTTCAAGGTATGAACTTGGCCCAAAGATCGCGCGTGTTTAACTTCCTGACAATCTTCCGGGACTTGACAGTCGCAATGATTGCGACTGATCAATTCAGAGATATCCGTTCAAACGGGATGCAGTTTAATAACCATTGTCATCGCGATAGTATTCGTTGGCCAGGTTGTCGAAGCGGGTGTATTGCCCGAGGAAAGCCAGCTTAACAGTGCCAATAGGGCCGTTGCGCTGCTTGGCAATAATGATCTCCGCAACCCCTTTGTCGGGGCTGTCTTCGTTATACACTTCGTCTCGGTATATAAACGCAATGAGGTCCGCGTCCTGTTCGATTGCGCCCGAGTTGTGGCTAACAATACCATCGGCGAGCCAGCAGGCAGGACCGGGGACTGTCAGGTCGTAAACCGCCTCCTCGCCTGCTGGCTCGACCGCGACAACGCGATCCCAGAACAAGTCGCTCTCGGCGAGATCGCGCAGTTCCGGATCATCCAGCAGGGTCGCATCGCTTGACAGGGTTACCTGCGAGGGCGCGAAGTTGAAATGAGCGCTGCCGCCGTAGCTGGTTCCGCGCAATGCGGCCATCTGTCGGGTGCTGATGCCAGACGCCAGCATGCGACTGCGTACTTGCCCGAACACCTCAATTGGCAAGGTATCGACATTGGAATTCGCCTTCATACCTTCGAGTAGTGCTTGTAGTTTTATTGCAGCTCCGACTCTCGGTCCAAAAGCACCGACTTGATCGAGAAAGCGCTGCTGGGCTTCTGCGCCGATCACCCAAACCAGATAGGTGGTACGGTAGCCAGCTTGTTCCACGGATTGGATTTTTGAGCGAATCCCGAGACGCAGCAGCAGCGCCTGGACATCCTCGGCCAGGCTGCGGCTGTTAGTACTAAGATGCACTCCGTGGCTGCCTTTTTGGCCAGGCTTACGCGGCGAAATCGTGCCATCTGTCGCCCAAAGGTGCCGAAGAAAAAGACCAATCTGTGCGTTAGGGCATTGAAAAAGCTCGGGTGGCAGTCGTTTTTCATAGGAGCGTTGTCCAAACAGGCGAAGTCCGCGCAGCCACAGATTGATACCTGCTGGGTGCCAGCGGTTACCATTACCGCTAAAAACGAGCTGGTGCCAGTTGCCGCGACCTGGGTGTCGGTTAACCTTTACCCCAAAAAATTGGGCGCATTCGGTGACCACTCGGCTATTGTCTTCCGATGCCGTGGTGTATCTGAGCGGCTGACCGCTCAGGTAGCTTCCATCTCCGACTAGGTGGGCGAGAAGGATCAGCTCATGCTCAGGCCAGTCTTGGGGTTGACGAGGCTCGGGTAGTAAGCGCGCTGTTGCCAGACGGGTGCCCTGGGCTAACTCACTGACTTTGATCCAACCATTTGCGCCTTTGAGCCGGTGCTCGGCCGTCGCGCGCATGACTCGCCCACTTGCCAGCTTGATACTGAAAACGTGTCGAGTGCCAACTTGCCAGACACACTCGGCTTCGGCCTCGATGAGTCGTCCCCTGGTATCAATGGCCAACACCCGAGCCTGGCTACCGCACAGCTCGGCAATCGGAATCCGGCGACCATCCGCCAGCACAACTTTGGTATCTCCAGTGACACATTCGCGGAGATCGGACATCACCGGCCGTTTGTTGGGACGGTTTTCCAGGCTTCTGTTGAGCTGTGATAGAGCAACAACGGGTACGTTCAGCTCTTTTGCCAGCGATTTGAGCGAGCGGGAAATCAGCGAGATTTCGGTCGCACGGTTCTCCCCGGCGGTGGATGCCTGCATGAGTTGCAGGTAGTCGAGCACGATCAGTCCCAGCTCCTTGTCTTCGCGCTTCAGCTCGCGTTGCAGCCGACGCACGCGGGCGCGCACCTCGGTTGGCGACAGGCCGCCGGTGTCATCAATGTGCATGGACACTTGCGAGAGCATGCTGACAGCCGAAGTCAGACGCGGCCAATCGTCATCGCCGAGCTTGCCAGTGCGCACCCGATGCTGATCGATCTGACCGAGCGAGGACATCATGCGCATGGCCAGCGAGTCGCCGGGCATTTCCATGCTGAAGATGGCGACGCCTTTGCCGGTTTTGATAGCGACATTTTCGGCGATGTTCATTGCGAAGCTGGTGTTGTGCACGCAAATGTCGTTGGCGACGAAATTGTGGGTGTCGGGAACCGTCAGATCATAGACCTGACGCCGGCCAAGGGATTCGATGGCGACGATGGGGTCCCAGAACAGATCGCTGCTGGCGAGATCGCTAAGGGATTGGTCCTGCAAGGCATGAGCCAGCCGCGCGAGCCGTTGCCGTGACAGGGCGCGCTTGCCTACATGGATGTTGCTGGTTCCGATCAAGCCCGCGCGCTCGGCAAGATGACTCCAGGACTCCTCGCCCTTCATTGCTCGCAGCCGCTCCCAAACGGCTACTGGAATCAGGTCGGTGTTGGTCTGCTGGCGCTTTTGCGCGAGCGCATCAAGCACTCGTTCAAGGGCCGCCTCTTTCGAAAAGATGCCAATCTCAGCGGCAAAAGTTCTTATCGAGTCGCCATCGGTGATATCCAATTGCCAGGCATGGGAGTCATTCTGTTCGCGGCGAATGCGGCGGTGACGCAGCTTGGCGATGATGCCGAAGCGCAGCAGGAGGTGCTGGATCTGTCGGGCGAGGCGCTCGCTGACCGAGGCGTAGCCGAGTTGACATTGTCCGCTGCTGAGTCGTGTTGCCCAACCATCGGTGGCAAAGAGCCGGTTCAGAAACAGCGCCAGTTGATTCTTCGGCAGTTGAAAGACGGGGGCAGGAACGAATTTACCATGCGCATCGCGTTCCCAGAGTCCAAGTTCAATGAGCCAGCGGGTTAGGGCGTTGGGGCCGTTTTTTGCGCCATCCACCCGTGGATTGGGATCCCAGGTGACGTGCGCATCGGTAAAAAAGGTATGAATTCGTTCGAACAGCGCCGCGCCGGGCATGCTCCGGCCTTGAGTCCAGTTGCACACGCTGGCTGGACTGGCGCCTGTTGCGAGAGCCAGTGATCGCTGGGAAGAGCCAGCCGCGATCAAGGCGTCCGTAAGCGCCTGACCAAAGGCTTTGCGTTGGCTCTGGATTTGCGCGCGATCACCGATCACGCAAACCTCAGGAGTGCGGTCTGGGCGCTGCTTGAGCTGTGCGCGCACTCCGCCGAATTCCTGTGCCGCCGCGATAAAGTCCGCCTGAATCGCAGCGTTTTCATTAATCAGTTTCGGCGTTCGGTTTCTGAAGCAACCATCGCCAAGCAGGTAGCTGAGCAGCTTGACCTCGCACTCGCGCATCGCCCGCGTGCCAAAGATGGGCAGGCGACGCGGGACGCCAATGGTGTCGCCGATGGCGAGTTCACCGAGCGGCTTCCAGCCTTCCAGGGTCAAAAAGGGATGCGTGGCGGTGGTTTCGACAACGCGTCCGAGCCTGGTGGTCACGCGAAAAACGGATTTGAAGCCGTCATCCACGAAAGCGTTTGCCTGTGCCGTCTCCAGTCGCATCCGATCATTGAGTGTCAGCAACTCGGCTTGGCGGCGGTAAAACAGGGTTTCGATGGTTTCGACGCACCCGTCCGCGAGCGGAATCTCGGTCTTCGCGTCGAGGCATTTGCCCATCGACGGTCGCCCGGCGACGATAATGAGATCCGCCGCTTGCAGGCCGGAGGTTTTCATATCGAAGTCGGTGAAACCGGTGGGTACGCCGGTAATGGGTTCTTCGCGATGGTAGAGCTCGTCGATCTTGTCCATCGCGGTGACCAGCAGATTGCGAATCGGCTGAAAGCCGCCGCCGCCACGGCTGAGCTGCTCGGCGATCTGGAACACCTTGGCTTCGGCCAGATCGAGAATTTCCGCTTCACCGCGACCTTCGGTGGCATAGGCCAGATCGGCGATTTCCACTCCGGCACGCGCCAGCTGGCGCAGCACCGAGTTGAAGCGCACGATGCGCGCATAATGTAGCGCATTGGCAGCGGAGGCGGTGTTGCGATCAATCTCGGCCAGATAGGGCAGACCGCCGCAGTCCTCCAACAGATTGCGCTTGCTGAGCGCTTCCGACAGGGTCACCACATCGAAGGGTTGATTGTCCTCGGCAAGAATCGCGATGCCACGAAACAGCACCCGATGCTCCTGGCGATAAAAATCCTCTTCGCAGACCTTGTCCGCCACCTGTTCCCAGGTGCTGTTTTCGAGCATCAGGGCGCCGAGCAGGGATTGCTCGGCGTTGGTGTTGTTGGGTGGTACCCGGACTTCAGCGAGGTCCGACAGATCGTTTGATGCCAACGGCAAAATCCTGTGCGACGACGATTAGGAAAGGCGGCCGGCGGCCCGGAGATACATGCACCGGACTCAAACGGCTTTGTACAGCTCCCCGCCGGTGTCGCGGAACTGCGCGGCCTTTTCTTCCAGCCCGGCACTCAGGGCTTGCTCGGCGTCGCTCAGCGCATGGGCTTGCGCATAGTCGCGCACATCCTGGGTGATTTTCATCGAGCAGAACTGCGGCCCGCACATGGAGCAGAAGTGCGCGACCTTATGCGAGTCGTGGGGCAGAGTCTGATCGTGGAACTCGCGGGCGCGCTCCGGGTCGAGTGCCAAGTTGAACTGATCCTCCCAGCGGAACTCAAAGCGTGCCTTGCTCATGGCATTGTCCTGCACCTGAGCACCGGGCAGCCCCTTGGCTAGATCGGCGCCATGGGCGGCGATGCGGTAGGCGATGATGCCATCGCGCACGTCCTCTTTGTCCGGCAGGCCGAGGTGTTCCTTGGGGGTGACATAGCACAGCATGGCGGTGCCATACCAGCCAATGTTGGCGGCACCAATGGCAGAGGTCAGATGGTCATAAGCCGGGGCAATATCGGTGATGATGGGGCCTAAGGTGTAAAAAGGCGCCTCATGGCAGTCGGCCAGTTCCTTGGTGACATTGTCATGGATTTTTTGCAACGGCACATGGCCGGGGCCTTCGATCATCACCTGCACGTCCTGCTCCCAGGCGATTTTGGTCAGTTCGCCCAGGGTTTCCAGTTCGGCGAATTGGGCGCGGTCGTTGGCATCGGCTAGACTGCCGGGGCGCAGGCCGTCGCCGAGGCTGAAGGCGACATCATAGGCGGCCATGATGTCGCAGATGTCGCGGAAATGGGTGTAGAGAAAGTTTTCCTGGTGATGGGCCAGGCACCATTTCGCCAGGATGGAACCGCCACGCGAGACGATGCCGGTGACCCGATCTGCGGTGAGCGGAATGTAACGCAGCAACACTCCGGCATGAATGGTGAAGTAATCCACACCCTGTTCGGCCTGTTCGATCAGGGTGTCGCGGAACAGCTCCCAGGTGAGATCTTCGGGGCGACCCTCGACCTTCTCTAGTGCCTGATAAATAGGCACGGTGCCGATGGGCACCGGGGCGTTGCGCAGAATCCATTCGCGGGTTTCGTGGATGTTCTTGCCGGTTGACAGGTCCATCAGGGTGTCGCCACCCCAGCGCGTGGACCAGACCATTTTTTCCACTTCCTCGGCAATGCTGGAGGTGAGCGCCGAGTTGCCAATGTTGGTGTTGATCTTCACCCGGAAATTGCGCCCGATAATCATGGGCTCCAGTTCCGGGTGGTTGATGTTGGCCGGGATGATAGCGCGCCCGCGCGCGACCTCGTCGCGGACAAATTCTGGCGTGATGATGTCGGGCAGGCCGGCACCAAAGGCTTCGCCACGATGCTGGCGCAGCAGTTTCTCGTAGCGCGGGTCGGCGCGTAGTTCATCGAGTTTCAAGTTCTCGCGGATGGCGACATATTCCATCTCAGGGGTGATGAGACCCTGGCGTGCATAGTGCATCTGAGTGACCTTGTGGCCGGCCTTGGCGCGGCGCGGGGCGCGCAGATGCTCGAAGCGCAGATGGTCGAGGGTCGGATCCTGCTGACGGCGCTGGCCGAAGGCTGAACTGGGGCCAGTCAGCTGCTCGGTATCGGCGCGCTCGTCGATCCAGGCCGCGCGCACATCGGGCAGGCCGCGCAGCAGATCAATGCGAGCGTCCGGGTCGGTGTAGGGCCCGGAGGTGTCATAGACGATCACCGGCGGATTCTCTTCCGGCCCCTGGCGGGTCTCGGTTGGAGTCTGGGCGATCTCGCGCATGGGCACGCGCAGATCCGGACGCGAACCCTGGACCCAGAGCTTGCGGGAGCCGGTGAACGGCTGGGTGACTTCGGCGGACAGGCGCGCGCTGGTGGCGACGAAGTCGGCGGGGAAAATGGGGGGCGTGGCGCTCATCGCGGCGATCCTCTCTGGCCGCGCGCTCCAGAGCGGAACGGACGGCAAACGGTAAGTCTTAGGCTGGTACTGGGGATAAGAAGCCGGACCTGTGGACACCCCCAGCAGGATTGTACCGGCACGCTAGCCCATGGCGCGGGGGATTTCAAGCGGTCGATCCTCCACACAGCCTGGGATCTGCGTCGGCAAGCGCGCGGCTAGGCTGCGATTGCCAGCCCATAACGCACCTGCCCAGCGCTTTTCTCACGCAGCCAGTGCCAACCGCTGGGAAGCTCGATGGCCGGTGCCTGGGCAGCGGTTTCGAGATAGATCCGCGCCTCGGGTGCTAACCAGGGCCGGGTGCTGAGCTGTTCCAGGCTGGCGGGCAGCAGGTCGGCAGCGAAGGGCGGATCGAGAAAGACAATGTTGAACGGGCGCGGGGGACTGGTGGCGAGCCAGCGCAGGCTGTCGGTCTGCTGAATATCGAGCGCTGCGGCGGCCAGCTGCCTGGCATTGGCGCGCAATTGGCGCGCGACCAGTGCATTGCGCTCCAGCATCACCACCTGCGCCGCGCCGCGCGATAAGGCCTCGAACCCCAGGGCACCGCTGCCGGCGAAGACATCCAGGCAGCGGCTGCCGCTGAGGATGGGTTGCAGCCAGTTAAACAGGGTTTCGCGGGCACGGTCGCCGGTGGGGCGCAAGCCGGGCTGATCTGGAATGGGCAGACGCCGCCCGCCGAAGCGCCCGCCGATCAGACGCACCTGGCCCGGCGCAGCACCGCGCCGCTTGGAAGGCTGTGCGCGGGCCAGGGTCAGCGTCCGTCCGGGGTGGTCAGGGACGCTGCGGCGGTGGTCGGCGCCACTGGTTCGCCGGTGGCGGGCTGACCAACCATCACGATTTGCAGCTGCTCGGGATGAACGCGACGCTGGAAGGCGGCGTGAATCTGCTCGTGGGTGACCGCGCGGATGCGGTCGGTAAAGCGTTCCAGATAATCCAGTGGCAGATCATAGAAGCCGATGACCGCCAGATAGGCCACGATCTTGCTGTTGCTGGCAATGCGCAGCGGAAAGCCACCGGTGATGTTCTTGACTGCATCATCGAGCTGCTTCTGGGTCGGGCCGGTGTCGATGAATTGTTTGAGGGTGTCGAGCAGCACTGAGCGCGCCTGTTCGGCTTGCGCATTCTTGGTTTGCAGCCCCAGCACGAAGGGTCCGCGTTGCGCCAGTGGCAGGAAGTAACTGTAGACGCTGTAGGACAGGCCGCGCTGTTCGCGCACCTGCTCCATGAGCAACGATACCAGGCCGCTGCCGCCGAGGATATGGTTGCCGACATAGAGCGGAAAATAATCCGGATCGCCGCGTCGCATGCCCGGCTGACCGGCATAGAGATGCGTCTGGCTGGAGGGGAAGGCGATGACCTGAGTGCGGCCCTGCTCCGGCGCCTGTACTGGCGGCAGTGGTGGTGGGGCGGCTCCCCGGGGCAGACCGGCGGCAATGGCCGTCGCAATGGCTTCGGCCTGCGCCCGGTCGATGGCTCCGACCAGGGCGATGGTGGCCCCTGTGGCGCGATAGTAGTCCTGATGGAAGCGCTTGAAGTCCTCCGGAGTCAGCTGTTCAATGCTGGCAGCGGTGCCTTGCGGATCACTGGCATAGGGATGATCGCCAAACACGGCCTGGTAGAGCGCCTTGCGCCCGACTGTGCCCGGATCCTGCTCCGCCTGGCGCAGTGCGGTCAAGCGGTTGCGTTGCAGGCGCGCAACATCCGTCGGGGCGAAACGTGGCGCGCTCAGGACCTGCGTCAGGGTGGCGACGGCGGCATCGAGATCCGCCGGGGCGGTCAGGGTGCGCAGGCTGACGGTGGTCATATCGCGGTCAGCACTGGCGCTGAGCTGAGCACCGATGGACTCAATGCGCTCGGCAATGGTGTCGGCATCCCAGTCGCCCGCGCCCTGGGTGAGCAGGCTGGCGGTCAGGGACGCCAGACCGGGGCGGGCGCCATCGCGTCCGCTGCCAGCATCCAGGGCGACGCGAATGTCGAGCATCGGCAAATCGGGCGCCGCAACGAACAACACCTGACTGCCCTGAGCGGTCTGCCAGTGCTGAATCGGCGGTCCGGCCAGGATCTGGCTCAGGGGCGCACTGGCGAGCAACAAACAGGCGAACAGTTGCAAGGGGCGAAGCTTAACGAACATGGCGGTGATCTCCGGTAGCCGTGACCGCCGAGGCTTCGTTCGTCGCGCCATCCAGTGGCAGCGGCTCCAGTACGGCACGGGTGCGATTCTCAGGGCGGATGTAGCGGCGCGCGACGGCCTGGATTTGCTCCGGGGTCACGGCGGCAAGGTGCTTGACATAGTCATCTGCCAGGCGCCAGCCAAGTCCGACGCTTTCAAGCTGCCCGAGCAGCATCGCCTGGTAGAAGACCGAATCTTGTTCGTAGATTTTGCCGGCAATCAGCTGGGTGCGAATACGCGCCAATTCATCGGGCGCGACCGGCTCGTCGCGCAGTTGCCCGATCTCGGCGAGCATGGCCTGTTCCAGCGCCTCAATGTCCTGTCCCTTGGCCGGGGTGCCATCGAACAGCAGCATGCCGGAGAGGCGGCTGAAGGCACTGTAGCTGGCATCGGCGGCGGCGGCAATCTGTTGGCCGCGCACCAAGTGACGACTGAAGCGCGAGCTGGCGCCATCATCGAGCACGGCGGCGAGCATTTCCAGGGCATAGGGCTCCCAGGCCTGCTCGCTGTCCGGGCCGAGCTCGTGCAGCGCCGGTGTCTTATAGCCAAACAGCAGATAGGGTTCCTTCGCGGGGGCGCGCACGATCAGCGACTTGGCGCCGATTTGCTCGGGTTCGGTGCGCGGTTTGGGAGGGGCGATAGGTTCCGGCTGCAAGGGGGCGAAATGCTTGTTCGCCAACGCAAAGACCTCAGCCGGGTCAACATCGCCCACCACCACCAGGGTGGCATTGTTGGGCGCATACCAGCGTCGGTACCAAGCGCGCAGATCCTCAACCTGAATTGAGTCAAGATCGCTGGACCAGCCAATGATCGGGATGCGATAGGGCGAGGCTTCATAGGCTGTCGCGTTGAAGCGTTCAAAGGTCATGGATTCGGGGTCGTCTTCAGTGCGCAGACGGCGCTCCTCCTTGACCACCTCCAGTTCCTTAAGAAATTCATCCTTCGGCAGGGCGAGGCGGCGCATGCGCTCAGCTTCAAGTTTAAAGGAGATTTCCAGCCGGTCGGCCGCTAAGGTTTGAAAGTACGCGGTGTAATCACGACTGGTAAACGCGTTTTCGTCACCGCCATTGGCAGCGATAATGCGCGAGAACTCGCCGGGCGCCAGACGCTCGGTACCCTTAAACATCATGTGCTCCAACAGATGCGACACTCCGGTGATGCCGCCATATTCATAACTGGAGCCGACCCGGTACCAGACCTGCGAGGTCACAATGGGGGCGCGCCGATCCGGCTTGACCAGAATCTTCAGGCCATTGTCGAGTGTAGTCTCGACGACCTGAGGCTTGTCCTGTGTAGCGCCCGGCGCGCTAGCCGTGGCGGGCGCTGGTGTCGGGGCATGGCTTGCAGGCGTGGTAGCGGGCGAATGTGCGGGTGGCATTGCCAGAACATGCCCGGCCAGCGCGCCGAGCAGCAAGGTCAACGCCAACCGGCGTAATTGCAGGGGTGGGATACTCATAAGCTCAAGGTGACCTAACGCCTTCGTAGGCGCTTACATGGTTACAGTTGTGAATCATCTCTGCCGCGATACAGTGGGGATGCACTGGCTGAAACTCCAGGGGATCATGCCACCCGGCTTGTATCCCCTCCCGCTCTCTGCTAACTTTGCACTCTGCACGGCGCAGCTAGTAGAATCTGCGGTGCTGCTTGTCAATGGTGGATGATGTCGGTCCCCGCGCAAGATTAGATCGTGAACCCGGTCAGGCCCGGAAGGGAGCAGCCGCAGCGATTGACGTCTGTGCCGTGGTGTGGCTGGCATCGTTCGCCACCCTTAATCTTTCCAGATGCGCACCGAATCTGCGCGCATCGTCTTGTCTGTCGCCCGTTCCAGCTATCCACGCTCTTTCGCTGCACTCGCATGTCGCCAAGTGATTCCGACCCCGCCGTGTCGCCTCAGGCACCCTATCAGGTGCTGGCGCGCAAATGGCGCCCGAATACCTTTGCCGATCTGGTCGGTCAGGAGCATGTGGTTCAGGCGTTGACCAATGCGCTGGATCGCGGCCAGTTGCATCACGCTTATCTGTTTACTGGCACCCGTGGTGTTGGTAAAACTACACTGGCCCGCATTCTGGCCAAGTCGCTGAATTGCGAGCAAGGCATTAGCGCTACGCCCTGCGGAGTCTGTTCCAGCTGTCGCGAAATTCAGGAGGGGCGTTTTATCGACTTGCAGGAAGTCGATGCCGCCTCACGCACCAAGGTCGACCAGACCCGCGAGCTGCTTGATAACGTGCCCTTTGCGCCGGTGCGTGGCCGCTATAAAGTGTATTTAATCGATGAGGTGCACATGTTTTCGGCCAGCAGCTTCAATGCGCTGCTGAAAACCCTCGAAGAGCCGCCACCGCATGTTAAGTTCGTGCTGGCGACCACCGATCCACAAAAGTTGCCGGCGACGGTGCTGTCGCGCTGCTTGCAGTTTAATCTCAAGCATCTGCTGCCGGAGCAGATCCAGGCGCGCTTTCGCGAGGTGCTGGAGGCCGAGAGGATTGAATTTGAACCCCAGGCGCTGGCGCTGTTGGCGCGCGCGGCCGAGGGCAGTATGCGCGATGGGCTCAGCCTGCTCGATCAGGGCATTGCCTTTGGTGGCGGGCGGGTGCGCGTGGCCGATGTGCGCGCCATGCTCGGGGCACTGGATCATGACCTGACCCTGGCGCTGGTTGAGGCGCTGTGCAATCACGACGGTCCGCGTCTGCTGGAGGAGATCGGCCGGGTGGCGCAGTTAACTCCGGACTTTGCCGGGGTGCTCAAGACGGTGATTGGAATCCTGCATCGGTTGGCTTTGGCGCAGCAGGTGCCGGCCACGCTGGATCGCGCCGATCCGGATTATGCGCGATTGCAGGCTTTAGCCGAGCGCGTGGCGGCGGAGGATTTGCAACTCTACTACCAGGTGTGCACCATCGGCCAGCAGGATTTGCCGCTGGCACCGGATCCGCGCGCTGGCCTGGAAATAGTGTTCCTGCGCGCCCTGGCGTTTCGCCCCGAGCCTGAGCACGCGCCAGTTGCGCGCACGCCCTCGGGAGCCCCGTCCGGGTCAGGGCCGGCGCCCGGTACGTCACCGCCGGCGGCTGGTGGTCAGTCCGGGGAAGCGGCTGGCGATCAGGGTAGCGCGGCGATTGCTGCAACGGCGGCAGCGATTCAAGTCGACCAAGCCGACCAGACTGACGTTTCCGGGGATCTGGAGAGCGATCAGGACTGGCATCAGCTAGTCGAGCGTCTGCCAGTGCACGGGCTGGGGCGTGAACTGGCGGCTCACTGCGCCTTTCAGTCTTGGGAGAATGGCGAACTGCATCTGCGCCTGGAGCCGGACTGTGAGCACTTGATCCGCGCTGACACCGCCGAACAGCGGCTTGCGCAATCCTTGCGCGAGGTGCTCGGCCAGCCGGTGCGGCTGCGTATTCAGGCCCAGCGCGCGAGCAATGATACCCCGGCGCGGCGCCGGGCGCGTGAGGCGCAGCGGCGGCAGCGCGAGGCCGAGGCACTGCTGCGTCAAGATCCCATTGCGCAAGGCCTGATAGCGCGACTCAATGCCGAGTGGGTGCCGGACAGTATTCGTGCCACCGGCTGAACGATTATCACGATACCTTAATGATTTGATCACGACAGAGGAACACGCATGAAAGGCGGAATTGGGAATATGCTCAAGCAGGCGCAGAAAATGCAGCAGGGGATGCAGGAAGCTCAGGAGCGCCTGGCTCAGGAAGAGGTCACCGGTGAATCCGGCGGTGGTATGGTGAAGATCACCATGAACGGCAAATATGAGATGCGCAAGGTCGAACTCGATCCCAGCTTGCTGGAAGATGACAAGGACATGCTTGAGGATCTGATTGCGGCGGCGGCGAACGATGCTGTGCATCGGATTACCGAAAAGCAGCAAGCCAGCATGGCTGAATTAACCGCCGGCCTGCCGCTGCCACCGGGGATGAAGCTGCCGTTTTAGGCTGGTTGACAGGGTCGGATGGCAGCTGCAAGAGCCATGCACCGCTGTGTCTGAATCCAACCTGCTGTCTGAACTCATTGATGCCTTGCGCCGCCTGCCCGGTATCGGACCCCGCTCAGCGCAGCGCATAGCCTTCTATCTGTTGGAGCGCGATCGCGACTCCGGTCGGCGTCTGGCGGCGATCATGGCAGCGGCTATGGATCGCATCGGCCGCTGCAACACTTGCCGCACGCTGACGGAGGCATCCCTGTGCAGCATTTGCGCCAACCCCAAGCGCGATCAAAGCTTGCTCTGTGTAGTGGAACATCCAGCGGATATTGTGGCAATCGAACAGGCCACGGACTTCTCCGGCGGTTACTTTGTCTTGGGCGGGCGCTTGTCACCGCTGGATGGCATTGGTCCCGCTGAACTGGAACTTGGGCGACTACAAGGCCGCTTGGCGGCCGGTGGGGTGCGCGAGCTGATTTTAGCCATCAGCCCCACCATTGAGGGTAGCGCGACCTCGCATTATATTGCCGAGATGGCGGCAGCGCAGCAGGTGCCGGTGACGCGCATTGCGCATGGCGTCCCCTTGGGCGGGGAGCTTGAATATGTCGATGGCGGTACCCTGGCACATGCGTTCAGCGGGCGCCAGCCGGTATAACCTTGGCGAACGGAACAAGCCGAAGACTCAGGAGGCACTCAAGCGATGACAGAGACAGATACTGTGTTTGGTAAAATTGCGCGCGGTGAACTGGAAGCAGATCTTGTCTATCAGGACGACGAAATCGTGGCCTTTCGCGATCTGAATCCGCAGGCGCCGGTGCACATACTTATTATTCCACGCCAACCCATTGCCACATTAAATGATGTCTCTGTCGCCGATGCCACCCTGCTGGGGCGTCTGCTCCAGGTGGCCGCCCAGCTGGCGAAGCAGGAAGGAATTGCAGAGCAGGGCTATCGCACAGTGATTAACTGTAATGCTCAAGCCGGACAGACGGTTTATCATCTACATGTGCATCTGCTGGGTGGACGCGCCTTGCAGTGGCCACCGGGTTAGGCCAAGTCGGGCCGGATGCGGGGCACGCTGCCGAAGTGGTCGCAATCCGGGTCAGCCGTGTGGATAATGGTAGCAGTGTTTGACTGAGACCTTCTGTGCGGGTGATGGAATGATGCGATGACTGTGGCGATGGAATCCGAACGAGAAAGTGCGGCAACCGCGCTCGAAATCAAGGCGGCGGCCTTCACCCTGCCGGTGATCCGGTTGTTTCAGGTGGATATGGGGGCGTTGGCCGAACAACTCCAGGCCAAGGTGGAGCAGGCGCCGGATCTGTTCGCTCATGCACCGGTGGTGATTGATCTCAGTGGCCTTGATGATCCAGACGCCGACATCAGCTTTCCGCGCCTAGTGGGGTTGCTGCGTGGCTATGGGATGTTGCCGGTCGGCTTGCGTGGTGGATCCATGCGGCATCAGGAGGCCGCGCATGGAATGGCGCTGGCTCTGATGAGCGACGGCAGTTCGCGCCGGATGCGTGAGGCTGCCAACGGCGATGCCTCAGTGGCCGTGACGCATGCAATCAACCTGCAAATAGGCAGGACACAGAACCAGGATGACCCAATGGATGCTGGCATTGGGCTTGAGGTGGGGTCCACACTGATTAGGCGTCCGGTGCGCTCAGGGCAGAAGGTCTATGCCGCTGGGGGTGATCTGACCGTCACCGCCGCCGTCAGCTCGGGAGCTGAGCTCATGGCGGATGGCAATATTCACATCTATGGGCCACTGCGCGGACGGGTGTTTGCCGGCATCAAGGGCAACACCAAGGCACGCATTTTCTGTCAGGATTTGCAGGCAGAACTGGTGGCGGTGGCCGGGCATTATCGGGTGAGTGAAAATATTCCGCTGAAATTGAAACATGCGCGGGTACAGATTTTTCTTGAGAAGCATAAGCTGCGAATTGAGCCTTTCTGATTCAAGCCTGTTGATGCATACCTGATGGATCATCCTATAAGCACCGGTGGTCGGAAGTTTTGCGCTTGAAGTTGCCAATGTGGGGGGTTTTTTGGCAAGATGCAGTTTATTTTGCTGTGGAAATAGTTTATTGCAATACTGCGATTTTTCGCTTGCGATAAAAAGAAGGTTGTTTTTATAACGATTAAAGTGGGTCGGATTCTGCACTATAGTGCAGACAGATAGGGACAGAAACTGAATTGATACAGGCTAACATGATTGGCGCCATCCTGATCGCAATGATGCAGCGGCACTGGGGCGATGAGAGGCGATGATCAGTCATGATTGGCGGCTTGGGCCATTTGGGGCTACAGGAGGATTTATCTTTGTCTAGAGTTATCGTAATCACCTCGGGCAAAGGTGGTGTTGGCAAGACCACCACCTCGGCCTCCATGGGGATGGGGCTCGCGCAAAAGGGCCACCGTACCGTGGTGATTGATTTCGATGTTGGGCTACGCAACCTTGATCTCGTGCTGGGCTGCGAGCGGCGTGTGGTCTATGATTTTATCAATGTAATCAACGGTGAGGCGCATCTGAATCAGGCCCTGATTCGAGATAAACGCTGTAATAAGCTGTCGGTTTTGCCCGCCTCGCAGACGCGCGATAAAGATGCGCTCAGTGTCGAAGGGGTTGGGCAGGTGCTTGAGGAACTATCCAAGGATCACGAATATATTATTTGCGACTCCCCGGCAGGTATTGAACACGGCGCTCTCATGGCGATGTATTACGCCGACGATGCTGTGGTGGTGACCAATCCGGAAGTGTCTTCAGTGCGGGATTCAGACCGGATGCTGGGCATTCTGGCGAGTAAATCCCAACGCGCAGAACAGAATCGCGAGCCAATTACCGAGTATCTGCTGCTGTCGCGCTACAGTCCCAATCGTGTGGTCCGCGGCGAGATGCTGAGCGTCGCGGATGTGCAGGAAATTCTGTCGCTGAAAATGCTCGGAGTCATTCCCGAATCCCAATCGGTGTTGAATGCCTCCAACTCTGGAATTCCTGTCATTCTCGATACCCAATCAGATGCCGGACAAGCCTATCAGGACATGGTCAAACGCTATCTCGGTGAAGAGCTTCCCATGCGCTTCACCTCGGATAAGCGGGGAATGTTCGGGCGCTTGTTTGGAGGCTAGCCGATGGGCTTACTCGATAATTTCCGCAGTGCGAATCACGGTCGCGGCTCGGCTTCGGTCGCCAAAGAGCGGTTGCAGATTTTGGTTGCGCATGATCGCATCGCGCGCGGGCGGCCGTCCTATCTGCCGAAGCTTGAGCGGGAGATCCTTGACTTGATCCGAAAGTATGTTGATGTTGATCCGAACGCTGTGACGGTCAGTTATGAACAAGATGAGCGGCAGGAGTTTCTGGAGCTGAACATCCTGCTGCCGGATCAATCCGAATGGTATCAATCCGAATCGCGCTAGTCCAATTCTCATGCCCGGCACAGGCTCAGCGGCCTGCGCCGGGCATCGCTCTCAAGCCGTCGCGGTGCGAATCCACTCCACGCGCTTGCGCATCACACCATAGTAGACTACCGGAATCACCACCAGGGTGAGCAGGGTGGAGACCAGCAGGCCAAACAGCAGCGATACCGCCAGTCCGGAGAAGATCGGATCGCCGAGCAGGAACATGGCCCCAGCCATTGCCGAGATTGCCGTCAAGGCAATGGGCTTGGCGCGCACCACAGCCGAATTGACCACCGCCTCCTCAAACGCCATGCCCTGGCGCACTGAGAGGTTGATAAAATCCACCAGCAGGATGGAATTGCGCACGATGATCCCCGCGAGCGCAATCATGCCAATCATGGAGGTGGCGGTGAACTGAGCGCCTAGCAGTGCATGCCCCGGCAGGATACCGATGATGGTCAGCGGAATGGGCGCCATGATCACCAGCGGCACCAGATAGCTGCGAAATTGCCCCACCACCAGCAGGTAAATCAACACCAGCCCCACCCCATAGGCCAGTCCCATGTCGCGGAAGGTCTCATAGGTGATTTGCCATTCACCATCCCATTTCAGGCTGTATTCATAAGGATTTTCCGGTGCCTGTCGGTACCATTGGGTCAGCCCCAGGGTATCGGTCAGCTGACCGGCGATGGCAAACAGACCATAGAGCGGGCTGTCGGCGCGACCGGCCATGTCGCTGGTCACATAGACCACGGGCAGCAGATCTTTGTGATAGACGCTGGCGGTGCGCTCGGTATCCAGCGCCGTGACGATCTCTGACAGCGGCACCAGATGGCCATTTTGCGAGCGCACCCGCAGCGCCAGCACCTGATCGAGATCGGCCTTGTCGGCTTCGGAATACTCAATGCGGATGGGCACGGCGTATTTCACATTGGCGCCATGCAGGTAACTCATGTCCTCGCCATCAAGCACCGTGGCCAAAGCCTCGACAATGGCGCTCTGGGCAACACCCAGGCGCGCTGCTTTGGCGCGATCCACCACCAGAATGCGCTTCTCGGCCGGATACTCGACGGAATCATCGACATCGACAATATCCGCCGTGCTGGCAAATTGCGCGCGCACCTGGCGGGCGATGTCGATTTGCCCGTCATAGTCCAAGCCATAGATTTCAGCGACCAGCGGGGCTAGCACCGGTGGTCCCGGCGGGATCTCGACGATTTTGGCGTTGCCGTCAAAGCGCCGCGCGATGGCTTGCAGCGGTTCGCGCACCGCCAGCGCGATTTGATGACTGGCGCGCTCACGCTGGTCTTTGTCGGTCAGATTGACCTGAATGTCGCCCAGGTGCGCACCTTCACGCAGATAGTATTGCCGCACCAGACCATTGAAGTTAATGGGCGCCGCTGTGCCGGCATAGAGCTGGTAGTCGGTGACCTCGGGGACGCGCTCCAGATACTCACCCATGGCTGCGAGTACCCGGGTGGTCTGCTCCAGGCTGCTGCCTTCCGGCATGTCAAGCACGACCTGAAATTCGCTCTTGTTGTCGAAGGGGAGCATTTTAAGGAACACCGCTTGCGTGACCACCAAGGACACCGAAGCGCCAATCAGCAGCAAAATACTGCCCAGCAACAGCCAGCGGTTGCGCTGTCCCGTGCCGCCGACCAGGAAGGGGCGAATCAAACGGTCAAACAGCCGCTGCAAGCCAGTGCCAGCCGGGATGTCGTCTTCAGTCGCATGGCCCCCCGTCTGCCCGGCCAAGGCACCGGAGGCGGTGGCGAATTTGGGTGCCAGGATTTTATAGGTTAGCCAGGGGGTGAAGACAAAGGCCACCACCTGGGAGATCAGCATGCCGATGGAGGCATTGATGGGGATCGGCGACATATAGGGCCCCATCAGGCCGCTGACGAAGGCCATCGGCAGCAGCGCGGCAATGACCGTGAAGGTGGCGAGGATGGTGGGATTGCCTACCTCGTCCACCGCGCGTGGGATAGCTTCGAGTAGTTTTTTGCCGCCCATGGCCAGATGGCGATGGATGTTTTCCACCACCACGATGGCATCATCGACCAGAATGCCAATGGAAAAAATCAGCGCGAATAACGACACCCGGTTGAGCGTGAAGCCCCAGGCCCAGGAAGCAAAGAGCGTCAGGGACAGAGTGACAATGACCGCCGCCCCGACGATCAGCCCCTCACGCCAGCCAAGCGCGAGCATTACCAGCGCCACCACCGACAGGGTGGCAAAGATCAGCTCATGGATCAGTCGGCTGGCCTTGGCATCGGCCGTGGCGCCATAGTCGCGGGTGATCAGCACCTCGACGCCCTCGGGAATAAAGGTGCCCTGTAACTGCTCGAAACGCTCGGTGACCGCCTGGGCGATATCCACCGCATTGGTGCCCGCCTGCTTGGCCAGGGCAATGGTCACCGCTGGCGTGGTCCCGGCCAGATCGACTAGGTTGTAGTGCTCGGCAGTGGTTCCACTGCCGAGGCGCACATAGGACTGCGGGAAGGCGGGGCCGCGCTCGACCTGAGCGACATCGCGCAGATACACCGGGCGCCCGTCATGCAGGCCGATCACCAGATCGGCAATCTGCTCGGGGGAGGTCAGAAAGGTGCCGGCCTGAACCTCAATCTCGCGATTGTCGGCCGTCACAGCGATGTCATCACGAATCAGATTATTCGCTTGCAGGGCGCGGCGCAGGTCGCTTAAATCAATCCCAAAGCCGGCCAGTGCCTGCGGGTCGAGCAGCACATGGACGACCTGATGCGGCGCGCCCAGGGTATAGATGTCGCGGGTACCGGGTACGCGCTTGAGTTCCTGCTCAATGGCATGGGCGACCTGGCCCAGCTCGAAGGCACCGATTGCGGGATTGTGCGACCACAGCGTCGCCGTCAGGATGGGCACATCATCGATGCCCTTGGGCTTCACAATGGGCTGGCCAACGCCCAGATTGGGCGGCAGCCAGTCCTCGTTGGCAAACACCTTGCTGAACAGGCGCACAATGGCCTGGGTGCGATCCTCGCCCACCTTAAACTGCACGGTGACCACCGCCATGCCGGGGCGCGAGATCGAATAGACATGCTTGATGCCCTTGATCTCCGAGAGTACCTGCTCAGCCGGCCCGGCCACCAGATGCTCAACCTCGCTGACCGAAGCCCCGGGAAAGGGAATAAAAACATCGGCAAAGGTCACATTGATCTGAGGTTCTTCCTCGCGCGGCGTGACCAGAATGGCAAAGAGTCCCAGCAGCAGGCCGACCAGCGCCAGCAGTGGAGTGATTTCGGTGTTCTGGAAGCGGGCAGCGATGCGCCCGGCCAGACCTAGGGGAGTGGACTCAGCCATCCTGCGCTCCCTCCTCGGCCTGAGCGGCCGCGCGTGCAGCAGCCTGCTGCTTGAGTGCCACACCGGCGGCGATGGGATCGAGCGCCACCTGTTCGCCCTCGGTTAACCCCGACAGCACCCGCAGCGAATCGCCGCGCCGATGTCCGACGCGAATCATCCGAAAGCGAATCTGTCCGGCGTTATCCACCACATAGACTCCGGTCACTTCCGAGCGATAGACCACCGCCGCTGCCGGCACTCTGAGTTCCAGCTGCTCGCCGACCACAAAAACCGTCTTGACGAACATCCCGGGAAACAGGTTTGGGTGCTGACCGACGAGCGCGACCCGGACCTGAAAGCTGTTTGAGCCGGTTTCGGCAAAGGGGAACACTGTAATGCCGCCGGTTTCAATGGGTGCGCCATCAGTGGCGAACACCTGCACCTGGCTGTGCTCACGCACCGCCGGGATGGCGCTTTGGGGCACATCCACGCTGACCCGCAGCTCGTCCAGCGACACGCCGCTCATGATCGGCTGGCCGGGACTGGCCATTTCACCAATCTCGACATAGCGTTTGGTGGTAATGCCCGAGTAGGGCGCCCGGATCAGGGTATAGTCGAGTTGCTCCTGGGCCTGCTCAAGTGACGCCTGCGTCGCCTCGAACTTGGCTTGTGCGCTTTTCAGCGCCGTATTGGCCTTATCCATCTCGGAGTCCGAGGCGTTTTGCTTGGCAAAGAGCCCCTTGATGCGCTTGTGTTCCTCGCGTGCCTGCTCCAGCTGGGCCACGGCGGATTTCATCTCCGCCGCCGCCTGCGCCACCCGGGCACGGTGCTCGGTATCGCGCAGGCGCGCAATGACGGCGCCGCGCTCCACGACATCATCCACATCGTAGAAGATCTCCTCGACCACTCCCTGGGTCTGGGCCGAGACTGTGGTGCGATTCACCGCCTCCACCATCCCATCGAGCCGATAGGTGCGCTCAATGGGCTGATACTCCACCGGTGCGGTGTTAAGTTCGGGAGCGGCGGCATTGGCCTGAGCCGCATCCATCACAAGGCTCAGCAGGCAAGCGCTGAGCCCGACGAGAAGGGGATTGACTGTTCGCATTATCATTGTGCCTGTTGGGAAAGCTGATATATTAGAAAATTAGATTTTTCTAATATATGGTACTCCCGGGGAGGCTTCAAGGGAGCAGGGCCATCATATTCAGCGATACTCCGGCGATGCATCAGCCGTGATACGCGCTGGGATACGTTAAACTGAACCGGTATCAGGATCATCATCTTAACGCGCTTGGCCTGCAAGCAACGCGTTAACCACTTGCCGAGAACTTCATGACCCCAGCCAGCGGTGTGCCAGTCCGGGCCAAGCCAGTTCAAGCCAAGCCCAGTTCCCAGCCTCGATCTCAGGCGCCTGGAACTCCAACGAGAGCCTGTTGCGGCCGCGCGCAAGCGTCGAGCCTGTGGACTCTGATCAGCAGCGGTTCGCCCGATGCGGTTGATTTGCTGGAACAGAACCTGGAGGCTGCCACCCTCCTGACAGGGACTGACTGCGCCGTCCTGGCGTTTCCGGACGCCGACGGCCGCGAGCTGGTTTACCGCTGCATCATGCCGCTGAGCGCGGCTCCGGCGGACCGGGCGGCCCTGCAAGTGCCCTTTGCCTCCACTACCAGCCTGGCCGGGGAGGCCCTGCGCACCGGCCAGGCGCGGTCTTGGCCACCGCATCAGGATCCGACTCAGGATCGGAATCAGCACCCGCACCCGCAGGCAGAGGCTGGCAGCGATCCGCTGCTGCGCAGCGGCGCCCGTTCTCTGTTGGCCTGTCCAGTGATCGTGCAGGAGCAGGTGCAGGCGGTCCTCTGTGTGGCCAGTTGGACTGAGACCGCTTCCCTGACGCCCGAGCAGATGCGACGGCTCACCAGCATCGCCCGGCAAATAAGCCTGGTCATCGACCGCGAACGACTCATCACCACGGCGCGCATCTCCAACCGCCAGCTCGATGAGATTATCCAACGTAATCCCGATGCTATTTTGATCACCGATGATTATGGCTGCGTGCGCTTTGCCAATATCGCTGCTCAGCGCCTGTTTGCGCGCAATGCGCAGGAACTGACCGGCTATCCGCTGGGACTCACCTCGCAACGCAGTGTCGGTGAGATTGAAGTGCACTGTTCCACCGGTCAGCGGATCCCGGTGGAGCTGCACGCCATGGAAACCACCTGGGATGGCCAACGTGCCCATGTGCTGACCCTGCGTGATTTGACCGCCCGTCGCCAAATCGAAAACGAAAGGCGTGCCAGTGCCAACCGCCTGCGCGCGGCGCTGGTGCAAACCATTGAGGCGATCTCGCGCACCGTCGAAACGCGCGATCCTTACACCGCCGGCCATCAGCGTCGGGTGGCCGCGCTGGGCCGTGAAATCGCGCGGGCCATGGAGCTGGATCAGTCTATCGTGGATGGTGTGTATATGGGCGGCACCATTCATGATATTGGCAAACTCTATATCCCGGCAGAAATCCTCAATCGCCCAGGGAAGCTCAATGAAGCCGAGTTCATGCTGATCAGAACCCACAGCTCGGTGGGGTACGACATCATTGCCGACATTGATTTTCCCTGGCCGCTGGCAAAAATGGTGCATCAGCATCACGAACGCATTGACGGCAATGGTTATCCGCAGGGGCTGAAGGGGGGGGAGATTATACTCCAGGCGCGCATTCTGGCCGTGGCCGATGTGGTTGATGCCATGAGTTCCAGGCGCCCCTATCGCGAGGCGCTGGGTCTGGATGCTGCATTGGAGGAAATTGAGCGTGGTTCCGGTACCCGTTATGATCCAGAGGCTGTCGCGGCTTGCATTCGTTTGTTCACGCAGCAGAATCTGCGCCTTGAAGACCTGGAGGCCATCCCTTAAAGGCCATGCGCCGACCCGAGAATAGATTCAACCCGGGCTCGGTTGCCGAGGCTGAGGCTCCCTTGGCCTATCCGCTGCGGATTGCGATTTTGGTTGGGCTGATTCTGCTGACCCTCGCCATTGCGGCCACAGCCTACCAATGGCTGATGCGCCAAGCGCGTCAGCAGGCTGAAACCCGACTGCAGCAGATCAACACCTCCCTGGTTGAAGACTTCAGTCTGTGGCGTCAAACGCAGCTGGAGGCGGCCGCCACCCTAGCCCGGGATCCGCTGCTCGCGCGTGCCTTTCTGGCCGTGCGCGCCGGCAATCCCAAGGCTCGGGCCGATCTCGCGGTCTGGGCACGCAGCCAGCGCAATCGCCACAGCTGGAGCGATGTGCGGTTTTTCACGCCCGATCTGCAACCCATCCCCGGTCTGGCCTGGCCCGGAACCGAGCCGGAAATTCCCATACCATCCAAAGCGGTTATGGAGCAGGTGGTTCAATCACGGCAGGTGCAGCTGACGGAAATCTACCCCTACAGCGCCGAGGGGCAAGGCTTGCAGCAGACCCGTCAAGACGCATTGCATATTGCCGTCATGCTACCGCTGAGCAATCCCGAGTCGCCAGGCCAGCTGATTGGCTTGCTGGTTCTGGGCCAACGCCCGCATCGGACGCTGTTTCCGCTGCTTGGTAAACACTCCCTGTATGACATTGGCGGTAAAAGCTGGCTCATTGATACCAGCACAGAACACCCGCGCCTGCTGGCCGGCCCCCACCCATTGCACAACGCACTAAGCGGCGCGGCAGAACAGACCTTTGGCGCCGATCTCAGCGGGCATTCCGCGCTCAGAGCCACAGTGTTCATGCTCGAATTGACCGATTGGGGTGGTCGTCATGCCTTCGCTGTTGCAGCTAACGTGCCTGGCAGCCACTGGCTGCTGGTGACCGAGGCGCCGGTGGACCGCCTGCTTGGCTCCACCTACCGTACCCTGCTGATCCTGAGTGTCATGATCCTCGCGGTGATCAGCACACTGATCGCTGCCAATCATTTGCTGACCCTGCGCCATCGCAACCAGGAGTATCTGCGTCGCTACCAGGGCGAGCGCGAGCGGCGCAAACTGCTTGAGGCTCTGCGCGAGAGCGACAGTCAACTGGACATCTTCTTCAACGACGCTTTCTCCGGAATGGGCGTGGCTACCCACAGCTTGCAATGGCAACGGATTAATCCGGCACTTGCTGAATTGATCGGTTGTCAGCCGCACGCCCTGTGCGGACAGCCGTGTCGCGAACTCTTTTTCCCTGAGGATCGCGCGGCCGTCATGGAAGCCTTTGAGCAATTGCGGCATGACAAACGAAAAGTGTCAAGGCAGGAAGTTCGATTGCTGCGGGCCGATGGCAGCGCCTTGCCGGTGCGCCTGGCGCTGCACGCGATCCGCCAAGCCGATGCGTCCTTAAAGCATTTACTGATTCAAGTCGATGACATGCGCGATCGCCAGGAGGCCGAACAGCTCTACGATGTGCTGCTCAACACCTGCATGGATGGCTTCTGGATTCTTGACCTCAGCGGCCGCTTGCTGGGGGTCAACCAGGGGTATTGCCGCTTGACTGGCTATGCACGCGAAGAACTCATTGGTCAGCCGATCACGGCTGTGGAAGTTTATGAGGACCAATCGCTCGTGGATGCCCGCATCGCACGGATGATCATCCAAGGGGGCAGTGAGTATTTTGAAACCGCCCACCGCTGCAAGGACGGCAGCCTGGCCTACCTCGAAATCAGCGCCAGCTTCAGTCATCTTCAGGGAGGACGCCTCTATGCGTTCCTGCGTGACATCACCGAGCGTAAAGGTTTCCAACAAGCTTTGGAGCAGGAACGTGCCCAACTGCGCACTCTGTTTGACGGCATTGACGCCATCATCTATGTGTCCGACCTGGACACCTACGAGCTGATCTATGCCAACGACAGCTTTGTGCAACCGGGCGTGCGCGACTTCTCCGGCCAGCGCTGTCATCAATTCATGCATGGCCATGACAGTCCCTGTGCTTTTTGCAACAAGCCCAGCTTGCGGCTGCACGACGCGGGCAACAGTCATGTGTGGCAATTTCACGATTCACATACAGGTCGCTGGTATCGCTGCGCCGACAAACTGCTCAACTGGTGGGATGGGCGCCGGGTGCGCTTTGAGATCGCTTCCGACATCACTGCGCAGAAAAACCATGATCAGCAGGTTCTGCAACTGGAAAAACTCAGTTCCCTGGGGCAGCTCACCGCTGGCTTGGCGCATGAGCTCAATAACCCACTGATGGGGGTTATCAATGGCATACAGTTCTGTATTGAAGAACATCTGAGCGATGAGGAACGCCGTGGGGTCCTCAGGGATGCCGAACAGCAAACGCGCCGCTGTATTAACATCGTGCGCGAACTGCTGGCCTTCTCGCGCCAGCGTGGCGTGGATATGCATGTGTTTTGCGAGATCGACCCGCAGCCCATTATCGCGCGTGTGCTGCGTTTGTTTGATTATCGCTTGACCAAGGCTGGCATCCAGCTCGACGTTAACTGCGATCCACAGCTCCAGCGGTTACGCTTGCAGCCGGAACGCTTTGAGCAAGTGGTGACCAACTTGGTTGGCAATGCGGTCGATGCTGTCGCCGGGAGCCCAGAGCGACGCATCAGTCTCCGCTTGTCGCGCCAGGATGGCCAGGTGGCACTGGAAATCAGCGACACCGGTCCAGGAGTGCCCAAAGAGATTCAACAGCGCGTATTCGAGCCCTTTTTCACCACCAAGCCGACCGGTCAGGGCACCGGTCTGGGGCTCTCAACAAGTTGGTCGATCATTACCGATCATGGTGGTACGCTAGACTTTGCCAGTCTGGAAGGTCAGGGGACCCGGGTGACTGCTCGCTTGCCGGACACCTCACCGCAACCCGCGCCAACCGCGATCCAGCCGCCGCATCCAACATCATCCGCTTGATTGTGCATCACGCTTCATGGCAAAAAAAATCCTTATCATTGACGACGATTCGGCTGTGCGGCAGGCATTCTCGCTTGCCTTGCGCAGCACGCCTTATCAAGTCGCTACGGCGGATTGTGGAGAGCAAGGCGTTGAGCGCGCGCTCCAGGAGGATTTCGATCTGATTTATCTGGATCTGCGCATGCCCGGCATCAACGGCGTCGAAACCCTTCAGCGTATCCGTGCGGCCAAGCCCGAGCAGCTCATCTATATTGCCACCGCCTTCCATCGTGAGTTTCTGGATGACCTCTCGGCGGTGCGCAAAAATGGCCTGAGCTTTGAGTTGCTGCGCAAACCTCTGGAGCGCCAGCAAATCATTCACATCACTCGCTCGGTGCTGGGCGATGATGACAAAACGGCCACCGGCGCTCATGCTTAAACCCAAACGCTTGCTTGACAGTATCGGCGCCCGCACCTAGCATCCTTCGCGGTATTATCACGAGCGTTATTTTTTCAATGGATCTTTCCAGTATTCGGGCCCCGGTTCGGGATGACCTTATCGCCGTCGATGCGTTGATTTTGCATCGCCTGCAATCTGAAGTCGTACTTATCAACCAGATTGGCCATTACATCGTCGGCAGTGGCGGCAAACGCCTGCGCCCCCTCATTGTGCTGCTCGCTGCGCGCGCCTGCGCCTACGCCGGCGAACGCCACATCGACATGGCCGCCATTGTCGAGTTCATCCACACCGCTACTCTATTGCACGATGATGTCGTCGATGGCTCCGAGCTGCGCCGCAACCGCGAGACCGCCAACGCCGTCTGGGGCAACGAGGCCAGCGTGCTGGTGGGCGATTTCCTCTACTCGCGTGCCTTCGAGATGATGGTCGATGTCGGGCAGATGCGCGTGATGGATGTGCTGGCCCACGCCACCAACCGCATCTCTGAAGGCGAAGTCCTGCAGCTGCTCAACACCCACGACCCGGACACTACCGAAGCGCGCTATATGGAAGTCATTCAGCGCAAGACCGCCACCCTGTTCGAGGCTGGTGCGCGTCTGGGCGCGGTACTCGCCGAAACGCCAAGCGAAACCGAAGCAGCCCTGGCCGCCTATGGCCTGCATCTCGGCATCGCCTTCCAGCTCGTCGACGATGCCCTCGACTACGGCTCAGATCAGGAAACCATCGGTAAAAACATCGGTGACGACCTCGCCGAGGGCAAACCCACCCTGCCGGTCATCCGCGCCATGGAAGTCGGCACCGAGCAACAACGCAACATCCTGCGCCAGGCCATCGAATCCGGCGGTCGCGAGCAAATGGACCAAGTTGGCGCAACCATTGTCGCAACCGAAGCACTGGAGTATACTGTCGCACTTGCACGGTCTCATGCGCAGTCCGCCAAAGACGCACTCGCGATCCTGCCCGAGACCGACAGCCGCCAGTCACTGATGACCACAGCAGATTTCGCCGTCAGTCGAACCTATTGATCTGTTTGGGTTAATTGATCGATGGATTAATGAGTTGATTGGTTGATCGTTCAATACTGGTTGCTGCAAAGCAAACAGTCACAATATCGGGGTGTAGCTCAGCCTGGTAGAGCACTGCCTTCGGGAGGCAGGGGCCGGAGGTTCGAATCCTCTCACCCCGACCATAACAATTCAGGGGGTCGCGTCATTTTGCATGCGCCTCCTACGCGGTTCGCGTGAAAAATCGGGTCCCATGTCTTGAACCTCCGAGATATTGGGTCTGAGACGAGCATAGACCCTGACGATGCTATTCACATTGCTGTGCCTGAGTAGCTCGGAAACTCGTTCAATTCCAACTCCGCTTGCACAAACCAGTTCCCAAAGGTTTGGCGAAGATTGTGCGGATGCACATCGCCAAGTCCGGCCCCAACGGCTTGGGCAGTAAGTTGCACAGATTTTGGCTCGTGACAGGATGGCGGCTCGCACCTTTTGGTTGAGTAGCACTTGTCCGAGCTTGCCGTTCCACTGTCCCCTCATCTACCCTTTCTCGTTCGATCTCGAAGGTGATGACACCGTTCTTGAGATCGATGTGCTTCCGTTCGCGCGTCCATTCGAGCCAAAGTGCATCTCGCCCGGCGCAGTTCGCTGCTGGCTAGCCCACCGAAGGAAATACACCTATGTCTGCAACCACCAATGATGATCCGTTGTTTGCCCCGCTGACTGCCGGAGCTTTTGAGCTGCCTAATCGTATTGTTTTGGCGCCCTTGACGCGCTCGCGTGCCGGGCAGCCGGGTAATGTTCCCGGGCAGCTGAATGCCGATTACTATGTGCAGCGCGCTGGTGCGGGGCTGATCTTGTCCGAAGCGACCAATATTTCCCAAATTGGTACTGGCTATGCGCTGACGCCGGGGATTTTTACCGATGAGCAGGTCGCTGGCTGGCGCCTGGTAACGGATGCCGTGCATGCCGCCGGCGGGCGCATGCTGCTACAACTGTGGCATTGCGGGCGGATGTCGCACGAGTCCCTGCATCCGGGGGAGGCGCCGCGCGCACCCTCAGCGCTCCCGTGCGACAGCTGTCAGGTGTTTACGGTCGATGCCGAAGGACGCGGCGGGCGCACGCCGGTGTCACCGCCGCAGGAGATGACGGCGGCCGAGATTAAGTCCACCATCGACGATTACGCCCAGGCGGCGCGACGGGCCATGCGTGCCGGTTTCGATGGCGTGCAGGTGCACAGTGCCAATGGTTATCTGCTGCATCAATTTCTGGCCAGCAACACCAACCACCGGACTGACGGCTATGGCGGCAGCCTGTCGAATCGCTGTCGGTTGTTGTTCGAGGTGATGGACGCGGTGTTGGCCGAGGTTCCAGCTGGTCAGGTGAGTGTGCGCCTCTCGCCGCTGTTTAACCTCAACGGGATGGCGGATGCTGATCCGGCGGAGACCTTTGGCCATGTCACCGATCATCTCAGCCGCTTGAGCATTGCGCTGCTGGAGATCGCGGATACCGATGTGATGGCCGGCGCCGAGCCGCGTATGGAGTCGATGCTGGCGTTCACCCGCGCGCGTTTCGACGGGATTCTGATGCTCAACGGGGGCTACACACCGGAGCGAGCGCGTGCCGCCCTGGCGGCCGGAGACGGCGATTGCATTTCCTTCGGCCGCTTGTTCCTGGCCAATCCGGATTTGCCGGAGCGCATTCGCCGCAACGGTCCCTACAACGAACCGAACCCGGATACCTTCTACGGCGGTGGTGCCGAGGGGTATACCGACTACCCGAGCCTGGACCGCTGAGGTGCCAGATCACTGAGGTGCCCGGGGCCCGACCGACCAACCGCCCAATGGGCGGGCAGGCTCACATCATGCCGAGTTGCAGCAGTGCTTCCTCGGACATGTTGTCCTGAGTCCAGGGGGGATCCCAGACCAGCTCCACCTGAACCTGGCCGACGCCTTCGACCTTCTCGACGGCATTCTTGACCATCATGGGCATCATGCCGGCAACCGGACAGCCCGGTGCGGTCAGGGTCATGTCAACATCGACATCGCCATTGGTGGCAATGTCGATGTTGTAGATCAGCCCCAGGTCGTAGATGTTGACCGGGATTTCCGGGTCATGGACTTGGCGCAGCGAGGCGATAATCGGCTCGCGTAGCTCTTCGGCGTCCATCCGCTCGACCGGGTATTGATCGGTGGATGCATCATCCGCTGCCTTAACATCAGTCGCCGCAGCGTCGCTTGAGTCCGTCGATTGTTGGTTGCGGCCGAAGCCAGCGAATCGCGCCAGTCTGTTCATTGCCCTAAACTCCCCACGAATACAACGAAATGCACTTGCCTGGTGGATAGTCGCTTCACAGTGGTGACTGCTCCAGCCGTTGGCCGACGGCCTCGGTCACTTGCTCGCGCAACGGCTCGGGGCCGAGGGCGTCGATGATCTCCCCGGCAAAGCCCAGGCACAGCATGCGTTGGGCCAGCGGTGCCGAGATACCGCGCGAGCGCAGGTAAAACAGCATTTCAGGCTCCAACTGCCCAACCGTGGTGCCATGGCTGCATTTGACATCATCGGCATAGATTTCAAGCTGCGGCTTAGTATCGACCTCGGCATTGGGTGATAAGATCAGATTCCGGTTGGACATGGCGGCATCGGTGTGCTGTGCATCACGGGCCACATACACGCGCCCGTCAAAGACGGCGCGACCCTTGCCATGCAAAATGCCCTTGAAATTTTCCCGGCTGGAGCAATGCGGCACCTGGTGCTGCACATCCATGTGATAGTCGATCAGCTGCCGGTCGCCGGCCAGGTACAAGCCTTGCAGTCCGCAATCGGCCTGTTCAGCCAGAAAGCGCGTGACCAGATCGGTGCGCGACCAGGTCGCCCCCAGACCGATATTGATTCCCCGGTAGCGGCTGGCCGCCGCCTGCTCCAGATAGAGGCCGCTGAGGTGATAGGCGCTGGGGCTTTCCTGTTGCAGCCGGTAATGGTGCAGCTGCGCCCGCTCGGCCAGGCGGATTTCAACCACAGCGTTGTTGCAGTAGGGCGCCTGGTCAAAACTCAGATAACGCTCGATCAGTTCCGCTTGGGCGCCAGCGGCCAGCACCACCAGATGGCGTGGTTGCGCCACGCTCGGCTCATCCAAGCCGATGGACAGATGCAGCAGCTCGACCGGGCGGTCCAGTTGCACCTGTTCATCCAGCAGCATGACCAGGCCATCGGCGAAGTTGGCGGTATTGAGTGAGGTGAACAGATGCTGACCCGCGCCAGCAATCTGGCCGAGCTGACCGGCGAGTCGGTCTGGATCCTGAGCAATGAGCTCGGCCAGTCCGCCAATGTGCACGCCCGTGGGCAGGCCGTCGAGCTGGGACAGGCGCGGCTCGAATTGGCCATTGACCATGACCAGCCGATAGGTCTCCAGGCCGTCGATCAGGGCTTTGTCCAGGTCTTCGGATTGCAGGGCGCTGATCGGCTTCTGCTGTGGCTTAAACCCCTGTTCGATCAAAGCGCTCAGACCGGTGTAGCGCCAGCCCTCAGACTTCTGCGTCGGCATACCCTGATCAGGGGCGCGTGCAGCAGCGTCGTGACGCAGCTCCGCCAGCCAGGCCGGTTCATCTGCACTGGTGGGCGGCTCACCGGCCTGGCCCAGCCAGGCCAGCAGCGCCGGATCGGGGGGCCGTGTTGTCAACGCCGCTGCACTCATGCTGCTTCCCCGTCGGTAATCCAGCTGTAACCTTTTTCCTCCAGTTCCAATGCCAGCTCCTTGCCGCCGGAGCGGATGATGCGTCCCTGTGCCAGGACATGCACATAGTCAGGCTTAATGTAGTCCAGCAGGCGCTGATAGTGAGTCACCACCAGCATGGAGCGCTCGGGGCCGCGCAGCGCATTGACGCCAGCGGCAACAATGCGCAAGGCATCAATATCCAGGCCGGAGTCGGTCTCATCGAGAATTGCCAGCTTGGGTTCCAGCATGGCCATCTGGAAGATTTCATTGCGCTTTTTCTCCCCGCCCGAAAAGCCAAAGTTGACCGGACGCTTCAGCAGGCTGTCATTGAGATGCAGTACTTTTAGGCGTTCCTTCATCAGACGCAGGAAGGACACCGCATCGAGTTCGTCATCACCGCGCGCCTTGCGGATGGCATTGACGGCAGACTTGAGGAAATAGGTGTTGTTCACGCCCGGCAGTTCCACCGGATACTGAAAGGCCAGAAAGAGTCCGAGCTGGGCACGTTCCTCAGGTTCGAGACCGAGCAAATCCTGGCCGTTGAAGTCAACCGAGCCAGCGGTGACCTCATAGCCCTCGCGCCCCGACAGCACATGGGCAAAGGTGCTCTTGCCCGAGCCGTTGGGACCCATGATGGCATGCACCTCACCCGGGCCGACCTCCAGATCGAGACCCTTGAGAATGTCTTTGTCACCGACTTTGGCCTTCAGGCCCTTCACAGACAGCATGATGATGGCTCCAGAAAAATCTTTTAATCCGTTTGATGTGCAGGTGCGACGCTTAACCTGAGCGTGGGCTTTAGCCCACTGCACCCTCAAGGCTGATACTGAGCAGCTTTTGCGCCTCGACCGCGAATTCCATTGGCAGTTCGTTAAAGACTTCCTTGCAGAAGCCATTGACGATCATGGACACCGCATCCTCCTCGCTCAGCCCCCGCGAGCGGCAGTAGAACAGCTGATCCTCGCTGATCTTGGAGGTGGTGGCCTCGTGTTCCATCTTGGCGCTCGGATTCTTCACCTCAATGTAGGGGAAGGTGTGAGCCGCACAGGTATCGCCAATCAATAACGAATCACATTGGGTGTGATTGCGTGCCCCCTCGGCCTTGCCAGCGATGCGCACCAGGCCACGATAAGACTGCTGGCCATGCTGGGCTGAGATGCCCTTGGAAACAATGGTCGAGCGGGTGTTGCGCCCCAGGTGAATCATTTTGGTGCCGGTATCGGCCTGTTGGCGCCCCTTGGTGACGGCAACGGAGTAGAACTCGCCAACTGAGTCATCACCGCGCAGGATGCAGCTGGGGTATTTCCAGGTGATGGCTGAGCCGGTTTCCACCTGGGTCCAGCTGATCTTGGAGCGTGCGCCGCGACAGTCGCCGCGCTTGGTGACAAAGTTGTAAATGCCGCCCTTGCCGTTCGCGTCGCCGGGATACCAGTTTTGCACCGTGGAGTATTTGATCTCAGCGCCTTCCAGCGCGATCAGTTCTACCACGGCGGCATGCAGCTGGTTGTCATCGCGCTGCGGAGCGGTGCAGCCTTCCAGATAGCTGACATAGCTGCCCTCGTCGGCAATGATCAAGGTGCGCTCGAATTGCCCGGTTTTGGCGGTGTTGATGCGAAAGTAGGTGCTCAGCTCCATCGGGCAGCGGGTATGCTTGGGCACATAGACAAAGGTGCCGTCGGTGAAGACTGCTGAATTCAGTCCGGCATAGAAGTTATCCGTCGGCGGCACCACAGTGCCGAGGTGCTTCCTGACCAGCTCCGGGTAGTCCTTAATGGCTTCAGAAATGGAGCAGAAGATCACGCCGGCTTCGGCGAGCTTGTCGCGGAAGGTGGTGGCAACAGAGACGCTGTCAAAGACGGCATCGACGGCGATGCCGGCCAGTGCCATCTGCTCCTCAATGGGAATCCCCAGCTTCTGATAGGTTTCCAGCAGCACCGGATCGACTTCATCGAGACTTTTCGGCCCCTCTTTCTTTTTCGGCGCTGAGTAATAGGAAATATCCTGAAAATCGATGGGCGCATGCTGTACAGCCGCCCACTCTGGCGTTGGCATGTTCAGCCACTTGCCATAGGCACTCAGGCGCCAGTCGGTCATCCAGTCGGGTTCACCCTTACGCTTGGAAATGGCGGCCACGACCTGCTCATCCAGGCCGGGCGGTAGAGTGTCGGATTCGATCTCCGTGACAAAGCCGTGCTCATACTCTGACCTGACTAGATGATCGTATTCAGTGGCTGCGCTCATGCGGTAGCTCCGGGTTATTACTCAGTGCAATGCTGGGTTATTTGGCGTTATCGGTTGGGCGTTTCAAGAGCGCCCTTGACCCCAAGCGGCCAGTTTAGCGCGACCTGGCCGATGGCAAAAAATCCGCCGGACGCTCTGTCGGGAACGTCTGCCACGGTTGCAAGGCAACCGCCCAGCGGGGGAACTTGTCGGCTTTGCAACAACCAGCATGGCCGGCCTGCGCGTTAGCAATAGGATAAAAAATTGTTGATCCAAGGGGTTGCGCAAAGGTTGCAGGGCCGTGCTGGCTGGTTCGCAGCCGTCTGAACGAGGGATGTGGCAAGTTTTGTGCCCGAAGCTGCTGAGCTTGTTACAGGCGGGAGGAATGGCGCTTACAGAGTCCCCACTGACGTGGTCGCCGCCCAAGTCACTGCTTGGTGTCAGCTGCGTCGGCATCGGCAGGCGGATGGGTTGGAGTTGCAGCCTCCGCTGACTTGGCGGCCTCATCTTCGGGAGGTACAGCCTTGATGCGAATGGTGGCACCGGGCACCGCATCGCGCAGCTTGCCAGTCAAGCGACCGGTTCTGACGGTTCCCTCGCCATCGCGAAACAGATAAATCCAGATCGCGATCATGGCGATCAGCGCGATCAGCAGGATGATGTTGGTTCCCATTGGTAAGCTCCCTAAAGATGGTGACGACAGATCCTTGAAGACCGGATCCTGCGAAGCGGCATTGTAACCGGCTGGCGCCGACAGGGTGAGCCCTTCCGGGGCGGCGCCGGTGACTGCGCTTCGGCTGTCGAACCGTCAAAAAGTGCTGATACCCACTTCATAGAGTCCGCCCACCACTACATATTCATCCTCGCCCTTGAGCATGCCGGGCAGCAGGCGATTGGAGAAAAACACCTTGGCCAGGGGCACCTGGGTTTCCAGAATGTAGTCGCCGAACTCATCGGCACGCTCGCGATCACTGGTGAAGCTGTTGAGATTGTTCAGCAGCACCTGATACCGCTGACCGGGATGCTTGGCGAGGATTTCGTGCTCATCAATGCGATTGATGCCGCGATACAACGTTAGATGTGTCTGGTCAGGATGCGCCCGTTCCAGCTCATACTGACAATAGGTGTAGAGCAAATCCAGCTGAGCCTCAAGCGCATTGGTAGCATAGAGCCCGCGACTGCCCTGCACCAAATAGGCATGATAGGCATCACTGTCGCGCCCATCGAGTGGTCCGCCATGATGACGCGCCAGCAGCCCAAAGCGCGATTCCACCCAGTGCTTAAGCACCGCGCCTTCGCGCCCATCGGAGTCGAATGACCAGCCGCGCACCATGCGCAAATAGTTGGCGTTGCAACGGTATTTCTTGCGTGGCCCCGGTGTGAATCCCGCCTCTTCCAGATCCTCCAGGCAGAAATGCACCGTCATATAGTCGATAAAATAAGCCGCCCGTTCATCCTGACACGTCAGCGGATCCAGCGTCGCAAAGAGGTCATGGTGAAAATCCCGCACCCCATCGAGCTGCAAGGGCACCGGATGGCGCTGATATGTCAACCCGCCGAGAATTGTCGCTGGCAAATTGCAGCGGTTGATTGGCAGCCGCACCTCCGCTGGCAAGCGTGGAGCCGCATGCAGTGGCATCAAATCGGGCGGTGGTGCATCTTCAGTCAAGAGCAGGGGGATCTCCGAATCAAACCATTGAGCGGCAAAGGGCTGCAAAGTGCAGCAGGGAGCCGCACGGGTGAGCATCGCCATGTTCGCGAGGCAGTATAGACTGACTCTGGGTGACTCAGAAAGCCTGGGCAGAGATCTGGCCCTCATGACTTGGCCCCAGATCAAGCCTCAGAATCCAGTCATGTACAAGTCATGTGAAAGCCAGGCGCGGATCAGATATTATCCAGTCTTGGTTGATACCCTAATGGAATGAAGCAATGATCGACGATCTACTAAGTGATACTGATTTCGAAGACGAATGCGAGCGGAAACTAAAAGCCGCGCGAGCCGAGATCGACAGGCTGTCGCGTGATCTGCTGTATTATTCAGCCGAACTGGTCAAAATCCGCGAAGAAGTGGCACGGTTGAAGTTCGAGAATCAGCACTTGAAGATGACACTAAAAAAAGCATCCGACAGCGATGCTCGTTGATCCCTCTCCCGTATGCGCGCCATCATTCGTGCCCAGATGCCGCTTGGCAATTCACAGCCGGGGCAACCAGAAAGCGCCGCTCGCTGAGATCATCGATCCCCCGGTATCGCCGGGGCTGGCTACTCCCTAGCTGAAGACTGACCTTGGGGCGGGCAAGGCAGCTCCAGCCAAAACTCAACCCCCGGATCGCACTCAATGACCTCGATCCGGCCGTGCATGGCCAGGGTCAGGCGTTGCACCAGAGCCAGTCCGATGCCGGTGCCGGAGATGGCAGCGGTGCGTGCCAGATCGCCGCGATAGAACAGCTCGAAGATGCGTTGGCGCTGTGCGCGAGGGATGCCGGGGCCGTAGTCGCGTATGCGCAGGCGCAGGCGTTGTTCATGGTTGCCGTTGCCCCCGGTCAACGGCTCGCAGTCGATGTCGATGCGGCGCTGTTTGGCGGCGGCGCCGAATTTCAGTGCATTGTCGAGCAGATTGAGCAAAATCTGCACGCTGGCATCGGGGTCGGCCAGAATGCTGAAGTCTTGGGTGCAGCCGATGCGCAGGCTGAAGTCGGCGCGTTCGAGCTGATAGGCCACGCGTTCGCGCACCATGGCCAGCAGCTCGCTGACGGCGAGCGGGCACGGCTCAAGCCGGAGTTGTTGGCGGCCGATACGGGCGAGTTGCAGGACATTGTTGATCAGTCGCGACAGGCGCTCGCTTTCCTCCTGAATAAACCGATAGTAAGTCGCTTTGCGTTCCTCGGAGGCGAAGCCGGCGCGCAGCATTTCGGCATACATGCGGATGGAGGTGAGCGGAGTTTTCAGCTCATGGCTGACGGCAGAGACGAAATCCTGTTGCTGGCGCAGCAGGGCCAGCTGCCGGGTACCCAGGCGGTACATGAGCCCGGCACCAACCAGCAGGACCAGCGCCAGCGCGCCTGCCATCCAGCCGATCACCTTGGCGCCAGGGGGCGTGGGCAGATGGCTGACACTGAAAATTAATTCAAAACCGCCAAAGGGTTCCTGCAAGCGGCTGCGGTAGAGCAGGGCACCGCTTAAAGACTCGCTCAGGCTGTTGCTGCGAGTGCCATTGTCATTGTTGATACCCTTGATACCGTTGATGTCGTTTTCAATGTTTTCACTGCGTGAGCTGGTAAAAGAGTTACTGCGTGTCGGGGCAGCGCGAAAGCTGCTCAACAGGTCACCGCGATAGGCCACGCTGAGGTGGGTGCTGCGTGCCAGCACGGTGGCGGCCAGTGGTTCGGCGATCAAGTGGTGCAGAAAGGGTTCCAGCGCAATCAGTGCGCCCTGGATAAAGACTTCGCCGCTGCGCTGCACACTGCGAAATAGCAACAGATGCCCGGAATCGAGCAGGCCAACTTCAACCGGGCCGATCATGCGATGGAACAACTGGATTTTCGCCGGGGAGGCCGGTGTTTGTTTTTGCTCCTGCTTTTGCACCTGTTCCTTTGTCTGTTCGGATTCATGTTCAAGCGTCAGCTTCGCTAGCGACTTGTCTGCACCTGCGGCGGTGGTGTTGGCAAGCTCGGCGGCATCGCCGAACAGGGTCGGCGATTGTTCCCGGCGGCTGCGTTTGGCATAGCTCTCATCGAGCTGGGGCAGCGCCTTGGATGCCCTTGCTGGCTGGGAAGGCGCTCCCCGGGCGGCGCGGTCTTGGGTTTTCAGTCGGGCAAAGGCGGCCTGGGACAGGCGCGGGCTTTCTTCCATTGGTGGCGTGGCGGCGGGAGCGGGAGCTGGTGCCGATGGCCGGGTTGGCGCCAGTGCTGATATCGATGCCCCTGCCGCCGCTAGAGAGTTGCCGGACGCTGCTGGTTCAGCCTCAGTCATCTCCTGATCTGTCGCACCGAATTCCACCTGCCGGGTCTCAGGCCAGGCGCGCTCAATGAGCCGATTGCCGATCAGCACCTGCTGAATGCGCTGCGCGCGTGCCTGGCGCTGGGCCAGTTCGGCGGGATCCAGTCCGCGTTGCGCTGCCGGCTGCTCGGGTAGCAACGGCGAATGGAAACGTCCATCCGGAGCCACTTCAAAGTAGCCGATCAGACCGGGGAGTGCCGCTGTGTCATGCAGCGCGGCCAGCGGAGAACGCATGTTCGCGCTCTGGGTCGTGTCGGTCGGCGCATGCAGGAAATCATAGTCACTGATCGGACGGGTGGCCTCGCGGCGCACCAGTGCGGCGAGCCGGGTGTCGATGCGGGCGGCCAGTTCTTCGGCTACCAGTTGTTGGGCGCGGAAGGATTCCCACTGCATCTGATCGTAGGCCTTGAACACCAGCAGGGCGCTGGGAATGGCCACCGCCAGCACGAACAGACCGATGCCGAAGCGCAGCCGGCGTTGAGCGCGTGACTCGTTCAGGGCGTCAGTCGCAGTCGGTAGCCCAGACCGCGCACGGTTTGCAGCCATTGGGGATGTGCAGGATCGGGTTCAATTTTGCGCCGCAGCTTAGCGATATGGATATCGACGGTGCGGGTTTCAATTCCACAGTCACGCGCATAGCCCCAAACCCGGTGCAGCAGTTCCTCGCGACTGACCGCGCGGTCGTGCTGGGCGGCAAGATAGCCCAGAATTTCTGCCTCGCGCCGGGTGAAGGGAATCTCCTCCGCGCCGCGTTGGCCGCTCAGATTGGGCAGATCCAGGGTCAGATCACCGAGGTGCAGCGGTTGCATCCCGGTTTCCGCTGCGGCTCCGCTACTGCGACGTAACACCGCCTGCACCCGCAACACCAGTTCAGTGACCGAAAACGGCTTGGCGACATAGTCGTCGGCACCCAGACGCAACCCCTGAATAATATCCTCATCTGCCGTGCGTGCGGTCAGCATGATGATGGGCTGGGTGCGATCAATGGCGCGTACCCGGTCGCAGATGGCGAAGCCATCGAGTCCCGGCAGCATGATGTCGAGCAGGATCAGATCGAACTGGCCGCTGAGCGCCTTGGTCAGTCCGTCCGGCCCTTCGGCGGCACTCTCCACCGCATAGCCGTGAAAGACGAACAGATCCTCCAGCCCCACGCGGATGGGTTCTTCATCCTCAATGATCAGCAGGCGTGATTTGTTGGGTAGAGCGTGTGCCATGAGGTGATGCGTGGGATCAGTGGCGTGTGGTGGTCTCGGTTGACAGACTCAGTTGGCTGGCTCAGTTAGCCGGTCCGGTTGACTGGCATGGCTTCAGCTTAGCGTCTGCTGGTGGCAGCCAGGTAAATGTTTGGTAAATCCGCACGCGTCATCTTTACCAAAGTCTGCCTGGGCGGCCGATGTCCTGGTTCCTAGACTGAAGCTGTCCGATCCGTCCTTGCATCTGGTGAACCACGGAGATCCTTATTGATGGCCATTATGACCCGAGTATCACGGCTGCTGCGCGCCGATCTGCATGCCATGCTCGACCGCCTGGAGGCTCCCGAGCTGGTGCTGGCTCAGGCGCTGCGTGATATGGAACAGGCGCAGGCGCTCGACAGTGCCAAGCTCAAGCGTTTGGAGCATGAGCATGCGCGGCTGGAGCAACTGAGCACCGAGGTTGAGCAGCGCCTGGAACAGGAGCGCCTGGCGCTGGAGGACTGCCTGGCCGCTGAGCGCGATGACCTGGCCCGCGCGGTGTTGCGTCGGCGCCTGGAGGCTGAGCAAACGCTGAGCCGGCTACAACAGCAAGGGCAGGAGAATCGCCGTGCCCGTGCGCACACTCAAGCCTGTCTGGTTGAACAGGAGCACCGCCTGAACGAATTGCGCGCCCGCGCAGCCGTGTTTGAGACAGATGAAGTCGGTGGTGTGGCTTCGGAGGCGTGCGCTACATCCGCTGATATGGGCCTGGGCAGCACTGTCACTGTGCGCGATGCCGAAATTGAGATTGCGCTGGTACAGGCCAAGCGCCAGCGGGAGATCGCCGCATGAACCGGCCCGGATTTGCCGAAGGAGTCGTTCTGGCCTTGCTGGGGGCTCTGAGCACCTCCGTGCTGGCGCAGGCGCTGATGATGTCGCGCCCGCCGTATGCGTCAGCCTGGTCAGCCTCTGGGTTGAGCCTGGGTCTGTGGCTGGTGCTGATTCTGCTGTTGGGTTGGGGCTATGGGCTCTATCTGCTCGCGCGCAGCCCAATCCCGGTGGGACGCCTGTGGCTCGCGCTGCTGTGGGGGCTGGTCAGCTTGTGCTGCGCGCTGTTCAGTGCCCGGTTCATCGGTGACGGATTCGGCATTTGGTTTCGTGCCTGGCTGTTCAGCGGACTCGGGCCGTTGCTGGCGGTGCAACTTGGATTTATCTGGCTGATCCGGGTGTGGTGTTTTCACCCTCGGCCACTGGCCGCGCTGCTTGATGCAGCGCTGCTGATTGGTGGCACTCTGGCGGCACTGTGGGCGCTGACACAGAGCGGCAGTCTGCTGCTTGCCAGCTGGACCTGGCTGCTGACCCAAGCGCTTTTTGTTCTGATCCCCCCACCTGGAAGCGCAACTCCCACAGAATCCGCCGCAACCGACAACCACATGCGCTTTGCAGCGGCCGAGCGGGCGGCGGAACGCGCGCTGCGGCGGCTTGCGACTGGTGACTTTCCCCTGCTGTGATTTTTTTCCTGCATTGAGGCTACAATCATGCGTATACACCATAAAAAGACCGTTCCCGTCGTGGCGGCGATCCTGTTCGGAGCCACACTGCTGGCGATTCTGACTTATCCCGGCATTCAGCTCGCATTCTCGGCATCTACGCCTACACCCACAGCTACGCCCACGACCGGGCCCACACCGGCGCCTGAGTATTCAACTGCCGTGACAGCCAGGCCAAATCGCCAGACGCAGCCGCTGATCGAAGCCGTCTTCGTGCTGGATACCACTGGCAGCATGGGCGGGTTGATCCAGGCCGCCAAGGACAAAATCTGGTCCATTGCCGCGACGCTGGCCGCTGCCGAGCCAACGCCGGAGATTCGCATCGGGCTGCTGGCCTATCGCGATCGCGGTGATGCCTATGTCACCCGGGTGGTGAATCTGTCGTCTGATCTGGATGCCATCCATGCCGAGCTGATGCAGTTTCAGGCCCGAGGCGGCGGGGATGGGCCGGAAAGCGTCAATCAGGCGCTGCATGAGGCGCTGCATCGCATCCAGTGGAGTCAGAACAGCGAGGCTTATCAAGTGATTTTCCTGGTCGGTGATGCTCCGGCGCATATGGACTATGACCATGACATCCCGTATCCACAAACGCTGGCGCTGGCCAAGCAGCGCGGCATTCATGTCAATGCCATTCAATGCGGCAACCAAAGGAAGACCACCACCCAATGGCAGCGCATCGCCCAGCTGGGTGGCGGTGGCTATTTTCAGGTCGAACAGGGCGGTGGCGCCATTGCGATGGCCACTCCCTATGACGAGGATCTCGCGCGCCTGTCGGCTCAGCTCGACAACACCCGCCTGTACTATGGCAAGACCGAAGAGCGTGCGGCGCGGCGCGACCAACTGGCTGTTGAGCAAGCCGCCAAGGCCGCCGCTTCACCCGCAGCACTGGCCCGGCGTGCTGACTTCGTCACTTCCAAGAGTGGCCAGGCCAGCCTGATCGGTCAGCACGAACTGGTCGATGAAGTCAGTCGCGGACGCGTGGACCTCAAGGCGCTGCCGGCCGAGGAGCTTCCCGCCCCGTTGGCCGATCTCGCTCCGGAAACGCAGCAGGCGGTCATTGATCAGAAAGCACAAGAGCGCCAGGCACTCAGCACCGAAATCCAATCACTCAGCCACCAGCGCAGCGAGTATTTGCGCTCGAAAGTTGCCGCTAGCGGCGAAGCCGAGGAGTCCCTGGATCACAAAATCTTCAGCGCCGTGCGCGAGCAGGCCAGCGGGAAGGGGCTGAAGTACGACGCCGACGCGCTGACTTACTGACGCTATGGCCCATCAATGCCAAGCTGATCCCACAGTTGATCCACCCGCTCCAGTACCTCCGGATCCATGCGAATGGGCTGGCCCCATTCGCGCTGGGTCTCACCGGGCCATTTATTGGTGGCATCCAGGCCGATCTTGGAGCCAAGGCCCGAGACGGGCGAGGCAAAATCCAGATAGTCGATCGGGGTATTCTCGATCAGCAGGGTATCGCGCGCCGGATCCATACGGGTGGTCATGGCCCAGATGACATCCTTCCAGTCACGCGCGTTTACGTCATCATCTACCACGATCACGAACTTGGTGTACATAAACTGGCGCAGGAAGGACCACACGCCCATCATGACGCGCTTGGCGTGGCCAGGGTATTGCTTCTTCATGCTCACCACCGCGAGGCGGTAGGAGCAGCCCTCGGGTGGCAGGTAGAAATCAACAATCTCCGGAAACTGCTTTTGCAGCAGCGGAATGAAGACTTCATTCAATGCCACGCCGAGAATCGCGGGCTCATCTGGCGGGCGGCCGGTGTAGGTGCTGTGGTAAATCGGCTGCTGGCGATGGGTGATGCGCTCAATGGTAAAGACCGGGAAGCGATCAACTTCATTGTAATAGCCAGTGTGATCGCCATAGGGGCCTTCATCGGCCATGTCATCGGGATGGAGATGGCCTTCGAGCACGATTTCCGCACTGGCGGGTACTTGCAGATCCGAGCCCAGGCAGGCGGCGACTTCGGTGCGGCGGCCACGCAGCAGGCCGGCGAAGGCATATTCCGACAGGCTATCCGGCACCGGCGTGACGGCACCGAGAATGGTGGCCGGGTCAGCACCGAGTGCCACCGCTACCGGAAAGGGTTGGCCCGGATGTGCCTGCTGCCAGTCGCGATAATCCAATGCACCACCCCGGTGCGCGAGCCAGCGCATGATGACGCGGTTTTTACCCAGCACCTGCATGCGGTAAATACCCAGGTTTTGTCGTGGCCGATGCGGGCCGCGCGTGATGACCAGCCCCCAGGTAATCAAGGGCGCTGCATCGCCTGGCCAACAGTGCTGGATAGGGAAGCGCCCGAGATCAACCGCCGCGCCTTCCATGACGACCTGCTGGCAATCGGGCTGTTTGCGCAGTCGTGGCGCCATATCCAACACCTTTTTAAACACTGGCAGGCTGCGCCAGGCGTCCTTCATGCCCTTGGGCGGATCGGGTTCTTTCAGAAACGCCAGCAGCTTGCCGATTTCGCGCAGTGCCTCGGTCGATTCTGCTCCCATGCCGAGCGCAACCCGTCGCGTGGTGCCGAATAAATTGCCCAGCAGCGGAATCTTCGAGCCCTTGGGGCGCTCGAACAGCAGCGCCGGACCTCCCGCGCGCAGAGTACGGTCGCAGATGGCGGTAACTTCCAGATAGGGGTCAACTTCAACGCGAATGCGCTTTAATTCCCCGCTGGCTTCAAGCTGGTCGATAAAGTCGCGTAAATCTCGGTATTGCATGGGTTCTTGTATCGCTCCGGTCCGGGGCTTGCAACCAAGCCGACAATGATCCCGGGCCGGCTGTCGGGAAGGCTTCAAGTGTCGCCTGGGTAGCAGTTAAGTGTCTGTTTATTCTTTGATTGAATGGTTGGCGTGGGTTTTGCTTCTGCTCTGGTAATACTCAGCGACTGGTTTGGCGTCGAACTGGTTGAGCTGAGGGTATCAGGGTATTTGGGATTTTGCTGGAGAAGACCTGCATGACAAAACCGCCCATGGCCATTCACCCGAGCCGGGCGCCGGCGGTGGTTGTGATCAATGACACCACGCTGCGCGATGGCGAACAGTCCGCTGGTGTGGCTTTTTCGCTGGAAGAAAAATTGGCCATTGCACGTGGCTTGGATGCGCTCGGCGTGCCGGAGCTGGAAATCGGCATTCCGGCCATGGGGACCGAAGAGCGTGCTTCGATTGAAGCGGTGGCTGCGCTGGGGCTGCGTGCGCAGCTCATGGTGTGGGCGCGCATGGTCGAGGCCGATCTGGCGGCGAGTCGCGGGCTGGCGGTGGACTTGATTGATCTGTCGATTCCGGTGTCGGATCAGCAGATTGCGCGCAAGCTGGGGCGGGATCGCGACTGGGTGCTGGCGCAGATTCGCCAGCAGGTGCCGCGCGCGCTGGAGCTGGGCTTTCAGGTGGGCGTCGGCTGTGAGGATGCCTCGCGCGCTGATCCGGAATTCCTCTGGCGGGTTGCTGAAACGGCCCAGGCTGCCGGAGCGCGGCGGGTGCGCTATGCCGACACCCTGGGGCTGATGGATCCCTTCGGCGTCTTTGCGGCACTGAGCGATCTGCGCGCACGCACCGACTGCGAGATTGAAATGCACGCCCATGATGACCTGGGCATGGCCACGGCCAATACCCTGGCGGCGGTGCGGGCTGGAGCCACCCATGTCAATACGACCGTGCATGGGCTGGGGGAACGCGCCGGTAATGCGCCTCTGGAGGAAGTCGCGATTGGCCTGAAGCATGTGCATGGCTGTGTGACGGGGGTTGATCTGACCCATTTCGACAGCCTCTCAGAGCTGGTGGCAAGCGCCTCGGGGCGGCCGGTTGCCTGGCAAAAAAGCTTGATCGGCGCTGGCGCCTTTACCCATGAGGCCGGTATCCATGTCGATGGGTTGATGAAAGACTTGCGCAACTATCAAGGCATCGACCCGGCCGAACTAGGGCGCACGCATCGGCTGGTGTTGGGCAAGCACTCGGGGCGTCATGCCCTGTGCCGCGCCTATGCCGAGCAGCTCAATACCTCCCTGACGGCCGAGCAGGCCAACTCTCTGCTGACGCGCGTGCGCCGCTTTGTGACCGAGAACAAGCGCTCGCCGGAGACGGCGGATTTGCGCGGTTTTCTCTCCGAGGTTGATCTCAGTGCCACCCCGGCGCCCCGATCCGCTGCTGCGCCCATCATTCTCTAATCCGGCTCATTGTTCAACCTTGGAGTCCGCCCGTGGATTTACTCGATTTCAGCGCGCAGGAGATGTACTTCGATGAGCCGCTGTCGGCCGAGGTCGAGGCACTGCTGCAGGACGCCGCCAATGACTATGGTCGCGATGGCGGTGCCGGGGCTGAGCGGGCGTTACTGCGCGCCTATTTTCTGGCCCCTGAGCAGTTCAGTGTGCTGGTGGCACTCTACCGCTACTATTATTATCAGCATCGCCTGCCGGATGCGCTCATGGTGGCCGAACGTGCTATTGCACTGAGCCACCGCGCGCTGGGACTGGAGCAGGACTGGCGCACGCTCGATGAGGCCCGACTGCAACAGATCGCCGCGCGCTCCATGACGCAGACACGCTTTTTGTTGCTGGCGCTCAAGGGCGCGGGCTACCTGGAATTGCGTCTGGGCCAGGCGCAGCCCGCGCTGGAGCGCTTCGAGAAGCTTGCCGAACTTGACACTGACGGGCGACTCGGCATCAGCAGCCTGCTGCGCATGGCACGTTCCCTGATGACCGAGCAGCAAGTGCGGAATGCGGGGGATAATCTGCATGTGTTCCGTCGCTAGATTTTATGCCGCTAGATTTTATACAGAGCCAGCCTCCAACCAAAAGGTGACCGCCATGATGGATCAGACCCAGGATTTCAATCTCGAAGATCTCGATGAACTGGAAACAGCCGAGGATTTTCTCGACTATTTTCGCATTCCCTATGAACCCGCCATCGTGCAGGTGAAGCGTCTGCATATTTTGCAACGCTTCCACGACTATATTGCCCAGATCGATTGCATGCCGGCGGAAGGGGCGGAGCGTTTTGCGCTGCATCGCGATCTGTTGCAGGGCGCCTATCGCGACTTTGTCCATTCCGATGCCAAGACAGAAAAGGTGTTTCGCGTGTTTCAATCCCAACCGCCGGTGACGGTGGGGCTGGACGGGCTACTGGCTGGGATGCCTCATGCGTCCGGCGTATGATTACGGCGATGCGGTGCGGGTCATCCGGCATCTGCGCAATGATGGCACCTTTCCCGGGCGTGATCGGGGCACGCTGCTGATCCGGCGCGGCAGTACCGGCTATGTGCGGGATGTCGGCACTTTCCTGCAGGATCAGCTCATCTACAGCGTGCACTTCGTCGATCAGGATCTGGTGGTCGGCTGTCGCGAGCAGGAATTGCAGCCGGCAGAGGCCGTTTGGGTCGAAAGCCGCTTCGATACGCGTGATAAGGTTGTCGCCAGTCTGACGCTGGCCAGTGCTGGCCGGGTGCTGGTCGAAGCTGGCACGCCCGGCGAAGTGGTCAAGGTGCTGCGTGGCGAGCGCGAGCTGATTGGCTATCATGTGCAGTTTCCTGAGGCCAATCTGCTGCAAGTGCCGGAGTCGGCGCTGGAGCCGGCCGATCAATCGTTCACAGCCACGGAGTCTGTTGCATGAGTGGCGTCACGGAGGCAACCTCCACACAGCCCCCCTCCGAGCAGCCAGCGGAGTATCACTATCATCGGCTGCGGGCGGCGGCGGACAAATTCTCCTGCGGTCTGGCCGCTCTGTCCGACGAGCAGTGGCCTGAGGTCGAAGCGCGCGCGGCGCAAAGTTTCGCCCTCGAAACCCTGGTGCTGAACGCGCCCGAGGCCCGCGATGTGGTGATCCCCGAGCAGCAGATCGAGCAGGCGCTGAACCAGTTGCGCGCGCGCTACAGCGATGAGCGGGAGTTTCTCAGCGAACTGGCACTCAACGACCTGGATCTCGCCCTGTTGCGTCGGGCCTTGCAGCGCGAACTGCGTTTCGATGCGGTAATGCGTGCCGTCGGGGCGCGTCATGCCCCCGTAACCGAAGCCGACGAGCAGCTGTTTTACGAGCTGCATGCCGAGCGCTTCAGTCAGCCCGAGACCCGCACCGCGCGGCATCTGCTCGTTACCATCAATGATGAGTTCGCCGAGAACCGCCGCCCGGCGGCACGCGCGCGCATTGAGTCCTTGGTCACGCAAGTCACCTGTGGCGATATCGCCGGCTTCGGCCAGCTCGCGCGTGCTCATTCCGAGTGTCCCAGCGCACTCGAAGACGGCCGTCTCGGCACCCTAACCGCCGGGCAGCTCTACCCGGCCCTGGATGCCGCCCTCTTCGCGTTGGCCGAAGGCGAGATCAGTGGCGTGCTTGAATCCCCGCTGGGCTTTCATTTGCTGTGCTGCGAGTCCATCACCCCCGCGCGCCAGGCCAGCTTTGCCCAAGCCCGTGAGCGTATTCACCAGGCCCTGACCGAGCGCCGCCAGCGCGAGATCCAAAAGGCTTGGATCAGCGAGCTGCGCGCCTGCGACAAGGCTGTGGAGAATCGCCCACTCGTGTAGGTTGGGGTCAAACTTCGCCGCGGTTGTAGTCCGGTTCGGCGGTAATCCGATGAATGCTGAGGTCGGCGCCCTGGTATTCCTGTTCCTCGCTTAAGCGCAGACCCAGGGTGAGCTTGATGATGCCGTAGACGGTGAAGCCCCCGGCGAGTGCAATCACGACGCCCAGCAGGCTACCGGCCAATTGCGCGATGAAGCTCACTCCGCCCATGCCACCAAGGGCTTCGAGTCCGAAGATGCCAGCGGCAATCCCACCCCATAAACCGCACAGGCCATGGAGCGGCCAAACGCCGAGCACGTCATCAATTTTCCATTTGTTCTGGGTCAGGGTGAAGGTGACGACAAAGAGCGCACCAGCGACGACTCCAACCACTAGCGCACCAAGAGGGTGCATCAGATCTGAGCCGGCGCAGACCGCGACCAGACCAGCGAGGGGGCCGTTGTGAAGGAATCCCGGATCATTTTTTCCAACAACCAGGGCTGCCAGCACACCACCGACCATGGCCATCAGGGAATTGACGGCCACCAGGCCGCTGACCGCTTCGACGCTCTGCGCCGACATCACATTGAAGCCGAACCAGCCAACTGTTAGCGTCCAGGCGCCAAGTGACAGAAACGGAATGGACGATGGCGGATGCCCGGTCATGCTGCCATCGTGGCGATAGCGCCCGGAGCGCGGACCGAGCAGCAGCACGGCGGCGAGGGCAATCCAGCCGCCCATCGCATGCACCACAATGGAGCCAGCGAAGTCATGAAATGGTGCGCCGAATCCTTGTTCGATCAGCCCCTGAACCCCAAGATTGCCGTTCCAGACGATGCCTTCGAAGAAAGGATAAATCAGGCTGACGATCACAAAGGAGGCGAGCAGCTGTGGATAGAAGCGTGCGCGCTCGGCAATGCCGCCGGAGATGATGGCGGGAATGGCGGCCGCAAAGGTGAGCAGAAAGAAGAACTTGACAAGCTCATAGCCGTTCTTGTCCTGTAAAGCGTTGGCATCTTGGAAAAAATTGACGCCATAAGCGACCAGAAAACCGATGAAAAAATAGGCGATGGTCGAGATTGAAAAGTCGCTTAAAATCTTGGACAACGCATTGACCTGATTTTTCGCGCGCACAGTCCCGACTTCCAAAAATGCGAATCCGGCGTGCATGGCGAGCACCATCACGGCGCCGATGAGCAGAAACAGGACATCGGTGCCGGCTTGCAGTGGCTCCATACTTGACCTCCTCTTTAACGTTGTTGTACTGGGAGCGGCGCCATCAAAGCATAAAGCGTACCAACGGCTATGTATTGACTGCCATGCCGGCGTGGAGGATTACGATGTTCCCACCTCACGCAATGCTTCCAAATCCCGATCCCGCATCCCCAACAGATACAAAATGCCATCCAATCCCACTGAGGCCAGCGAATGCCGCGCCTGCTCCTTCACCACGGGCTTGGCATGAAAGGCAATGCCCAGTCCGGCGATGGCCAGCATCGGCAGATCATTGGCGCCATCACCGACGGCAATCACCTGTTCCAAACGCACATCTTCCTGAGCGGCGATTTCGCGCAACAGTTGGGCTTTGCGCGCACCATCGACGATGGGGGCGGTGACCTGGCCGGTCAGGCGGCCATCCTGAATGTCGAGCGGATTGGCGTGGACGATGTCGATGCCCAAGCGCTGTTGCAGATACTCGGCGAAATAGGTAAAGCCACCGGACAAAATGGCGATGCGGTAGCCCAGTGCCTTTAAGCTGCCAATCAGCCGCTCGGCGCCCTCGGTGATTGGCAACCGTGCGGCGATCTCGGCCAGCACGGATTCTTCCAGTCCTTTAAGTAGCGCAACCCGCTCGTGGAAGCTGGCGCTGAAGTCCAGCTCGCCGCGCATGGCGCGTTCCGTGATAGCAGCAACCTGTGCGCCGACACCAGCGGCGGCGGCCAACTCGTCGATGACCTCGGTCTGGATCAGGGTGGAGTCCATGTCAAAGCACACCAAGCGGCGGTTGCGGCGGAAAATGTCGTCTTCCTGAATGGCAATATCGACATCAAGCCGACTGCCCAGCTCCAGAAAGCTGGCGTGCAGGGCGGAGATGTCCGGCACTGGGCCGCGCAGCCAGAGTTCCACGCAGGCCGGGCGAGTACCGGCCGCATGCGCGGGTGGCTCGGCAACCGCTGGGCGTTGGGAAATGCGCCCCGACAGTCGGGTGATCTGGTCGATGTTCAGCCCCTGCTGACTGACCACAGCGGAGACCTGGGCGATGTGCTCGGCGTTGATGACGCTGCCCAGCAGGGTCAGAATATGGCGCGGCTGGCCCTGTTCACGCACCCAGTCTTCATAGGCGTCGGATTCGATGGGGGTGAAGTGCGCATCCAACCCCAGACGGTGGGCGGCGAACAACAGCTCACGAAACACCTGACAGCCGGCGTTGTCGGCGGGCAGCTCGACCAGAAGGCCAAGCGCCAGGGTGTTGTGAATCACCGACTGGCCGATGTCGAGGATGCGCACCCGATTACGCGCCAGGGTCTGGGTCAGGGTCATGGTGAGGCCGGGGCGGTCGCGCCCGGTCACTTCGATCAAAACGACTTCTTGCATAGGCGTTGCCGTGTGGGAGGGGGCCCGGTGCTGCCTACCGGCGGCGCCGGGTTTTCCTGGCGGGTTTGTTGTGGATCAGGCTTAGAACTCAACCGCCAGCTGTGCGACGACTGCGCTGGCGTCTTCGCCCGTGCCGCCATTGCGGCGGCTGTAATCGCTGTCGTGGCGGTATTCAAACGACAACGCGGTGCGGTCGAAGACCTCCACTGACCAACCAATCAGCCAACTGGTCTCGGGCAGTTCCAGGGCAACGGCTTCTTCGGTGCCCTGATACGCAAGTGCAGCGACGCTGTCGCGCCCAAAGACCGGGAAATTGTAGCCGATCTCAAGATTCCAGGCTGAGGGTTCGGCGCCCTTGTCGCGGTAGGCCAAGCTGTCGACGTCGAAACGGTCACTGGCCGACAGGTACTCGGCAATGAAACTGAAGTCACCGACACCAACGCCCATGTTGGCTGTCCAACCGCCGGTGCGCTCACTCGGATCGGTACTGAACCAGCTAGCCCGGGGATCTTCGCCATCCACCAGCGCTTGGTAAGCGTCTGAGCGGTTATCGGCTACGCTATCTTGTAGGGTGTCGGAGTCACCGAGATCATTGATATAGCCCGCGCCGACGGTCAGGCTGTAGCGGTCGGTGTCCATCGCATAGCCCAGATTGACGCCCCAGCTTTCGATGCGGTCATCGCCATTGATGTCATTGTCTCCATTAAAGGCATAGACGCTGCCATTGAAACCCTCATAAAGAAAGCCGAGCTGCGCGGCGACCTCGCGGCTTTCGCCAATTTCCAGCGTTAGCGGGTCCGAGACCAAATTGGTCTCGTAGACGCCGAAGGGCACATAGAACTGCCCGGCGGTGAAGAACACCGGCGAGACATCCGGGTTATGAATGGTAATGAAGGCCAGATCGACTTCCAGATCGGTGTCGTCATCTTCATAAAGTAGCGAGGCCTCGATGCCGACCCAGTCATTCACCTGCGAAGCCAGGCCGAGCTCGAAGGTGGCGAGCACCAGATCCGAGGTGGAATCACCCTCGTAGGGGTCGATGTAGGAGGCCTCGACTTCGATCACCCCGCCGATCTCAATGTTTTGGAACCAGCCGCCACCTAGGCCGCTGTCCAAGGCGTCTTCGAGTTTGCCAACGCGCTGCGGGGCACCGCTGAACGCTTGTTGCTGTTCGGCGATCTGTGTCGCCTGCCGGGCGTTTTCGCGTTCGAGCTGCTCGACCCGTTGTTCAAGGGTCAACTGAGCAAAGCTGGGTGCGCTAAGGGTACTGGCGAGCGCGGCGGCGGCCGCGCCTGTGAGAGATTTACTGATTGTCATGGGAGCCTGAACTCAGAAGGGTAAATTAAAAAGAAAGCGAATCAGTCGCATTTGTTTTATAGCGTAACTGACGGCGTTTTGCAACGGTATTGTGCAGTTTTTGCAACAACAATGCTATTGCTTTTGAGAATCTTTCGCAATACTATACTGTGCACAAGTTTTTGTGAGGAGTTTTCCGCTATGCTTGAGATTCGCCATCAGGTTCCAGGGCGCCTGCGCCTGCATCTTCCCTTGTTGCGCACCGATTCCCGTCTTGCCAGTGCATTACCTGATCAGCTGCGGCGCTGCGATGGTGTTCATGCGGTTCGCGCCAATCCGACGTGTGCCAGTGTTGTGATACGCCATGATCCGCAGCGCGTCAGCGCCGAAGCGCTGCAGCAACGCTTGCAGGCTTTGCTCCCCGCAAGCACACCCACGGCGGCCGTCGTTGTTGCGGGCGCCGCAGCAGGTGCGTTGTTGCCCAAGTCCCAGCGCCAGTCACAGGGCGGCTGGTGGCGATTGCCCACGCTCATGATTCGCGAGCGATTCAAGCGTCGCGAACCAGCGCAAAGCCTGGCCCTCTCTGGGCCACCGGCGCCTGGCATTGTCATGCTGTGCCGCATGAATGTGCGGCTCAGCCGTTGGATGATGCGCCAAACCTTGCGCTGCTGGTGGAATGGCGAGCTCGGGTCTGTGCTTAGTCACTCACCGCATCAATGTCAATCAGCACGGCCTCAGCGCGCCTTAGGGCGATTAAAGACGAGTCTAGCTGGATTTCCAGCGGGTCTCCGAGCGGAGCAGCGCGCACCATGATGACATCGGCCTGGGGATGCAACCCCAGGTCAAGCAAACGCTGACGCACCGCGCCATGAGCGCGGTGGCCACGAATCCGTGCCCGCCCTCCTGGAGGGATCTCATCAAGTGTGCGAATTTCACGGATGCAATCACCTGAACGATGACCGCGCTGGCGTTGATGGCGACCACCTGTGCGATGTTGGGAACGGGGCATGATGTCTCTCTTGGTCAGAACTAAGGGTTAAAGGGCTGGCGGTGTGAGCGGCCAGGGCTGACTGCGGGGGCTGACTGCGGAATTAGGGAGCTCTGGAGTCGGAGCTAGGACCACGCAACGCATTTAACAGCACGCCAATGGTGGTGCCATTGTGCAACAGGGCGCTGGTAATGGGTGAAATGCGCCCAAACACCGCCCCCACCAGCAGTGCGGTATTCACCCCCACGGCGATCTTGAAGTTGTTGCGGATTAGCTGCATGGTGCCGGTGCTCAGCGCGCGGGCACTGGCGATGGCGGCGAGCTGATCCTCAAGCAAAACAATGTCGGCGGTGGCACGGGCAATGTCAGTGCCGCGCGGCATGGCGATGCCAACATGGGCAGCTGCCAGTGCTGGACCGTCGTTAATGCCATCGCCGACGAAGGCGACACGGCGCCCGGCGGCGCGTAGCTGCTCGATGATTTCAGCCTTGGCCTCAGGCTCCAGTTCGGCATGAATTTCATCAAGCCCCAGTTCGGCGGCCAGGGCTTCGGCTTTGTCACGGCGATCGCCGGTCAGCATGATCAAGCGTTGTATGCCGAGGGTGCGCAGCTGCATCATCACCTCGGGGGCTTCGGCGCGTGGGCGATCGCGCAGCGCGATCACACCAACTGGCCCCTGGACATTGGCGACATAGAGCAGCGTTTTGCCCTCGTTGAGCAGCCGGTTAATGGTGGATTCATGACGCTGGAAGCGAATCCCCATGTGTTCTTCGAGATAATGGCGGCTGCCCACCACAATGCGCCCGCCCTTCACATCGGCAGACAGCCCATGGGCGACCAGATAATCGATCTCGCCATGGGAGATGTGCGGCAGTTGCTGCTCGCGTGCAGCCGCCACCACCGCCTGAGCGAGTGGATGACTGGCGTGTTCTTCAACCGAGGCCACCAAGGCGAGCAAATCGGTTTCGGTGCAGGCGCCCTGACTGGCACAACCGCTGTGCTTGTCGAGCACCAGGGTGTCGGTGACCTCCAGCGCGCTTTCGGTCAGGGTGCCGGTTTTGTCGAACACCAGAGTATCGACCTCGGCGAGTTGCTCAATGGCCTCACCGCCCTTGATCAGGACGCCGTGGTGCGCCGCTTTCGACAGCGCTGCCTTGAAGGTCACCGGGGTGCCGAGCTTGAGCGCGCAGGAGTAATCGACCAAAAACACCGCTTGCAGACGGCTGAGATCACGGGTCAGCGCATAGACCAGAGCACCGGTGCCCAGGGTCAAAGACACCCGCTGATCGGCCAAGCGCTCGGACAGGCACTGGGTGGCTGAGCGCTGATCGAGTGCCTGCTGGATGAAGCCGGCCACCCGTGCCTGGGTGGTCTCGGCACCGACGCGCGCCGCTTCGATCTGCAAGCGTCCTTCCATCAGGGTGGAGCCGGCGATCACTCGCGCCGGGGCTTCCTTGCGCACCGGGACATCCTCGCCGGTGACACTGGCTTGATTAACCAAGGCCGTGCCCGACAGCACCCAGCCGTCCACTGGAATCGCCTCACCGACCCCGACCACCACTGTCTCGCCCGGCTGCACCTGATCGGCACTGAGCTGCATCAGAGTGCCCGCACGTTCCACCCAGGCCAGCGCCGGTGGCGGGCGCAACAACTGGCGCAGTAGCTGATCGGACTGGCGCTGGGTGCGGTGTTCGAGAAATTCCCCCAGCTTGAGGAGAAAATCGGTGACATTGGCGGTCTGATGCTGACCGCCGGTGGCAGCCAGTCCCACCGCCAGTGCATCCAGAACTTCCATCTTCAGCCCCCGATGCACCAGGGTATCCAACCCGTGAAGCAGCGTGGGGCCGACATTGAGCAGCGTCAGCAGACCACGCACCGGCAGCGGTAGCAGAGGCAGAGCGAGCATGGCCAACCCCCCTCGAACCATCGGCAGCAGATCATCCTCAGGCGGGTAGAAATCCGTATCCAGCGCCGGCAGTGTGTCAAAGCGCGCCTCGCGCAAATGGTGCAAAGCCGTGCGACGCTCCTGGGCCGCGCCCTGATACTCCAGAATTACCGCCTTGGCTCTGGGGTTGACGCGCACCGAGCGGATCACCGGGCTGGTCTCCATCCAGCGTTCCAGCATCCCGGCGGGACACTCAGGCTGGTTCAGCGCCGGTACCCGTAAGCGCAGCCGACCGGGCAGTTCGTGGATCAGTTGGTAGCGCATACCCATCACCGTTCGGAGGTGGCCGATGGGTGCAGCCTGGCCGGGTACGACTCAGTCATCCTGGTTGGATTCGGCGTGAATTTCAGCCTCGGCGTCGTGGAAACGCTCCTTGACCTCTTCGACACCGGTCTGTACCAGCGACCAAGTGCGCACAGCGCTTTTAATCAGGGTGCGCTGCACACTTTCGTTGGTGAGCAGGTAGGCGGCCGCTGCACCGATCAGCGCGCCCTTGATGAAGCGATCATTGGTGAAATTTAACAGGGAGCCGCTGTTTTGGTTGGGGCGCACGGCCATGTTTTGTGGCCACTGTTGCGCCCCGCTGGCGCCATAGCCATAGCCGGCTGATTGGGCGCCAAAGCCCTGGGAACCGCTGCCCGGCGCATTGGCCTGGCCGTAACCGGGGTGGGCATTGTTGGACAAGCCGGGGTGCACGGAAGAAAAACGGGGATCGCTCATTAGGAGATGCTCGCTGTGGTGACAAGGAAGATGGAAGGGATCAAGCGCCGTGGCTCAAGCCGGGCGCGATGGTGGGGCCTCGGGCGTGTTGGCATCTGCTGACGACCGACCCTGTGACTGGCGCTGCTTGACCAGACCGCGCAGAAAAACCACCAGGGCCGCACCGATCAGCAGGCCACCAGCGCCTTCAACCAGTTTTTTCTTTACCCCGTGGCGCTGGCGTTGAGGGCCTTGGGAAGAGCTCATGGATTGGAATCCTCCGGGTTGGTGCGGCTGTGCGCCGCGTACATCACCGCTGTGCCCGCAGCCAGCAACACCGCCAGGCGGGTCAGACCGTTACGCGACACTGTATGCGCCGCTGCGCCGGCAACCGCACTGGCCGCGCCACTGATCAGCGCCGTGCGCGCCGTCTCGCGCACCATCTGGCGTGCGTTGGTACGCCCGAGCTGCATGGCGCGTAACTGCTGACCGGCCGCGCCGGTGGCACCGATCACCGCGCCCATCAGCGCCATTTGGGTCAGATCCACGCACAGATCCCCCGGAGGGGGGTGGGGCGGCGATGAGGGTAGGTTCGGTGGATAATTCATCCGTCAGCCCCTTGATCGTTTCCGGACCGGCTGTTCTTCGCACGGCCGCCAAACAGGGTGTTTTGCACCGATTCGTTGGTCAACAGCATCACCGCCGCCGCCCCGACCAGGGCGCCTTTCCAGAATTCGGTGTCATCGAAGTTGAGCAGGCGGCTCAGGCTGTTGAGGCCATTGCCACCGCTGGCCAGCTCGTCGATGACCTGGGAGACACCGGCCTGGCGGCCATGGCCGGTGTGATCCTGAGCGCCAGGCTGTCCATGCGCAACGCCCGGCCCGGGTTCGCCATAGCCTGGAGGATACCCAGCGCCGGGCGGTGGCGCATAGCCGGGCGGCGCATATCCAGGTGCATATCCATAAGCTCCATAGGCCGCCTCATAACCATGCGGCGGAAACGGGCCAGGAGGCGGTGGATAAGGGGAACCCGGCCCTGGTCCATGTCCTGTAACGGCTGGTGCCTCGGGCGCCCATGCCGGTGGTGGGCCGGGTGGAGAGGTCGGCTGGGCAGGTGCCTCGGCGCACGCATTGCCTGCTGTCGATGGCCCAGCTGATTCAGGTGGGCCGCCGGTGGACTGTTCACTCATGCTTCTAATCTCTGGTGTGGTGTGCGGATAATGGACTCATAGCTGCTTGGCTATTTGAACGATGTTCGCCAGCAGGGCGGAAGTGGCCTCGCCGGTGCCGTCGATGCCGTGGGCGCGCTGGAAAAGCTCAACCGCCTTGGTGGTACCAGGGCCGGGGACGCCGTCGGTGCTGCCCTGGTACAGCCCAATGGTGGCGAGTGCCTGTTGCAGCTCGCGGACTTGATCCTGGGTCAGGGGTTGCGTATTGGCGGTGTCAGGTTCCTCCATGTGGGTGGATGCGTGCGCCGCCGTGGCCGGTGCGCCCGTGGTGTCAAGAGGGCTGGCATTGATCCACAATACCGCATCCTGTGACAGTTCTTTGCCATCATACTCGGTGTCCGGTCCTGATCCCAGGCAGGCAAAGCCCCAAACACCCGGCCCGGGAATGCCGAAGGTAAACTCGCCGTCGGCATCGGTGATCGTCACGATTGCGGAGGGAGGCACATCGCCCAAGGCATCGGCAGCAAAGGCGTTAGCGTTCATGTCGATTGTAGTGTTGATGTATTCGATTTCGCATTCGACCCCCGCAGCCGGCTCCCCGTTGCGCAACAGTCGCCCGGTGAAGCTGCCACCCGCATAGACCTGATAGGGCTTGTTCAACGGCACAATCTCGGTTTTCAGCCCTAGGGGCTCGTGCCAGTCGGTTGGCATGCCGCCTTTGTTAATCAACGCCTTGGTGATTTGCTGGATGTAGATGTCCTCACTTTTCTCATAGTAGGGGGCGGGCACCAGCACGAAGGCGTAGTCACCATTGCGCCGTACCTTGTAGCTGGCTTCGTAGGCTTGCGCCTCGTTGTGTGCGCCTTTCCAGGTAATGGGCTGAAGGCTGTCGGTAAGGTCGGTCTGCTCGCCCTTGAACACCACATAGAAGTCTTCAGGCTTGCCCATGTCCATGGTATGGCCGTTTTCCATCGGGTGGCCGAAGACCAGCTTGAAATCCAGGGTGCCGGGTTTCTCCAGCATGACTTCGGGGGTGTAGAGCAGTTGAAAGTGAGCCTGCGCCAGGCTGCTGGTCAGCATGGCCGCAGTGGCCAGGGCAAGTTGGGTGCGCATTGATCAGAATTCTCCTGATTAGAGTGTTGATAGTGAAGTGTTACTCAGCGAAGTGTCGATAAAGCTGCTTATATGTGGTTGGCCGACATCGGCATCATTCAACGATGTCTTGGCCGTCGATCTCGATGTTATGACCCGGGCCGGCATCGAAAACCACGGTGTAATCGCCATCCGGCTTGTCGAACTCAAACTCGCTGTCTTCGCTCATCTCACCTTCCAGTAGCGGATTGTCGTCACTGTCAACCACCCGGATGCTCACGCCCGAGGCGGAGGAGCCGTCGGAAAAGCCACCTTCGCATAGAATGGTACCATCGCCCATGTCGTAGCAGGCGCACAGCGGGGTGTGCGCCAGGGCGGACAGGCTGCTTAGGGTCAGGGTCGCAAACAGAACGGACAAAGAAAGCCGACGCATCATGTTCTCCTTAAGGGTTAAAGAATAAATGTTTTTAGATCAAAGGATTGCTATGGGTTGCGCTGACAATACCCAACCGAATGTGCGGATCTTACCCCAGAATAAATGGTTTTGCAAACAAGAGGCGCTCGCATTTGCATTTGATGCTGGTTGTCTTTAGACTGGCGTGTTCTCAAATCGACACTGAACATGGCATGTCTCCTGTTCGCCCTCTGCCACCTGAATCCGCGATTGAGATCGACGCCATTACCCACCGGTATGGGCAACGAACGCTCTATCGCAATCTCAGCCTGACCATCACCAAGGGTCGAGTGGTGGCTCTGCTCGGCAAAAATGGCGTGGGCAAAACCACTCTGATCCGCCTGCTAATGGGCTTTCTGCGCCCGAGCAGCGGCCATTGCCGAGTGCTGGGCCAGGACTCGCACGCGCTCTCGCCCGCCACCCGCGCGCGCATTGGGCTGCTGTTCGAGGGCCATCTGACCCAGGACTACATGAGCATCGCTCAGATCGAGCGCTATCACCGGCCCTTCTATCCCGGCTGGCGCGCTGAGCTGTACTACGATCTGGTCGACCGCATGGGGCTGTCGCGCAACCACAAAATCGCCCAGATGTCCTGCGGGCAGCGCTCGCAAGTGGTACTCGGGCTGATCTTCGCCCAGAATCCGGAGTTGATGATTCTGGATGACTATTCGATGGGGTTGGACGCTGGCTATCGGCGGCTGTTTCTGGACTATCTCGCGGCCTATTTGGGCGAGGGCGGCAAGACGGTGTTCCTGACCTCCCATGTGGTGCAGGATATGGAGGTGCTGGTCGACGAGGTGGTGTTCCTGCAGCGCGGCGGCGAGATCCTGCAGATGCCGCTGGCCGAGTTCCGCCACAGCTTCCGCTGTTTTGCCTTCTCTCTGCCAGCCAGCGCCCAACCGCCAGCAGCCGATGCCATCATCCACAACCCGGATGTTTTCGCCCGACCACCACGTCTGTATAGCTTTGCCGAGCGCGACCAGGTCGCCAGGCATCTGGCCGCCCGATGCCCGGAGATCGCGCTCGGCGAGGAACTGCCGATGACCTTGGAAGACGCCTTTATTGGGCTGACCGGAAAATATTGAGACTGATTCGCATGTGGCAAGCAATCCTGCTAAAAGAGTGGCTGAAGCTGCGCTGGACTCTGGCCGCGCTGCTGGTGGTGCATCTCGGTCTGCTCGCCTATCTGGGGCTAGCGTTGCGCTATCAGTTCCAAGTCGAGCACTCGGAAATGATTTGGTACTGGGCCTTCGAGTTGCGGCGCTTGCTCCATACGCCGCTGCAATACCTGCCAGCGGTCACCGGCGCCGCGCTGGCGCTGGCGCAGTTTGGCCCTGAACGACTGCACGGGCGCTTTCGCCTGTCGTTGCATTTGCCGGTGCGTGCTGACCTGTTGGTGTGGAGCTGGCTGGCGGTGGGTGCGTTGCTTGGCGCCGCCTTGAGCGCGCTGGATGCCATTGGCCTTTACGGGCTGATTGGCCTTTGGTTTCCGCGCGAGGCAGCGGCGAGTGCGGTGCTGACTGCCTTACCCTGGCTGCTGGCGGGCTGGGTGGCCTATTGCGGCGCCACCCTGGCCCTGCTGGAGCCGGCCTGGCCGCGCCGACTGGCCTATTTGGGTGTCAGTCTGGCCTTTGTCGGCCTGCTCTTCCAGGAACGCGGCTATCAGGAATACGACCTGGTCATGCCCGCGCTGCTGCTGCTCGCGCTGCTGTACGTTCCGGCGGTCATTCTGCCTGCCCATCGTTATCGCCATCAGGCCAGTCTCTAGGGGAACGCCATGACCGCACGCATTGCCCGCTGGTCGTTGATCGCCTTGACCCTTGCCCTGCTCGCCATCTGGCTGCCGCAGGTCAAAGCGCTGTTGTTTGAGTACCGCTTTGGCAAGACGCAGCTCTTCTACAGTCCGGTCATCGAGCGCTTCGTCTACAAGGAGTTGCTCGGCACCGGACATCAATTCGTCTATCGCGACCAGGACGGCCGGGATTACAGCCGCGAGGAATTCGAGCAGCTCATCCCCTTTATCTATTACAAGAACATGGAGCTTTGGGGCCAGCTGCCGCTGGAGTTGGCCGGGCAGCGCTTCGATAAGGCGGCGATTCGCGCCGAGCGCCTGGTGCTCGAATTCGAGCCCCGGGATCTGCCCGCGCGGGCCCCGCGCATTCAACTCTTCCCGCTGCTGGAATCGAACCCGGGACGCTCCCGACTGCGCTTTCCCGAAAACATCATGCGCCCTGGCCAGGCGCTGACCTTCATCGACAGCGATGCCAATCGCCGCGATCCGACCCTGACGGCCACCTTTACCCGCGCGCTCGATGATGCGGGCTTTGTCTTCCCGGTGCGGGCCACTTTCGGGCGGGTATCCATTCTCAAGGCCTTCGACGCCGGCTATTTTCTGCTCGATGACACGGGCGCGCTCTTTCAGCTCAAGCGCGTTGACGGCGCACCCTGGGTGCGGCTGGTGCCGCTGCCGGAGGGCCTCAAGGTGCGCGCGCTGAAGATCAGCGAAAACACGGGCAGCGCCCATCTGGGCTTTCTGCTCGCCGAGGATGGCCAGCTGTATTTGCTCGGTCGCGATGATGATCCGCTGATTCCCCTGGAGCTGCCCGCTTTCGACCCGGAGCGCATGGAGCTGAAAATTCTCTTCAATCCGCTCTATCGTACCGCCATCTACTCCGACCGCCAGGACATTCACGCAGTGGCGATGCAACGCGATTTCACTCCTATCGCCCACTATCAAAGGCGCATGGCCATGGCCGAACCACGCCTGGTCGATACCCTCTGGGATAGCCTGACGCCCTTCAGCCTGCAATGGCGCTTGCCCGAGTCACGCTATTTGCAGCTGCGCCTCTGCTGGCATGGTGCCAAAGCCTGCATCGGCAGTGGCCTCGCGCTGGTGCTGGCGCTCGCCTGGCTGCGCTGGCGCCGCGCGCCTCTGCTGGCAAACCGAGCTTTCCTGGCATTGGTGGTTCTGACCGGTTTTATGGGCCTGATCGCGTTCTTGTTGTTCCCGCCGGAAGAGAATGTATCGCAGTGAGTTGGAGCCGAATATTATGCACCTTTGTTGTTCATTTAGATTGTGTTATACACAAAAATTTATATTTTCTGTCATCACGGTAATCCTGTTGAGTTTGCCTGCCTGGACATGGGCGCATCCGCACGCTTGGATCGATCTGCGGGTGACAGTGATGGCCAATGAGGCGGGCGAGCTGACCGGGCTTTACCAGGAATGGCTCTTCGATCCCTACTATAGCCAAATCGTGCTTGAGGATGTCGGCTCCGAGGTGAAGGGCGCCAACGAGGAGGCATGGCTTGCGGCCATCGCGGCGCGAATCCTGGAGAACCTTGCGGACTACCGGTATTTCACCACGCTGGAACTGGAAGGCGAACCGATTGTGGATATCAGCCCGGGGGCTTCAGTGATGACAGCCGAACAGGACCGCCTACGACTGTCCTTCGAGGTGCTGCTGGACAAACCTCGGTCCCTGGCCGCCAGTCGGTTCAGTTATGCCATTGCCGATCCGACCTTCTACATCGAGATGTTGCACGAAGAGAGCAAGGATGCCATTCGTACTGACGCTCTGGCGCCCGCCTGCCAAATCAAGATTCAGCCACCTAATCCGTCCCTGGCGCAGATGGCCCAGGCCGCCGCGTTGGGGATGAATGAGACGGGCGATCCGGATCTGGGGCGCCATTTTGCTGAGTGGGTTCACATGCAATGCGAGTGATTGTCTAATGCGCGTGATGTCCTTGAAAGCTCGACTGGCGCCGGTCCTGATGCTGATAATGATGTTGATGCTCACCTTGGCACCGTCGGCACCGGCATCGCCTTTGACCGGCGCTGCTCCCGACCAGACGCCGGTGAGTCATCCAGTGCAAGCCACGCCCGGTGTGGTAGAGCAGGTGCTGTTGAATGCACGCGCCTGGGTACTCAAACAGCAACGCCAACTCCAGAGGCAACTGTCTGAGCGCTTGCGTCAACTGCAAGCCACGCCCAGTGCCACAACCGCCGGTGTTTTGGTGCTGGTCAGTTTTCTGTACGGGGTGCTGCATGCCTCCGGGCCCGGGCACGGAAAATTGGTCATTTCGACGTATCTGTTAACGCATCGCCAGCGTGCGCGCCAAGGGGTTCTGATCGCCACCCTGGCCGCTCTGGCGCAGGGGGTGACCGCCATTGTGTTGGTGTTCGCCCTGGTCAAGGTCGGTGGCTGGTTGGCACGCGATGCGGTGGGGCAAGTGCGCCTAGTCAACATGATAAGTTTTACGCTGGTCGCGCTGCTGGGCGCTTGGTTGATTCTGCGTGGGCTGCGAAAACTCTGGGCTTGGCGTGGGAGCCAAGACCCGGCAAGGGCGCGCGGCGATCGGCAAGCGCTGGCATCTTGCGCGGCGGAGTCTGTCCTGCCCGTGGCAGCCAGCCCCGGGCTTGGCACCCGGTTGCTGGTGGTGATGGCCGTTGGCATCCGCCCCTGCACCGGCGCGGTGATGGTGCTGGCCGTGGCCAATTTGCTCAACCTCTGGCTGGCAGGCATCCTGGCCGTGTTGGCCATGTCACTCGGAACCGCCATTACCGTCTCGCTCTTGGCCACCTTAGCGGTGCAAGCCAATTATTGGCTGGAGCGCCTGCCCGTTCGTCCTCACCCATACTGGCGCTTGGTGAGTCCCATCAGCACCATTCTTGGCGGCCTGGCCATCCTGGCGATCGGTTTACTGCTGTTGCAAGGCAGTGCCAAGGCGCCTTCGCATCCCTTGTTATCCGCCACAGTATCCCAAAACGTGCATGCGGTTGGAGGCTGAACCTTTGCTGTTTTCAGCCATGGGAATGCAATGATGCGCAATGCCCGGCCGCTGCCCTAAGCGGATGTTCTGACATATCCGCACTGCTTGCTGTGCTGATGTTTCGATATCGGCGTCGTTGGGGGGATCGGCAAGGCGTCCCAAGACATGACCGCGTCGCGGCCATGGCGCTTGACCCAATAGAGTGCCTCGTCGGCGCGTTTGACGATCTCCTGCGGCGATGCGTGATCGGGGTGGTCGATCGTCGCCGATCCCGGCTCGCCTAACGTGGTATAGCCGATGCTGGCGGTCACCTGAATGGAACGATCGTCGTCAAGTACGATGGGCGTGGTGCGCAACTGCTGATGCAAGCGGTCCAGCAGGCTTGCGGTGGCAGTGGCGGTGGCACCGGGCAAAATCAAAACGAATTCTTCGCCGCCCAGGCGTGCAGCGATGTCGCTGTCGCGTGCGTTCCCGCGCAGCAAGGCGCCGAGGCTGGCGAGCACCCGGTCACCGCCGAGATGGCCATAGGTGTCGTTAACGCGCTTGAAGAAATCGATATCCAGCAGCGCCAGGGAAAAGGCCGTTCCGTGATGCCAGTAAGCCTCCAGGCAATCCTCCATGCGTTCCCAGAAATAGCGTGAGTTGTAGAGTCCGGTCAGTCGATCGGTGGTGGCCTCGCGCCGCAGGGCTTCGTTCAACTTGAGAATGCGCTCGGACTGGCGATGGACCATGGATTCGCGGGTGTAAATGCTGGCGCGCATGCGCTCGATGTCGCGCTTCAGGCGGTTAAGTTCGTTCTCGTCATTAGGATCCTGGGGTTGGGGTGCGATTTGAATCGGCACCCGGAAGTTGCCCTGCTTGAGTCCGGTCAACACGGCTTGAATTGCACGGATATCGCGCGCGGCAATCCACGGCATGAACAACGGCAACAGCGCATAAAGTGCGACCAGGTTCAACAGCATGAAGATGGCCAGGGTTTCGAGTGCGGCCAGTTCGAGCCCGTAGAGCAGCGGCCCGAAGCCTGCATAACCAAGCAGCAGAATGATGAATACAGACAAGTGCACGCGGTTAATCAGACGTAGTTGCATGGCGACGGTCGTTGTAAATAGTGCTCGGGTTGGCTGGGGCTGGGGCTGGGGCTGGAAGTGACATCGTGAAATTCCGGTGCAGAACAGGGTGAACAAAGGCACTTGACTGTCACGAGAACCCAGTCTATTCTAAATGCGAATCGTTCGCAATATGAATTTTTGCCGTTTGAGTTGCAGGGAGATTTCGCCATGTCTAATGTTCCCGAGTCACCGGTATCCGCTCGCAGCCAGTCCCGAATCGACGCCGATAGCTGCGAGATATCGACTCTGTGGTCCGAGCCCCACGCCTTCTCGCTTGAAGACATTCAGCCCCGTCCAAGCGCGGACCATCTGCGCCAGCGCGTCGCCGATCTGATGCTGCGCTATGTTCGCACGCCCTCGCGGGTTCTGGCTGAACAGGTCGGTGCCTGCTGCGCGAGTCTCGCCTGGCACCCTGAGGTGTGCAGCGATCCCGAATGCCATTGCACCTATCGCGGCCTAGTGCGCCATTGGTTCTGGCTGGCTGGCCATGGCGGTCATCAGCCCGGCTGATCCCTCGTGTACGCAACGAGACGACACCGATTCATTCTTTATCCATGCGAGGACAGGATTTATGTTTGCAGAACCTTATAGCGTACTGGGCGGTGCCCTAGGGCAGTCCGGCGGGGCAATCGTCGAGCAGCCGACGCGTCGCCGCACGGCTTCACGCGCAGCGGAGCCAGAAGTGATCCTGGATGCGGATCGCCTAGCGCGGGCCGTTGCCTTGTTTGCGGATATCGGCTGCCTCGGGCCGCTGTGGATGGAAGCGGGCAACGCGGCTCTGACGTTGGCCATGCCGGCGCCGTTGCCGTCGCGCCTCGATGCAAGCGGTGTTGCGCGCACCTCGGTTGGTGAAGACGGCGTCGTGCTGTGGCTGCCCCAGCAATGGGCATGGCTTTGGGGGGTGGCGGGGGGGCGCGCGTTGACCCTGGAAAGCCCGCGCGGGGAGACCTTGCTGCGGCTGCTGCCTCGCCGGGTGACACCGGGTTTCGCCTTTGCGCTGGACGCCTTGATAAAGACCCGAGGGGGCGGCCCGCGCATCTGGTTGGATCTGGCGTCGGGCCGCCAGCAGTCCTCCCTGCATGACGTCGGTTCGCATCCAGTGTGGGCCATCCTGGCCCAGACCACAGCCGCAGTGATTCCGGGCTTGACCGATGCCGATCTCGCGGAACTGACCGGGTGCCTCGCGTTGGACAGCCATCGCCTGCGGGCAATGGGCCATGCCAGCGCCGTCGACCCCGAGCTGATCTCCGGCCTGCTTGCTATCTGCACCGACCAGCATCAACCCTTGTGGTGTGCGACGGGGAATGCGGGGGTATTGGTGTATCGCCGCCTGTCGCTGACGCATTCACAACTCCATGCGGGGCGCCGCTGGCTGCGCGGGAAGGATGTCGCCCTGAGCCTTGCCCACCAAGAGCTGGCCACCGCCTGGGTAGTGGAAGGTGGGGGGATGCGACATCTGCGGCTGTACGACCACCAGGGTCGGGCGGTGGCGATGCTGGGCGCGGTTGCGGAACCCGGCGGACGCGAACCACCTTTGTGGCGGCGCCTGATCGACGCGCTGCGAAACTGAGTCGGCAGCCAAGCCGTGCTCTCACAACCGGAGACATTTGTGCAGTCTCTAACCCCCTGAATTGAATGAGCCTAGAAGTCGGGTAAGAGTTCTTTTGCCTCAGCGATGAACGAACAATTAATGACTTGCGCATGACGCTCAGTCGAGGACGGAAACAATCACCCCAGCCACCCCACAGGGGATGAAAAAGGGCGGCCACCAAGGGATCCTTGTCGTTGCCGAGACGCTCCCCTGAAGAGGAGAGACCCCTTGGTGGCCATGACACAAACGAACCTGTTTTGCTGGGACGCGATCGAGGCGCGCAGCGATAAAGCCTATGCCGAGTACAACTGCATGCACGTATTGATGGAGTAGGGGGGGTATACTTTGGCTATGATTTGGCTATTGAGGCACCGCCAGACGAAAGGGGCGGCAACAGATAGGCCGGATCTACGGATGCAGGACGCCTGCTCTCTACTCTACCTATTCTGCGCTCGAAACGACGGCCGCGGCCTTGTGAGCAGCGATCCTTAGGTGGATGGTTTTGCCTTGTTCTCTGTGAGCCGGCCTTTTTCTTTCTGATCGAATCGCGTGGCGGGGTTTGCGTGCATGAAAAACGTCTTGTTGGCGGGAGCGACAGGCTATCTGGGAGGCTATATCGCGAAAGAGCTTCGAAGACGCGGCCATCATTGCCGGGCAATTGTGCGCAATCCGCAGGCCTTGGACCGCAAGCAGGTCGAGGTTGATGAGGTCATCCAGGCGGAGGTGACGATTCCCAAATCGATCGCAGGTTGTTGCGAGGGTATGGATGTCGTGATCTCGACCGTAGGTATCACGCGGCAAAAGGATGGTCTCACTTACATGGACGTCGACTATCAGGCGAATATGAACCTGTTGGAGGAGGCGAGGCGTAGCGGGGTCAAGAAGTTTGTCTATGTTTCAGTCTTAAATGGCAACAAGCTCAGGCACTTGAAGATCTGTGATGCGAAGGAGCGGTTTGTCGATGAATTGAAGGGTTCTGGTTTGGACGTCTGTGTTGTCCGCCCAAATGGCTTTTTCTCGGATGTAGCCGAGTTTTTTGATATGGCGAACAAAGGGCGGATCTATCTCTTGGGTCACGGCAAGTTGACATCGAATCCCATTCATGGTGAAGATTTGGCGAAGGTTTGCGTCGATGCGATCGACGAATGCGATGGTGAGCTTGAGGTCGGTGGACCGCAAGTGCTTTCTCAGAACGAGATCGCGATGATGGCCTTCGAAGTTTTGGGGCGTGAACCCAAGATCACCTATATCCCGCAGTGGGTGGCGAACCTGACCCTCAAGGTGGCCAGAACGTTTGCCGGTATTCGAATCTATGGGCCGATCGAGTTCTTTTTGACGGTCATGTCGATGGAAATGCTTGCCCCCAAGTATGGGAATCATTCGTTGCGAGCGTACTTTTCCGCCCTTCGTGATGCTGAGTCGTCGGTGGCGGTTTTTCAAAACGGCAAAGAAGAGTAATCGATGATCGCTTCCTTCATTGAGCTTGTTGAGCTTGTTGAGCTTGTGTTGTCGAATCCTACAGTTACCTTTTTCATCTTGGGCGTGGCCGGAGTGATCGCGTTCTGGCAAGGTCTCTCATTTCGGGTGGCGACCTTTATCCCACCGGCGTTGTTTTTGCTGGGTGCGGCCGGTGGACATGTCTATCAGATCCTAACGACAGAGAATCTAGCCCCAGGTAATGCGGGGTCGATTCTTTGGACAGATCTACTGCTGCCGGTCGTCGGCTTCGCACTGCTTTACGCGCAATAGAGGAATCCGCGCGTCGCGGGGCCGCGAATGGACTCACGGGGAACTGAAGTGACGGAAAGGCCGAGTGAGCAGGGGGCGGGAAAATGAGGGAGTGGCTTTTCCTGGTGCTGGCAACAATCTTCCGCGCATGAAGCCTGTTGATGATGTGCGGTATATCCTTTATCGCATGGCGGCTGTCGAGATCGGTGGCAAGTCGCTTCAGGGCGGTTTGGATGTGCTGCTCGGCTAGTCGATCGATCAAGTCCATGTGGACTTCGTTCACTCTGTCACGGGAAGGGGGCCGACCCAGGGTTCTATACTCGGGTTTCTGGCTTTCCCAATCGGGGTTGGAGCACTGGAAATGGCGACTTTGGTCTTGGTGCATGGGGCGATGCATGGTGGCTGGTGTTGGCGCGTGGTGGCCGATCGGCTGACTGCCACGGGGCATCGGGTCCACAGGCCTTCGTTGACGGGGCAGGGTGAGCGTTCGCACTTGCTGACGCCCGAGGTGGGGATTGGGACGCATCTGCGCGATCTGGAGCAGTTGTTCTTCTTCGAGGCGATCGACGATGCGGTCCTGGTGCTCCATTCCTATGCGGGGATCCTCGCTGGACCGCTGGCAGAACGGCTGGCCGGAAAGGTCCGCACGCTCGTGGTGGTTGGCGGATTCTTGGCCCGGCCGGGTGAGTGCCTGCTGGATGTCCAGCCGCAGGAAACGCGTGATCGGTATCTGAGTTTGGCGCGGGAACAGGGGGATGGCTGGCGATTGCCGGCGATGCCTCGATTCCTGGATCAATGGGGCATTCGTGATCCCGGGCTGCGCGCGCTGGTCACGCCGCGGTTGACCGACTTTCCGCTGAAATGCCTGACCGATCGCTTGACGTTCGAGCCGGCGGCGCTGGATGCGCTCAGGCGGGTCTACATCGAACATACTGACCCCGAGTTGCCATCGCTTGCGATGTCCGTCGAGCGTGCCCTCGGTGGCGGCTGGGAGATCCATCGTATTCGGAGCGGCCACGACATGATGCTGGCCGATCCCGAGTCGACCGCCAGTCTGCTCGACAGGATCGCGCGGGGGCAAGGGTTAGAAGCTGTCTGAAAACCTAATTCCCCTTTCGATCAATGGTCAAAGCCTCTGGAGCAAAGTCCGAGACGCTGCTACCTCATGAGGATAGCCGATGAGTTTTCTGGTGCCCTTGCGCCAAGGGGGGATCACGATGAACCGACACGCCTATCCTGTCATAAACGGGTTTTCAGACAGCTTCTTAGACATTGGCGACTGACTGCACACCCATGCCAGTACCGGGCGGCCGCTCGGTCCCGATGCCTTTGTTGAGGATCTGGAGCAACGCCTCAAGCGCGTGCTCAAGCTAAGAAAGCCAGGGCCTAAGCCAGTCCGACGGGGTGCGGCCTCGACAAGATGTTATTTCGAGGAGTATGCTCTAAGCCTCTGTAAATGATGAGGCGAGGAGCGATCATGGCCACGGTTGTTCGGCGTTCGGGCGAAGAGATCACCATCGAAGTGAGCC
>NZ_NRRS01000001.1 GCF_016583795.1 Rhabdochromatium marinum | reverse complement strand
TTCAACGAAGGTCTCGCGCTCGGCGGTTTTGGCTCGATTGAGCAGGGCCTTGGCCTTTTTCCACGACAGCCCCAGGCGTTTGAGCGCCCGGCGCACGGTTTCACGACAGACATTGACCTGATAGGTCGCTTGCAACCAGGCCACCAGCTTCTTGAGTGTCCAGCGCGGTGGGGCTGTACAAGGCTCTGGCTCAGAGGCCGCTTTCAGGCGTCCCGTCTCGGTGTCGCGTTCAACACTCGGCGCGCCCGCAGCCGCCACCCCTTCACGCACCAGCGCATCCAACGCTTGCTCATATTCCGGACAAAAAGGGGGGCGCCCACCCGTGCGGCGAAACACCAGAGCCTCAGCACCGCCTTCGTTGTACCGATGAACCCAGCGAATCAGCGTCTGAGCATGGCGTTCGCTGCCGCGCGCAATCAGGCTCGCGCCCTTCTGCGTTTGAGTCAGTTCATACAGCGCCAGAAAGCGCTCACGCGTGCGCGGGTGAGCGCTGCTCAGCGACAGCTCTCTGAGGTCCGCAGGGGTTTGTTGCCATTTGGCAAGATCTAACGTCAACATGAAACGATCCTGTCACCAAAATGTCGGCAAGTGCGCGTCCAAACGATGCGTGGCACAATGGAGCGCAAACTATAGCATAAGAATTACGCACCTCTAAATTGACGCGGTTTAAATGGAGGAAAAGCAGATGTTACGAAACAATATTGCTGGAGTTGCGCTGCTAACGGCGGCTATTGTTGGTGTCTCCCTGCATGGGGTTGCACTGGCTTCAAGCTGTAAGGGCATGGAAAAGTCTAAGTGTGAGTCCACGGAAAGCTGCTATTGGGTCGATGCTTATCAACGCAAGGATGGGGTTGAGGTATCCGGCCATTGTCGTGGGAAACCCGGCAGCAAGAAGAGCAGCAAACAGGAGAGCGACAACAAAAGCGACTCCAGCAGCCGTACAGGCTCAAGCGGTCAATCTGGCACGAAAAGCGATTCAGCCGCTGCTTCAGGCTCCAAGAGTCATTCCCCATCCCAGTCATCATCCCCGGCTTCGTCTAAGCCATCCACCTCGGGTAGCACCGGCACGACCAAGTCCGATGCCAGCACCAAGAGCGACACGACATCCAACAGCTCGCGCTGAAGTCGCGGGCGCGCCGGGACAGACTGTTGGGCCAGGGATTGGCCGCACTATGCCACCGTCAGGCGGTATGGTGGAGTTCTTGGGATAAGGTTCAGTGTTGCAGGATGCCAGCAGCCAGCGGACGGAACTTCAGCGCGTAGAACATCTCCAGATAACGGGCGGTCTCGGCGCTTTCCAGATCGGTGACATATTTCCAGAAGCCATAGACGCGTGCCAGCGTCATCATGCGCTCGGCATACCGCCGCCAGGTGTAGCGCTCCTGCACGCGCGCCATGGCGGCTTCCGAGAAGTTGAGCCAGTGGGCGGAATCCTGCGCGCAGTCAGAAAAAAACTGCACAATCTGCGCGGCGGCCTGATCACCGTGGTTGGGGTCAATGTGGAAGCCGGACTGGCCGTGCTCAATAATTTCCGCCGGGCCGCCGTACTGGGTGGCAAAGGTCGGCAGGCCGCAACTCATGGCCTCAATCACCGTCAGACCAAAAGCCTCAAAGAGCGCTGGCTGTACAAAGGCGCCGTGGCGATCAGCAATGCAGCGATAAAGCTCCCCGGCGAGGGATTTTTCCAGATGAATTCCCAGCCAGCGCACCTGGCCATCGAGTCCGTGGCTATTCATCAGATGGTGCATGAGGTCGATCTGCTCACGCTCCTCGTGATCGCCCGAGCCGTTGCCATCGACATGGCCGGCCACCACCAGCAAATTCACCCGCTCGCGCAATTCCGGTGAATGCGCGTACCAGTCCACTAGGCCGCTGATATTCTTAATGCGATCCAGGCGCGCCATGGAAAACAGCAGCGGCTTGTCAGTATCCTGCAACTGCCCGCGGGATTGCCCGAGCACGGGCTCGCCAAACATCAGCTGTTCAATGTCTGCGTGCAGATGATCGAGTCGCCGGGGTGTTTCGGTGTAGGGAAAATAGATCTCTTCATCCGCACCCGGCGAGACAATGTTGAACTTGGGGTCATAGACATCGACGCCAGCCACCACCCGATACAGTCCGGGCATGGTGAAGTTAATGTAGCTTTCGTACTGGCCCAGGGTGTTGTCAGTGCCGGCGATCTCCTGATAAGTGCTGGTGACGATAAAATCCGCCGTGTTCATCGCGATCAGGTCGGCGGTGAACTGACAGGAGAAATGGTAACGGTCTTCGTTGTCACGCCAGTAGAGATCAGAGAACAGATATTTGGTCTTTTCCAGCGCATGGGCGATGTTGCACTGACTGACCCCCAGACGCCGCGACATCAACGAGGCCACCAGATTGCCGTCTGAGTAGTTGCCAATAATCAGATCCGGGCGCCCACCCAGCTCGGCCAGGAGTTCGGTTTCCGCATCCAAGGCAAAGCGTTCCAGATAGGGCCAGATGAAAAAACGTGACACCCAGTGCTGCAAGACATCACCGCTGTCGGAGCGAAAGGGAACGCGCAGAATCCGCGCATTGCGGGTGCCAGCGATGGGCTCCAAGCGCTGATCCGAGGTGGTGCCCTCGGATTCCGGAATCAGGCGGGTGACAACAATGACTTCCGGTTCGATGTCGATGCCTTGTTCGACCAGTCGGGCGCGCATCTCACGCTCCAGCGCGCGCACCTGATCGAGAATATAGACCACCTGACCGCCGGTATCGGGTCGGCCCAACACATTGGACTGTCCAAACCAGCCATGCGGTGACAGAATGGCGATGGAGAAGATCATCGGGATGCGCCCGAGAAATTCCTCAATGCTCTGTGGCGAGGGCGCCTCGAGAATATCCAGCAGCAGTCCCATGGTATTGCGCACCCGCGCGGCATCGCAGCCCCAGCCCGGCTCGAAGCCGAGCGCGCGCAGTTCCGGCGCCAGTTCCTCATAGGGCGTGTTGGCCGGGCGGCGGCGCAGCGGCAACAAGGCCTGGCGCAGTGCATTGCGCAGCCCGGCCACATCACCAATGCTCTCGTTGAGCATCAGCAACTGACCGCGATAGCTGTGCACCCGCAGAAAGTTCAGCAGCCGCCGATCCCCTTTGCCGATTTCCTCAAACAGGCGACTGGACAGGCGGCGGTTGAGAAACTTAACCCCATGTCCGATGGAACCTTCTTCGCGCAGTTTGTACTGATCGCGATAGAAGGGCGACATATCGATTTCGAGTTCCCAGGGGTCTTCGTGACCGCCGGTGGCGGTACGCTCCTTGAACACCAGGTACTCATCCACGCTGACCGGCTGGGCATCCATGGTCTCGATATGCAGGCGCACGAAGTCCCAGCGCGCCACGCGGCGGCGCAGCGCCAGATAAATCCAGGATTGCGCCAGCGTGGCTTCCTGGCATTGTTGCAGCGCGCGGGCAAGTACTGTCTGTTGCAACTCGGCATCCTGCTGGCACAACTGTTCCAGAGCATCTGCCAGATCGCTGCGCAACAGGAAGGGGCGTTGCAGACTCGATAGCCAATGGAACACGCGATGGGTTTGATTGCGCTGCTCGCGCACGAACTCAATCAGCGCCGGCGCCAGGGAGCCGGTCGATTGTTCATGGCGCTGCTCCAGGAACAACTCGCTCATGTTCAATTCCACAACTCCGTGAATGCCTGATAGAAGGCCGGATCGCGACTGGTCGCGCCGCGTTGCCCGACAATGGCGCTGGCAAAGGTTTGTGCACGCTTTAGGGTGATCTGCAAGGGCCAGGCACGCAACAGCCCCATAATCAACACCGAGGCAAAGCCATCGCCAGCGCCAACGGCATCGACGAACCGCTCAACTTGCGGTGGACCCAACTGCAAGGTCTCACCCTGAGCCGTGACGGCCAGGGCACCCTGGGCGCCCATGGTGACAAAGGCAGCGCTGAGGCCCCGTTGTTCGACCAGGCGCTGCGCACGGGCAACGGGCGATTCACCGGCGGGAGCCAGCAGGCGAAGTTCGTCAGCGTTCAGCTTAATCCAGGTTGCACCCTCGATCAGATCGGATACCTGCTCCAGTGTCCACCAGGGTTCGCGCAGATTGACATCGACAAAGACCGCCAGCCCGGTGGCCGCGCGCAACTGCTGTAGTGCAGCGGCTGAGACCGGATGACGGGCTGCCAGGGTGCCGTGATAGAGCAGACCGCCTGGCGCAGGCGCAGGCAGTTGTGCCGCATCAATAAAATCGTAAGCGCGCTCAGCGACAATGTCATAGCTGGGCTCGCCATGCGTTAGGCTAACCTCGACGGTGCCGGTGGGATGCACGGCATCAAGCTGTAGCCAGGTCTGATCCATGCCCTGCTCAGTCATGGCCGCTTGAATGCGCTCGCCCAGAGCATCCTGGCCGATGCGGCTGATCAAGTGCGGGGCCTGGGCGAAGGCGTGCAGATGCCAGGCGACATTAAAGGGGGCACCGCCCAGTACCTCGGTCGCCTGGGCAGTGGCATCATCAGCGAAGCGATCAAAGAGCACTTCGCCAAACACCAGTGGGTGATGTGACGAATCCAGTGTCATGACGGCAAGACCTGCGCTTGTGGTTGCTGAAAGCTTAGACTGAATATTTTAGATGACCGACGAGCCGCTTCGTCTGTCCGGCTCATCGGTGACTCAGCGACGACTCATCGGCCATTTATCGGTCAAGGATCCGACCCTTAATGGGTGGCCTTGCGAAAATGCAGGATACCCCAGTCGAGATAACCATTGCGACCGGCGTCCACCCAGTGTCCGAGGCCAGTGATCATGCGATCCATGTAGGCATCGGAAACCTTGCCAGTGAGCTGGGCGCGGGCGGAGTTCAGCTCATCGCGTACCCGACCGTAATGCGTGATCAGGTGCTCGACCATGGGTTCCACATTGATCTCTTGCAGTCCGCAGGCGGCTGCAGTTTCACGATAAAAACCGATAGATCCCAGACTGTCGAGATGAATGCGATCCAGCACCGGCTGTAAGACGCCCGCCGGGCAATCATCGGCTTGCATCGGATCGGTGAAGATCAGATCGCCACCTGGGCGCAACACCCGCGCGGCTTCCTGGATGACTTGCGCACGCTGGCCGCTGTGCAAAATCGCATCCTGGGACCACACCAGATCAAAGCTCGCATCGGGTGCCGGAACATTTTCGAAGCTGCCTTCGACTACGGTGATCAGGTGATCGAGTCCGCTCGCGCGGTTCATCTCGCGATCGCGGGCGTTTTCGGTTTCGCTTAGATTCAGCGCTGTGACCTGACAGCTGAAAGTTTTGGCCAGATAGCGTGCCGCGCCACCATAGCCGGCGCCCATGTCCAGCACCCGGGTTTGGGGGCCAAGCCCGGGAATTTGTGCCGCCATCTGCTCAACGGTGCGCCGGCTGGCGTCGCGAATCGGTTCATCCGGTGTGCGGTAGAGGCCAATGTGAATATCTTCCCCACCCCATACATGGAAGTAAAACTGGTCGGCGTCCTCGCTGTTGTAATAGGCGCGCGCCGTTTCGACCACCTCGGTATAGCCCTCCGTCATTCTTCCTCACCTCCTTCAACATAGCCTTTCTCGGCGACATGGATGAAAAAGTCCGGTTCGTTATCGTGATAGGTTTCCTGGAAATCACCATAGGTGGTGACGCGCTGGAAACCGACCTCGCGCAGCAGCCGCCGGACATAGTTCTTGCGCAGCGGGAACATGTTCAGGTGGAAGACTTCGTCATCCGGGAATTCGTAGCGGAAGCGCGCCAGGGAGTCATCAACATGCTCGGGAGTGGCGCGCACATTGTCGCCACAGTAGTAGAAATTGTGCGTGGGTTCGATCTTATGATCGAGCAGGGCGTCATAGTTGCGCTGATCGATAATGAGCACCCCGTCGTGTTTCAGGGTGGCATAGAACTCGGCCAGGGCCTTGCGGCGGTCGTTCTCATCGTGCAGATGGGTGAAGGAATTACCCAGACAGATCACTGCATCGTAATAATCATGAATGTCGCGGTTCAGCCAGCGCCAGTCGGCCTGTGCGGTGCGCAGCAGAAAGTTGCGCTTACGGGCGTTCTCGAAGGCTTTGGCCAACATGGTCGGGCTGCCGTCAGCGCTGGTGACATCAAAGCCGGCGCGCAGCAAGCGCACCGAATGGAAGCCAGTACCGGTGGCAACATCCAGGACCTTTTTGGCCCCGAGTTCACGCAGCGAACGGATAAAAAAGTCTCCTTCCGATTCAGCGCGGCCATCCCAATCAATGAGTTGGTCCCAGTGTTCCACGAAGGGGTGGATATATTCGTTTTGGTAATGATTGGTGTCGCGAACCGCTAAGGGGTCTTCACCGAAATGTTGTTGTGCAGGCTGTTGTTGGCTATTTAAGGTCATCGCGTTTCCTCTAACGAAGCGGGGCAGATGCGGGGCGAGCCGCAGCGAAGGCACCAGGGAGGCGCCCATAGACGACGATTACGCAAGCGCGTTGTCGCGAAGCTGGCGTTAAGCCAGTGATTTGTTGCGGTGCTGACGCCGTTTAACGCCAGCCGATTTGAACCCCGCAGAAGCGCGGGGCAGCGCGTCGCCCGCCTGCCAGCTTGCCGGCAAAGGGGCGCGACTTGAATGACCGCCAAGTGATGACGATCCGATGAGATGGCAGTGCTGTGAGCGGGGCGCGATGTAACACCCGTCACCCTGACTGCATGGGCACAGCTTGATAGCTATTGAGGTATTATACGCGAAGTCAGCCTGGATTTCACGCTGGGACTTAAAAACCGTCCTTGTCGCGCTCAATCATTGCGTAAGCGGAATGATTGTGAATGGACTCAAAGTTTTCTGATTCCACCACATAGGCGGCCACCCGATCATCCTGATTGAGCAAGCCGGCGATGTCGCGGACCGTATCTTCGACAAACTTAGGATTATTGTAAGCGTGCTCGGTGACGTATTTTTCATCCGCGCGCTTAAGTAGTCCGTACAATTCGCAGGAGGCCTGGGATTCGACCAGGTCGATCAGCTCTTCCACCCACAAAAAACCGCGCGTACGCACCGTCACCGTGACATGGGAGCGCTGATTATGCGCGCCATAGGCGGAAATTTCTTTGGAGCAGGGGCAAAGACTGGTCACAGGGACCACCACGCGCACCGACAGACTGGCGACCCCCTGCTGAACTTCACCGATGAAGGTGACATCATAATCAAGCAGGCTGGCAACGCCGGTGATTGGTGCCTGTTTCTTGATAAAAAACGGGAAGCGCATTTCGATATGACCGGCACGGGATTCAAGCCGTTCGGCCATTTCCGCGAGCATGTCCTTGAAGGTGGCGACGCTGATTTCCGGCTCATGATTGTTCAGAATGGCCACAAACCGCGACATATGGGTGCCTTTGAAGTCCTGCGGCAGATGCACATACATGTTGAATGTCGCAACGGTATGCTGATCATGGCCGCTGCGATCCTGAATGCGCACCGGGTGGCGGATGTCCTTGATACCCACGCGGTCAATGGCAATATGCCGGCTGTCAGCACTCGCCTGCACGTCAGCCATGACAGGCCGTGATGCCTTCCCGGTGGAGGCGCTCTGTGATGAAGGCGCCGCTTCCAGCGCGGAATCATCGCGCAAAATTGATTCCATTAAAACAAATCCTCTTGATCGCCAGGCGAGCGGAGCGAAGCCTGGCCTGGCGCGCAACGGTTAATAGTCGCGGGCAATGATATAGTCTGCAATCCAGCGCAGCGGGTCGGCGCCGCCGTCGAAGGAGCTGATACACCGCTGCGCTTCCGCAACCAGCCGGGCGGCTTCTTCACGCGCGGCCTCCAGACCCAACAGGGACGGGTAGGTCGCTTTCTGATGCGCGGCATCCTGACCGCTTTGCTTGCCTAGCACTGCGGTCTCGCCCTCAACATCGAGCAGGTCGTCCTGCACCTGAAACGCCAGCCCGATCGCGCGGGCATAGCCATCCAGGGCACTGGCCTGCTCGCCGGGGCAATCCGGGCGCACCAAGGTGGCCATATTGACGCTAGCCTGAATCAGCGCACCAGTTTTGTGCAGATGGATGGTTTCCAGTGCCTCACGATTGAGAGTTTGTCCTTCGCTGGCCAGATCAAGGGCTTGTCCGGCGATCATGCCGCGCGAGCCCGAGGCGCGCGCCAGCAACTCGATCATGCGCAGGCGGGCGTCGGGGCTGTTGGCCGAATCGGTGGCCAACCATTGAAAAGCCAGGGTTTGCAGTGCATCGCCGGCCAGAATGGCGGTTGCTTCGTCAAAAGCCTTATGGCAGGTCGGGCGACCCCGGCGCAGATCGTCGTCGTCCATCGCCGGCAGGTCATCGTGAATCAGCGAGTAGGTATGGATCAGCTCCAGAGCACAGGCGGCAGCGTCGATCTGTTCGCGCGTGACGCCCACCGCGCTGGCGGCGGCATAAGCCAGAGTCGGGCGCAGGCGCTTGCCTCCGCCCAGCGCGGCATGGCGCATGGCCTGGTGCAGACGCTCAGGCTCCTGTTCTGAGCTGGGCAGACGGGTGTCGAACGCCCGCTCAATGCGGGTCTGGCAGGCTGTCAGGAACTGTTGCAGTGGCTTATTGGCCATCGTATCTATTGTTGCAGTCTGTAGCGGGTGATCATCAGCGCTCAACATCCGGCGCCGCCGGGCTGAGCACTCAGGATACAGTGGGATTAAAAGGGATGGGTTCGGCGGACGCGGAGGTTTCGGTCAGGATGCGCACGCGTTGTTCTGCCTCATCGAGCGCCTTTTGGCAATGGCGGCTCAGATGAATCCCACGCTCAAAGGTAGCCAGGGATTCTTCCAGCGGCAGATCGCCCTGTTCGAGTCGCTCCACCAAGGCTTCAAGTTCGCCCAGGGATTGTTCAAAGTGCACCGCGTCTGTGCCGGTCTGAGGGGCTGTTTCGGCGGCGGCTGGGGCTGTTGCCTTGGGGTTGGATGCGCGTGTGGTCTTGGCCAAGTGTCAGGCTCTTCGGTCAATTGCCATTGGACTTTCAAGGCGACTACGGTAGCTTACGGCGGTTTCGCGGTCAATCGGCCCGGGTGGCGGGGGCGAAGATGCCAGCCTCCAATCCGCATTTAGCCTGTAGTCTGGACGGACAAGTGCTGAAGCCCGACGGGCTGGCCCTGGTGTCAGTGTTGGCCCCTTCTCTATTGAATTATCTAGGAGTTTCAGTTGTGACCAAAGGCGGGTATGACGCCTCATCCATTGAGGTTCTCAGCGGCCTCGACCCGGTGCGCAAACGTCCGGGTATGTATACAGATACCTCAGGCCCCAATCATCTGATTCAGGAGGTGGTGGATAACAGCGTTGACGAGGCGATGGCTGGTCATGCCCGCCGTATTGAGGTGGAGCTGTTTGCCGACGGATCAATGCAGGTCAGCGACGATGGGCGCGGCATGCCGGTTGACCGGCATCCGCAGTTGGGCTTGCCCGGGATTGAGGTCATTTTGACCAAGCTCCATGCCGGCGGGAAATTTTCCGCTGGCAGCTATCGTTTCAGCGGTGGTCTGCACGGGGTGGGGGTGTCGGTGGTGAATGCGCTCTCCAAGCGGCTTGATGTGTGGGTCAAGCGCGCTGGCCGGGAGTATCACATGGCCTTCGAGCAGGGCGAGAAGGTCACGGAGCTGACGGAAACGCGCAGCGTCAAGCGCCTGGAGACCGGCACCCGGCTGCGCTTCTCACCGGAGGCCGGTTACTTCGATACCGTCAAAATTGCCCAGCGCCCTCTGCGCCATTTGCTGCGGGCCAAGGCGGTGCTGTGTCCGGGTCTGGAGGTGAGCTTTTACGATGAGGCCAGTGGCGAGCGCGACAGCTGGTGTTATCAGGATGGCCTGACAGACTATCTCCGCCAGGCGCTGGGCGAGCAGCCGACGGTACCCGAGGCGCCGTTCGTGGGCGCCATGGAAAGCGAGGCCGAATCGGCGAGCTGGGCAGTGGCCTGGGTGCCGGAAGGTGAGCTGATCACCGAGAGCTATGTAAATCTCATCCCCACCGTGCAGGGCGGCACCCATGTCAACGGCCTGCGCTCGGGACTGACCGAGGCGCTGCGCGAGTTCTGCGAATTTCGCAATCTGCTGCCGCGCGGGCTGCGCTTGGCGCCGGAGGATCTCTGGAACCGCATCAGCTACATTCTGTCGGTTAAGCTGCTTAACCCGCAGTTTTCCGGGCAAACCAAGGAGCGGCTGTCCTCGCGTGAATCGGCCGCCTTTGTTTCGGGCGTGGTCAAGGATAGCTTCAGCCTGTGGCTGAATCAGCATGTAGCCGATGCCGAGCGCATTGCCGAGTTGGTAATTGCCGCCGCCCAGGCGCGGATGCGCGCCGGGCGCAAAGTGGCGCGCAAAAAGATCACCCAGGGGCCGGCATTGCCGGGTAAGCTGGCCGACTGCACCTCCACCGATCCGCGTCGCAGTGAGCTGTTTCTGGTCGAGGGCGACTCCGCCGGTGGTTCGGCCAAGCAGGCGCGGGATCGCGAATTCCAGGCCATCATGCCGTTGCGCGGCAAGATTCTGAACACCTGGGAGCTGGACTCCGGCGATGTGCTGGCTTCGCAGGAGGTGCATGATATTGCCGTGGCCATCGGGGTTGATCCGGGTAGTCAGGATCTCACCCGCATGCGCTTTGGCAAAATCTGTATCCTGGCCGATGCCGACTCTGACGGCGCTCATATTGCTACCCTGCTGTGTGCGCTTTTTCTGCGGCATTTTCCTGCACTGGTGGCCGGCGGCCATATTTATGTCGCCATGCCACCGCTGTATCGTATTGATGTCGGCAAGCAGGTGTTCTATGCCCTGGATGATGCCGAAAAACAGGGCGTACTAGATCGCATCGCGGCGGAAAAACTCAAAGGCAAAATCGGTGTGCAGCGCTTTAAGGGTTTGGGTGAAATGAATCCGCGCCAACTGCGCGAAACGACCATTGATCCCGACACCCGGCGCTTGGTGCAACTGACGGCGGATGATCCAGAACAAGGCGGATTGCTGATGGACATGCTGCTGGCCAAAAAGCGCGCGGCTGACCGCCGGGCCTGGTTACAGCAAAAAGGCGACCTGGCCGAGATCTAGACATGCCGGTCCGGTAGGGTTCCTTATTGCGGGAGGACAGATGACGATGACTGCATTTCGCCACACCCACGTCAGCGGCGAGGACTGGCGGCACATGCTCAACCAAGCGACGGCTGAGCTGCGCGGCGCCCCAGGTCACCTGGGCTTTGTGTACCTGACCGAGCCGCTCAGCCCCCATCTTGATGAGGTGTTGGATGCCCTGCGTCTGGCCACCAAGGTGGAACACTGGGTTGGTGCTGTCGCTGGCGGCATCTGTGCCACCGGGGTTGAGTCCTATGATCGCCCGGCCCTGGCCGCCATGGTGGCTGATCTGCCAGAGGAGAGCTTTCGGGTATTTCCGCCCATCACCCACGACCTGAAAACCTTTGATGCCGCGCAGCAGGCCTGGCTGGGCAATCATTTGCCCTATATCGCCCTGGTGCATGCCGATCCAGGCAACAAGCAGACGCGGGAGCTGATCGAACAGCTGGCTGCGCGTACGGCAACGGGGTTTTTGGTCGGCGGGCTGTCCAGCGCGGCTGTGGGCCAGGAGGCGCGCCTGATTGCCAATGAGTCCTGCGGGGGCGGGCTGTCTGGTGTGGTGCTGAGCGATGCCGTGGCGGTACAGACCGGACTCAGCCAGGGTTGCTCGCCCATCGGCCCCCAACGGCGCATCACTGAAGCACAGCGCAATGTAATCATGCAGCTCGATGGGCGCCCGGCGCTCGATGTGCTCAAAAGCGACATTGGCCCTGAGCTGGCCCGTGATCTGAGCCAGATCGGCGGGCGGGTCTTCGCCGGGTTGCCGATTCGTGGCAGCGATACTGGCGATTATCTGGTGCGCAATCTGGTGGGCATCGACAGCAGCAAGCGCTTGCTAGCCATTGCCGAGCTGGTGGAAGCGGGGCAGAACCTGATGTTCTGCCGCCGCGATGCCAACAGCGCGCGCGAGGATCTGGCGCGGATGCTCAGGCATCTGAAATCGCGCCTCAAACAGCCGCCGCGCGGCGGCATCTACGTGTCCTGCCTGGGGCGCGGTGCCAACTTGTTTGGCGAGGATTCCGACGAACTGCGGCTCATTCGTGACCAGTTGGGCGACTTTCCCCTAGTTGGCTTCTTTGCCAATGGGGAGATTTTCCAGGACCGTCTGTACGGCTATACCGGCGTGTTGACGGTTTTTCCCTGAGACCTCAGCAATTTGTGCAGGCTTCGACCGGGAGTCCGCGACGCAGCCAGCCGGGGCCGGCGCGACTGCCGGCCATGCCCTCGCTGACATTGACCACCTGGGTAAAGCCGGCTTCCAGCAGCGCCTGCTGCGTGGCGCCGCTACGATTGCCGGTGCGACAGATCAAGGCAATGGGGGTGGTTTTGTCGCCCTGCACCGCCTGGAGTACCCGCTGGACAAAGCCCTGTTTGCCACCAGGCTGGTTCATGTCAATCAGCAGCGCGCTGGGAGCTACGCCGGTCTGACGCCATTCGGCGGGCGTGCGCACATCAATCAGGGTCAGGCGCTGCTCGGCGCTGGCCTGCTGGGCTTCGGGCGCGCTGATGGTCGGGCCGGCTTGCGCCGAGCAGCCGCTGAGCAACAAGGTTGCCGCGACCCAGAGAGCGAATAACCAAGGTAATTTGAACTGATGCACCAAGTGCCTCCTTCTTACATAAAACGATGCGTTGTTGTGGCAGTTGTGTGGCACATGGGGTGTCAGAGCACGCTGCACAAGGGCTGATAGCGCCCGGCCTGGCTAACCGCCCGCAAGCTTGTCTTTGAGCAGCTGGTTCACCAGCGCGGGATTGGCCTTGCCCTGGCTCTGCTTCATCACCTGACCGACGAAGAAGCCAAACACCTTCTCCTTGCCGGCCCGGTACTGCTCAACCTGCTGCGGGTTGGCGGCCATCACCGCTTCGACCAGGCTGTCGATGGCGCCGGTGTCAGTGATTTGCGTCAGTCCGCGTGCAGCGATGATGGCATCAGCGTCACCCTCGCCCTGCCACAGGCCGTCAAAGACTTGTTTGGCGATCTTGCCCGAGATGCTGTTGTCCTGAATGCGCTGGAGTAGGCCGATCAGTTGCGCTGGGCTGACCGGGCTGTGCTCGATATCAAGATCGGCTTTATTCAGCGCGGCGGCTAGGCTGCCGGTGATCCAGTTCGCCGCCAGCTTGGCATCATGACAGCCGGCAACGGTTTGCTCGAAGTAGTCCGCCATAGCCAGGGAGCCGGTCAGCACGGTCGCGTCCGTCGCGCTCAGCCCGTACTGCTCAATCAAGCGCGCGCGCATGGCCTCCGGCAATTCCGGCAGTTCCGCCGTGGCCGCCTGAATGAAATCTGCGTCGATGCTCAGCGGCAACAAATCCGGATCAGGGAAGTAGCGGTAATCGTTGGCTTCTTCCTTGGAGCGCATGGAGCGGGTTTCATCCTGCTCGGCATCGTAGAGCCGGGTTTCCTGCACGATCGTGCCGCCGTCTTCGAGGATGTCGCGCTGACGCTCGATCTCGAATTCCAGGGCTTTGTGCAGGAAGCGAAAGGAGTTGATGTTTTTGATCTCGGCGCGGGTGCCCAGGGTGTCGGAGCCGGCCGGGCGCAGGGAAATGTTGGCATCGACGCGGAAGGAGCCTTCCTGCATGTTGCCGTCGCTGATGCCGATCCAGCGCACCAGTTGGTGAATTTTGCGCGCATAGGCGACCGCCTCCTGTGGCGAGCGCAGATCCGGCTCGGAGACAATCTCCAGCAGTGGCGTCCCGGCTCGGTTGAGATCGATGCCGCTGAGCCGTCCTCCCCCGAGATGATCCTCATGCACCGATTTTCCGGCATCTTCTTCCAGATGCGCGCGGGTCACACCAATGGTTTTGGTGTCGCCGTCATCAAGCAGAATCTCCACCTGGCCGCGCCCAACTACCGGCAGCTCATACTGGCTGATCTGGTAGCCTTTGGGCAGGTCGGGGTAAAAATAGTTTTTGCGTGCGAACACCGAACGCGGCGCAATCTCGGCGCCGATGGCGGTGCCAAAGCGCACCGCGTGGCGCACGGCTTCGATGTTTAGCACCGGCAGTACGCCGGGCAGGCCGAGATCGACCGCGCAGGCCTGGCGATTGGGTTCGGCGCCAAAGGTGGTGGCGGCACCGGAGAAAATTTTTGACGCTGTCTTGAGTTGGGTGTGAATCTCAAGACCGATCACAACGTCCCATTGCATGCTTCGTCTCCGCAAGTGCGTGTTCAGGCGAACGCCGATGGGCGTGCCAAATGCCAGTCGCTGTGTTGCTGCAACTGATGCGCAACATTGAGCAGACGCGCCTCGGCAAAATAGTTGCCGATCAGTTGCAGACCCACCGGTAAGCCTTGCACGGGAGCGATGGGCAGCGACAGGCCGGGCAGACCGGCGAGATTGGCCGAGATGGTGTAAATGTCGTTCAGGTACATGGCCACCGGGTCGGCGCTCTTGTCCCCGAGCGCGAAGGCGGTGGTGGGCGCGGTGGGGCCGAGAATGACATCAACCTCGCTCAGTGCGTGCTGGAAGTCCTGCTTGATCAAGCGACGAATCTGCTGGGCTTTCAGATAATAGGCATCATAGTAGCCGGCTGAGAGCACATAGGTGCCGATCATAATGCGGCGTTTGACCTCGGCCCCGAAGCCCTCGCCGCGACTGCGCCGGTACAGGTCCTCCAGATCGACGGGATCGGTGCAGCGATGGCCGAAGCGTACGCCATCATAGCGGGCCAGGTTGGAGGAACACTCCGCCGGCGCCACCACATAATAGGCTGGGACGGCAAGTGCGCTGTTGGGCAGGCTGATCTCGCGCACCTCGGCGCCCAGGGTGCGCAACAGGCCGATGGCATCTTCGACAGATGCGGCGATGTCGCTGTCAAGCTCTGCGCTCATGAATTCACGCGGCAGCCCGATGCGCAGCCCCTGGAGACTTGTTTCCAGCTCGGCCGAGTAATCCGGCACCGGTTCATCGGCGCTGGTTGAGTCCTGGCGGTCGAAGCCGGCCATGGCCTGCAAGATCAGCGCGGCATCGGCAGCACTGCGCGCGATTACCCCGGCCTGATCGAGGCTGGAGGCAAAGGCGATCATGCCCCAGCGCGAGCAGCGCCCGTAGGTGGGTTTGAGGCCGGTGACGCCGCAAAAGGCCGCCGGTTGGCGGATGGAGCCGCCGGTGTCGGTGGCTGTGGCGGCCATGCAGAGCCCGGCGGCCACCGCCGCTGCGGAGCCGCCGGATGATCCTCCCGGCACCCGGGTTGAATCCCAGGGATTGGTGACCGGGCCGTACCAGCTGGTCTCATTCGACGAGCCCATGGCGAACTCGTCCATGTTGGTTTTGCCCAGGCTGATGGCGCCGGCCTGGTGCAGGCGGCTGACAACGGTGGCATCGTAGGGCGCGATGAAGTTATCCAGCATGCGTGAGGCGCAGCTGGTGCGCACGCCCTGGGTGCAGAAAATGTCCTTATGCGCAATGGGAATGCCGGTCAGCGGACCGCCTGCGCCGCACGCGAGCTGCTGATCGGCAGCCTCGGCGGCCGCGAGCGCCGCTTCGGGGGTGACGGTGATGAAGCTGTTGAGCGCGGCGTCGTGGTGCTCGATGCGGGCGAGGTAGGCCGCCGTCAGTTCGCGGCTGGAGCATTCGCGGCGGCGCAGACGCGCGGCCAGTGCGCAGATGGAATCGCCGGTGGCTTGGTCAAGCATGGTGCTGCAATCCTGGGGCTGGCAATGGATGACACAGGGTTCTGAAGAAGGATGCCAATCGCGGCAGGCGCCTGGCTACTCGATGACCCGGGGCACCAGATAGAAGCCGTCTTCGGTCAGCGGCGCATGGCGCTGGAAGCCTTCGCGCTGATCCGGCTCGGTTACCACATCGGGGCGCAGGCGTTGGGTCAGCTCCAGTGGGTGGGCCAGGGGTTCGACTCCGGCGGTGTCAAGCCGATTCATTTGCTCAACCAGGGTCAGAATGGCTGTCAGCTCGCTGGCGTATTGCTCCAGTTCGCTGGCATCAGTGGCAAGTTTGGCAAGATGCGCGATTCGCGCGACATCAGACGATTGCATGGTAGCCTAGTCAGTGGATAGGGGTGAATGGATGCTGGTATCATGCGCAACTTTAAGCACTCGAAACCAGTACGGACGCTGAGCATCCCAGTTTAGCGAACTGGATGCCAGGCGGCGATATTAAGCCCTCCAAGCTACCACAAGAGCGCGCCGCTTGGAATTGCCGGCGGTTGGATCTATGAGATCTTGAGAGATTTTGGCACTGTTGCCGTTCGGTGTCTTGCCGAGTAAGGCTGAGATTGCTAGATTAGGGGTTTGGATGTTTAATGTCCCGCGCGCGCAGCGCTCAACCCTCTGCTTCTCTCAGGATGTTTTGTAGCCTGCACAGCCATGAGCTGACGCGGTTCAAAGACAACTCCAGTGGCTAAAGCGCCGCGATTAGGATGCGGAGCTTTTTTTGCGCTCATCCCCAGCACGCTCGTAGGGGTGTCTTTAGGCACATGGCCGGTGCAGCCTGGTCTGTTCTGCCGGTTTTTAGGAAGGAAATCGATGGTTTTTAGACGCGTTCGCGGTATGTTTTCCAACGATCTGTCGATCGATCTGGGCACTGCCAATACACTTATCTATGTGCGTGGCAAAGGGATTGTCCTGAACGAGCCCTCGGTGGTTGCCATTCGCCAGGATCACGATGGCGGGCGCAAAACCGTTGCCGCTGTTGGCGAGGACGCCAAGGCCATGCTTGGGCGCACGCCGCAAAATATCACAGCCATCCGCCCGATGAAGGACGGCGTTATTGCCGACTTTACCGTCACCGAAAAAATGCTCCAGTACTTTATCCATAAGGTACATGAGACACGGCTGATTCGCCCCAGTCCGCGGGTGTTGGTGTGCGTACCCTGCGGTTCGACTCAGGTGGAACGGCGCGCTATCAAGGAATCCGCCTCCGGAGCGGGCGCGCGTGATGTTTTCCTGATCGAAGAGCCCATGGCGGCGGCCATTGGCGCCGGTCTGCCGGTGGCCGAGGCGCGCGGCTCGCTGGTGCTTGATGTCGGGGGTGGCACGTCGGAAGTGGGCGTAATTTCGCTCAATGGCATCGTTTATTCCCAGTCCACACGCATCGGTGGCGACACCTTTGATGAATCCATTATCAATTATGTGCGGCGCAATTACGGCACCTTTATCGGCGAAGCGACCGCCGAGCGCATCAAGCATGCGATTGGTTCGGCGTTTCCCGGTACCGAGGTGCGTGAAGTCGAAGTCAAGGGCCGCAATCTGGCCGAGGGCATGCCGCGCAGTTTTACGTTGAACAGCAACGAGATCCTTGAGGCCATGCAGGAACCGCTCTCGGGTATCGTCAGTGCGGTGAAAATTGCGCTTGAGCAGACGCCACCGGAGCTGGGCGCCGATGTCGCCGAGCGTGGCATCGTGGTTACCGGCGGTGGTGCTTTGGTGCGCGACATTGATCGCCTGCTGTCAGAAGAGACCGGGTTGCCGGTGGTCATTGCCGATGATCCACTGACCTGCGTGGCCCGGGGCGGTGGTATGGCGCTGGATATGCTCGATAGCCGGGGTATTGATTTCTTCGTCGGCGAGTAACGCACGCATGCTTTGAGCAGGATCCGGGTCTGCGCATGCCCTTCCTTCCAGCCGGATAATCTTCTGCAGTCCTTGCATGAAGCCTCTGTTTAACCGTGGACCTTCGGCGATTGTGCGCTTGGTGATGGCGTCATTGGTGGCGCTGGCGCTGATCATTGCTGATCTGCACTATCGAGAGTTTGATGCCCTGCGCTCCGGGCTGGCCGTGACCCTTTATCCACTGCATTTTCTTGCAGCCTTGCCCTCACGCTTAGCCCGAAACATTGAAAATCAAGTGGCCGACAAGGCACAGTTGCGCGCTGAGAACAAGCGTCTGCACCAGGAAAATCTGACGCTGAGCGCGCGTTTGCAGCGCTTCGATGCCCTGGAATCAGAGAACGAACGGCTGCGTAATCTGTTAGGCTCAGCGTTCAAGGTGGGTGAGCGGGTACTGATTGCCGAGTTGTTGCAAGTGGATCTTGATCCTTACCGCCAGCAGGTGCTGGTGGATAAGGGAACCCTGTCGGGAGTCTTTGTTGGCCAGCCTGTGTTAGATGCCAATGCGGTGATGGGGCAGGTCGAGCGCGCCAACCCTCTCACCTCCACAGTGTTGCTCATCACCGATGCCAGACACTCATTGCCGGTCAAGGTCAACCGCAATGGACTCAGGTCCATCGCGACCGGGTCTGGGCTGATCGACCAGTTAAATCTGCTGCATGTCCCCAAAAAAGCCGATATTCGGGTGGGCGATCTCTTGGTTACCTCTGGACTGGGCGGCACCTATCCGCCTGGGTATCCGGTCGCGCGGGTGACGGAAGTGAGCATTGAACCGGGCAAACGCTTTGCAACCGTTACCGCCGAGCCCACGGCACGGCTTGATCGCAGTCACGAGGTGCTGATGGTGTGGTCATTGCCGAGGCTCATGGAAGAGGGTGCTGTGACCGATGCGGGTGGGGTTGGAACCGCGTCTTCCCAGCACGCGGTTTTGGAACCCTGAGCGTCCGCGTGTCCATACGTTTTCTCTGGACCATCCTGCTGACCCTGGGCGTGGCCTGGTTTCTGACCATTCTGCCGATGCCGACTTGGGCCATCGGCTATCGTCCGCAATGGGCGGCACTGACGATCGTTTTCTGGGTGACGGCCTTCCCGGATCGCGTGGGCGTGTTTTGGGCGTTTTTTGCCGGTTTGATGCTGGATGTGGTGACCGGCTCCCTGCTGGGGCTGCATGCCCTCAGCTTTTCGATCATGGGCTATCTGACCGTTGAGCTGCAACATCGGATTGCGCTCTTTCTCGCTTGGCAGCAGGCGCTGTCGGTCTGGCTGATTCTAACCGTGGAGCGCCTAGTGTCGCTCTGGGTGCTGAGTGCCACGAATCAGCCAACGCCCGGACTGTCCTACTGGAATGCCACCATCGTCAGCATGCTGCTGTGGCCCTGGTTCGCCGCTCTGCTGCGGGCTCTGGTGCGACGCCTGGATGTGACTTAATTCCGGCCCTCTGTCCCGATTCCCTGTCCTGATTCAGTACCCAGATGCTTGATGCCAAGTTTAATGATCCGCGTGGTGAAGCCCGGCTGTTCACTCGGCGGGTCATACTGTCAGGCCTGGTGGCCATCTTATGCCTGGCCGCCGTGGTCGCCCGCTTGGTTTATCTGCAAGTATTTAACAGCGAGCATTATCGAACCCTGTCCGAGGATAATCGCGTTCGGGTGGAGCCGCTGCCGCCCATGCGCGGGCTGATTTACGACCGCAACAATGTCCTGCTGGCCGATAATGTGCCTTCGTATTCGCTGCAAATCATCCCGGGCAAAGTTGATGATATCGCCCAAACCATTGATGCGTTGAGCCGCCTGATTAATATCAATGACGTTGACCGCCAACGTTTCGAGCGTCTGCGCCGCCAGCACCGGCGCTTTGATGGCGTGCCCATCCGGCTTGATCTGAGCGATACCGAGCGTGCCCGCTTTGCCGTGCACAGCCATCGTTTCCCAGGGGTGCAGATTCACGCCGAACTGCTGCGTTATTATCCCTTCGGCGTCGATACCAGTCACGTCCTGGGCTATGTTGGGCGTATCAACGAGCGCGAGATGGAGCGCATTGATCCATCGGCCTATGCCGGGACCAGTCATATCGGCAAGATCGGCATCGAAAAGGCCTATGAAGATGCCCTGCACGGCAAGGTGGGCTTTCAACAGGTGGAGATCAATGCGCGCGGACGCGTGCTGCGCACACTGGAGGAACAGCTGCCGACCTCGGGTGAGGATCTGGTGCTGTTTCTGGACATTGATCTACAGCAGGACATCATGCGGGCCATGGCGGGCAAGCGCGGTGCTGTGGTAGCCATTGATCCCAATTCGGGTGGAGTGCTGGCGATGGTCAGCACGCCCGGCTTCGATGCCAACTTGTTTGTTGACGGCATCAGCGTCAAGGATTATGTCGCGTTGCGCGACTCAATCGACAAACCGCTCTACAATCGAGCCGTGCGGGGGCAGTACCCCCCGGCCTCGACTATCAAACCTTTCATTGGACTGGGTGGTCTGGCCAGTGGTGCTATCAGCTTTCGTGATGGCAAATACTGCGGGGGATATTTTCAGCTCCCGGGGCACAGCCATCGCTACCGCTGCTGGAAGCGCAGCGGTCACGGCACTCTGACGGTGACCGATGCTGTGGTGCAGTCATGCGATGTGTTCTTTTATCGTCTTGCTCACGATATGGGCATTGAGCGACTGGATCGCTTTTTGGCCGATTTTGGTTTTGGCGCCAAAACCGGCATTGACTTTGCCGATGAGTTGGGTGGTCTGCTGCCCACGCCCGAGTGGAAGGAGCGGGTGCGTGGTCGGCCCTGGTATCCAGGCGAGACGCTTATTGTTGGTATTGGGCAAGGGGCTTTTTTGGTAACTCCCTTGCAGTTAGCCGCTGCAACGGCGGCCATGGCCAATCATGGCACCTACTTTCAGCCGCGCATGGTGCAGGCGGTGCGGGATCCATCCACGGGTTTGGTGCACACTACCGAAGCGGTCAGTCATCGCATTGCCGTGGATGGCGAGGCCAAATGGCAGGGGATTGTCGATGCCATGGCACTGGTGGTGGAGGGCTCACGTGGCACGGCCCGGCGTATCCGCAATCGACTGATACGGATTGCCGGCAAGACCGGCACCGCCCAGGTGTTCACCATCGGTCAGACCGAACGCTACAACGAGGCTCAGGTGGCCGAGCGCATGCGCGATCATGCGCTCTTTATCGCCTTTGCACCCATTGAGGCTCCGCAGATAGCCGTTGCGGTGATCGTCGAAAATGGGCGTCATGGCGGCTCTACGGCGGCCCCCATTGCACGTCAGGTCATTGACAGCTATCTGCTGAAACGACGGGTTGAGCCGCCACCACCGCCGGGCGCCGACGCTGACGGAGATTGACCCGCTGTGACCCTGTTTTCCGACACCTTGAGTGAAGACAGCGAGCGTGGCTTGTTGGAGCGCTTGCACATCGATTGGCCGCTGTTGCTGGGAATTCTTGTGCTATGCGCCTGCGGACTGGCGATTTTGTTCAGTGCGACGGAACAGTCCACCGGTCAGGTGGAACGGCAGATTTTCCGACTTGGCCTGGCCCTGGGGGTAATGATTCTGATCGCGCAGATTCATCCCGAGCATTTGCGCCGCTGGTCGCCGCTGCTGTTTCTGCTGGGCGTGACCATGCTGGTGGCGGTGGCCATGACTGGTGAGATTGGCAAGGGAGCGCAGCGCTGGCTGAATCTCGGCGTTCTGCGCTTTCAACCCTCCGAGTTGCTTAAGCTGGCGGTGCCTATGATGCTGGCCTGGTTCTTTTCCGGCGGCACGCTGCCGCCCAGCCTGCCGCGTATTCTGGTCGGTGTCATCATCACTGCCGTGCCGGTGCTGCTGATTGCCCAGCAGCCGGATCTAGGCACCGCGCTCATGGTGACCAGCGCGGCGTTGGTGGTGCTCTTTATGGCCGGACTCAGTTGGCGCTTGATCGCCGTGCTTGGAGGGCTGGCCGCAGGGGGGGCGCCGGTACTCTGGTATCTGATGCACGACTACCAGCGCCAGCGCGTGCTGACCTTTCTTGATCCACAGTCCGACCCGCTTGGCGCCGGTTATCACATTATTCAGTCGCAGATTGCCATCGGCTCGGGCGGTATCTATGGCAAAGGCTGGTTTCACGGCACCCAGTCGCATCTGGAGTTTCTGCCGGAACGCTCGACGGACTTTATTTTTGCCGTGTTGGGCGAGGAGTTCGGTTTGGTCGGCATACTGGTGGTACTGGCAGTGTATTTGTTCATTATCTTCCGCGGGCTGTATATCGCCGTGCATGCGCATAACAGCTTTTCGCGCCTGCTCGGTGGTGCTATCACCATGGTGTTTTTCGTCTATCTGTTCGTCAATACCGGCATGGTGGTTGGGTTGCTGCCGGTGGTGGGTGTCCCTCTGCCGTTGATCAGCTATGGCGGAACCTCGCTGGTCACCATTATGGCCGGCTTTGGCATCCTGATGTCGATCCAGACCTCGAAATATTCTCAATCAAGATAAGGTGTTTCGCGCTATAATGAAGGTGGTTTATCAGGACCGCAAACAACTGAGCCCCAAGACCCGATGAGACCAAGATGAACGCCTGCCTTTTCTTCTCCCGCCGACTGATCATCGGTGCTCTGGTTTCCCTGCTGGCCGGCTGCGGTGGTGGCCTGGCGACGCACTCTGATGTCAACCAGGATCTGGGCGATCCGCCTGATGCCGTGCCTAAGGTGGAGCCAAAATCCAAGTACGGCAATATGTCATCCTATGAGGTTTTGGGGCGCCAGTACAAGACCAAGCGCAGCAGCAGGAACTTCGTTCAACGCGGGCTGGCCTCCTGGTATGGCAGCAAATTTCATGGCCGGCGCACGTCCAGCGGGGAAGTGTATGACATGCATCAAATGACAGCCGCGCACAAGACCCTGCCCCTGCCAAGCTATGTGCGCGTGACCAATCTCGAAAACGGCCGTAGCATCGTGGTGCGCGTGAATGACCGCGGTCCCTTCCATCGCGGTCGCATCATTGATCTGTCCTATGCTGCCGCACGCAAGCTCAATATCGTGGCCACGGGGACCGCCAAGGTTGAAGTGCGCTCGATTGACCCACGCGATCATGGCGGCATCGTGGAAGCCCCACCGGCGGCGCCACTTGAACATCACGAGCGCCAACCCAATGCTTTTTTTGATGAGACGTTCAGCCAAAATGATCAGCTGTATCTGCAAGTGGGAGCCTTCGGCGAACTTGCCAACGCCGAGCAACTGCGTCACCGGCTGCTGGCGCATGTTCCGGGGTCGGTCAACATTCGCCCCGGCGCTGAAGCCGAATCGGCTCCCTACAAGGTGCAAGTGGGTCCCTTGAGTTCCCGTGCCGAGGCTGAAGCCGTCTCGCAACGCCTGACGCATCTCGGACTCGCTCAAGGGGTGGTCATCGGGCGCTAAGGCTTCCCGCCGCAGTCAAGTTCAGGCTGCTCACTACAGAGCTGTGGATCACCTCTGTTGATAAGGGGGCCGATCAGGTAAAATTTTCCATTCAGCGGCTATGGCCGCGCTTTCTGGCGGATGCTTCCACAATGTACCCTCTGGCAAAATTTCCGCATCTTGCATGGCTGCTGCTCGTTTGGCTGCTGCCCATCTCCCTGCTGGCCGCCCCCCTGGTCACCCCTGAACCGCCGCAGCTGGATGCCGGTGGTTATGTGCTGCTGGACTTCGAGAGTGGCAAAATGCTTGCCGAACTCAATGCCGATGAGCGCCTGGCGCCGGCGAGTCTGACAAAAATCATGACTGCCTATGTGGTCTTCAGTGAGCTGGCGGCCGGCCATTTGCAGCTTGATGACAAGGTGCTGATCAGTGAAAAGGCCTGGCGCACCGGTGGCTCAAAGATGTTTATCGAGGTCGGCAAGCAGGTGCTGGTTGAGGATCTGGTCAAGGGCATGATTGTGCAGTCGGGCAATGATGCCAGTGTGGCCTTGGCCGAGCATATCGCCGGGACTGAATCGGCCTTTGCGGACATGATGAATGCCGAGGCCAGGCACCTGGGTATGAACAGCTCGCATTTTACCAATGCCCCCGGCCTGCCCGATCCCGAGCACTACAGCACGCCACGCGATATCGCAACCTTGACGCGGGCCATTATTCGCGATTTTCCCGATTACTACAGCTGGTACTCCTTGCAGGAGTTCACTTACAACGACATTCGTCAGTACAACCGCAATATCCTGCTGCGCCAGGATCCGAGTGTTGATGGCGTTAAGACCGGGCACACCAAGGAAGCCGGTTACTGCCTGGTGGCTTCGGCGCAACGCGATAACCAACGCATGATTTCTGTGGTCATGAAGACCGCCAGCACCAAGGCGCGTGCACGCGACAGCCTGGCACTGCTGAACTACGGATTTCGGTTTTTTGAAACCCTGAAGCTGTTTCCCGCTGAGCAGCCGGTTGAAATCCTGCGCATCTGGAAGGGCGCCAGCAAGGAGCTACCGGTCGGTCCGGCGACTGATCTTGATATCAGTATCCCGCGCGGCACCTATGAGAAGGTCTCCACCGTGCTGGAGTCGCCGGCCAATATCATCGCGCCGGTGACCAAGGGCGAACAGGTCGGGGAAATCGTGGTTCGACTTGAAAATGAAGAACTGCGCCGCATCCCTCTGGTGGCGCTGGGGTCTGTTCCTCGGGGCGGTATTTTTCGGCTGGCCGTGGATACCGTGCTGCTGTGGTTTCAGGGATGACCGAGGTCTATTTGAACGGCGCCTTTATGCCCTTGGCCGAGGCGCGCGTGCCGGTGCTGGATCGGGGCTTTCTGTTTGGCGATGGCGTTTACGAGGTTATCCCCGTCTATCATGGCCAGCCGTTGCGACTGGCGGCTCATCTTGATCGGCTGGAGCGCAGTCTGGCCGGTATTCGCCTCGCTAATCCCTTGTCCCGCGCGCATTGGGAACACCTGTTCACACGTCTTATCGCCTCACAGGCGGCTGAGAATCAGGCCATTTATCTGCAAGTCACACGGGGTGCGCCGCCGGTGCGCGAGCATCGCTTCTCAAAGTGCGTCGAACCAACTGTATTTGTGATGACCAAACCCATGGCACCGCGTGATCCGCGTATCGCCGAACAGGGAGTGGCGGCCGTGCTGCGCGAGGATATCCGTTGGCAGCGCTGCGATATCAAATCGATCTCGCTGGTTGCCGCTGTGCTGCTCCGGCAGGAAGCGGCGGACCATGACGCCGAGGAGGCGCTGCTGGTGCGCGATGGTTGGGTGGTTGAGGGCTCAACCAGCAATGTCTTTATCGTGCAAGACGGGGCATTGGCAACGCCCCCGGTCGGTCCCGAGTTGTTGTCGGGTATTACCCGGGAACTGATCATTGAGCTCAGCGAACGCCAGGGGCTGACCCTTAAGCAGCGCCCACTGTCAGTCGAGGACTGCCGGCGTGCTGACGAACTCTTGATTTGCAGCTCCACCCGGGAACTGCTTCCGGTCACCCGGCTTGATGGTGCGCCGGTTGGTCAGGGCCAGGTTGGACCGCTGTGGCGGCAACTTGATGCCGCCTATCAGGCCTGTAAAACGGAACTCATGCGGACTCCCCATGGTTGATCCAAGCGCTTCAGACATTCATGACACCCAGGATGCAAGCCAGCACTCCCCCCAGGATCCGTCTCGGGATCCATCAGTGCCCGCCGAGACCCTGCTGGAGTTTCCCTGTCAGTTTCCAATCAAGGCCATGGGGTTGGCCGAACGCGATATTGCCGCGCTGTTTCTCGACATTTTGCAGCGTCATCAGGTTGTTTTGGCACCAGAGCAGGTACGACAGCGCGCCAGCACCAACGGAAAATGGCTGTCGGTGACCGTGGTGGTGCAAGCCCAGAGCAAACAACAGCTTGATGCAATTTATCAGGAATTGACGGCGCACGAAGCGATCGTCTATGCCCTGTGACTGACGCCTGGCATGTACGGCAACGCGGGCGCTGCGCCTATCAGGAAACCTGGCAGCAGATGCAAGATTTCACCGCTGCGCGCGATGCTAGCACACCGGATGAGTTGTGGATTCTGGAGCATGATCCGGTATTCACCCTGGGGCAGGCCGGGCGCCCGGAACATCTGCTGAACCCCGGCGCGATCCCTGTCATTCACTGTGATCGTGGCGGCCAGGTGACCTACCATGGGCCGGGGCAGCTGGTGGTCTATGTGTTATTTGATTTAAGGCGTGCGCGGCTGGGTGTGCGTGAGCTGGTACAGCGGCTTGAGCAGGCGGTGATCGCGATGCTGGAGACCCAGGGCATTGCGGGCAGCACTCGCGCCGGAGCACCCGGGGTCTATGTCGCGGAGGCCAAGATTGCTGCCTTGGGTTTGCGCGTGCGCCAGGGATGCAGCTATCACGGCCTGGCGCTTAATGTGGCCATGGACTTAGCCCCCTTCGCGTGCATCAATCCCTGTGGTTATCCCGGCCTGCAAGTCACGCAACTAGCTGATCTGGGGTGCGCCCTGCCGCTGGCGGCGGTTGCCAATCTGCTGGTTGATGCACTGCGCGAGCAGCTGGATTTGAGCGGTTAGGGATCGCAAAACAACGCCAGCGGGAAGGTCTCAGTGATCAGAATCACCGGCTCCTTGTCGATGATAATGCGATAGGTGCGAAACAGACTGTCGCCGGGCGTGGGTGCCTGGCCTGGATTCACGCCGACCTCCATCACCTCGCGGTAGCTTTCTAGTCCGCTGTCGCGGATCAAAGCGCCGATCCCGATTTCACGATCAATCAAGCGTTGGCGAAAATGCTCCGGCACCCGCTCGGCGCGAATCACTGAGTCGGCTTGGGCGTACTCGCGGTTGGAATCCCCCCCGCGCAAGCGCACACGGCGCACCAGGGCGTTGTCGCCCGGGTTGATTTCAATCCAGGGAATCTCGGCCGGCATGACCGTGAAGGCTTGATGCAGGGTATCGACGACCACCGGCTCCCAGAAATAGGCCTCAAGGATTTTTGTCACCGTGCCATCAGTCACCAGCAGGGCACGCAAAAACGCTGGCAGGGATTGAATGGCGCGGCGGTGGCCATCTCGACACGCAATAGTGCCATTGCGCACAAAACCCTGACAACGAAAGGGGTTAACTTCCGTCTGATGGGCTGTAGCGCGGGCGCTCGAATAGAAGTTCGAGTAAAAGGGCTCCATCGGAATTGAATACGCAATAGATATCTTTAAAGGATGAAGATCAGGGATGCCTGACCCTAAGGGTTGGCTGAACTGGGCGGGGCGATCAGCGGAAAGATGCCAATGTGCTCGAACTGACTTGGCCTTGTCAACGCAAATGCCCAATTATGGGGCTGGTGGTTGTTATATCAGCATCAGTTGCCGCGCCACAACGCCTTTAACCAACAGTGATTTTTGCATCGGGCCGCAAATTGCGTGCAGAGTGTGATATAACAAGACCGCCATCAGGCAACAGATATTTATGGAGAAAATTCTTATGACCAAGCAAACCAAACTTGTCTCTTTGTCGGCCGCCGTTGTGCTGAGCACCGCCATGCTCGGCGGCTGCGCCACCGATCAGGAAGCGCGTGACATGGCTCAGGCTGCTATGGACGCCGCCAATTCCGCTCAGGCCTGCTGCCAGGCTAACGAGGAGCGCATCAACCGCATGTATCAGAAGATCATGTCCAAGTGATGCCAACTGGCTGATTCCCGCCGGCCGCCTACCACCGTGGGCAGGCCGGTATTTTCATCTTTCACCCGCCTGACGGCCTCCCAGTCAATGGCTACATCCGCTGCTTGTGCAATGGCCGCCGGAATCAAATCCTCAATTTGTGTGGCCGCTTGTTGCTGCGCCGATGCATTGGCCTCCAAAAACAGCTGATCCCCAAGCCAGCCGACCTTATAAGGCTGATCGACAATGGTCACCGGCGTTCCGACCGGCACCTTCTGAAACAAATGCTCGATATCCTCCGGGAACATCCGGGTACAGCCGTGGCTGACCGGCATACCGACGCCCCAGGGCTTGTTGGTCCCGTGAATCAGATAGCTGCGATTGCTCAGTCGCATGGCATAGGCACCCAGTGGATTGTCCGGCCCCGCCGGCACCACCGCCGGCAGAATTTCGCCCTTGGCCGCATGCTCCGCGCGGATCGACGCCGGTGGCGTCCAGGTTGGACCCTTGATTTTCTCGACAATGCTGTACTGCCCCACCGGCGTCTCCCAACCCTCGCGTCCCGTGCCCACCGAGAATGTTTCGACTGCTTGCGGTGACAGGAAATAATAGAGTCGCTTCTCGGCGGTGTTCAGTACCAGTCCTTGGCGCGGTGCATCCGGCAGCACTTGACGCGCGGGGATTAGCACATCGACATCATCCTGGGGCACCCACATGTCCACATCCGGATTCGCCTGCTCCATCTCATCGAAGCCCAGTCCGTGATGCCGGCCAATATCGAGCAGGGTTTGCCGCGAGTCGGCCTTGACATAAAAGGGCGTGCCGATGACATCATCGTCGGGACTGGTGAGGCGATAGGGTGGCGAACCCAGACTGATTCCCGGGACCGCAGCGCCGAGCCACAGGCTCGCAAGCAGTGCCGCCGACCGCCACTTCGAGCACGCGGGTCGCGCTGAAGTCGCAGGCTTGATTTGTTGCGCAAATGGCCAAGATGGTAAAAAGTACCCGGCCAGGCGACCTGTTTTGAAATCCCCATCACGGCTGTGACTAAGCATTCACACAAACTCCAACGCGTTCGCAATATCGGCATCGCCGCGCATGTCGATGCCGGCAAAACTACTCTGACAGAGCGTATTCTGTTCTATACCGGCGCTTTGCACAAAATCGGCGAGGTGCATGAGGGCGCAGCCCACATGGACTGGATGGCCGAGGAGCAGGAGCACGGCATTACCATCACGGCGGCGGTGACGCATGCGCCCTGGCGCGAGCATGGGCTGCAAATCATTGATACCCCGGGGCATGTTGACTTCAGTATCGAAGTGGAGCGCGCCATGCGCGTGCTCGATGGCGTTATCTTGGTGCTCGATGGGGTGCGCGCTGTCGAGCCGCAGACCGAAACCGTGTGGCGGCAGCGCAATCATTTTAAGCTTCCAACGCTTTTTTTTATCAACAAGATGGACCGCCCGGGCGCCGATTTTGCACGCGCTATGACGGATATCCGCGAGCGCCTCGGCGTACAACCCCTGGCGATCACCGTACCCCTGCCGGAGCGCCACGCGGTGATTGACCTTATCGGGCAGGACTTGATCGAGTTCCAGGGCGAGCAGGGTGAGCTGCTGCACCGCACACCCTGTCCTGAAGCCCTGTGGTTGCAGGTGGCAGAGTACCGCGAGACGCTGCTGCTGGCCGCCGCCGAGGTGGACGAGACCTTGGCCGACCCGGTGCTGGCCGGTGAGGCGATTGAACCGGCGCAACTGCTCGCCGCGTTGCGACGCGGAACCCTGAGCGGTCAGTTATTTCCGTGTCTGGGTGGCAGCGCGCTACGCAACCTGGGTGTGCAGCCGCTGCTGGATGCTGTGGTGGATTTGCTACCGGCGCCCCTGGATCGCCCGGCGATGTTGGCACAACGGGTGGCGGACGACGCAGCCTCGGCTACCGAATCCATTCACATCAGCACTGACGGGCCGCTGGCGGCACTAGTATTCAAGGTGCAGTTGTGGGACGGGCGGCGCCATTGCTTTACCCGACTGTATCGCAACAGCCTGCGTCCTGGGGACAGCGTCGCCTTTATTGGCGCTGACGGGCGCGTAGTCAAGGAACAGATTGCACGCATTTTCGATCTTGATGCTGGCAAAAAGACCAAAGTGGAGCTGGCTGAGCCGGGGCAAATCGTGCTGCTCGCCGGACTGCGCCATGCGGCCACTGGCGATACCCTCTGCGACCCCGAACACCTGCTCAGCCTGGAACGCATTGAAACCCGCACCCCGGTGCTCAGCTTGGCAATTGAGCCCCTGAGCAGCGCGGAGGACGACAAGCTGCTGAGTGCCCTGGATAAGGTGGCTCAAGAAGATCCCACGCTGCGAGTCGAGGAAGATCCGGACACCGGCCAGCGCCTGCTGCGCGGCATGGGTGAACTGCATCTGCAAATTGTCCTGGAGCGGCTGGAGCGTGAATTTCATCTGCATGTGCGCAGCGGGCGACCGGCCGTGGCGGTGCGTGAAAGCATTGGCGCCTCAGCCAGTGTGGAGGCGCGCTATCAGCGCCCGGCCTCACCCGATGGCAAGCATCCGGAAGTCAACGCCAGCGTCGGGCTGCGAGTCACGCCCAATGCGCGCGGCGCGGGGCGACAGCTGGGTGGTGAGCCGAGCCTCACACCGGAGGGGGCGACGCTAAGCCCCGAGCAGCGCCAGGCCATTCAGCAGGGCCTGCAACAGATCCTGGACAGCGGTCCCGTGCAGGGTGCGCCGGTTGAGGATGTGATCGTGGAACTGCTGCGGGTCGAGCTCTTTGCTCAGGCCAGTTCCCCTGAGGCACTGACCGCCGCAGCGGCCAAAGCCTTGCGTCAGGGACTGATTCAGGCCCGGCCGCTGGTGCTGCATCCGCTCATGCGGGTCGATCTGTCGGTACCGGAAGAGCACCTTGGCCCGGTGCTGGGCGACCTGCAAGCGCGTCATGCCGTGATTCGTGCCACCGCACTGCATGAGGCCGGCACTCTGACGGGGGGCGCGGCCGGGAGCGAGCGCGAAGCGCGCGTGCAGGCCGAGGTGGCCTTGGAGGCCCTGCTCGGCTATGCCACCGAACTGCGCAGCCTGACCCAGGGACGCGGCCAGTTCAGCATGCAGTTCGAGCGCTTCGACGCGATCTAGCCGGGACAAAAAAATCTCCTATTTGCGTCCTGCCCCCTTGACAGCGCGCGCGCCGGCACTATTATTAGCACTCGTTACTGATGAGTGCTAACAACCAATCGCCCGCACGGTCGCCTGACTCGGTCGTTCGCTTGGTCCGGCACTCGACCACGCACCCTACTTGAGGAGATTCACTGATGAATATTCGTCCTTTGCATGACCGCGTCGTCATTCGTCGCATGGAAGAGGAGCGCACCTCTGCTGGCGGTATTGTCATTCCGGACTCGGCCACTGAGAAACCCATCCGCGGCGAAGTGATCGCCGTTGGCAACGGCAAGATCCTCGACAGCGGCGATACCCGTGCGCTCGACGTTAAGGTCGGCGACAAGGTGCTCTTTGGGAAGTATTCCGGCACTGAAGTAAAGATCGACGGCGAGGATTTCCTCGTGATGCGCGAGGAAGACATCATGGGTGTCATCGAAGGCTAAAAAGCCGAGCCCCGGCCGAGCTTCGGCAGGCCGACTCAACCGACATTTTTCTTCGCGTCGCCCAGTCGCGAGACCAGTTAAGATTACGGGAGTAAGGCACAATGAGTGCAAAAGAAGTTAAGTTTGGCATTGATGCGCGTGCGCGCATGATGGATGGCGTCAATATTCTGGCCAACGCTGTAAAGGTGACCCTGGGCCCCAAGGGTCGTAACGTGGTGCTGGAGAAATCCTTTGGCTCACCCACCGTCACCAAGGACGGCGTATCAGTGGCCAAGGAAATCGAGCTGGCCGATAAGTTCGAGAACATGGGCGCACAGATGGTCAAGGAAGTCGCGTCTCAGACCTCCGATGTCGCCGGTGACGGCACCACTACCGCCACCGTGCTGGCGCAGGCCATGGTGCGCGAGGGTCTGAAAGCCGTCGCTGCCGGCATGAACCCCATGGACCTGAAGCGCGGCATGGACAAGGCCGTTGATACGGCCGTGTCAAAACTGCGCGATCTGTCGCGTCCCTGCTCCGATAACAAGGAAATCGCCCAGGTTGGCACTATTTCCGCCAACTCCGATGACAGCATCGGCGAAATCATTGCTGAAGCGATGGAGAAGGTTGGCAAGGAAGGCGTTATCACGGTTGAAGAAGGCAAGTCGCTGCAGAATGAACTCGACGTGGTTGAGGGTATGCAGTTCGACCGCGGCTATCTGTCGCCCTACTTCATCAACAACCAGCAGAGCCAGACCGCTGAGCTGGAAGACCCCTTCATCCTGCTGCACGACAAGAAGATCTCCAACATCCGCGATCTGCTGCCCATCCTCGAAGGTGTGGCCAAGTCCGGCAAGCCGCTGATGATTGTTGCCGAGGACATCGAAGGCGAAGCGCTGGCGACCCTGGTGGTCAACTCCATCCGTGGCATTATCAAGGTCTGCGCCGTGAAGGCACCCGGCTTCGGTGATCGTCGCAAGGCCATGCTGCAAGACATCGCTATCCTGACCGGCGCCACCGTGATTTCTGAGGAAGTCGGCCTGTCGCTGGAGAAAGCTACCCTGAACGAACTCGGTCAGGCCAAGAAGATCCAGGTCAGCAAGGAAGAGACCACCATCATCGACGGCGCCGGCTCCGAGGTGGACATCAAGGGTCGCTGCGAGCAGATCCGCGCCCAGATCGAGGAGACCACCTCCGACTACGACCGCGAGAAGCTGCAAGAGCGTCTGGCCAAGCTGGCTGGCGGCGTGGCGGTGATCAAGGTCGGTGCCGCGACCGAAGTCGAGATGAAGGAGAAGAAGGCCCGTGTCGAAGACGCTCTGCACGCAACCCGTGCGGCCGTCGAGGAAGGCATCGTCCCCGGTGGTGGTGTCGCTCTGGTGCGGGCGCTCACCGGCGTGCGCGGCCTCAAGGGCGCCAACCACGATCAGGATGTCGGTATCGGCATTGCCCTGCGCGCCATGGAAGAGCCGCTGCGTCAGATCGTCAACAACGCTGGTGCTGAAGCCTCGGTGGTCATGCAGAAGGTTGCCGAAGGTGAAGGCAACTACGGCTACAATGCCGCCAGTGGCGAATATGGCGATGTGGTCGGCATGGGTATTCTCGACCCGACCAAGGTCACCCGCACCGCATTGCAGAACGCCTGCTCCGTCGCGGGTCTGATGATCACCACCGAGGCTATGGTGGCCGATGAGCCCAAGGACGAAGCTCCAGCCGGTGGCGCTGGCGGCGGCATGGGCGGCATGGGTGATATGGGTGGCATGGGCATGATGTAATCCGGTTCATCCGGTGAGTCCCTGACCTGGCCGGCGCATCTTGCGCGCGGCCGGGAAACCCGAACCCCCAACGGAGTGCCTGCTCCCGCGGGGGTTTTTGTTGTTCTGTGATGCGAGAGGTGTCATGCGCCCGACAGCCCTGTTCTTTGCTTATATGCTCGGCAGCCTGTTGCTGGCGGCCGTCTTCAGCGCGCCTCTGCTTCAGAATCAGCTGATTGATGCCGAGCCGCAGCGAATCCTGGCCCGCCTTGCGCAAGTGATCATGCTACTGGGGCTGTGGCCCTTTTTGCACTGGCTGCGGCTTGATCATCGCACCTGTCTGGGCTTTGATCAGGCGCGTCGGGTGTTTGGGCGCAAGCTCATGCTGGGCTGGTGTCTTGGCACCCTGATGATGGGCAGCATTGTTGCGCTGCTGCTCCTCAGTGGGGCGCGGGTGTTTGAGTCCTGGGAACCCAGTCTGCCACTCGAACTTGCCCAAACCGCGCTGCGCGCGCTGATCGCCGGGTTGCTGATCGCCTTGCTCGAAGAGACCTTCTTTCGCGGCGCGCTTTTCGCGGCGCTGCGCCGCCGGCATTCGCTCTGGTCAGCGGCCAGTTGGTCGGCAGCTCTCTATGCGCTGGTTCATTTCATGAAGCCCCAGGCATTACCCGCTGGCATGGTGGCTGACTGGAGCGGTATTGCCTGGATGCTGGGTAGCCTGTTCGCCGGACCCTTGCAGCTGCACCATCTGGATTCCCTGCTGGCGCTCTGGCTGGCCGGCCTGCTGCTGGCACTGGTGCGCGAGCGCAGCGGCAGCCTGGCGCTTGGCATTGGTCTGCATGCCGGCTGGGTGTTTGTGATTCAGGTCAGCCGCCGCTTGAGTGACGGGGTCGAGACCGCGCCCTGGTCCTGGCTGGCGGGTGACTACGATGGGGTCATCGGCCTGCTGGCAGCGGTGGTGTTGGGGCTGATCATCGCCACAGAACGACTGAGCCTGAGGCGGCACCGATCCGAGGCCGCGACGGTGCCTGAACCACTGGAGCCTTTGCACGCGGCGCGCGAATCCCGGAAACCGGGCTGATGCGCGGTCAAACAGGCGACAATGCGTCTTGCCTCTGATTGCCGTGACAGGCATAGTAGCTGATCCAGGTGGTGCGGGTGTTGATGGAAATTTTGCTTTTGATTGACGGAAACCAATGAATAAAGACGAGCTGAACCTCGCGATTGGACAACGACTGCGGGAAGCGCGCAAGGCTCAGGAGCTGAGTCTAGCGCAATTATCGGAACGGACAGGGAATACACTGTCTAAGTCCCGTATCAGTAACTATGAACAGGGCATTCGGCGCATGGGCCTCGAACAGGCACAAGCCCTGGCGCAGGCGCTGGGAACTGTGTCGCCGGTGCACCTGCTCTGCCTGGATGACTCAGCGCCTGAGTTATCGACCGAGGAGCAGCGCCTGGTCAGTCATTTCCGTCAGTTGGATGCAACTGGCCGTTTGCGAGTGCTGGAAGAAGTGGCCGAGTTGGCCAAAGCAAACTGAGTACGCGATCACGTCTGCCATGCTCATGAAAGCCATTGTTATGACCGAGCCGGGCGGTGCCGAGGTACTGCATCCGGCACCCATTGAGGCTCCCGGGATCGAATCGCCGCATGATGTGCTGGTGCGCGTGCAGGCGGCCGGGGTGAATCCAGTGGATACCAAGATTCGCGCGCGCGGCCCGATGCGGCCGGTGGACGGTCCCACGGTGCTGGGCTGCGATGGCGCTGGCGTGGTGGAGGCGACTGGTGCTGAGGTTACCCGGGTGCGACCGGGGGATGCGGTCTGGTATTGCAGCGGCGGTCTGGGTGGGCCGCGTGGCAATTATGCCGAGCTGAACGTGGTTGATGAGTCCTTGCTGCAACCGCTGCCGCAAGGCATGGACATCGACCAGGCTGCCGCCGCGCCCCTGGTGCTGCTGACGGCCTGGGAGGCGCTGCATGATCGCGCCGGAATCAAACCGGGCCAGCAGGTGCTGATTCATGGCGGTGCCGGTGGTGTGGGCCATGTGGCGATTCAACTGGCAGTGGCGGCCGGCGCGCGGGTGGCCACCACCATTAGCCATCCTGACAAGGCTGACTATGTACATCGCCTCGGGGCGGAGTGCGCCATTAACTATCGTGAGGAGTCGCTGCCTGAGGCCGTCGCCGACTGGACGCAGGGGCGTGGCGTGGATATTGCGCTCGACACCGTCGGTCCCGAGGTGTTCCGCCAGACGATCCCGGTCATGGCGCTGTACGGCGATCTGGTGACCCTGCTTGATCCCGGCCCGGCGCTGGACCTCAGCGAGGCGCGGCAGCGCAATTTGCGTCTCAGCCTGGAGCTGATGTTGACTCCGCAGGTGCGCGGCATCCCCGAAGCCATGGCTCATCAGGGCTGGATTCTTGGCCAGTGCGCCGAGCTGATTACGCAGGGGCGTTTGCGCATTGATGTCACCGAGCGCTTCGCACTTGATCAGGCCGGCGACGCCCACCGCCGGCTCGAAGCCGGTGGGCTGACCGGCAAGCTGGTATTGCGCATCGACGGCTAGCGATCTGTGCTCATGGACGACCTGTTGCTTATGCCAGCTGACTCGATTACAACGGGTCTTCTATTGCTGCATCCATGAGCGAGCCGACGTGCTCGCCCCAGCAGCTGCGAGTTGCTTTGCTGGCAGACACCCATGGCCAGGTTGACGCTCGCGTGCTGGAGTTGGTGGAGAGTTGCGATATTGCCGTGCACGGCGGGGATATTGGCTCAGCTGCCGTGCTGGCAAGTTTGCAGCCCCGGCTTGGACGTGTCTATGCCGTGCGTGGCAACAATGATGTCTTTCGTAGCTGGCCGGCCGAGGAGCGACGCCTGTTGGAACGCATTCCCCGCTGGGCCAGTGTTGAACTGCCGGGTGGCATCCTGGTGGTCGAACATAGCCATCGCTTGGCCGCCGCCGGGCGCCATGAGCGCTTGCGCCATCGCTATCCGCACGCGCGGGTGATCGTTTACGGCCACAGTCACCAGATGATTGCCGATTGTCAGAAACAGCCCTGGGTGTTGAATCCGGGCGCAGCGGGCTATGCCCGCACCCATGGCGGCCCATCCTGCATGGTGCTGAACGCCAGCCTGGATGCCTGGGCGGTCGAGGAACATCGCTTTGCCGCTTAAAGGCCGCTGCCATGAGTCACCGCAAACGTCCAGATAGCCCACCGAAAACCCTGTTGCGACACGTCGGTCGCGCCATTGCCGACTACCGCATGATCCAAACCGGAGATCGCGTTCTGGTGGCGGTGTCCGGTGGCAAGGATTCCCTGTCGCTGTTGCAGATTCTTTGGCACTTGCAACGGCGCGCACCCGTGCGCTTTGAACTGGCGGCGCTGACCGTCGATCCCCAGATCCCGGGCTTTGATCCACAACCGCTCACCGGCTATTACGCCGCACTGGGCATCGACTATCTGTACGAGCGCCAGCCAATCATGGAACAGGCGCAACAGCACATGGATGGGGATTCCTTCTGCGCCTATTGTGCGCGCATGAAGCGCGGCATCATGTACCGCTTGTGTCGGGAGCAGGGCTATAACGTCTTGGCGCTTGGCCAGCATCTTGATGATTTAGCCGAGAGCCTGATGATGTCGATTTTCCATGGTGGGCAACTACGCACCATGAAGGCGCACTACCGGATTGATGCCGGGGATCTGCGCGTCATTCGCCCCCTGGTTTACTGTCGCGAGCGCCAGACCCGCGCCTATGCTGAGGCAGCAGCCTTGCCGGTGGTGCCTGACAGTTGTCCGGCCTGTTTTGAGAAGCCCACGCAACGCGAGTATTTCAAAGCCTTGCTGGCGCGCGAGGAGCAAATCAATCCGCGTCTGTTTGGTAATCTGCTGCATGCAATGACGCCGCTTTTAACCGAAGGCGACCTGTAAATACGCGATTTACACATAAAGAATCTTTTGCGGCGGATGGAATGGGGGTTACTGTAAGGGTTGCTCAACGATCTTTGTGATCTTTGTTCAAGAAGTGACCGATTAGGACGATAGTACTTAAGGAAAGGCTCTGTGAGTTTGAAGTAGCCCCTTGAGGTCCGACCATGTTTGATCGACTTGAAGCTATTCGACCCATTGCTTCGACCCTTTTCAAAGGTACGCCCACCGGTGAGGAGCAGGAGCGCAACCCCTATCTGGCGGCGCAAAGTATGCCGCGTTCTCAATCTACTCCCTGGAAGCGTCGCGGCGATGAGCGTCGCGCGGAGGAAAGGCGTCGCGGCGAGCGCCGTCGCAAGGAAAGACGCACGGATGATCGTCGCGGCGGTTTGCGCTCAGCCATTGAACGGCGCCAGGAAGAGCGGCGTGCTGGTGATCGCCGCGATGGTGATCGCCGACGCGGCGATCGTCGCTTGACCGGCTCCCCCAGGGAAAACAATCTTCTCTCGTCGCGTGTCTCCCCGGATCGGAGAAACCTTCGCCGTCCAATCATTGACGACTACGCCTGATTCGGATTCTTCACACCCCGGCCGACGGCCGGCCAGCCGCCTGATTCAGCCCCTTCAACCGATCTTCGAAGCTTGTCTAAAAAGCAGCTTCTCAATGCGCCTCATCCCAATTATCCCCGATCCCAACATCAACAATCAGGGGCACGGCCAAGTCGGCGGCTGACTGCATCAACTCGCGAATGCGCGCGCTGGCGCTATCCAAAGCTTCGCTCTGCACTTCGAACACCAGCTCGTCGTGCACTTGCATGATCATACGCACTGGGGGCTGCTCGCGTTCAATCCATGCATCGACCTGAATCATGGCGCGTTTGATGATGTCCGCCGCTGTGCCTTGCATGGGGGCGTTGATCGCGGTGCGCTCGGCGGCCTGGCGGCGCTGTTGGTTTTTGTGAGTGATCTCCGGCAGATAGAGTCGCCGTCCGTCGAGGGTTTCGACATAGCCATCGCAACCGGCCTGTTCGCGAATGCGATCCATAAAGGCTTTGACGCCGGGATAGCGGGCAAAGTAGGTATCCACATAGGTCTGGGCCTCGCCGCGCCTAATGCCGAGCTGGCGCGCGAGTCCATAGGCGGACATGCCGTAGATGAGCCCGAAGTTGATCGCCTTGGCTGAACGGCGCTGCTCAGCGCTGACCTGCTCGGGCGGTAGACCATGAATTTCGGCGGCCGTGGCGCGGTGGATGTCCTGCCCCTCGGCGAAGGCGGCGAGCAGGCGCTCGTCGCCGGACAGATGCGCCATAATACGCAGTTCGATCTGCGAATAATCCGCCGCGACCAGCCGATGGCCCGGTTCGGGGATGAAGGCGCGCCGGATGCGCCGGCCTTCCTCGCGGCGGATGGGGATGTTCTGCAGATTCGGGTCGCTCGATGACAGGCGCCCGGTGGCGGCTACGGCTTGATGATAGCTGGTGTGCACTCGTCCGGTCTGTGGATGGCGCATCTGCGGCAGCTTGTCGGTGTAGGTGGAGCGCAGTTTGGACAGGCCGCGATGCTCCAGGATCAGCTGAGGGAGTTCGTGGCCATCTTCGGCCAGCTTTTCCAGCACGGCTTCGGAGGTCGAGGGCGCGCCCTTGGGGGTGCGCGAGACCACCGGCAAGCCAAGTTCGTCGAAGAAGATGGCGCCGATCTGCTTGGGCGAGCCGAGATTAAAGGGCCGCCCGGCCGCCTGATAGGCTTGGCTTTCGAGTTCCACGATGCGCTCAGCCAGATCCTGGCTCTGGCGCGCGAGTTCGTCGCCATCAATGCGCACGCCGATGCGTTCCATGCGCGATAGCACCGGTACCAGGGGGATTTCGATGTGTTGGTAGAGATCCTTTAGGCGCCCCGCCTGTTCGAGCTTGGGCCAAAAGCAGCGGTGCAGTTGCAGGGTGATGTCGGCATCCTCGGCCGCATAGGGCGCGGCCTGCTCCAGCGCGATCTGATCGAAGGTGAGCTGCTTGGCGCCCTTGCCGGCGATGTCGGTGAAGGCGATGCAGTCGTGGCCGAGATATTTCTTTGCCAGGGAGTTCATGTCGTGGCGGCTGGCGGTGCTTTCGAGCACATAGCTTTCGAGCATGCTGTCGTGTGCGACGCCGCGCAGTTTAATACCATGATTGCCCAGCACATTCATGTCGTACTTCAGATTTTGCCCCAGCTTGGGCCGCTGTGGGTCTTCCAACAGCGGTTTGAGTGCGGTCAGTACCTGGTTGCGATCCAGCTGGACCGGTGCGTCCATAGACTTGTGCGCCAGGGGCAGATAGGCCGCTACGCCTGGCTCGACTGCAAAAGATAGGCCAACGATTTCGGCGCGCATATAATCGAGCGCGGTGGTTTCAGTGTCCAGCGCGAACAGCTCAGCGGCTTGCAGACGCTCCAGCCAGCGGGAAAAATCCGCCTCGCTCAGAATGGTTTCATAGTTGGACGCGCTCGGTGTGCCGATGGGTGGCTCGGTGTGGTTCTCTCCCGGCGGGTCGGCCTGTTCCTTGGTCGAGACGCTGTTGCGGGTCGCTCCGTTTTCAACACCTGTCTCCAGGGTTGCCAGCAACCGGCGCGATTCGATGCGCTGATACCAGTGGCGCAGGTGCTCAATCTCCGGTGCAGTGGGTAGCAGATCGGTTGGCGCCAGATCGAGTGGCACATCGCGTTTAATGGTGGTCAGCTCTTGTGCCAGCGGCAACTGATCCAGACAGGCGCGCAGCGACTCGCCGACTTTGCCCTTGATCTCGCCGGCATGGGCCGTTACGCCGTCGAGATCGCCATACTGGTTCAGCCACTTGACCGCCGTCTTGGGACCGCATTTGGGCACACCGGGGATATTATCGACCGAGTCGCCCATCAGGCTTAAATAATCGACTATCCGCTCGGGCGGTACGCCAAACTTCTCGCGCACACCGGCGGGGTCGAGCAAATGGTCGCTGATGGTGTTGATCAGATGAATGCGCGCATTCACCAGTTGCGCCAGATCCTTGTCCCCGGTTGAAATCAGCGTGCGCAGCCCGGCCTGGTCGGCCTGAGTGGCCAGAGTGCCGATGACATCATCGGCTTCCACCTCCGGAATGACCAGCAGCGGCAGTCCCTGGGCGCGAATGATGGCTTGCAGGGGTTGAATCTGCTCGCGCAGGTCCGCCGGCATCTCCGGGCGCTGGGCCTTGTAATCGGCAAAGCGCACATGGCGAAAGGTTGGCCCGGGAGCATCGAACACCACACCCAGGTAGCGCGGCTGATAGCGGTCGCGCAGGGTGCGGATCATATTCAGCACGCCAACCAGGGCACCAGTGGACTCGCCTTGGGAGTTGCTGAGCTTGGGCAGCGCATGGTAAGCACGGAACAGATAACCAGAAGCATCAATGAGCACGAGGTCGTAGGATGTTGACATGGGCAATGGGGCATTGGGCAGGCGTGGGTGGCGGGTGGCTGAAGGGGCAAATTAGCACGATGCGCACCAGGGTGTCAGTGCTAGTCTCAGAGGCGGCACCATGATGCACGAGCTGAATCTGTTTGATGTGCTGCTGAATAAGCCGGCCTGGCTGCTGGCCACCTGCGTCGGCTTGCTGGCCTTGTGGGAACTGGGGCTGCGCAAGCTCGATCAGCGCGGGCTGCTGCCGCCCATGCCGGGGCTGGTTTCGGTGGTGGATCTGGTGGTGTTGCCGGCGAGTGTGATCCTGATCGGCTCCCTGCTGCGTCTGGCAGTGGAGCAACTTGAAATTCCGCGCGCCGATCAGCCGTTGCGCGTCATGACCGTCCTGGTCTTCTTCGTTGTGCTGTCATGGTCGGGCGCGCGCGTGATCGAAGTGTTTCTGTTTGAGAAGCGTATCGCGGATTATCGCGAAACCGTGCCCGGATTGCTGCGTGCGCTCGGTTACCTTGGCGGTCTGCTTGGTGGCATCAGTCTGTTTATGTGGCAGCAGGGCTATTCCATTGCGGGTGTCTGGGTTTCAACCGGCGTGGCGGCGGCTCTGGCCGGCTTTGCTTTGCAGCGTCCAATCAGCGATCTGTTTGCCGGCATCGCCATGGGCATCGAAAAGCCGTTTCAGATCGGCGACTGGATCGAATTGCCCGGCGGCATTGTCGGGCGGGTGGTGGATATCAACTGGCGCGCCACGCGACTGCTGGGCTGGGACAATGCGCGACACATTATTCCCAATTCACTGATCGCCGGGCAGAACATCAAGAACTACGAGGGTGGCCGGCGTCAGTTCGCCCCCTGGTACATGGTGCAGGTACCGGCCGAGGTGGATCCACGCTTTGCCACGGCGTTGTTGCTTGATGCCGCCATGCGTGCTCCACATGTGCTGAACCGACCGTTGCCGGTGGTGCGCCTAGCCAATGCCATGACTCAGCCTTATGAATACATGGTGTGGGTGCATTATGACAATTATCCGGCCATGTTTCGCGGCCGCGAGGAATTGTTTCGCGAGATTCACTATGCCTTTCTGAACGCCGGTATTCATATCTCGCCCGCCGTCTCGGAGTGGCGCACGCGCCGCGCCGACGCCAACACCCGGGAGCGTCCGAGCATTTTTCAGGCACTCAAACAGCTTGATGTGTCACGCCAATGGACGGATGAGGAGATTGAACGGATCGCCGCCTTGAGTCGCTATCTGGACTTCGACACCGGCACCGTACTCTTGCGCGAGGGCGAGATTGCTCAAGCCTTCGATGTGGTGATTCACGGTTTGGTCGAGTCCAGCATCACCCTGCCGGGTGGTGCGAAAGAGGTTACCGAGCTGCTGGGGCCGGGGGACTATTATGGCATCCTGTCGATGGCAACCAATGATCCGTCTTTTCTGGAATACTGCGCGCGCAGTGATGTGGTGCTGGTGCGCATCAGTTTTGAGTGTTTGCAGCAGGTGCTGGCTGCACACCCGGATCGCGCCGCCGCCCTGGCGGCGACGGTTAAACACCGCTTCGATGCTGCCGAACGGGCACGCGAGGCGTCCCGGCGCTATGTGCCCAAGCGCAGTTTCCGCGAGATTCGCCGTCGCATTGAGGAGCTGGTGAGGCGACGCGGGTAACGGGATGCGCCAGCCTGATCGCTTCGCGTTTGCCATTGGTGGGCTGAAACCCGGATACTTGCACCTTCTTCCGATTTTTCCAGACGTAACGCCTGATGCACCAGCGGATTCGCGCGACCTTTGCTGAACATCTCGAAACCATCCAGGCTCTGACCGGCCTGACCGGCGAGATTGCCGCCCTGGCGGAGCGTGGTCTGGCCACTCTGAAGGCGGGTGGGCGGATTCTGTGGATGGGCAACGGTGGCAGCGCAGCCGATGCCCAGCATCTGGCCGCCGAACTGGTGGGGCGCTTTGAACGCGAGCGCCCCGGACTGGCTTCGCTGGCGCTGACCACCGACTCCTCCGTTCTCACCTCGGTGGCCAATGACTATGGCTTCGAGGCAATTTTTGCCCGTCAGGTCGAGGCCATCGCGCGTCCCGGCGATCTGCTGATCGGCCTGTCCACCTCGGGCAATAGCGCCAATGTGCTGCGAGCAATGGAGGTCGCTGCTGGGCGAGGTCTGTTTCGCGCCGGACTGACTGGGCAGGACGGCGGACAGCTGCCGGACTACTGCGAGCTGTGTCTGTGCGTGCCCTCTCGGCACACCGCACGCATTCAGGAAGCGCATCAGCTGATTGGACATATCCTGTGTGATGCGATTGAGGCCGCTATTGCCCCGGGCGTGGCGTCATGAGCTTTGGCGACTTGAGTGCTGTCAGACAGGCCGTCGTGGCGGGCTTTGGCGCGCGGCGGCTGCTGGTCGTGGGCGATCTGATGCTGGATCGCTACCTGTGGGGTGAGGTTCAGCGCATCTCACCTGAGGCACCGGTGCCGGTGCTGCGGCTGCGCCGCGAGACCGAGGTCGCTGGCGGCGCGGCCAATGTCGCGCGCAATCTGGCCGCATTGGGATTGAGCGTCGAGCTGGCCGGTGTGACTGGTCAGGATGCCGCTGGTGAACGCCTGCGGCAACGGCTTGGCGAGGCCGGCATTGGCACCAGCGCTGTACTGAGTACGTCTGAGCGCGGCACCAGCACCAAGACGCGGGCGATTGGCAATCATCAGCAGATGCTGCGCATTGACTGCGAGGAGGATCTGCCCTTACCCGGCCTGCTGGAAGAAGCGCTGTTTGCATCCATCCGTCCCCAGCTGGCGCAGCGGGATGGGCTGCTGCTGTCGGATTACGCCAAGGGGGTGCTCAGTGGCAATCTGTGCCAGCGGCTGATTCAGGCGGCACGGGCGTGCGGCTGCCCGGTATGGGTGGATCCCAAGGGGCGGGATTTCAGCCGCTACCAGGGGGCGACCCTGATTACCCCCAATCGCTTGGAACTGGCGCAAGCGCTCGGACTGGGCAACGATGCCCCTCTGCCCGCCCTGCTTGATGGTGCCGAACGCTTACGCCAATCCCTCGGGCTGACGGCCCTGGTCGTCACTCTGGGCGAACACGGCATGGCGCTGATCAATGCCCAAGGACAGCAGCCGTTCCCGGCGCTGGCGCGCGAGGTCTTCGATGTCTCGGGTGCCGGGGATACGGCCATTGCGGTGCTGGCTGCCGCCCTGGCGGCCGGACTCGCCGGTGCCGATGCTGTTGCGCTGGCCAATTTGGGCGCCGGAGTGGTGGTGGGTCGGCTTGGCACCGCGCAACTGGACAGCGCCGATCTCTTGGCCGCCCTGGATGACACCAGTGCAGTCAGTCCGATGGCAAAAATTCTTACCTTACCAGCCTTGCTGGAGCGCTTGCAGCAGTGGCGCGCTCAGGGAGAGCGCATTGTTTTCACCAACGGCTGTTTTGATCTGCTGCATGCCGGCCATGTCAGCTACTTGGAGCAGGCACGACGCTATGGACAGCGCCTGATCGTCGGGCTCAACACTGATGCCTCGGTGCGCGCACTCAAAGGGCCACAACGCCCGCTGATGCCGGAAGCCGACCGCGCGCGGGTGCTAGCCGCCCTGGCCGCCGTTGATGCCGTGGTGCTCTTTGCCGAAGCCACGCCGCTGGAGTTGATTCGCGCCATTCGCCCCGAACTATTGGTCAAGGGAGCCGACTATCGTCCCGAGCAGGTGGTTGGCGCCGATGAGGTGCAGCGCTACGGCGGTCAGCTGGTGCTGATCCCGCTGCTGCCCGAGCGTAGCAGCAGCGCCCTGATCGCCGCTCTGGAAAGCATCTCCCAAGCATCACTGATCACTGATCACTGACGATTGCTTACTGATCACTGTTTATCACCTATTTGACCAGCGACCACTGTCATGAATTACATCCTCATCCTGTACTACAGCCGCCACGGAGCCACTGCCGAGATGGCGCACATGATCGCGCGCGGAGTCGAAGAAGCAGGTCTGGAGGCGCGACTGCGCACGGTGCCGGCGGTTTCGACCGTCTGCGAAGCCGTGGAAGACAGCATTCCTGCCACCGGCGCGCCCTATGCTACGCAGGAAGATTTGCGTGACTGCGCCGGTCTTGCGCTCGGCAGCCCGACGCGCTTTGGCAACATGGCTGCGCCCATGAAGTATTTTCTCGATGGCACCTCGGCGCTGTGGTTGAAAGGCGCCCTGGCGGGTAAGCCGGCGGGTGTCTTCACCTCCACCTCCAGCCTGCACGGCGGGCAGGAGACCACGCTCACCTCCATGATGCTGCCGCTGCTGCATCACGGCATGATGATCCTGGGCCTGCCCTACAGCGAAACTGACCTGCTGCATACCACCGGAGGCGGCACTCCCTATGGGCCGTCGCATTTGGCCGGCATCAACAACGACCAGCCATTGAGCGAAGCCGAAACGCGCCTGTGCCAGGGGCTGGGCCGCCGACTGGCGCGCACCGCTCGGGCGCTGGCCGCTTAATCATGCGATCAGTACGCTGGTCGCTGCTGTTGCGCGGTGCTTGCGCTCGCGCGTGCTAAGTGCCGCGCGCCGGCCGGTTCCGCGTTCCCATGCAACAACTTGGCTTGGCACTGCGTCTGCCGCAGCCGCAGACGTTGGCAAACTTTATCCCAGGGCGCAATGCCGAGCCGCTGGCCGCGTTGCGTCAGTGGATTGCCGGCGCTGGAGCACCTTATCTGGCGCTGCATGGAGAACCCGGCTGCGGCAAGACGCATCTGTTGCAAGCCGCCTGTGCCCAGCTGCAAGCACGCGCGCGCAGTTTGGTCTATCTATCTTTGGCGCAAGCCGGTCTGGCGCCAGCGGTCTGTGAGGGGCTGGAGGTGCTGGATGCCGTCGCGCTTGATGATGTGCAGGAGATCGCCGGCCAGGCTCCTTGGGAGCAAACACTTTTTGCACTCTTCAACCGTTTGCAGGAGCATGGCGGGCGCCTGCTGATTGCTGCCACCCGCCCTCCCGCAACTATTGGTTTTCAGTTGGCCGATTTACAGTCCCGACTCTGTTCTGGGCCAAGTTTTTTGCTTCAGCCACTCAATGACCTGGGGCTGGATGACCTGCTGGAGCAGGGAGCACAGGCCCGCGGTTTTGCCCTGGATGTCGCCGCGCGACGTTACCTGCTCAGCCGCTGCCCGCGCGACCCGGCCAGCCTGCTCAGGCTGCTCGATGAAATCGACGCCGTTAGCCTGGCCCAGGGGCGCATACCAACTGTACCCTTTTTGAGCGCGCTGCTGGGGGGCTGTCGGGCTTAACCGCTTCGCGCAGTTGTATCGGGCTGTATATTGAAAGCTTAGCGTTGACTGCCAGCGGTGACAGCATCGATCTCGGCGAGGCGTTTGGCGGCCAGGCGGCCTTCGGCACTGCCGGGGAAGCGGCGCACCACGGCCTGGAGCATGACGCGGGCCTGGTCGTACTGCTGCTCGTCGTAATCGAGATACCCAAGTTTGAGCATGGCTCCAGGCACCTTGGGGCTGGAGGGATAGTCCTGAATCAGTTGTTCGAAGGCGGCACGCGCTTCGGGATAGTCCTTGTCTTGGTAGCTGATCTCGCCGAGCCAGTAGCGACTGTTGTCGGCGAATTCACCGCGCGGAAACCGTTGCAACAACTCTTCAAAGGCGGTGCGCGCCGCTTCCTGGTTGCGCGCTTTGAGATACTCAAAGGCTTCACGATAGGCGTCGCGTTCGCCACCGTTTTCGGTTTCGGGCTGAGGGAGTGCGGGGAAGCGGCTATCAGCGGGTGGTAACTCGGTGAGGGTGCCGGGGCCTGGGTTGGTTTCGAGTCCGGGCAGGCTGAACCGCGAACCCGGCGCGGCTTCGGTGCCTGGTGCATCCAGTGTAGGTGGAGGCGGCGCTGGACGTTTAGGCGGGAATGCCTCCGTGCTCTGGGCGGTGGTCTCTGATGCTGGTGACCTGAGATGCTGGAGTTGAAACTGCTGCTTCTCGACCATGCCGCGCAGATTTTGCACTTCCTGCTTCAATTGCTGAATCTGCAACAGCAGATCGGACTGGCGCTGTTCGCTGAGCATGCGTTCGAGCTTGGCGACGCGCGCTTCCAGCATGGGATCGGCGCTGGCGCTGGCTGTGACCAGCATCCACCCGAGCGCGAATACGATAGGGAGCCGTTTCAAGGCATCCTCCTGTTTAAGTGGTAACAGCCATAGACTAAGGCCTCAGTAAACCAGTTCAACCCGGCGCGACAGCGAGTAGGCACGTTCGCTGTGTCCAACCTCGGCCGGGCGCTCTTCGCCATAACTCAGGGTGCGAATTTTTTGTGCCGGGACGCCTTCAGTGACCAGGAACTGGCGCACGGCATCCGCACGGCGATCCCCCAGAGCAAGGTTGTATTCCCGGGTGCCACGCTCATCCGTGTGCCCCTCCAGAACGACCGAGGCATCAGCGGTGCGTGCCAGATAATCGGCATGTGCGCGCAGCAAATTGGCATATTTGGGATCGATGGCCGAGGTGTCGTAGCCGAAGTAGATAACCCGCTGATACAGGGGGCTGGAAGGATCTTCCAGCGGCGAACGGCTGTAAGCATCGACGCCGGCAGTTGTGGCGCTATCATAGCCGCCCCCCATGGCATCGAGTTCCTCGCCTGTCAGCCCGGTATCGGACTGTGTAGGTGTCGTTGGGCAGCCGCTTAGCAATGGGGTCAGAATGAGGCTGGCCAGTAGGATGAACAGCGGTTTTTTCACGGGTTACTCCAGGTTATCAGGCCAGGGCCGCAGGCATTATGGGTGGCGATTGGCCGGCGGCGCTTCGGATGTGATGGGGAAAGCCATTTGGATTCAGCGTAAAAAGGGCGACCAGGCCGGCTCACGTACTTCGCCGACATCCTGGGTGAGACGCTGGCCGGAACCACCGGCAATGGGTGTGACGGCCAGAACCCCGCGGCCATTGTTTTGTGATGCGTAAATTACCATGCTGCCATTGGGTGCGAAACTGGGGGATTCATCCAGGGGGCCGGGACTCAATAAGCGGCGCGTGGTGCTGCCCAGTTGGTCCAGCGCAATGTGAAAACGCCCGGCGGTGCGGGTGACCAGCACCAGCGCGCGGCTGTTGGGCGCGACCTCAGCGGCGGCATTGTAGTCGCCCTCAAAGCTGACCCGCTCAGCGGCGCCTCCGTTGGCCGGGATGCGATAGATTTGCGGGTGGCCGCCCCGGTCGCTGGTGAAGTACAGGGTGCCGCCATCCGGCGACCAGGCCGGCTCGGTGTCGATGGCGTAGTGATCCGTCAGGCGAGTCAACTGCCTGGATCCCAGATCCATCACATAGATTTCGGCATTGCCGTCTTTCGACAAGGTCATGGCCAGGCGAGCGCCATCGGGCGAAAACGCTGGGGAGCCGTTAATGCCGGGATAGCTGGCGATTTTGGTGCGTCGCCCCGTAGCTAATTCCTGAATATAGATGGCGGACTGGCGATGCTCGAAGGACACATAGGCCAGCTTGCGCCCGTCTGGGGACCAGGCCGGAGACATGATGGGATCGGGCGAGTCAACAATGGTCTGGGGGTTGAAGCCATCGGCATCGGCCACCCGCAAGGTGACGCGCTCGTTCGGAGTGCCGCGCCCGACTGAGGTGACATAAGCAATGCGCGTGGAGAAGACACCTGGGTCGCCGGTGAGCTTTTCATAAATGGCATCGGCCATGCGATGCGCGCTCAGGCGCAAACTCTGCTCGTTGCTCTGCAGGCTGCTGCTAAGCAGCTGTTTGCCACCAAAGACATCGAACAGGCTGTAGTCAATACGGTAACCGCCGCTGGCGGCAGGCCGGATCTCGCCAATGACCAGGTTGTTGGTGGCCAGCAGCTCCCACTCGCGAAAATCAATCTCCTCAGCACGATGCGGTGTCATCAGCATGTCGCGCGGCGGCATGGGCTTAAAACGTCCGGTGCGCGCCAGATCGGCCGCGATGATGCTGGCCAGGTCGGCGCCAGGTTGGGCGCCGTCCAGACGACCAAAGGGCACGACGGCGATGGGCTGCGCGCCTTCGACACCGCCGGTGATTTCAATTGTCAGGCGCGCCTGAGCGATACCGCTGGTGGCGAACAGCAACAACACAAGGGACAGAAGGCGCATCATGATGACAGGTTCCTACAAAGTTCCTAAGGTCTAAAGCGGAAGTTAAATTCACGGAAAAGTTCAAAATCCTCGCCCTCGGGGACCGGCAGAGGGGAAGCATCCACAATGGCGCGAACCACTGAAGTATCGAAGGCCGGGTAGCCGCTGCTTTCGATGACTTTGACACTGCCTGGCACCACCTCGCCGCCGGGATTGAGTTTGAGAGACACCAGAGTTGCGACCTGCACTCGGAGTCCCTGGGGACGCACCCAGACTTGCTTCACCCGGTGCTCGATTTTAGGCACCCATTCGCTGGCGAGGCGTTGTACCCGGGCGGCGTCAGCGGCCGCTGCGGCAGCCTCACGCTGGGCCTGCTGCTCGGCTTCGCGCTCCGCCTGCGCTTTGGCTTCACGCTGGGCGCGTTCCTCGGCTTCGCGCTGAGCTTGCTGCTCGGCCTCACGCTCACGCTGCGCACGTTCTTTGGCTTCGCGCTCCGCCTGCTGCTGGGCCTCACGTTCGGCCTGCTGTTGGGCTTTCCGCTCGGCCTGACGACGGGCGACCCGCTCCGCTTCCAGGCGCGCCTGTTGTTCGGCTTGGCGCTTGGCCTCGGCTGCCGCCTGACGGCGCACTTCGCGTTCTTCGGCCTCGCGCTTGGCTTGCAATTCGCGTTGGCGTTGCGCTTCTAAGGCTTCCTGCCGTTGGCGCTCCGCCTCAGCTGCCGCGCGCCGGGCGGCCTCGGCCATCTGGCGGCGCTCAGCTGCCTGACGCTGCCGCTCGGCTTCCTGTGCAGCCCGGAAGGCTTCCGGATCACGCAACTCGGCGACGCGATCCTGCTGCTGGGACGACAGCAGCAGGCGTGCTTCGACTGACTGTTGTTCTTCATCGGCGCCGAGTGCCTGCTCACGCGGGATCCAGTGGATACCGCTGAAGAGCAGGATGGCCAGCCCCACGTGCAGCAGCAGCGCCCATAAAAAGACGCGTGGGTCGCGTTGCAGAATGTTCCACATGACGCCTGGTCAGGGGCTCTCCTCAGGCGGCGGCTGCGTCACCAGCCCCACGCTGGGCGCTCCGGCGGCCTGAGCGGCGACCATGGCATCGACGATGCGCCCATAGGTGATGGATTCATCCGCGCGCAGCATGACCTGAACATTCGCCGTGGTGGCCAGCACGCGCTCCAGGCGCTCGAACAGCTGTTGTTGATCGACCCGCTGCGGGTTCGCATCGCCAGAATCGAGGTAGATGTCGCCAAATTTATCGATATGGATCACCACCGGCGGATTATCCTCGGCCGGCTGCGGATCAGCCTGCGCCTGGGGCAGGTCAAGTTTCACGCCCTGATTGATCAGCGGTGCCGTGACCATAAAAATGACCAGCAGCACCATCATCACATCAATGTAGGGCACCACGTTGATCTCGGCCATGGGCCGGCGGCGGTTGCGGCGGTCTTTGCGCTTCATTGATGACTCTGGCGATGAATGGCCCTGATGTGATGGCGCTTATTGATGGCCTTGGCGCTGGAGCAGTGTGGAGAACTCTTCCATGAACTCCTCGTAGCGATTGTGCAGCCGCTCAACCTGATCAACATAGCGATTAAAAGCTACTACGGCCGGAATGGCAGCGAACAGCCCCACGGCAGTGGAAATCAGTGCCTCGGAGATGCCGGGCGCCACTACCGCCAGGGTCGCCTGTTGCAGGTTGCCCAAGGCGTAAAAGGCCGTCATGGTGCCCCAGACGGTGCCAAATAGGCCCACATAGGGGCCAATGGAGCCGATAGTGGCTAGAAAGGCCAGATTGGCATCAAGCCGATCCATCTCGCGGCTGAGCGCCACGCGCATGGAGCGCTCGGCGCCGACGATGACGGCCATGGTGTCATCGGGTTCGATTTTGCGCAGCCGGACATATTCCTTAAAACCGGCGCGAAAAATCGACGCCAGCCCGGAACCGCTGGCTTCGCTCTGACCGAGATCGCGATACAAGGCGCTCAGATCACCTCCGGACCAAAAGCGGTGCTCAAAGGTTTCAGCCGCCTGCCGGGCTTTTTTGATCACCCGCGAGCGGTCGAAAATCACCGCCCAGGACAACACTGAGGCCAGAATCAGCACCAGCAACACCAGCTGCACCAGCCAACTGGCATTGACGAACAGATCGAACAGCGAAAGCTCAGCGCTCATCGGCGATCTCCGCGAAAAGATGGGGCGGTATACGGGTGGGCCGCAGCGAGGCGGCACTCACCGCCGCAATATTCACCTCGGCCTGGCAGCAGAGTTGGTCATCGGCCACGCGGCGAATCTGCTGCTCAAAATCAATACTGGCACGCCCGAGATGCTGCACCACCACTGTGACACTGAGCGCATCGTTGAAGCGCGCCGGCTGCACAAAGCGCACATTGATGCGCCGCATGACAAACAGCAGATCATGCGTCGCACGCAGCTGATCCTGCTCGAAGCCAAGCGCGCGCAGCCATTCGGTGCGGGCGCGCTCAAAAAAACGCAGATAGTTTGCGTTATAGACCACACCGCCGGCATCGGTGTCCTCGTAGTAAACGCGCACCGGCCAGACAAAGGTGGGTGGTTGGCTTGATGTTGAATCCTGTGACTGAGCGGCGTGCATGATTTGAACGGTCTGCATGAAGTTTGCATGAAGTCTGGATGTGACTAAACGCTGGCCCCTGAGCCGGTTGCGTCCAGCGCGACTTATCATAGCCGAAAGCGTCTGCTCGGGCAGCATGAGCAAGCGAGCGTGATCAGGCGACAGCTGGCGACGGGTTCGATCCCCAGGCGTGCAGGACGCTCAGCATGGCCGCGCAGAGGTGCTCCAACTCGGCGTCGGTGATGACAAAGGGCGGCATTAAATAGACCAAACGTCCAAAGGGGCGAATCCAAACGCCTTGGGCCACAAAGTGACGCTGAATCTCGCGCATGGCGACTGGCTGCTCCATCTCCACCACGCCAATGGCCCCGAGCACCCGCACCTCAGCGACGCCGGACAGCTCGCGACAGGGGGCCAGGCCGGCACGTAGCCCGGTTTCGATACGCTGGATGTTAGCCGCCCAATCGCTGTCAAGCAGCAGATCGATGCTGGCATTGGCGATGGCGCAGGCGAGTGGATTGCCCATGAAGGTGGGGCCGTGCATGAAGACCCCCGGCTCGGCGCTGGCAATGGTATCGGCGACCGTTTCGGTGGTCAGGGTGGCCGCCGAGGTCAGATAGCCCCCGGTCAGCGCTTTGCCCAGTGTCATGATGTCCGGGCTGATGCCGGCATGCTCGCAGGCAAACAGCCGGCCAGTGCGCCCGAAGCCGGTGGCGATTTCATCGGCAATCAGCAATACCTGATAGTGATCGCACAGGGCACGCACCCGGGTCAGATACTCAGGGGAGTAAAAGCGCATGCCGCCGGCGCCCTGCACAATGGGCTCCAGAATCACCGCAGCCAGCTGCTGGTGATGTGCGTCGAGCAACTGCTGCATGTCAGCGATCTGCGCCTCGGTGCAGCCTTGGTCGAACCCTGGCGTCGGTGCTGGGGCAAACAGCTGCTGCGGCAGCGCGCCACTGAACAGTCGGTGCATGCCGGTGACGGGATCACAGACTGACATCGCATGGAAGGTATCGCCATGATAGCCACGGCGTAATGCCAGAAAGCGGACTTTGTCCGGTGTTCCGCGCGCCTGCCAGTATTGCATGGCCATTTTGAGTGCGATCTCGACCGCAACCGAGCCGGAATCGCTCAGAAACACCCGTTGCAGCGGCGCCGGAGTCAGGCGCACCAGCCGCTCCACCAGCCCCATGGCTGGAGCATGGGTCAGGCCACCGAACATCACATGCGCCATGTCCTGCAACTGCGCCTGCGCAGCCGCATTCAAGCGCGGGTGATTGTAGCCATGAATCACGCACCACCAGGAGGCCATGCCGTCGATTAGCTGCCGGCCATCGGTGAGTTCCAGGCGGCACCCCTGCGCCCGACGCACCGGATAGACTGGATCCGGATGGCGTGTCGCGCTGTAGGGATGCCAAGCATGGCGGGCATCGAGTTCGAGCAGTCTGTCCTCTTGCATTGGCAGGCCTCCTGTCTTGCGTGTCGATGATAAACTAAGAACTTGGCGTGCGCAGGGGACCGGCGCACAGGCCGCAACCCATGGCTGGAGACTAACCCATGAAAACCCTGTTCATCGCCTCGGCGCTTGCGCTGCTTGGATTTGTCACAAGTCCGCTCGCCCAAACGCCGCCGACTGCGCCGCCAGATTATCCGCTGGCGTTGCCCACTCCGGCGCCCTCTGCGAGCAGCGTCTATCCCGGCGCCTCGGCACAGGACGGCATTGCCCCCGAAGTGACCATTACCGAAACCGACACGGAAGTGATCTATGAGTATCGCATCAAGGGCAAACTCTATATGGTCAAAATCGATCCGCTCGCCGGCCCACCCTATTATATGTTTGACACCGATGGCGATGGTGAACTCGATGCCGATGAAGACCGTGGACCGAATCTGTCCGTGCCGCAATGGCTGCTGTTTAGTTGGTAGCCGCCCCGGAGTCCCATGACTGAGCAGGCACCCCTTTCTCAGCCTCAGGCGCGCCTGTTGCGGCTGGCGCGCTGGCTCGACCGGATTAACCTGACCATCGGTCAGACCCTGGCCTGGCTGGCGCTGGCCATGGTGTTGGTGACCTTTCTCGTTGTTGTGCTGCGCTATGCCTTTGATCTCGGCTGGATCAGCCTGCAAGAGTCCGTCACCTACATGCACGCGACCCTGTTCATGCTTGGCATCGCCTACACCCTGGGGCGCAATGCGCATGTACGGGTCGATATTTTCTATTCGCAGCGCTTCTCGCCCCGGCAGCGTGCCTGGGTGGATCTGCTCGGCACCCTGCTGCTGCTGATCCCGGTGTGCCTGTTTATTCTGTTCGTCAGTGGCGACTATGTGGTCGAGTCCTGGAAGCTGCACGAGGGCTCGCGCGAGGCCGGTGGCTTACCCGGCGTCTGGCTGCTGAAAACGCTGATTCTGCTCATGCCGCTGCTGCTGCTGATCCAGGCTGTCGTGCTGGTGCTGCGCAACGGCCTCTTTCTGGCTGGCTGCGAGTCCGCCCTGACCAGCCCCACGCCCCCTGAGACCACGGGTGGAGGCGCACATGGCTGACTGGATGCCGGTGCTGCTGTTTGTGATGGTCGGCTTGGTGCTGCTGCTGGGCTATCCAGTGGCGCTGTCGCTGGGTGGCACGGCGCTGATCATGGCGCTGATCGGCGAAGGCTTTGGTCTATTCGATCATGCCTTCCTGCAAGCGCTGCCCAACCGCGTCTACGGCATCATGACCAACGAAACCCTGATTGCGGTGCCGCTGTTCGTGTTTATGGGAGTGATGCTAGAACGCTCGCGAGTGGCCGAGAAGCTGCTTGATACTATGGCGATGCTGTTTGGCCCCATGCGGGGCGGGCTAGGCATCTCGGTGACGGTGGTCGGGATGCTGCTCGCCGCCAGCACCGGCATTGTCGGCGCCACTGTGGTCACCATGGGGCTGCTGTCGCTGCCAACCATGCTCAAGCGCCACTACTCACCGAGCCTGGCGGCTGGCACCATCTGCGCTTCCGGCACCCTGGGGCAGATCATTCCGCCGTCCATTGTGTTGGTGCTCCTCGGTGACGTGCTCTCCTCCGCCTATCAGCAGGCACAGCTCGATATGGGCATCTGGTCGCCCAAGACGGTATCGGTCGGGGATCTGTTCGTTGGCGCTCTGATTCCTGGACTGCTGCTGGTGGCCGCCTATATCACCTACCTGCTGCTCATTGCCTGGTTGAAACCGCATTGGGTGCCGGCAATTCCGGCCGACGAGCGCCTGCGCAGCGGTTCCGGACTCTGGTTGCAGGTGGTGCGCGTGCTGCTGCCGCCCCTGGTGCTGATTGTCGCCGTACTGGGGTCGATTCTCTACGGTTTTGCCACTCCGACCGAGGCCGCAGCTGTGGGGGCTGTTGGTGCCATGCTGCTCGCAGCCGAGCAACGTCAGCTCAGTTTGAGCACTATGCGCGAAGTGGTGCGACAAACCACCCTGGTCACCAGCATGGTGTTTCTGATTTTTATTGGTGCAGCGGTGTTCTCACTGGTGTTTCGCGGCTTTCATGGTGATGAACTGGTCACGGAATTTCTCACCAGCCTGCCCGGTGGCACTCTGAGCGCGGTGGCCTTGGTCATGCTGGTGATGTTCCTGCTGGGCTTTATTCTGGACTTCATCGAAATCACCTTTGTCGTGGTGCCCATTGTCGGGCCGGTACTGCTGACTATGGGACTCGACCCGATCTGGCTCGGGGTAATGATCGCCATTAACCTGCAAACCTCCTTCCTCACCCCGCCCTTTGGCTTCTCGCTGTTCTACCTGCGCGGTGTGGCACCGCCGCAACTGAGTACCGTGCAAATTTACCAGGGCGTGGCGCCCTTTATTCTGATCCAACTGCTAATGCTGGGGACGTTGGCGCTGTTCCCGGACATCGCCACCTGGCTGCCGCACGCAATTTATCAGGATTGAGCGAAATCGCTTACACTTGAGGCATGGCAAAATCTAGCAAGAAAAAGTCCGCCGGCAGCAATACCATTGCGCTGAACAAAAAAGCCGGACACGACTATCACATCGAACAACGCATCGAGGCCGGTCTGGTCCTGCTGGGCTGGGAGGTCAAGAGTCTGCGCGCCGGACGCGCGCAGCTTAAGGAGAGCTATGTCAAGGTGTTACATGCCGAGGCTTTTCTGATTGGTGCCCATGTCTCTCCCTTATCCTCGGCCTCGACCCATGTCACTCCGGATCCCACCCGCACCCGCAAGCTGCTGCTCCATCGCGGGGAGCTTGACCGGCTGATTGGCCAAACCGAGCGCGCCGGCTATACCCTGGTGCCAACGGCCATGTATTGGAAGCGCGGTCGCGCCAAGTTGGAAATCGGCCTGGCCAAGGGCAAAAAGCTGCACGACAAACGCGCTACCGAGAAAGACCGCGACTGGCAACGCGAGAAGGCCCGTCTGGCGCGTACGCATGTGTAGCGGCTGGGAGTCAGTCGGTGTCTGCACTGCGGCCGGATGATGCTCAATCTTAAAGCCGTTCCAGGCACGGCCGAGCGGCTGCTGTGGCACACCCCGCTTGAACAACTCCCCGCCTGGCAGGCATACGGCCTCTGGGTGGGACGGACTCTGTTCGCGCTGGGGCGGGATTTTCACCAGGGCCTGCTGTCCCTGCAGGCCATGAGCCTGGTCTACACAACCCTGCTGTCACTGGTGCCGCTGCTGGCGGTCAGCTTCTCAGTGCTCAAGGGGTTCGGGGTCCATAATCAGCTGGAACCCTGGCTGCTGCATGTACTCGCCCCCTTGGGCGACCAGGGCGGAGAGATTGCAAGCAATCTGATTGCCTTTGTCGACAAGACCAACGTCAAGGTGTTGGGCTCTGTTGGGCTTGCCGTGTTGCTGTATTCAGTAATCTCGCTGATCCAAAAAATCGAGCAGGTGTTCAACTCCGCCTGGCGCATCCAGCACATTCGCCCTCTGGCGGAGCGCGTCAGCTATTATCTAAGCGTGTTATTGATTGGCCCGGTGTTGTTTTTCGCCGCTGTGGGAGCCACAGCCTCGCTGCGCAGCAATATCCTGGTGCAATGGCTGCTGGATCAACAGGCCATGGGCTTTGTGCTCGGCACGCTCGGCCCCTGGCTGCTGCCCTATGGGCTGATCAGCCTGGCCTTTACCTTTATTTACGCCTATGTGCCCAACACCAGGGTACGCTTGCGCGCCGCCATGATCGGAGCCCTGGTGGCCGGTCTGCTGTGGCAACTGGTGGGCTTGCTGTTTGCCACTTTCATGTCCAGCTCCACCAAATATGCCGCCATCTATTCCTCGCTGGCGATTCTGATTCTGTTCATGATGTGGGTCTATATTGCCTGGCTGATTGTGCTGATCGGCGCCAATATCGCCTTTTATGTGCAAAACCCCGCTTATCTGGCCACCAAGGAACGCCAACCACGCCTGAGCAACCGCCTGCGCGAGCGTCTGGCGCTGCTGTTGGCCAGCCGTATTACCAGTGACTATCAGCAGGGCTTGGAGCCACCAAGCGCTGACACTCTGGCCAAAGCCTGCGGTATCCCCGGAACCAATAGCGCCACCCTGCTTGACATGCTGGAGGCCAAACACATCATTCGCCGCACCCAGGCCAACGCCCAGGGTTCCAATCCCAGTTCCGGCTATGGCTCTAGTAGCGGTCACGCGCAAGACGATAGCGTCGGCTTCATTCCAGGACGGCCACCCGAGCAGATTCCCATCATCGCCGTGCTTAACGCCGTGCGCCACTACGAAGAGGAACAGGTGCCAGCACCGCTCACCGGCCCGGTGGCCAAGATCGAGGCAAGTATCGACACCGCTGTCACCGAAGCCGTGACTGGGTTAACGCTAAAGGATTTGATGGATGTAGAAAAGCCCGCTTGAAAGCAATCATTGCTTGAAAGCAGGCCAAACCTGTCCAATGGCGCCGGTCTCACCAGTGTCTTTCAAAAATATACTGTCTCTATAAAGTAGAACAGATGAAACATTTTCAAAAACTTCAATACGCCCCTCATTAGCCAATCCACGTCCAGCGATAACCTCCACCCTGCCATCGCCATTCAAATCCCTGGCAGCCGGTCGCACCGCTCCCACCCTAGTGCCGTTGCCCGACTGGGAGGACTCTACAAAGCCTAACGGCAGTGCATAACCATCTGGTTCCGAGCGAAATAGCTCAATTACGCCGTCACCACCCTCACCAAGCCCCAAAATGACATCGTCCCGCCCATCTTGATCGATATCTCCGGTTGTTGGCCAGGTTTCACCGTTGATCTGTCCATAATCGGCCCAGCTTAAGGATACAAACTGGTCGTTACTACCAATTAGCGAACTAGGCTGCCCGGCTATGGACGGGGCGATTCCGGTAATATGATTCTTGATAACAAAATTCCCACCGCCACTTCCGTTGGCAATGCCCGCCGTTCGCCCAAAGCCGATGACCAAATCCGAGACCCCGTCGCCGTCAACATCACCAGCCGCAGGACGTGTTTCGCCATTCAGTTTCGCATAATCAGCCCAGTCAACCTCGGCCCAGCCGGAACTGACTAGAGCGCCATTTTGGTAGGAGAAAATTTGCAACATACCCTGACCGCCGGCGCCAAGCCCAATGATGATCTCGGCTCGACCATCGCCGTCGATGTCGCCAACTGCCGGAATAGTCTCGCCATTTTGGTTATTGTAGTCGGTCCATTCGATTTGTCCCCATGCTAAGGGAGTTAGGTCGTCATCAAGCACCCGAAAAGTTCCTTGCGGAATTTCCGGAACACCTTCAACCGGTCCTAGCCCAATGACAATCTCATCATGGCCATCGCCGTCGATATCACCTGTTGCCGGGCGGATTTCTCCACTCAAGGCGTTGTATTCCGGCCAATCCAACAGGATACGGTTTTCTTCGAACCAGTCAGAGTTCAAAAGCATGGCCCAGCCCCCATTAATAGGATCGGGACCAAAGCCAGTGAGCAATTTTGGAACCAAAGAAGCCCCAATATCGGTTGGCGAGAGGTTATTGGTCAAACCAGCATCATCAGTGGCGCTACCCGGGATAGTCCTCAGACTCCTTGCCCTTTGATCATTGGACTTGGTGTTGGATGCAGTGGAAGCGGAGGCATCAGCGAAATTTTTGGCTTTAGACGAGTTGCTAGGCTCGGCCTTTACTTCGTCTGACGGGGGAGATTCGTTCCCTGCACCGTCGTAAGCGGTGACGGTAAAATAGTAAACTTTGTTGCCCGGGATGCCAGCAACACTGTGCTGCGTATTTTTTCCAACGTCGACAGTTTTAGTGTACTCGCCAGAAACCTCTCCGTAGTGCAACCGATATCCCGCTACCCGGCTGTCCTCAACTGGATCCCATGCAAGATTGTATGACGCTGCGGAGATGATAGAACTTGAAAGACACAACAATCCGCCTAAGGCGATTGTGGCATGTATAGTGCTAAGTCGCGCCATGGTCTGTAACCTCCTGTCAGGTTTTACCCTCAATATTCTCTTAAATTAAATAATAGCAGGTTCACAGGATTAGGCCCGCTCTATTTGTTCAAGTCGAAGACTGGCGAGCCGTTGAAAGCCGATCCGCATCAATCATGGTCCCCAACACCCGGAGGCCAAGGTATTGTGCCATTTGACGCTCAGATTTGAATGCTGCGTTTAAAAATTCCTTGATGCCAACGGCTAACAAGAAGACAACCATTAAGATTGCGAAGGTAAGTAGTGCAGGCACCAGCTTGGCAATGTGAAATGGGGAGCGCGCGGTGTCTATGATGATCGACTGATCCGGCGTTAATATTGGTTGCACCGAAATGGGGCTGCCGGCATTCGGAGTTCCCGATATTGCCATCTGGCCTGCCGCGCGTGTCTTGCCGCTACGAGCGCGTTCGGCAAGCCGCTTGGAAAAGAACTTGACTAAGGCTACTCCGACCTTCTCATTGTTGCCTTTGTAGCGAACGCGAACTTTTCCGGAAGATGTGCGCTCCAAAGTCATGGTATCGCGTGCCAAGCGACCCAGGCCAAAGTCGTTGGACTGAATGTTATCAGGCAGAAGCCCGGCCAGACTTAATTCCTCGCGAAGTTGCGTTGTTGCGAATCGCTCGCTGAAAAATTCCGTTGGTTGATCAATCAGCCGAGACAAAGGAAGTACATTGACCGGGCTGTCGCTTGCCGCGATGAGGGGATCGCCCGCAACCGAAAACGATTGGTATACAATCGAAAGGTCAGGCCGGGCGGCGAACCAGCCGCCCACGCAAAAAGAAATTACTATAATCAATAATAACCACGCCTTATGTGCAATGATGGCATAGCGATATCTTCGGAAAAAAAATAGCATGGCTTGTAGTGCTACCTTAGCGGGTTTTTTGGGGTCGAAATTGGTTATTGATAACACCTAAGATATTCACACCAGCCCCTTCCAATGTCTTTTGGGCTCTCCGGACATTTTGCCTGAGAGAAACGCCAGCTTGGATCACGAGAACGATGCCATCGGCCATTGCGCCCAAAATAACTGGATCCATCATCTGGTGGTTGGTCGGTATGATCGATGACGCATCAATGATGACAAATTGGTAAGTCTGCTTGGCTTCCTCAATCAAACGGATTGCAATTTTGTAACATTCACTTACCGAATGCTGCTCTTGACTATTGTGATTAGCAGGAGCAGCGATGATGTCGCAGTTTTCAATGCCGGTGGGACGCGTAATTTCATCCAGGCTGGCCGTAGCGTATTTTTCGATCGTATCCCCAAGACTTCCCCCGAAGCACTCATGCAAGCCGGGGCGAAACCAGTTGAAATCAATCGCCAGAACAGACCCTTTGCTCAGTAGTGCTGCCGATGCAGCAAGCGTGGCAACTGCCAAGGTTTTCCCCTCACCGCGACAAGCGCTCGTTACCAGCATGGAAGCCGTCGCTTGACGACCCAAGGCATTGTCAACTGCAAGAAAAATACGCCTTGATTCAGCTGCTTGTTCCAGAATCCCACGCCGGCTTTCCTGCTCATTCATGAGCTTGCTCCCCGCTCACACAGCTCGCATTAGACACAATTATTGTGTATAAAAAAACTTCAGGGGGAATGATCGCTCGTTGAGCTGTGTCGGGTCTCATAAGACAGCTAATTCTCTGGCGGCTGGATTTTGTTCTTAAATGTGATGACGCAAATCTTACAACGAATCCTGGTGTTCCACAACGATCAGGGCTACCGCCAAACGGGGAAGAGTAAAGTTAAGCTGTCAAGTACCGGGCACCACAGTCCTGCCTTCTCAAGGGCCTTCCCAACCGTGATAATATTGATATCAGTATCAAGATTTGCGTTGACGCTATGGCAGAGGTGCTGCTCATACCGCCTTGGTCGATATGGGTTATATGCAAGTCAGGGTTGCGCTTTTCAACAAGTTATAGAATAGACAGAGGGAGCGACACCATGCAGGGGCTGCAATTCGGTTTACGGAGACCATTGGTGATTTGGCTTACATTCGGTCTGTGCGGGGTGGCGATCCTGCTGACCCCTTTGGTTACAGCGGCCCCCCCCGATGCAGCCGCACCGAAAGATGGCATGACGGGAGCCCCAACCGAGTCCACTGGTTACGGCCTTCACCCGGGCGACATCATTCTCATCTCGATTTGGGGCGAGGAAGGGTTGGATCAGCCGGTACTGGTGGGGCCGGACGGGTGGATTTCTTTTCCGCTGGTAGGGAATCTCAAGGCTCAGGGGCACACGGTTGAAGAGCTCACCGGTATTATCGCGGAACGTGTCTCTCGGTACGTGCCAAATCCTTTGGTTACCGTCAGTCTGCAAGATATTCCGGGTAATCGCATTTACGTCCTCGGTCGAGTCAATAAACCAGGTGATTTTGTGATCGGCCGCAATGTGCAGGTGATGCAGGCGCTGGCCATGGCCGGTGGCTTGACACCCTTTGCTGACCGCAAAGACATCAAGGTTCTACGCAATGTCAACGGAAAGCAGGTGCAAATCCTGTTCAATTACAAGGAAGTTGAACGAGGAAAAAACCTCCAGCAAAATATTCCACTGCAAGCTGGTGATGTCATCGTCGTGCCCTAAATGAGCCTCATCCCACGGCATGACACAGAATCCCGACCTAAAAAAATAAAGATTTAGCAGAATTCTCGATTTCTCATATAATTGGAGGCATAAGCTAACATTTAATCGAGAATATAAGGTTCAGGGCGTTGTCAAATCAGACAGTAGTGCATTCGCGGCTTGAGTCCCAGCCGTCGGCTGACAGCTGGCCGGTCGCCACCATTCGCAAAAGAAACAGGCAACCGAGCCGGCCCTGGTGGCTGGCAATTGCCACGCTGCTGTCGCTATCGGCATCAGCGCAGGACTGGTATCTGCAATCGCAAGCCAGCCTGGACAGTTTCTATGATGACAATGTGCGACTGACAAGCATTGACGCGCAAAGTTCGATGGGCGCGATTGTCCGCGCCGAGACCAAATTTGGTCGGCGCACCGAGGCCGAGGAGATTGCGATCAACAGCGGCATCAGTTCTCGCCGCTATACCGGGGTTTCAGAGCTTGACAGGACCGATGGCTTTCTTGGACTGAATGCCGCCTATCAACTCGAACGCAGTCGCTTCGACTTGGACATGCGTATTGACTACGACTCAACGCTCACCAGCGAGGTGGAAACCTCAGGCTTTGTACAAACAAACAAGCGCCGCACACGCATTTCTGCTGCCCCGTCTTGGACTTACTCGCTTAGTAATCGCGCTAGTCTTGCATTCGGCACCCGCTATACTGACGTTTCCTACGAGGATGTTGGACTGATTCCCTTGTATAACTATCAAATGACTAGCAGTAATCTCAATGGCACCTATCTCTGGAGCGAGCGTATGCAGCTGTTCTCCCGCCTGACGTTCGACCACTATGAGGCCGACGAGGTTGGTACAAGTTCCGATACCATTGGGTTATTGGCTGGTGGTGCCTATGCGATTTCCGAGCGTTTGTCGCTGACGGCGATGCTGGGTCCGCGCTTTGCTACAGTTGAAACGCCAACGCCGTTCGGTAGTAGCGAGAATCAGGACAGCACCGGAATGCTGGTTGACATCTCAATCGAACAGCGGTTTAACGTCGGTAAGCTGGGACTTTCAGGCTCCCAGGCGTTACTGCCGAGCAGCAGTGGTGATTTGGTAAGTACAACATCCGCCGGTTTGGCTCTGGATTACCCATTTGATTCGCGTTGGTCACTGTTACTGAATGCCAATGCCTATCGCAATCGCAATCCGGGGGGCGAGGAAGACATCAATGACCGCGACTATGTCGCAGTCGAACCGCGCTTGCGTCATAAGCTGGGGGACTGGTGGGCACTTGATCTTGGCTACCGCGCCCGTTACCAAAAATACACGGAGCAACAGGAAAGTGCCCTATCCAATGCCGTCTTCCTGAACCTGGACTACACGCCGGCAGCGCATTGAATGGAAGAGCATGTTCTCACCCTCGACGATTATCTCGCGATCCTCAAACGCCGCAAGTGGCAGCTCATCATCCCTGCTGTGCTGTTGTCCATTATCGGCCTGATCACTGCGGTTATACTTCCGCCGACGTATCGTTCCACTGCCACCATTCTGATTGAGCAGCAGGAAATTCCGGATGAACTGGTGCGCTCGACTGTCACCAGCTATGCAGCCCAACGGGTGCAGACGATCAGTCAACGGGTTATGACGACCGAAAATCTCGGAAAAATCATCGAAAGCTATCATTTGTATCCGGATTTGATGCAGCGCTACGGTTTGGTATCCGCTGTTGATCAGATGCGCGAAGATATTAAACTTGACATGATTAGTGCCGATGTGATCGACCCACGCAGTGGTCGCCCGAGTGAGGCAACCATCGCCTTCTCCCTGTCTTACGAGAACGAGTCTCCTAACGTGGCACAGCGTGTCGCCAACGATATTACCTCGCTGTTTCTGAGTGAGAATCTGAAAGACCGTCAGCAATCCGCTAAAGATACCGCAAGTTTTTTGCAAAAAGAAGCCAATAAGCTTGCCGACAAACTCGGCAGGGTTGAGGCTCAATTGGCGCAGTTTAAACAGGAACATGGTGATAGTCTTCCTGAACTCAAATCACTCAACCTGCAACTCATCCAGCGTACAGAAGAACGCCTGCGCGATACCGATCAAGCTATTCGCACACTAAAAGAACGAAAAATTTATCTCGAAGGACAGCTCGCGCAGATCGATCCCTTTAGCGAACTATTTTCTGTTGATGGCAGGCGCGTACTCGGGCCGGCGGATCGGCTTAAGGCACTCGAAGCCGAATATGCCACCGTGGCCGCACGTTATTCGAGCCAACACCCTGATCGCATGCGCATTGAACGCGAGATCGCCACCCTGCGCCAGCAAGTGGGGCAATCGGAAAATGTCACAGCGGAGTTGGAGCGGGCCTTGAGAGCGCAGCAGGAGGAATTGGCTGATTTACGCGAGCGTTACTCAAATGAGCATCCTGATGTCAAGGCATTGACCAGCGCCATTACGATAACCCAACGTCAGCTCGCCAAGGCAAGACGTGGGGGGGCAGCTCACGCGTCGTCGGAGGTTATCGATGCTGACAACCCCGCTTATATTCAACTCCAAGCCCAGTTGCAAGCCGCCGAGGCAGAATTGCAATCCCTTCAGAACACTCGCGAACAGACCCAGGCGAAGCTCACCACTTTGGAGGAGCGCATTGCCAAGGGGCCAAGCATCGAGCTTGAGTACCAAGCCCTGACACGCGACCATGAAAACACCATTGCAACCTATCGCGAGGTTAAACAACGCCTGATGGCCGCAGAACTTGGCGAGGCGCTGGAAACCGAACGTAAAGGAGAGCGCTTCTCCCTGATTGAGCCGCCACGCTTACCTGAACAGCCGGCCAAGCCGAATCGGCTCGCGATCGCCTTCCTGGGATTTGTGTTGGCCTTTGGCGGTGGTGTGGGGAATCTCGCCCTGCAGGAAGTATTGGACAGAAGTGTGCACAATACCCGCGATTTAGAGGCCATTATTATGGGGCCGCCTCTGGCTGTGATCCCCTTCATCGAAACAGAAGCCGATGTCCGTCGACGCACCAGATACAGGCTGATTGCTGTCCTTGGCAGTATTCTTGGGTTGACATTGGCCACAGCGGCTGTCCATTACTTCGTCAAACCCCTTGACATCCTCTGGATCAAAGTACTCGATCGAGCCGGTTTACTGCATACTGAAACGCCTAACGCGAGCTGAGATCAATCATGGAGCGCATCAAGGAAGCATTGGAACGTGCTCGGGCTGAACGCGCCACCGCGCTGTTGGCTAACAGTCCCGTACTTTCAACGCAGCCGCTCGAAGCGCAAGATCAGGACTTTGATGAGACCAATCAGGGGGTTCAGGTTTCTTATACAAAAACGCGCAGCCTGAAACTCGACCCCGAGCGGCTTCGCGCCAAGCGCGTGCTGCTCAATGAGGCGCGCAATCCCATTGTCGATTCATACAATATTCTGCGCACACGCATTTTGCAGCGATTGCGCTCCAATGGGTGGAATGCCGTCGCAGTCACCAGCCCGCGCCCCGGGTGTGGCAAGACGCTCACGTCCATTAACTTGGCCATTAGCCTGGCTCGGGAAGTCAATCAAACCGTGCTCTTGGTTGATCTCGACTTGCGGCGTCCATCCGTAATCCGCTACTTCACAGACGAGGATCTGCCTGGTGTCAGTGACTATCTGCTTGAACAGCGTAAGCTGGCGGAGATTCTCGTGAACCCAAGTATTGAGCGGCTTGTGATTCTGCCAGGACACAGCTCTTTTACCAATTCCTCGGAAATGCTTTCCACACCGCGCATGGTTCACTTGGTCACGGAACTGAAGACGCGCTATCCTGATCGCATCCTATTGCTTGATATGCCTCCCCTGCTGACCGGAGATGATGTCCTGGCCTTCTCTCCCTATATTGATGCCATTATGCTCGTGGTCGAGGCTGGGGGAACAACCCGCGATGACCTCTCGCGAGCCTGGAATTTGCTTGATGGCAAATGCATTTTGGGTGTGGTGTTAAACAAGTCCGACAGCAGCGCCTCCGGTGACGGCTATTATTAGCCAGGATGTCAGGAATGGCTCATTTGTCTTAGGCCACCCCGCATGTATGACACCTTTTACGGATTCCGGGAAAGACCGTTTTCCCTGCTGCCGGATCCGAGCTTTCGTTTCCCCGGTCGTCAGTTTCGCATGGCCTATTCGCTGCTGAGTTACGCCGTGGTGAGCAAGGCGGGACTCGCCGTTTTCACCGGTGAGGTCGGCTGTGGCAAAACAACGCTCATTCGACAACTACTCAATCAACTGACTCAACGCGTCACTGTTGGCCTGATTACCAATACCGCCAACATGCAGGAAAACCTGCTCAAGCGGGTGATGCTCGCCTTTGGCCAAGACTACAGAGGCAAAGAACTGATTGAACTTTATGAGGCTTTGGAACACTTCCTGATCGCCGAGTATGCTCGTGGCCAACATACAATACTTATTGTAGACGAAGCCCAAAATCTTTCCATCGAGACGCTTGAAGAATTGCGTCTTTTTTCCAATATCAATGCCGATAAAGACCAGATTCTGCAACTCCTGCTGGTCGGGCAGCCGCAACTTAAGGACAAGTTGGATCAGCCAGAGTTACAGCAGCTGGCACAGCGGGTAGTGGTGAGCTATCACCTCAAGCCGCTGAATGCGCGCGAAACACCGATCTATGTCCAGTATCGTCTCAGGCATGCGGGTGGCAATCCGGCGTTGTTCACCAACGCAGCTCTCACGCTGATTCACGAGCACTCAGGCGGCATCCCTCGTTTGATCAACGTGCTCTGCGACATGGCCTTGGTCTACGGCTACAGTGAGCGGGCCACAACCATTGAAGCGTCCCTTGTCCAGGCTGTCATTCATGATCGCAAGGGGGAGCGCCTCCCGGCTCCCAGCCAAGCATGACGCAGGTTGAATGCACCTCAAGCCCGTCATCCGACCAGCAATTCCCGTTGAAAGATTATTTGCTTTAAAAACAATGGATGGTTTAAGCGTAGAAAAAAGCTTTTCGTAAACTTTTCTCCGAATCAGCGTATTATCTTGTATATCTTAGGTTGCGAGGTAGGAACTAATGAGTGCGCCTTTTGGTCGTCAATCGCTCAGTGCCGCCGGACTGCTGCGCACCGCGCGGTATGATAGTCGTCGAAGAGTTGGCGCTCGGTGTGCTGCTTGAGGAACGTCCAGTGGGTCGAGGCCCCATCAGCGATGCCCAGATAGAGCGCCTCGGGATAGCGCCGCTTGAGCTGCGCGATCTCGCGCGTCATGCGCTCATGGAAGGTCTCCTTGCCGTATTCGGGCGCGGCGGCGACGTAGAGGGAGAGACTGCCGACCATGACTTCACGTCAGCCATCCTTCTTCATCGCCAGGCGTGCCCCATCCACACTAATGGCCACCGTCGCATCGAACTCGGGCAGCGCATACTCCCAGCTCTCCTCCGTGGCGCAGGCAATCGCCCAACCCAGTCGGTGACGTTCCGCGAATATTTATGATCAACTAGTTATAGGGCCTGTGGGTATGTAGGCGCGAGGCCCGAGAGTGTGGGCAACCCGGTATTATTGCGCCGCCCCCTGGCTTCGCGGTTCTCCAATGTGCTTGAACGGCGGAATACCGGATTGTCCACACGGCCCTTTGGGCTCGGACCGGTCCGCAGGACGCGTTTACCTATCCATAGGTCAGCGTGTCACTCGTCAACGGCTTAACAGATTGTGCAGGGCATGATCTACCCACACCAAACGTAAAAGAGCCGGAGATATCCCCCCTTTGCTGGAAATCGTGCGTGAGCGAGACGTGGCTAATTATGGCGCGCCGTGAGTTATTGAGAAGTTACTGTCATCCGACCAGCGGTCTTGAATTGCATAAGCATTGTTGCTATGCTCAAATTGAAAATCTCTCAATCTTAAGTGATGGGAGGTTTTGGCGCCAACAGTAATTGCAGCTATTTTTTGATGTTTGGCATTCGATGGCCGATATATTTGGAGATCATTACAGGGCGATGAACAAGGCCAAAATCATGCTCCTGGCGATTATGGCACCTGCCGTGCTCGCGGCTGGGATCGTCGCCCTTGCGCCAAGGCTGGATGTGATCTTCGGAACTGACGAGGCGGGTGATGATTATTCTGCTCCTTGGACTGGCAGCTACACCGCTTGGGGAGGGAGTTCCCCGGGGTTGGCCTCGCGATCATTTGGCCAGGCAGAGTGTGTGTCGCAAATCCACTTCGCAACCTTGGGTAGCCTGCCGTGGTTGACCCCTCGCTTCGATATGCTGGATATGCTGGGTAACAATCGCGGTCAACAGCAGTCCATCTTCCGGTTCGCGGCCGAATCCGGAGGAGATCCAAAGCGCGCAGCTGAGTTCATTAGTCGTAATGGCAGCCTCGGGATGGCTGGCAATGGCCGGCAGCAGGGCTTCCTTGATGGTGGTCCCCTGCTACGGGCCAGCTTTTTTGAGCATGGCAATAGTAGTAGTGTCGGCGCTACTGGCCAAGGCGCGCAATCATCGTTCGTCTATGCAAGCGAAAGAGATCAAGCAACCAACTCCGACGTCTCAGGGGCTGGCACAACAACCGACACCCAGAACCCAAGGACGTCGCCAGTCCCCATTCCAGCTGCTTTCGGCCTTTTCGGCGGTGCATTGGTGCTTTTGGTAGGGCTTGGGCGGCGGTGCCAGAGCAAGAGGCATGTTCTTAATGGCCATGTTCTTGACAGCGCAACTGGAGTTCACGGTTCTTCAGGCAATAATCAATGATATACAACAAGGGGTCTAAAACGATGAAAAATTCTATCTTTGCTGTGGGTATCGCGCTCGTAACTTTAACTGGCTCCAATGCGTATGCGGCGGCCATTTCAGTGTCTGATTTTGACATTGGTAACTTCAACATCTTAACGACCAATGGTACTGTAGAGGATTTTGAAGGCTATGCTGCCGGGTCTTGGAACAGCACCACCACCACAAATGTTGGCAAATTTTCTGGACTGGGAGGTACCGGCTCCGGAAGCACATGTACCACCTTTGGCACATGCGCAGGGCTTTATCTAAGCGATACGTCGATCAACGGCCAAGGCAACATCCTCCCAACGGGTGGTACCAAAGCGCTTCAGGCAAACGACACCTACGGAATGATTTGGAACGTTTCTAACGGCTCGTCTTTCAATCAAGTCGTGTTTGGAATCCGCGACGCAGCTGATCAAGGTGCAACACTCGGCATCACGGCCGAGTGGACTTTGAACGGCTCATTAATGACTGACACTTTTGAATTGAGTGGACAGCAGAACGGCAATATGCAATTGGTTGCAATTGATTTCGGCGGCCTGGTTTCGGATGCAACCGTGACATTGTCGAATAATGGCCGAGCAAACGATTCTTTCACGCTTGATGCCGCATCCACCGTTTCAAATGTGCCGGTGCCGGCTGCCTTGCCGCTGTTCATGTCAGCCTTAGCAAGCCTTGGCTTTGTCGGTTTCCGCCGCCGCAACGCCTAATCAGCTTTCCCCGCAAACAGCGCAGAACGAACGGCCCCAAACTCTGGGGCCGTTTTTCGTTGCCCTCTGTCCGATGCGTCTTGCATTTACCATCTTCTCTTGCCTGCTGCTCATTCGCACCCTCCAGTTGGCGGCAGATGACCATCGACCGCCTCAAATCACTCTTCCGCGCCAACACCTCAGTCCGGCTGAATTTGGACTGATCATCAACGATATTGACCCACTCAGCCGCCACATCGGCGCCTACTACGCCGAGCGACGCCAAATTCCCGCAGCCAACCAGATCCACGTCCGTCTCCCACCTGAGCCGGTGATTAAAGCCGCGACCTTCGCCGAGGTCTACCGCCAAGTCCAACAGCAGACCCCCGAACAGGTTCAGGCCTATGTCCTGACCTGGACTGAGCCCTACCGCGTCGATTGCATGTCAATCACCACCGCCTTCGCGGCGGGCTACGACCCAGCGTTCTGCGCCGAGGGCTGCAAGCTCACCCGGCCAAATCCCTATTTCGCCACCAACAGTCAGGCGCCCTACGATGACTACAATTGGCGACCGACCATGGCCTTGGTGGGGCAAACGTTCGATGAAGTCAAGGCGCTGATTGATCGCGGCATTGCGGCGGATGAGACCCGACCAGCGGGGACAGGTTATTTGGTCAGCACCGATGATACAGCCCGCAATGTGCGGGCACGACAATATCAGCGTGTTATCGACAGTTTTGGGTCCATCGTGCAACTGGAACACCTCGAAACCAACGCCATCCGTTATCGACCCGATGTGCTGTTTTACTTTACCGGCCTCACCGAGGTGCCGGATATCGATACCAATACCTATCGGCCAGGGGCCATTGCCGATCACCTGACCTCAAGCGGCGGGGTGCTGACCGGCAGCCGGCAGATGAGCGCGCTGCGCTGGCTGGAGGCCGGTGCGACAGCTAGTTATGGCGCCGTAGCGGAACCGTGTAATTTTCCGGCGAAATTTCCAAGCCCGGGGTTACTGATCGCCAATTATCTCAATGGCGCGACTGCCATTGAGGCGTACTGGAAAAGCGTGGCCATGCCCGGACAGGGCATTTTCATCGGCGAGCCGCTTGCGCGCCCTTACGGGGGTTATGCGCTCGACTACCAGGCCGCCGAGACCGAGGCGCAGACCGATCACTGGCAAGTGACGATCCATGCCCTTTTACCGGGCCGTTATCGGCTTGAGCGCGCGCCCCAGCCGCTCGGGCCTTACCAGGAGCGCGCCACCTTCGTGAAAAAAGGCGCCGCGCCCGTGGTGCTAGAGCTGCCGGCTGCCGGCGTGTTCTTCTACCGCATTCTGCCCGACTAGAGCTGCTCCAGGGTCGCCCGCGCTTCCTCGCTCCCTGGAAAACGGCTGCCATCGGCGAGCGCGCGCTCGAGTGCGGCGCGCGCCTCGTTGGTGCGACCCAGCGCCTGATAGGTCATGCCAAGGTGGTATTCCAGCTCCGCGAAGGGATCATCAAGTTCTGCCGCGCGCTTGAGGGTTGTGAGCGCGCTTTGATAGTCGCCGTTTTTGTAGTAGGTCCAGCCGAGGGTGTCGAGCAAAACAGGCTGTTCGGAGTCTGCGAAGCGCTTGGCCAGTTCCAGGGCGCGCGCGGCTCCAGTCTCGTCAAGATCGGGCTGCATCAGCAGCAGCATGGCAAGATTGTTGGCCACCACATCGGCATTCGGCGCCTTGTCGAGCACCTCCTGATACACTGCGATGGCATCACCGCCGGATTGCTGGATCAGGTTGCCAAGATTGTAGAGCAGGAAGGCATTGCGCTCGGTGGCATCCGCGCCCTGCTGGAGCGTGGTGATCGCGGCATCAAGATCACCACCGCGCGCTTGCACATGGGCAAGCCCCAGGTACCCCGTGGGCGACTGCGGATGCCACTGGATGATGTCACGGTAGGTCTCCGCCGCTGCCCCGTCCTGTCCACGTGCGGTTTGGATTTGCCCCAACAGCTCGGCTGCGGCAATGTTGGTCGGCAGATCATCGGCTAGGGCCTTAGCTGTCGCCTCAGCGGCCTCCGGTTGCTCAAGCGCCATTTGCACGCGCGCCAGCGCCAGACGCGGTTCAGGCGCATTCGGTGCGATGGCCAAGGCCTGTTCTAGCTCGGCTTTGGCGCCTTCAAGATCCTCCTGCTGCTGCAAGCGTAGTGCTTGCAGATAGTGCCCGAGTGGATGGTCCGGGCGCTGTTTAAGCAGCAGTGCTGCGGTCTTGGCGAGCGCCGTCCAATCCCGGTTGCTGAGCTGAATGCGGGCCAGCGCGCTCTGCGCCTCGACATTGTTTGGCACCGTCGTGAGCAGTTCGTCGAGGGTCATTTTCGCGCCTTCGAGATTGCCACTGTTGGCCTGTACCTCAGCCAGCTGCAAGTAGGCGCGCGGATCATCGGGCGCGGCGGCCATCAGATTGCGCAGCGTCTCTTGGGCCAGGGCCAGCTCGTCCTTGGCCACATGCACCTGCGCCAACAAGCGCATGGCGGGCAGGGACTCCGGGCGGTTGCGCAAAATGGTGCGGGCATCGGCCAGGGCCTGGGTGGTATTGTTACGATCCAGCGCGATGGCGCCGCGCACCAACAAGGCTTGCTCGTTCTCGCTCTCCTCGGCCAGCACCTCCTCGGCCAACGCCAGGGCGTCATTGATACGCCCCTCAGCCACCGCCAGAGTTGCCAGGCGCGCGCGCGCCGTGAGCCCTGCGGCGCTCAGCTCGGCGCGTTCAGCGACATCCTCATAGGCATCGCGCGCGCCCTGAATGTCATCCTGCTGCGCGCGCAGTTCGGCCAGCGCGAGGCCAAGGTCGTATTCCTCCGGATGCTGAGCAATCATCTTGCTCAGCGCCGCGCTCGCAGCCGCCGCTGAGCGGACTTCAGCCAGATAGCGCACCACGGCGATTTTGGGCACGCTGTCCCCCGGCATCAGCTCAATGGCCTCACGCAGCACCGCCTCGCCCTTGTCGATTTGCCCGTGTTGCGCCAGGTAACCTGCCAGACGCAACCGATGGGACAGCTCCTCGGGCGCGCTTGCGACAATTTGCTCCAGGACTGCGGTTGCCTTCTCAACCTCGCCCTGCTTTTCATAGACGCCGCCCAGCATGAGCTGGAGTTCCAGGTCATCAGGGTAGGCGACGAGAGCTCGCTCAAGCAGCGCAGTCGCGGCGACGGGATCATCCTGTGCCAAGCGAAGTTGCGCCATCAAGGCCAGGGCCTCGCGTTGCTCAGGGTTGATTGCCAGCGCGGCCTCCACATCCTGCACCGCAGCACCGAGATCGCCCTGGCGGCGCGCCACGGCGCCGCGCAGCATCAGCCCCTCGGCATTCTCAGCATCGAGCGCTAGCACCGCCTCAGCCTCGACCAAGGCATCCTCGGGCCGATTGCCGGCCAGCAACAGCAGCCCCTTGCGCACTCGCGCCTCGGTCAGCTTGGGATCGATTTCAACGGCACGCGAATAGCTACCGAAGGCCTTACGCCAGTCCCCGAGCTGTTCCTGGGTACGGCCAAGCATGTACCAGGACCGCGCATTGCGTCCCTCCGCCTGCAAGGCGTTCTTGAATTCGAGCTGCGCCTTCTCGAAACCACCCTCCTCAAAGAGCGTCATGCCCCGCTGGAAATAGCGGGCACTGGTATCCTCGGCACTGCATCCTGAGAGTAGGGCCGTAATCAAGAGCACGGACAACGCTGCCATCAAGGAGGTGGTCAGCGTGGGGTATGGAGTCGATGGACTTGTTTTCATTTTGATCTACCCTTCATCTGAATCTGAATCTGAATCTGAATCCATACTACGGACATCAACCGCTCAGTACAGCATAAAACCTGCCATTCAACTATAACTTATTGATTTTTATCTGGCCGGCAAACAATTTTGTTCTATAATATCAATAGTTTATTGTCGACTCCTGAGCGCTGAAGCAACGTCGCGGGTCGTGATGTCAAGCCTCGGGTGAACAAAGCTCCTTTTCCATGATAAGGTCGGCTCTCAATCCTTTCCGTGGCGCCGACCGAATAAAGCAGAGCTGATCTTCTGTTATGGCAGAACAACCCTCGCTTCATAGCAGACCCATTCGGGCTGAATTTCCAGCCATTTCGTTGTTTTTCTGGATCTCCGACGCGACCCTGATCATGGTCGCACTGAGCGGACTAGCGTATTTATTTGATGTGACATGGGGCATCCATTACTGGATGGCAGCCCTGCTTGGGGCCTTGATTTTCGTCATTTATGCCCGGCCCGCCGGGGCCCATCGCAGTTGGCGCGGACAACCCGCAAGTCGGTTCGTCTGGCCGGTGATCAACGCCTGGGGCGCCACAGTGGCGACACTCATCGCGATCGCCTTCGTGACCAGAACATCGTACGAATTTTCACGTGCAGTCATGTTGAGCTGGTTCTCGTCAATGCCCGCGATCATTTTGGCGTGGCGATACTTGGGCATATTGGTCGCCCGAAGGGTGTATAGTGCAGGGCGGAATATGAAGCACGTAGCAATTGCTGGCTCTGTCGGCGATTCTGCGGAGCTCATCAGAGTGATTCAAAGCAACCCAAGTCTCGGTCTGCGCTTAGTCGGTTTCTATGATGATCGCAAGCTCGACAGAGATAGAGACGCAACAACGTATGATGCATATCGCCGGGGTGATTTCGATGCCCTAGTTACTGCGGCGCGCACGGGGGGTGTTGATTTAGTGTACATTACCCTGCCACTCAAGGCAGAGAACAGAATATCCGAACTCATCCGTTACTTGGCGGACACCACGGCCTCGATACATTATGTTCCCAATTTTCTTACCTTCGACTTGCTGCATGCGCGTTGGATTTACCTCGGCCCGATCCCGACGCTCAGCATCCGCGAGAGTCCTTTTTATGGCGCTGATGGCTGGCTGAAAGCCGTTGAGGATCTGGTGTTGGCTGTCGTTGCACTCCTGCTAAGCGCTCTGCCGATGGCCATTATCGCGATTGCGGTGAAACTGGATTCGCCTGGTCCGATCGTCTTTCGGCAGCATCGCTACGGGCGCGATGGTCACGTCATTTCAGTTTTGAAATTCCGCACCATGCGAGTCTGTGAAGACGGTAAAAAAATCACCCAGGCAACCAAGGGCGACCCGCGCATCACTCGCCTGGGTCGATTCCTTCGTCGCTATTCGCTTGACGAACTCCCCCAGTTCCTGAATGTACTGCGAGGAGAAATGTCCATCGTCGGTCCACGGCCTCACGCTGTCGCTCACAACGAAGAATACCGAAAACTCATACCTGGGTACATGCTGAGACACAAAGTCAAGCCTGGAATTACCGGCTGGGCTCAAATCAATGGCCTGCGTGGCGAAACCGATACCACCGAAAAAATGCGCCAGCGCGTCGAGCATGACATGCATTACATACGCCACTGGTCACTGTGGCTTGACCTTAAAATTATTTTCCTAACGACCATTCGGGTAATATCCGACACCAAGGCCTACTGATGGTGAAAATATTGTTCAGCCACTTGGGTCGCAACATCTAATAACATATCCAACCTGCAATGGACACGGAACTTAAAGAAATCATCAAGCGCGAATTGCCCGCCTATCTGCGCGAAGACCCAGCTTTTCGCGCCTTTGTGCTTGACCTGACGCGTGAGGCCTATGCTGATCGCGCCCAAACCACCGACTGGTTCAGCAGGCCATTGCTGAGCTGCGTGAATCGCGCGCCCGCTCGGATGTCCGCTGGGAGGAATACCTGCGCGACCGCGAAGCGCAAAATCGCAAGTGGGATCAGCAAGAGCGCAAATGGGAAGAACAAAACCGCAAGTGGGACAATAACCAGGCCGAAATCCGCCGGATGAATGATGCGCTCATTGCTATGGCGAAAAAGCATGATCGCAGTATCGGCGCCTTGGGCGCGCGCTGGGGTTTGCAATTAGAAAAGACCTTTCGCGATGCACTGGCCTCCATTCTCGAAGAAAATTTTGCAGTTCAGGTCATCAACTACAACGGCTATGACGACCAAGGTGAGGTATTCGGACGCCCTGAGCAGATCGAGATCGAGCTGGACGTGATCATCAAAAATGGCCTGCTTATTCTGTGCGAGCTTAAATCGTCCATCGACAAGGGCGGCATGTACCTGTTCGAGCGCAAGGCGCGTTTCTACGAATGCGAGCACTATCGCAAGGCCAGCCGCCTGATCGTCATCTCGCCTATGATTGAGCCTAAGGCGTTGCCCGTCGCCGAGCGTTTGGGCATTGACTGTTTTGGTGATTCGCTGGAGGTTGAACAGTTGTAGGTATGATTTGCTTGACAACCCAGGTTCGTTGGTAGATTTTCTTACATGACAGACATGGACTTTAAGGATGCTCGTCAACCGCCGACGCAAGGCTGAACGCACTAACCCGGCACTTGTCCAATGATCATGTGAGGCATCGAAACGAGTATCAAGCGTTCTGCATGCCGTATCCTAGCACGCGAATTACCCAATGTGTACATATCTGTTCGGTTCCCGGCTCAATGAATTGCTTTTACCGGTTTTCCTGAAGAAAAACTTCAGAAACGGGTAGTCCTGTAAAATTTCGTGAAATTGAGAGGCTTTGTATGAAAATGCTGATGCGAATCTTATCTGGAATGTACCTCATATCTTTGCCGGTGCTGGCATTGAGTTCGGATTTTTTTGTCGATCCGAGTGCTCCAATCAACGGCGACGGAACTTCAGCACAACCTGCATCTGCAGATGGCGGTCCAGGGGCATGCAATTCTTGGTCAGGCATGAGATTCCAAGATAATAGCCGATACTTTCAAAGATGTGGAACGACTGCAAATATCACCGAAATGATCGATATACGAGGAAGCAATGTTACTCTTGGTGCCTACGACCTGAATGATGGCGATGTAGTAATAAATGGCTGTACCGATCTGCCAAAAGTGAGAGGCCCAGGTCATTCTCTCAGTATCGCAATGAGGATACGCGAGGTAACAGATGTTGTCCTAGAGTATATTGATATCGGAGAGGCTAGGACAGCGTTATCAATTCAAGCAGCATCACAGTTTATTGTCCGGAAATCCAGAATAGGAGCCGGCAGCAAAGTGGGTATTTCTATCATGGGTGCGTTGATTGGAGATAATTATAGATTAACTGAAGACGGAGAGATATCAGGAAATGAAATCAATTCCATGTACGCAGATTATCACCCAATTGATCAATACCAGCCAGATCTTTTGGCAGATGGAGTCACTTTTAAATGTGGAGTTGAAGCTGTTTGGTTGACTAATAATGAGATAATGGATTGGGGGCACGATGGGGTAAATGTACACTGTGATGCAGATAATGAGCCCCCGGCTCAAAATAACATAATTAATGGGAATAAAATTTCCGCACAGAATTCCCCATATTGTCGGGGGTTTTCGACGGGCGGGCCAGAAGGTAAAGTTCAGTTCAATACGTTTGAGGATAATATCGTCAAACATACAAGCGCGCGTAACCAAATCAACGGCAACAATAATATTGTCCGGCGCAATACAATTGACACTGTGACAAACAATCCTTTCAAGTCTCGTGCGATCGGTCAAGGGATTCACTTGCAGGCGTATGACAATCAGGTATGCCATGACAATATCATTGAGAATAATACTATAAAAGCCACAGATGATGCGGCGATCTATCTTTATCCAGGGGATGGGGTAAAAAAGAATAACATAATTCGGGGGAATACTATTATTGACTCTGGGTTGGCAGGCGGTTTTGGAGATTCCGAGCAAAGTCCTCCCGGGACAGCGATTTACGTAGGAGACTCTGAAAACGTTGTTAATAATATTATTTCGGATAATGTAATTCGTCGAACTAGCGATAATATGATGCTTCGAACTAGCGATAATATGATGCTTCGAACTGGCGATAACTCTGAGGAGCCGGCGTTGATTTATTTCCGCGGGCGACAGCTTACGGTAACAGAATTTAACGCCGAAAAAGGGGAGAGTGGAGAGGACAAGATCTTCGACAATATTTTTCTGTGGGGCGTTGAAGAAATGCAGGCGCTTTCTGCACCAAAAGGGCTAACCATAAACTAATCCATCAATTCTGCCCCCCGAGTTTGCCGTGGGGGCGTGTGCCGTCCATGCTCTAACTTCCCAGTTGCGCTTGCACTCACGGCAGCAAATCCAGAAGCAAATCCAGAGGATTTGTGGTCAGTGGATGATGACGGACGACTCCTGCGCTGGACGCCGGTTATCCCCAACGGTGGGTCACTTTAGCTTGCGACGCCCAGCGACTGCGGATCCTTCTCTCTGAGATTCGGCCTTTGCAAAACGCTCGCGCTCATGCCACATCCCACTCTCACCAGCAATCCGCCGACATTGCCCGAATCTTCGCTTAGGCCTGTTGCAGAAGGCCGTCAATATCCCAACTGCGAGCCGCAAAATTTACTTCCAGGCATAAATGGAACTACCATGTCGGCAGTACCGAGTATTGGCTAAAGAATGATCTTTATATGGTTCCATATTATACTTGCACTCATTGGAAGCACCATAGCGTTGTTGAATTACCGAGTCGGCGTCTGGCTGTCGATCGTATTGCTGCCTTTTTCGGCAACTCAGCTCATGCCAAGACAGTTACTCGGGATCACAGGGTTGAATACACTTAATATCATCCTTGTTGCGACAATTGTATCTGCATTTTTTTCGATGGCGAAACGGCCAGGCTCCGTTCGCTTGCCCCGTTTGCCGGTGACATTCATGGCATACATTGGGTTAATTGTTGCCGGAGCCGCTGCGGGATTATTCTATATTGACCTGGTTCCCCCGCGAGCTGTTGGCGATGGCATTGAGAATGGGCTGTCTCCTCTGGGATACCTCTTGGAGAATTTATTTAAACCACTGATCATCGTCGTGGTGGCGCTGCTAGCTGCTGTCACGGTAACGAATGAAAAATTCGCGCGCAGGTTGGTAACGGCGATATCCGTCGCACTTCTATTGTTTAGTATGGTCGTCCTTTTGAACCAATTTACTTCTGGGTTAAGTCTGAGCGAGATGGCGAGCTCGAAATCCCGCCGCATGTTGTCCTGGATGGGTATACATGCGAATGATATTGGTCATCTTTGCAATTTGGGTGTCGCTTTGACTCTATTTGCCTTTCTGGGGACGCGGAACGCGGCATCCCGTTGGTTCTATGCGGCGGCAGCTGTTTTGGGGGCAGCTGCCGCAGCATTGACTTTCTCAAGGAGCGCCTTTCTCGGGTTACTTACAATCGGGGCATATTTTCTTATCTCCAGGCGCCGGTTTTGGGATCTTTTCTTCGCGGCTATGGCTATGGTGATCGTGGCAATACTCTTGCCCGATGCCTTTATTGAACGGGCCTTAACGGGGATCGGTGAGGAAGACACTACTGCGATTACCGCCGGGAGATTGCATGGTATCTGGCTCCCATTGCTTCCAGAATTTTTGGCTAGCCCGATCTGGGGGCATGGTTTGTCCTCGATGCTTTGGTCAGGATTCAACAGACCGGTGTTTATTGTAGGGCACCCTCATAACGCATATCTAGGAGTATTACTGGACTTTGGTGTTCTTGGAGGGATTATTGTTGCTGCGTTCTGGTTCAGAATGTGGGGTTTATTCAGAGTGTTGTATCGCTACCATGAAGATCCATTTTGGCGTTCATTTTACGAGGGCGCCAAACTAGGGATTTTCGTTGCGCTCGTCCAGGGACTAACAGGCCAGAAGTTCGTACCCTGGTTCCCGCATGCCTTTTTGTGGATTGCTTTTGGCATCGCGTTAGGAATGAATACAAAGTTGCGACTTGATAAATTGTCACGATTTGGCACACTTTCACGGCGCACTCCTGCAACCGCTGTAAGGCCAATAGAGTTACGGCGCAAGGACAGCCCGTTAGAGCTCTAAATTCGAGATTTGGGCATAACACTGCGTGTCCATGCGAGCAGTCTTTCAGAAGAATTAACCAGTCAGGGAAGAACGCTCTCAACTCGCAGTACCGCAGGTCACTCAGTAGATACTGTCAGCCCTTTAATCACACTGAACGGGTCCCTCTGTGCCAATATGCTTGAGACACCGATACCATGCTCAAATTAAGGAGCATTCTTAGAGGCTCTCTCATGGCTGATATCACCAAACAACCGATTTCCCAGGCCGATACGCACGCGCAGGATTCTTCGATTCATCGCGAAAAGCCCGATCAAGCCACGCCGGCACAACGCCTACAGGCGAGCGCCGAAGTGCTGGAAAACCCCGAACGCCGGACGTTTTCCGCCGAGTACAAGCAGCGCATCCTCAACGAAGCGGATGCCTATTGCGAGTCCGGCTGTATCGGCCAATTGTTGCGCCGCGAGGGCTTGTATTCCTCGCATTTGAGCAAGTGGCGGGCCAAACGTGAGCAGGCGATTCGGGCCGGGTTGTCGAAGCCTCGGGGCCGACAGCCCCAGCCCAAGAATCCCTTGGCCGATGAAAATGCTCGTCTGCAACGCGAGGTGCAACAGCTCCAAGCGCGTCTGGCACAGGCGGAAACCATCATCAATGTCCAAAAAAACTCTCGCAACTCTTGGGCTTGAGCGAGCCTCTGAGCGAAGCCGGGAGACCGTCATGAACAGCGTCCGCGAATTGAGTCAGTCCGTGGGCATCAAAGTCGCCTGTCAGGCGTTAAACCTGAATCGTGCTTCCTTCTACCGTGCGCAACAGCCTCCATCTCCAGCGGCGGGCGAATGTCCGCGACCCCCCTTGGCGCTAAGCATTGAGGAACAACAGCGTGCTTTGACCTATCTCCAAAGCGAGCGCTTCATGGATTGCTCACCGTATCAGGTGTTCGCCACGCTCCTTGATCAAGGCGTCTATCTGTGCTCCATCCGCACGTTCTATCGCTTGCTCACACGCGATAATGCCGTGCGCGAACGCCGTGATCAACGCCAACATCCTCGCGATTGCAAGCCTGAATTGCTCGCTCATGCACCAAACCAGGTATGGTCTTGGGATATTACGAAACTCAAAGGCCCGGCCAAATGGACGTATTTTCCCCTGTACGTCATCATTGATGTCTTTAGCCGTTACGTCGTCGGTTAGATGGTTGCTCATCGCGAGTCCACGGCATTGGCAAAACGCCTCATCGCCGAGACATGCTCACGCCAAGCCATTGAACAAGAACAATTAACTCTGCATGCCGACCGTGGAAGTAGCATGACATCCAAGGGCGTCGAACAGCTGTTAGCCGACCTGGGTGTGACCAAAACCCATTCGCGTCCCTATGTCTCCAACGACAATCCGTATTCAGAAGCCCAATTCAAAACCCTGAAGTATTGCCCGGATTTTCCTGCGTCGTTTTCGTCCCTCCAAGAGGCAAGGGCGTTCTGTAGCGAGTTCTTCTCTTGGTACAACAACGAACACGGCCATTCCGGTATCGCTTTGCTTACCCCAGCGAGTGTTCATCATGGCGAGGCTGCCACCATCGTGATCCAGCGCAACCAGATGCTGCAAGCCGCGCCTTCGAGCAGAATTCCGAGCGCTTTAAGCATCGAACTCCAAGTGCTCCGGCCTTACCAACAGCCGCTTGGATTAATCCCCCAGCATCTACAACAAAGGAGGGCGCTCACGCCCCGCAGATCGACACGATCAATCAACACTAATTTCCTTGTCACAGGTGTCTCAAAATTATTGACATATACCGGGTTTTGGAAATGAGAATTTGTTTTCTTGGGTTGGGCAATCTTCCAGTCTTGGCGCGCGAATATAATCATCATGGGACTGGGGGAGCGCAAGTCCAAATGACGCTTTTAGCTAAAGCTCTAGTGAAGCGTGGCTATGAGGTCAGTATGGTGGTCGGAGACTATGGGCAGGAAGATGGCAGGGCATGGGAAGGCGTAACGACCTACAAAGCGTTTAAGCACAACGAGGGGCTGCCAATCATTCGTTTCATTCACCCCCGCTGGACAAAAACCTGGGCAGCACTAGGGAGATCGGATGCGGATGTCTATGTCACTAGTTGCGCAGGTATGCACGTGGGATTGCTGGCTCTGTATTGCAATAGGATGGGCAAAGGCTTCGTATTTCGTTTGGCGAATGACGGCGACGCCGATCCGCGCCATGTTTTGATCCAAACCTGGCGCGACAAGAAGCTTTACGAATTTGGTCTGAGACGAGCTGATCGCCTCCTTTGCCAGAATAACCTGCAGCGGAAACGGCTTAAGGATAATTACTCACTGAGTGCCGCTATAATTAGGTCCTTCGTCGAAGCATCGGTCTTAGTTCGTCCGTTGCAGGAAAGACGTATCGAGTTGCTTTGGGTCAGCAATTTGCGGGATATAAAACGTCCCGGCTTGGCTGTTGACCTCGCACGGAGCTTGCCACATCGCCACCTTCACATGGTTGGCGGACCACTCACTGGTGCGGCAAAATTATACGATAACATTCAGAGGGAAGCCGCAACCCTAACAAATCTGACCTTCCACGGGGCTGTGCCATACCATGAAGTTTCCGAGTTATACGACAGGGCTAGGGTGTTTATTAACACATCTAGTAGCGAGGGTTTCCCCAATTCCTATTTACAGTCCTGGCAGCGTGGCGTTCCTGTTATCGCTTTTCTGGACCCGGATGGCCTGATCCAGCGGGAAGGGCTGGGATACGCCGTCAGCGGCATGGATGAAATGCGGCAGGCCTCGGAAAGACTGCTTTCAGATGATAGCGAATGGCAACGAGCGTCAGATCGCTGCCGCGTTTACATGGATCGCCACCATGGTGATGACATAGTGCTCAAACCTTACATTTTGGCTATCGAAAAAGCGCATATGGTTAGATGCAAGAGTAGAGAAAGTCGGTGACCGTCGCTTTTATCGTTAGTTCGTTGGGCTTTGGCGGTGCAGAGAAACACACCCTTCAGTTGTTCAACGGTCTCGCTAGGTTTGGATTTCCAACCGCCTTAGCCTATCTTAAGCGGGAGGAACATCTGCTGCATGAGGTAGACCGAGCATCAGGGACTGTTTGGTGCGCCGAATTCAGAATGGGGTGGGATTTCACTGGTTTAACACGACTTGCGGATTGGGTAAGGGCGATAAACCCAGGTGTTATCGTGTGCGTTAACACTTACCCCCTATTCTATAGTCAAGTCGCGCGTTGGCTTACAGGACATCGTTGCCGCATCATTGAGATATTTCACACCACCAAGCCGGCTTTGCTGGAGCAAATTAAAATGAGTTTAGTGTATGCTCCTTTCTTTAATCGCTGTGATTGCATCGTATACGTCAGCGCGGTACAGCGCGCCTACTGGGAAGGTCGCGGGCTGCGAAAGGAACTTGGTGTGGTCATTCACAATGGAGTCGACACTGAATATTTTGACGATAGCTTTACCTGGGATGAAAAACGGGGGGTACGCGAACGGTTTGGCTTTAAACGTGATGACTTTGTTATCGGAATTTGCGCGGCCTTGAGGCCAGAGAAGAAACATGAGGATCTCATTGAAGCAGTCGCACGTTTAAAAAGTGAAGGTGTGCCCGCCCACTGCCTGGTGATCGGTGACGGTCCCTGTCGCGCTGCCATTGAAAGCACAATCTTTCGCTTTGGGCTAGAAAACGAGGTTGTGATTACTGGCTTTCAGACGGATGTCAGGCCGTTTCTCGCGGCCTGTGACTGTATGACCATCGTATCAACTCAGGTTGAGACATTTTCTCTTGCAGCGCTGGAAGCCATGGCTATGAGCAAGCCGGTGGTGATGAGTGCTGTAGGTGGCGCAACGGAGCAAGTCCGGAACGGAGACAATGGCTATCTCTTTCCGGCGGGTGATGTGGAAGCGCTGGTCGCGGCGCTACGCAGACTCACGAATCATAAAAACTGTGAAAAACTGGGTAGAGCGGCACGTCGCATTACCGAGCAAGAATACGCCCTCCATAAAATGATTAATAAATATGCGGCATTGTTTGGTCATAACTTGGGGACCGACGGGGTGGCGTGAATACGGCAATGAAATGCATGCTGGGTAAAAACGCGGTCTGCATTCCCGAACCTGTCGTGAAACTGTTTGAACGGTTGAAAAATGGAAATGGCGTAGGCGCCATTTTTGCTCGTGGTGCACTACGTTCGCTTATTGCCAAGGCGCTCGGACTTGGCATCGGGTTTCTACTTCAAATTGTGATTGCCAGGGTACTGGGTATTGAGCAATTTGGTGTTTATGCCTTTGCGCTTAGTTGGGTTAATATCCTGCTGGTTTTTACCTTATTTGGTGCGAACAAAGCAATTATCCGGTTTCTTCCCCCTTACCGATTGTCCGAAAGCACTGCTTTGATGGCAGGCTTGCTTCGTTGGGCATCTTCGGTCGTGTTGTCAGCAGGGTTAGCATTGTGTCTTGCGTTATGGGCCTTCCTGTTCCTGTCTGATGCCGTCCAAAATCGGGAGTTAGTCAGAACCATGGCGCTAGCGTCCCTTTTGCTGCCCATCCTGGGGTTGTCGCAGTTGCGACAAGCAGGGCTAATAGCGATGAAGCAGGTTTTTCGAGCGGAGTTTGCTGATACTTTTATAAGACCATTGCTTCTCATTATTCTTGCAGTCTCTTGGCATTGGGTTTTGGATGCTCCTGTGGTTGCACATCAAGCCATGCTAATGCAGCTTGCCGCAACCATTGTTGCCTTCCTGATCGGCGCTCGTTGGTTGAAGCAGGCATTACCGAATAAAATAAACGTTGTGACCCCTAGCTATGATGTCAAAGTCTGGCGACTTATGGCTCTGCCGATGATGTTCATTGCGGGCATTCATATTCTGCTCAAGCAGACCGATGTTATCATGCTTGGTATGATTACCGGCACTACGGAATCTGGCGTTTATAGCGTGATGAGCCGCTTATCCAACCTTGCGATGTTTGGGCTAGGGGCTGCGACAGCTATGGCTGCCCCAATGATTGCAGAATTACATGACTCGGGAAAAATGACAGCCCTGCGACGTGTCATCACTTTGACGATACGAGGCTCCCTCTTTTTCATGCTCGGCGCTAGCGCTTTCCTTATTTGTTTTGGCGAAGCCATAACGACTCTTTACGGACCGGGTTTTGCGGCGGGACTGAGCGCTCTTTACATTCTCCTTATTGGTCAGGCAGTCAATGCAGCGACCGGGCCACTCAATTCTGTTGTCAGCATGACCGGTCATCAAATGCATCTTGCAAAGGTTCAAGGAATCACTGCAACAATAAATATCTTTCTGAATTTATGTCTGATACCGCGCTTTGGAATGGTCGGCGCAGCAACTGCAACGACTACAGCAATTGCAATCTCCAACCTCTGGTTACTGTTTTATGTACACAAACATCTCAATATACGGGTTTCACCGTTTTAATACTAAGGACAGAAACCTGGCTGATCTAAGTTGCTACTTACAAATTTCGCCAAATGACCCCAATCCCGCTTCCGCTTTTTAAAGCGAGATAGCGAGGAGTCCTTACATACTTGCCTTAGAAGCAGGGTGATAGCTGCAAAGAAAACTGATTGGTCAACGGAAAAGACAGTGCACAAGATCGATCTGGCTTTGTCTCAAATGAGGCAATAGGAAATATCAGCCCGCAATTGGTTGGCGATGTAAGGCGCTAAAAAATACTGCATGCTTGGACAAGGTTGTGATTTCTCATAAATACCAATGCATTTTTATACATATCCCAAAATGTGCCGGTACAAGTATTGAGTCAGCGCTAGGTCACCTTGATGGTCATACTGGACGTGGCGAGCAAGATCACAGAACGATAAGAATGATCGAACAGCCTTATCTTACACAAAAAATCTTTCAGTCGCGAGACAATCTAATTGAAGTTCTTCGCAGGGAAAGACATTATTATTTTTCTAAAGTATATAATCACAGAAACAAATTTTCTGTTACAGAAAAACAATATAGATCATATTTTAAATTTACTATTGTTCGAAACCCATGGGCGCGTGCTGTTTCCTGGTATAGAAATGTTATGCGCGATGATGTTCATCTTAAGGTACATAAGATAACAAATAATATGACATTCAAGGATTTTTTGAAAAAGTTTGCAGGGAAAGGAGCGCTTAGAACCCAACTGTATTGGCTAAAAAACTATGATGGTTCTATCCCGTTGGATTATATAGGTCGATTTGAGAATTTATCGGGCGATATGAATGAAGTATTTAGTATTTTAAAGCTAAATAACATTGCGCTTCCCCACAAAATAAAATCACCAAAAGACGATTATAGAAAATATTTTGACAGTGAGTCGAACGACATTATCTGGAATATTTATAGAGAAGATATTGAGGTGTTTGGTTATTCATTTAGTTAAGAGCATCTTTTTAACATCTACGGATGGATAGAAGCCAGTTGGTAGGGTATCGATTGAAACCACCATGAAGAAGCACATGCGGTATCTCCTACGTCGAGTATTGAGAGAGAATTGCCTTGCCGAGTCTCGCGCTCGCTCGTTGATCAAGCGAGAAAAGAGCAATCGCCGCGAGTCTGAGCGCCTACAGGAAGTGTACCTGCACCGTTCGCTGTCCCGGGCGGTACATGTCATACCGGCTTATTCGTCTTTGATAGGCAAGATACCGAGTAAATCGGTGAAGCAATTTGTGATTGATAATTTTCCAATTATAGACAAAACGAGACTACTTTCTGATCGTGCGTCCTTTTTTCCGCACGATGGTATTGCAAGACCGTGGTGGAGTGTAGGAAGGACCAGTGGCACGAGTGGCACGCCGGTCGATATTTTTCGTGACTATAATTCGGCGATATGGGAACATGCATTCCACTTGCAGCACTGGAGTTGGGCTGGTTTCGAAAAGAACGCAAGGCAAATCGTACTTCGTGGTGACCTCGTTGTCCCACCTGAGCAAGACCGTCCCCCGTATTGGTACCTAGACCCATTTGGGCGTCAGTTGATCTTGTCGACTCGGCACATCAATAACGCCAGTATTGGGTACTTTGCAGCTGCAATTAATGCTTATGGCGCAACGCAACTGCGCGCCTATCCATCAGCAGCTTACGAGTTATCTCGCCTTGCTGAAAGCCATGACCTCAGCTTGCGGTTTAAATCCATTATTACTGGATCGGAAACGCTATTTCCTGCACATCGCGATGAGATAACGCGTGTTCTTGGTGGCCCTGTTTTTGACTTTTATGGTATGGCAGAAAGAGTCGCATTTGGCGGTGAATGTGAGTTTGGGAGAATGCACATTCACCCCGAATACTCGTTCGTGGAGATTGTCGATTCCCATGGTAAACCAACGGAGGAGGAGGGGTTTATCGTTGGGACTTCCTTCCATAATCTGGCTATGCCTCTCATCCGGTATCGTCTAGACGATTCGGCAAAATGGAGTCGTACCGCTTGCCCTTGCGGTCGATCCTATCCTACTGTCGAGCGAATCCTTGGGAGAATTGGAGACACCCTTTTGGATCTAGATGGTAGGCCAGTAAGTCCGACTATTATTACCTTTGCATTTAAGGGCGTGAGCAATTTGGCACGATCCCAGGTTGCTCAAACTGAACGAGATCATTGGGAAATTCGGGTCGTGCCAACTGCGTCTTATTCTGATCAAGACGGTGATATGCTAGTTCAGAACATGAAGCGCTTGGTTTCATCGCGCTTGAATATTTCCTTGAAGCTGGTGCCATCAATCGAAAATTTGCCGAGTGGCAAATATAAGTGGATTTCGCAGGAAGTCTAAAGGGCTCAATGATAACCCCCCGTATTATCATGATCGGAACGACCCTCAATACCCAGGGAGGCGTATCATCTGTCGTCAATGTACTGAGAGAAGGTGGGCTATTCAAACACATAAGCATCGAATATATCGCTACCCACCGTGATGGTGAACTGATCGCAAAACTCACCGCTGCTATCAGCGGCTGGTTGCGTTGCATTGGCCGATTTCTTGTCAGTCGGCCGGATGCGTTGCATGTCCACATGGCTTCACGCGCAAGCTTCTGGCGTAAATTGACATTTATACTGCCAGCTTTTGTGCTGCGCATTCCGGTTATCCTGCACTTGCATGGCGGTGGGTTTAGGGATTTTTATTCCAAGGAAAGCTCCACGCCGGTCCGCCGGTTGATTCGATTTGTGTTTGAAAGGTCCGCCCGGGTTATTGTGCTAGCCGAAGCTTGGAAGCAATGGGCTTTGTCTGTCTTTCCAGATGCACAGGTGGTCAGTTTTTATAACCCGGTGGTTTTGCCAAGGCACATCTCGTTCGAGATGCATGAATGCGCAACCCTGCTGTTCTTAGGCAGGATAGGCGCAAATAAAGGTGCGTTCGATCTCATCGAAGCGGTAGCTCGTCTTCAAGGGCTCTTTCCCGCTATTCGACTGCTGATGGCAGGCGACGGTGATTCCGATGGTGCTCGCCGTTGCGCTATAGACCGGGGGCTTAACGTGCAACTCGTTTTGCCTGGCTGGGTGAGTGGTAAGGAAAAGCGCGCACTCATGGAGAAGGCAACGGTCTATGTGCTGCCTTCGTATCACGAGGGTCTTCCAATGAGTGTGTTGGAAGCTATAGCCTACGGCTTACCTGTTATTTCTACGTCGGTAGGTGGCATTCCGGAAGCGATATCCGACGGTACTGAGGGCTACCTGGTTGAGCCGGGAGACATCGACATGTTAGTAGAACGACTCAGCATGCTGCTTGGTGACGTGGATTTGAGACGGCGTATGGGGGAGGCGGCTAGACTGAAAGCGGAGCGCTTATTTTCCACTGAGGTGGTGGTGCCGCAATTTGAGAGACTCTATTCGGACTTGCTCGCTTCGAAATAAAGGACAGGAAAGCAGGGGACGACAGAGTGAGCTAAGAAGCTGTCTAAAAACCCGTTTACGACCTACGCCAAGCGCCGAGCAAGCAGATGAATCATCGCGGCCTGAATCATGGCTTCGCTGTTTCGTGTCAGCACTTCATAGTCCTTGGAATGTCGCCGATCGTTGAACAACCAGGAGAACGTGCGTTCAACGACCCAGCGGCGTTTGACCAGATGGAAGCCAGAGGACGGGCGTTGAACCACATCCAGATCGATGGACGGCGAGATCACGCGTGCCAGCCAGGCTTTGAGGGGCACTCCATCGTATCCCCCATCGACCCAAATCTTGCGCAGCCAACGCGTGGCCCCGTCAAAATAGCCACGCAGCAGTTGTTTCAAGCCGGCCCGATCACCGACATTGGCCGCCATCACCACCACCGTGAGCATCAGGCCCAGGGTGTCGACCAAGAGGTGGCGCTTGCGTCCCTTGGTTTGCTTGCCACCGTCGAAACCGACTGCGTTGCCTTGGGTAGCCGATTTGACGCTTTGGCTGTCAATGCTCCCCGTCATCGGTTCGGGTGCGCGCCCTTGACGTTCCCGCTCCAAGCGGTGCAGCGCCTCCATGACCTCAGCCCACACCCCGTCGCGGCTCCAGCGATTGAAATAATCATAGACCGTTTGCCACGGGCCAAACTCGTGCGGCAACAGCCGCCACTGACAGCCCGCCTTGGCTTGGTAGAAGATGCCATTGACGATGAGGCGCAAGTCCGCCGGTGGACGCCCGGGGCCGCCAGGAACTTTGTTGGGGTTGGGCAGCAAGGGCGCAATGATCGCCCACTGGGCATCGGTGACATCAGAAGGATAGCCTTGTCGATTCATCGTCACTCCCCTTTGGCGCACGGCGCCAGAACATTCATGAGTCATTCGCATGAACTGGTAACGCATCGGTCGGTGTTCCAGCGACTTTGACCCTTTATCGAAAGGGGAATTGGGTTTTCAGACAGCTTCTAAGACTAACTGCCTCCCGGTGATTCTTTTGAGGCAGCATTCGAGGTGGGAACGATGAGCATTTCCAATCAGCGAGCATCTGTGTTAACGGGTCTGATCGCGGCTCAAAATACCGTTCAGCACCCACGTATTCTGGTTGTGGGCTGCGGTCGGGGTATAGAAGCCGCCGTGCTGGCCCAGGACCTTGGCGCCGACGTGATCGGTCTCGATCTCGACCCGTGCTTTGACCCCGAGGCCGTGCGATATGCACGACTGGTGACAGGCGATGCGACGGCGCTGGAATTCGACGATGGGGTTTTCAACATCGTCTATTCCTATCACGCGCTTGAGCATATCCCAGACTATCATAAGGCCCTTGAGGAAATGCACCGGGTTTTATTGAAGGGGGGAGTATGGTGCATCGGTACGCCCAACAGGGCACGTCTGGTGGGTTATGTTGGCGGGAATTCGACCTGGCGTGAAAAGTTTGTTTGGAACTGGGCCGACTGGCGCATGCGCCTGACTGGGCGGTTCCGCAACGAGCAGGGGGCGCATGCAGGTTACACATCCAAGGAGCTGAACGAAATCTTGCTGCGGCATTTTTCTAGAGTCGATGAAGTGACGTCAGACTATTACATCCGGCTCTACCAGAGGCGTAAGGCGGTCGTTTCAGTCTTGATCAGCAGCGGTCTGGGACGCTTTCTGTTCCCAAGCGTCTATTTCATGGGCAGGAAATAAACGTGAATAGACGAGCAAAAATTTTAATATCTGTTGTTGGGTGGAGTCGGTGAAGGGACTGCTGTGGAGACTGAACCGCCTGCGTGCCATGAGCGCCCTGGAGATTGTCTATCGTTTTTTCCGCTCCGCCATGGCCCAGTGGGAGCGATACGGCGTTGGAGTTGTGCGGCCGGGAGAGTCAAACGGGCAGTTTGGTCGGTCTTGGCTGACGGAATTGTCGTGCGTTTTTAAAGTTGACGGGTACCACACCGCAGCGGAAAGAGTGTTGGCTGGACGTTGCAATGTTTTTGGGCTTCGGGGCGTCGCACTGGGCTTTCCCCCGAATTGGAACCGTGATCCAAAAACGGGCACTCTGGCACCGCTGGTTTTCGGCAAGACTCTGAATTATCGTGATCCGTCGCTGGTCGGTGACATCAAGTATCTTTGGGAGCCTAATCGTCACCTACAGTTGACTCATCTGGCGCAGGCATGGAGTTTGACCCGGGATCAGCGTTATCTCGACGGGTTGCGCGAGCAACTGTCCTCGTGGCTCGATCAATGCCCCTACCCTAAAGGCCCAAACTGGACCAGCTCGCTTGAGTTGGCGATTCGGCTGATCAACTGGTCGTTTGTCTGGCAGTTGACAGGGGGGGCGGACGGGCCACTGTTGGCTGGACCGGCGGGGCGGGCACTCCGTGACCGCTGGTTGACGTCAATTTATCAGCACGCGCACTTCATTCAGGGACATTACTCGCGGTATTCCTCGGCAAACAATCATCTCATCGGGGAGGCTGCGGGCGTGGCTGTCGCGGCTTCGACCTGGCCCGTCTGGGACGAGATGGGGGCCTGGGGTAAGCGCGCCCGGTCGGTCCTGCGGGAGGAAGCCTTGCGTCAGAACGCACCCGACGGCGTGAATCGCGAGCAGGCGATTAGCTACCTCCAGTTTGTCTGGGATTTTCTCTTCATTGCAGCGAGAGCGTCGGAGGCTGCGGGGAAGCCCTTTGATGCAGCCTTCTGGACGCGACTGGAATCCATGCTCGATTTTCTTGCGGCAATCATGGATGCCGGTGGCCATGTGCCGATGATCGGGGATGCGGACGATGGCTATGTCGTCACCCTCGATCCCTCACCGGAGTTTTGCCCGTATCGCTCCTTGCTGGCCACGGGCGCCATTCTCTTCAAGCGAGCGGATTTCAAGCGCAAGGCGAGACGCTTGGATGACAAGACGCGTTGGCTCTTGGGCGAGGATGCGCAGAGCGCTTTCGATTCAGTGCCGATGATCGAACCTGCCCCGCCTTCACGGTGCGACTTTCCAGAGGGCGGCTACCTGGTGTTGGGGAAGGATTTCGAGACTGATCGGGAGGTTCGCAGCGTCATCGACTGCGGCCCTCTGGGCTATCTCTCCATTGCGGCGCATGGTCATGCGGATGCCTTGGCCTTTACTTTCTCATTGGGCGGACGGGAGTTCCTGGTCGATCCGGGGACCTATGCCTATCATACGAAGCCGGTCTGGCGGAATTACTTCCGGTCCACTGCAGCGCATAACACGGTCCGGGTGGATGGCCTGGATCAGTCGGTGATCGGCGGGAATTTCATGTGGCTGCGCAAGGCCAAGGCCTCCCGTGTGGAGTGGGTTCCCGGCGAGACGCTGGACCGTTTCGTTGGGATGCATGACGGCTATCGGCGGCTGAAGGACCCGGTAACCCATTCTCGGGAATTCCAGTTTGATAAGGTGACCGATCAGTTGATCGTGACGGATCGGCTGGAGTGCCGGGGCGCGCATGAGATCGAGCGCTTTTTCCATTTCGCGGAGGATTGTGTCGTCGAGGAATGCGATGGCGGAGTGATTGCGCAGATGGATGGGCATGCGCTGACGATCAGTGTCTCGGATGGTTCGCTCTGTCTCTATCGGGGTGACGAATCCAAGCCGCTTGGCTGGATCTCCAGACGCTTCGATGTGAAGGTTCCGACCATGAGCGTGGTGTGGCGGACGCAGATTCAGGGTGAGCGTCGTTTGGTGACCTGTCTTAGGTGGGAGTTTTGATCCCGGACCCCGCGTAAAATCGGGTTGTCTTTCTGAAATCGCTCATAGGGAGCAATGCATGCATATCGGCATCTTTGGACTCGGTTATGTTGGTGCCGTTTCGGCCGGCTGTCTGGCCTACGATGGGCATCGTGTGATCGGGGTCGATCCATCGGTGACCAAAGTTAAGTTGATCAATGCGGGTCAGACGCCAGTGATCGAGGCGGAAATCGGGACATTGATCAGCGACTCGGTCGACAAGGGTATGCTCAGCGCGACGACAGATTTCGCCGCAGCCGTCGAACAGACCGACCTCTCGATCATCTGTGTCGGGACGCCGAGCCAACTGAACGGTAGTCTGGATCTCTCGCATGTCCGGACGGTCTGCGAGCAAATTGGCGAGTCACTGGGCAAGAAGGGTGGCTTTCATGTGGTGGTCATTCGCAGCACCATTCTGCCGGGTACCATGCGGCGGATCGTCATCCCAACCCTCGAGGAATATTCCGGCAAGCGCGCTGGTGAAAGCTTTGGGGTCTGCCACAATCCTGAATTTCTGCGCGAAGGCTCCGCTGTGTGGGATTTCCAACATCCGCCGAAGACGGTGATCGGTGAATTGGATGCCCAAAGCGGGGATATCTTGGCCAAACTCTATGCGGGTCTGCCTGCGCCGCTAATTCGGACGGATATTGAAACGGCAGAGATGGTGAAATATACCGACAATGTCTGGCACGCGCTCAAGGTTGGTTTCGCAAACGAGATCGGGAACATCTGTAAAGCACTAGAAATCGATGGCCACCAGCTCATGGACATCTTCTGTCAAGATACCAAGCTCAATCTGTCAGCCTATTACATGAAGCCTGGGTTTGCCTTCGGGGGATCCTGCCTACCGAAAGATGTGCGCGCATTGACTTACAAAGCGAAAGCCATGGATATCCAGGTTCCAATCCTGGATGCGATCATGCCGAGCAATGAGCTCCAGATCAAAAAGGCCATCGATATGGTCGTCGCCAAGGGCAAGAAGAAGATTGGCATCATGGGGTTTTCGTTTAAGGCGGGAACCGACGACTTGCGCGAGAGCCCGGTCGTTGAATTGATCGAGCGCTTATTAGGAAAAGGGTACGACATCAGGGTCTACGACAAGAATGTCAATCTTGCTCGTCTGGTCGGCGCGAATCGCGACTATATTTTGAACCGGATTCCCCATATCGCGAGGCTGATGGTCCGGGAACTCTCGGACATTGTCGATCACGGTGAGGTCTTGATTATTGGCAATGGCTCGGATGAGTTCAAAGGCGTGCTTGATCAACTCAAGCCCGGTCAGGTGGTCGTCGATCTGGTGCGGGTCAGCAGCGACGCCCGCAGCGATGCGACCACCTATGACGGCATCTGCTGGTGACAGCCATGCTCCAGAGGCTGGGTATGCGCAAGGGATCGAGCCCCCGCCAGCGACGTGTATTGGTCATCGTCGAGAACCTGCCTTCACCTTTCGATCGCCGCGTCTGGCAGGAGGCCACCACATTGCATCAAGCGGGCTACAGTGTTTCGATCATCTGCCCGACCGGCAAGGGCTATGAAACAAAATACGAAGTGATCGAAGGCATTCACATCTACCGCCATAATTTACCGCTGGAGGCGGCGGGACCGGTGGGTTATGCCTTCGAGTATGCTGTTGCCTTGTTCTGGGAATTCGTACTTGCCTGCCGGGTTCTTCTGACGCGAAACTTCGATGTCATTCACGCCTGTAATCCGCCGGATAATATCTTCCTTATTGGTGGATTCTTCAAGCTGTTCGGCAAAGGATTTTTGTTCGACCATCACGACATCAATCCGGAGCTGTACCTAGCGAAGTTTGGCCGTAGAGATTTTCTGTACCGCGTGATGCTGGCCTGGGAGCGCTGGACCTTTAGAACGGCAGATGTGTCGATTGCGACGAACGAGTCCTACCGTCGCATTGCCATTGAGCGCGGTCGGATGGACCCGAACAAGGTGTTTGTCGTGCGCAGCGGTCCGAAGCTTGATCGCATGCGGGTACTCCCTCCGGTGCCAGCGCTAAAGAGGGGCCGCACTTATTTGGTTGGCTATGTCGGGGTGATGGGGAAGCAGGAGGGCATTGACCATCTCCTGAAGGCCGTTCATTATATCGTGCACGAAAAGGGGCGTGAAGATATTCAGTTCGGACTCGTCGGTGGCGGCACAGAGCTAGACGAGATGCAGGCTCTCGCAGAACAACTGGCTCTTGGAGACTATGTAACCTTCACCGGTCGCGTCCCCGATCAGGGCATGCTAGAAATGCTGAACACGGCGGATGTCTGCGTCAACCCCGATGTGGCGAACGAGATGAACGACAAGTCAACCATGAATAAAATCATGGAATACATGGCGCTCGCGAAGCCAATCGTTCAATACGATCTAACGGAAGGACGCTGCTCCGCGCAGGATGCCTCGCTATATGCGAGAAAGAACGATATTCGCGATCTGGGTGACAAGATTCTCGACCTCTTGGCGGATGCGTCTCTGAGGCGGCGCATGGGGGATTTCGGACGTCGGAGGGTGGAGACAAAGCTCTCTTGGGAGTTTGAGGCCCCGAAGCTGCTTGCGGCCTATGATGCATTGTTTGAGCGATACAATTAACCAAGGTGCGCTTGCTATGCCGCATTTCCCTAATGGAATGAACGAAAAGCGTTTTTTCGTCACTCTGGCAGTCGCGCTCGGCATTCCATTTCTACTCATCGGAATTCTTTACTGGCCAGGCATCGCCGATCTGCTTAGAGACTGGAACTCCCGCGAAGAATACAGCCACGGCTACTTTATCCCTTTAGTCGGCTTGCTACTGGTCTGGCAAAAATGGCCGACGCTGGCTCAGATGCGCTTTTCTGGCGCCTGGTTTGGCCTCGGGCTCGTTATCGCCGCACTTTTGCTGCTCTTGATCGGCCAGCTCAGCACCATTTTTCTGGTGGTGCATGTCTCGCTGATTCTTTTGCTCACGGGGCTGGTCTGGGCCTTTGCCGGATTCGGGGCGATGCGGATCATCTGGGTGCCGTTGATCTACCTGGTGTTCATGATCCCCTTCCCACCGTTCCTGCATAACCAGCTTTCGCTAAGTCTGCAACTCCTGTCCTCGGAAATCGGCGTCTGGTTCATCCGCTTGTTCGGGATCTCGGTGTTTCTCGAAGGCAATGTCATCGATCTGGGTAGCTATCAGTTGCAGGTGGTGGATGCTTGCAGTGGCTTGCGCTATTTGTTTCCGCTGATGAGTTTCGGGTTTCTGATCGCCTATTTCTTCAAGGCGCCCTGGTGGCAGCGCCTCATCGTCTTTGTCTCCACGGTGCCCATCACGGTGGCGATGAACAGCTTCCGTATCGGGGTGACCGGACTGCTGGTGGAGTATTTTGGTATCGGTGCCGCCGAGGGCTTTTTGCACGATTTCGAGGGCTGGATCATTTTCATGGCCTGTACGGCGCTGTTGTTAGCGGAAGTCTGGCTGTTTGTGCGCTTTAGCCGTCTTTTTCAAGGGGATCGATCCTTTAGCGCCGCTTTGGCGTTGGATTGGCCAGACCCCTTGCCGGCGGATTTCGTGCGGCCTGAGCGTTCGGTGCCCAAGCCTTTCTGGGCCGCTGTGGCGCTGCTGGCGCTGACAGCAATAACCATGCCTTTTTTGCAAGCACGTCCAGTGGAACCGCTGGAGCGTGAGTCGCTGACGGTGTTTCCTGAAGAAGTCGGCCCGTGGGAAGGCACTCCGGAGATTTTGCAGGACAATATTCTCAAGAGCCTGGATCTGACCGATTATTTCATCGGCGATTTCATCGGCGGCGGGGATCGGCGGGTGAATTTTTACGCGGCCTTTTACGATTCCCAGGGCGCGGGGGAATCGGCCCATTCGCCGCGCTCCTGCATTCCCGGTGGCGGCTGGAAAATCGAGGATCTGCAGCGCATTACTCTGGATGGGCTTTTTGTGGCAGGGCAGCCGTTACGGGTGAATCGGCTGAAGATTCAGCGCGGCGATGATAAGCAACTGGTTTATTATTGGTTCCAGCAACGCGGCCGGGTGCTGACCAATGAATATGCGGTCAAGTGGTTCCTGTTCTGGGATGCCCTGATCCGCAATCGCACCGATGGGGCGCTGGTGCGCCTGACCACGGCGATTCAGCCTTGGGAGGATTGGTCCGATGGTGACCGGCGACTGCGCGGGTTCGCCGCCCTGGCGGTGCCTGAGCTGGGGCGCTTTATTCCTGATTGAATATCAGGCGTTCTTCCGTTGGAGATGCAACTCATGACCGATGAATCCATTGTCGATTTCCCTGGTGAGAAGATCGATGTACGCTTTGATAAAAGCCTCTGCATTGGTGTCGCCGAATGCGGCCGCGCCAGCGGCGATTTGTTTAAGAAAGGGCGTTCGCCCTGGTGTGTGCCGGATGAATGCACTGTAGATGAGGTGCGTGACATTGTGGAACGCTGTCCCAGCGGTGCGCTCAGTTATACCGACAAGCAGGGCACGCCGGAACAGGCCTCGGACGTGAATCAAATCGGTGTCGTTGCGGACGGTCCTCTCTATGCCATTGGTGACTTGCACATTGAGGGCGCGCCGGAGGATAAGTCGGGGCTGAAGTATCGCGCGGCTCTATGTCGCTGTGGTCAGTCGCAAAACAAGCCCTATTGCGACAATTCACATCGCGAGGCTGGCTTTCGTGACTATGGCGCGGTGGGTGACCGGGGACCGGGCCTGAAAAATCGGGGCGGACCGCTGGAGATCAAGCCGGTTGAGCACGGGCCGCTGCTGGTGAAAGGCAACTTCGACATTCTTGCCGGCAGTGGGCGTGTTGCTTGGTCCGGAGAAAAAGTCGCCTTGTGTCGCTGCGGAGCTTCCGAAAATAAGCCGTTTTGCGATGGCCGCCACCGCGAGATCGGCTGGTGATCCAGCGCCAGGACTGGCACAGGGGTTGGTGCTGAATGTGTCGGCTATCCACAGGGTTGGGGCTGATTGAATATTGAATGCATGGCGCCATTCAATCAGCCCCGCCAGATTCGTTAGATTCGTTAGATCTCCAGATCAGTTGTTTTCAATCACAATGCGCGGGAACTTTGCGCCGTAGTCCTTCGCCTGCAAGGACAACTTGGCAGCGGTTTTGCGCGCAATCTCGCGGTAGATCTCCGCGATACGCGACTCAGGTTGCGCGACCACCGTCGGTTTGCCGCTGTCAGCCTCCTCGCGAATGTGAATATCCAATGGCAGGGAGCCGAGCAAGCGCACGCCATACTGCTCGGACATGGAAGCGCCGCCACCTTCGCCAAAAATATGCTCTTCATGGCCGCACTGGCTGCAAATGTGGATGCTCATATTCTCCACCACACCCAGAACCGGCACCTCAACTTTCTGGAACATTTTCAGTCCTTTGCGTGCATCCAGCAGGGCGATGTCCTGCGGCGTGGTGACAATGATGGCACCGGAGACTGGCACCTTCTGCGCCAGGGTCAGCTGGGTATCGCCAGTGCCGGGCGGCAGGTCAATTACCAGATAATCCAGATCGCCCCAGTTGGTATCGTTTAACAGTTGCTCCAGTGCCTGGGTCACCATGGGACCGCGCCAAATCATCGGTGTTTCCTCATCAATCAGGAAACCAATCGACATCGCTTGCAGGCCGTGGCTGGTCATGGGCTCCAGGCTGTTGCCGTCCTGCGACTCCGGTTTGCCAGTGATACCGAGCATGCGCGGCTGCGAGGGACCATAGATGTCCGCATCCAGGATACCAACCTTGGCGCCTTCGGCCGCCAGCGCCAGTGCCAGGTTCACCGCCGTGGTTGATTTGCCGACACCGCCCTTGCCGGAAGCAACTGCGATGATATTTTTCACTGTGCCAATCGGCTTGAGCGACTTTTGCACCGAATGGGCCTTGATCTCCCAGTCGATGTCCACTTGGGCGGCGCTGACGCCGGCAACGGCCTCAATGCGCTCGCGCAGCTCGGCAGCCATGGCCTCCTTGGCGCCCTGAGCCGGAAAACCGAGTGTTACCCGCACCTTCACCTGATCCCCTTCGATTTCAATGGCCTTGACCAATTTGGTCGAGACAAGATCCCGCTCCAAATGGGGGTCGGTATAGGCCTTGATGGCGGCTTCGATGGCTTCTTTGGTCAGGTCGGACATGGGTTCACTCCGTTGTCACACAGATAAACTGGCAAATCATTTAATAGGGTTGTGCCACGGAATTGGTAGCAGGAAACGCGAATTCAACCCAGCTGCGGCACTGGGCTAAGCCCTGCGCTGACAAGAAAGACAGGAAAGCCTGGTGTCAGCCCGGTACAATTCGCCCTTTCCCCGGCTGTGACGGTCGTTTTCGGTCACAGCCACCCAGCGACAGGCAACCCGGACATGACCGAAGAGACCAGTTTTGCCGCTCTGCTTGAAGAGAGCGAACCCGCAGGCCAGCGTGCCCCCTCCCAACCCAAGGTGGGCGATCAGGTGCAAGGCGAGATCGTCGCCATCAATGCCGATCAGGTCTTTATTTCCATCGGTGGCAAGATGGAAGCCCTGATGGACATCGCCAATGTCACCGCCGGGGACGGCAGTCTCAGCGTGCAGCTTGGCGACACCTATCAGGCGCGTGTGACCAGTATTGACCCTGACACCGGTGCTCTGCTGCTTGGCCAGCGGCATGGCCGTGCCCTGCATGGGGCCGAGGAACTCGAAGCTGCCTACAACAGTGGCCAGCCGATTGAAGGCCAGATTACCGGCGTGATTAAGGGCGGCGTGGAAGTGCAGATCGCTGGCCATCGCGCCTTCTGCCCGGCTTCGCAAATTGATCTGCGCTTTATCGACGACCTCTCAACCCTGGTCGGTCAGCGCCATGAATTTCGTATCACCAAATACTCCGGCGGCCGGCGGCTCGACTTGGTCGTCTCACGGCGCGCCCTGCTCGAAGAAGCTCAGGCCGCAGCGGCTGAGGAAACCCGCGCCCGGCTGGAGGTGGGCGCGGTGCTGACCGGCACCGTCACCCAGCTCAAGGAGTTCGGCGCCTTTGTCGATCTCGGCGGCGTCGAAGGCATGGTGCATATCAGCGAATTGGCCTTTGGCCATGTGAAGCATCCTGAGGAGATCCTCACCCAGGGCCAGGAAGTCGAAGTCCAAGTGCTGCGCATTGAACAAACCAACAACCCCAAGCGCCCGGAGAAGATCGCATTGTCGATTCGCGCGCTGGCCAAGGATCCCTGGGCTGATGCGGTCAGCCGGTTCCCGGTGGGCACCCGCATCACGGGCACCATCTCCCGGCTGCAATCCTTCGGTGCCTTTGTTGAGCTGAGCGCCGGCCTTGATGGCCTGATTCACATCAGCGAACTGGGTGCCGGCCGCCGCATTGCGCATCCGCAGGAAGTGGTGGAGAACGGCCAGGCCGTGGAGGTGCGCATCCTGTCGGTTGATCCGGAGCGGCGCCGCATCGCCCTGGCGCTGGTGAACGAGGGCGAAGCACTGACTGCGAGCGAAGTCTCGGCTCAGCAGCCCCGCAAGGAGCCGAGCGCCGCCACCGGCAAGGACAGCGGCCTTGGCACTTTCGGCGAACTGCTGCGCGAACAAATGCGTCGCAGCTGACGCGCCCCGCTGCTGCCCCGGCCGTCCTGCCCACCGGCATCAGTTGCCTCAGGTCGCTCCCGAAGCCGGGCGGACTGCTGTTCGCGTGGCGCACACATGCTGCGCAAGTCCGGCACCGGCCTCGGCATACAGATTAAACACCTGCTCAACGCCGGCGGCGCGCAGCGCGGGTTCATCATCGCGAAACTTGGCGATGGCCCCGATGACGCCGGTATAGCCGACCTGGCGCAGGTGCTCGGCCGCAAACTGGTTCTCAGACACGCGCGGCATGGCTAGCAGCACCAGCTTGACATGGCCATCGTCCAGATGCAGGCGCTGCCAGAAATCCGCATCAGTCGCACTGCCCTGCACCACATGGCGCCCACCGGCGGCGTGACGGGCAACGGTATCCGGATCGGCATCAATGCCCACCGGGCGCATATCAGCCGTCTGCACCAGGCGATCATAGGCGCCCGCGCCCACCTGGCCCATACCGATGATCATGGCATTGGCGCGCCCTGGATCAATCTCGCGTTCGACCGGAATGCGCTGCTGGCGCTCCTGGCGGCGCAAGCGCGCGCTGAACAGTTCATAGAGATCGTGCGAACGGGCATTCAGCGTCGAGGCTAGAATCAATGACAGGCTCAGTGTAATGGCGATGATGGCCAGCCAGTCGGCCGACAGCCAGCCGGATTTGGCCGCCACGGCGGCAACGATCAGCCCGAACTCGCTATAGCTGGCCAGTGACAGCCCGCAGAGCAGGGCCGTGCGGGCGCGCAACCGAAAGGCCAGCAGCCATTGCTCGAATAAAAAACCCTTGGCTAGCAGCAGTGCGATCAGCACCAGCACCAGCGGCAGCATATCGGCGCTGGGTGTCGCGCTCAGCCCGATACTTAAAAAGAAGCCCACCAAAAACAGATCCTTGAGTCCCAGCAGCGTCTTGGACAGTTCAGCGGCTTTCGGGTGCGAGGCAATCAACACACCGAGCAGCAGGGCGCCGAGATCGCCCTTGACGTGCACCAGCTCAAACACCTGGGCACCGCCCAGCGCCACAGTGACACCAAACAACAGCAATAACTCCCCGTGTCCAGCACCTTCCAGCAACCACAGCATGACGCGCCGCAACGGCAACAGCGCCAGCAGTGCCAGCGCCCACAGCGAGGGCGTCTTGCCCAGTGATGCGGCCAAAAAGAGCACGGCGGCCAGATCCTGAATCACCAGAATACCAATGGCGATGGTGCCATAGAGCGCCCCCATCTCACCCTTGTCCTCCAGCACCTTGACTGCGAAAACCGTGCTGGAAAAGCTCAGCGCAAAGGCGACCAGCAGGGCGCCAGCGGGGGTGATCTCGCTCACATAGGGCAGTCCCAGCGCACCCAGTCCCAGCAGAATGGGCAGGGTCACGGCAATAAACACCAGCATGTGCGCGCTTGCCACTCCCCACACATGAGGAGCCACCAAGCTGCTCAGGCGCAGTTTCAGTCCGATGCTGAACAGCAACAGGGTGACCCCCAGCGCGGACAAGACATCAATCAGCTCGGTTGCCTCGGCTCCGGTGGCTTGCAGCCCAAAACCGGCCACCAGATAGCCGACTAGGGGCGGCAAACCCAGTTGCCGTGCAATCAGGCCACAAACAAAAGCACTTGCCAGCCAGGCGATGGTTTCCGCCATATCGATCCCCAGGATTGAATTGCACCGCTTGAGCGCCAAGGCTCAAAGCTCCCCCGACGCCCCGGGGTAAGCCTGAAAAAAGTACCAGAAGCGGGGCTGTTCTGTCGCGGGCCTGCGGGCCGGCAAAAAATTTTTTAGCACTCCCCTTGACAGAGTGCCAACACGCGACTAACTTACAACATGCAGTCGCCATACAGGGGCTGCGGCAACAACTGTTACGTATTGCTCATTTGGAGGATATGTCATGACCACACTCGACTTCTCACCACTGTTCCGTTCCATGATTGGCTTCGACCGTCTGGCCTCGTCGCTCGAAAACGCGTATCGCAGCGAGCCGGGTGGTTATCCGCCCTACAATGTGGAGCTGGAAAGTGAGAACAACTACCGCATCAGCCTAGCCGTTGCCGGCTTCAGCGAGGACGAGCTGGGCCTTGAGGTCAAGGAAAATGTGCTGAGCGTCACCGGCCAGCGCCGCGAGGAAACCAAGGATCGGCAATTCCTGTATCGCGGCATTGCCAATCGCAGCTTCGAGCGCAAGTTCCAGCTGGCCGATTATGTGAAGGTGGTTGATGCCCGCTTGGAAAATGGCCTGCTGCATATCGACCTCGAACGCGAGGTGCCCGAGGCCATGAAACCGCGCAAGATCGCGATCCGTCGCGATCAGGGCGAGTCAGAGGCTCCGCGTGGCTTCATTGAGGCCGAGCACGCCAAAGCGGCCTAAAGCGGCTCACTGACCGCATAACAAACCGGGGAGCAATCCCCGGTTTTTTGCGTTTTGGGCCGCTCTCAAGCGGATTTCAAGCCGACGTGGCTGCTGCTGGCGCTGCCCCACCAATGCCCCGCGCGCGGGCAAAATCCAGCATGCGCTGAATGGGGATAACCGCGCGCACGCGGATATCCTCGGGAATATGAATTTCCCGCTCCGGCGACTCGAACACCTGTGCAAGATTGTGCAAGGCATTCATTGCCATCCAGGGGCAATGCGCGCAGCTCTCACAGGTGGCGCCCTCGCCAGCCGTTGGGGCCGGAATCAGCTTTTTGTTTGGTGCCAGTTGCTGCATTTTCCAGAAAATGCCGGCATCGGTGGCAACAATGAACTCCTGCTGCGGCCTGTCCACAACGGCACGGATGAGCTGGGTGGTGGAACCGACCACATCGGCCTGCTCAACCACTTCATCCGGGGATTCCGGATGAACTAGCACTGCCGCCTGCGGGTGCAAACGCCGCACGCGCTCCAGCGCAAAGCCCTTAAACTCCTCATGCACCACGCAGGCGCCATCCCACAACAGCACATCAGCGCCAGTGACACGCTGCACATAGCGCCCAAGATGCCGATCGGGTGCCCAGAGGATCTTCTCGCCTTGCGCATGCAGGTGCTCGACCACCGGCAGGGCAATGCTGGAGGTCACCACCCAATCAGCACGCGCCTTGACGGCTGCGCTGGTATTGGCATAAACCACCACCTGACGCTCTGGATGAGCATCACAGAAAGCGCTGAAGTCCTGCGCTGGGCAGCCCTCGTCGAGTGAGCAGGTGGCGGCCAGATCCGGCATCAGCACGCGCTTTTCCGGATTCAGGATCTTGGCCGTCTCGCCCATGAAGCGCACGCCGCAGACGATCAGGGTTTCCGCCTCGGTTGTGGTGCCAAAACGCGCCATTTCAAGCGAATCGGCCACCAGGCCGCCCGTGTCCTCAGCCAACGCCTGAAGATCGCCATCGGTGTAGTAATGGGCAACCAGCACGGCCTTGTGCCGCGCCAGCTGCGCGCGAATGTGCGCGATCAACTCCGACTTCTCCGGCGGCGTCAACGTCGGCCATGTCGGGTGTTCTGGCACCCGCACCGGCCCCTGTTGAGGTGCGGGGGGGCTGCTTGCCGCCATGCGGGAATCTGTCATCTTGCTTTGCTCCGCGTCATCGCCCATCGCTCATCGCCGGCTCCTTACTCATCCACCGGCGGCTTGAGGACTGTCGCAGGGTCCTTGATGCCCTTGGGATTGGTAAAGCGTTCGTTGAGACTTTGCACATAGGCCTCGCAGTCGTGCAGCACCTTGGCGATGCGGCCCTCACTCCAGTTGTTCCAGCCCACCGGCTTGCCGGTGATCAGTGGGCGCCAGTCGCGGGTGTTGCGCAGAAAGGCGCCGACTGGATCACCGGGCATGCGCGCGGCAAGGGCTTTTTTCTTGATGCCGGGCAGCAGGGTTAACACCGTCAGCTTGCGCACGCCGAAATGGGCCAGGATCAGGAGGATAATCATGCCGATTTCGAGTCCTTCAAGCCCCCAGCTGATGCCGACATCTTCCAGCAACTTGAGCCAGCCCGGCTGGTAGTGCAGCCCGTGCCAGTGACCGGCGCCGATGCTCCAGAACAGAAAAACAAACGCCAGGCCAACCACAATCAGGCCATCAGCCAGCAGGGTGCGGGTGCGCCAACGGGCCACGGCCTGACTCAGCAGCGGAATGGTTTCATCATTCAAGGCTGTAGCGGTTTTGCGCAGGGTGGAGACGATGCGATAGGCACGTTCGATTTCGACCTGATCCATACGCGTGTAGATGTCATCGAGATCGCGGTCGCGTTTCTCCTCAAAGCGCTTGCGTCGCACCGGATCCGTAATGGGCGAACTCGCCTCGCGGCTGTAGATGGTATAGAAACGCCCGGTGGTCAGGCCGACTTCGCCCAGGGCGCGCAGCCAGGCGGCCACCACATCCTCGGGGTTGTCTTCGCGCGCGGCGCTGTCCATTTGGTTGAGGATGTAGAGAAACTTGCTCGAATCGGTGCGCGCCATGGTGTTGGCCACCAGATGCTTGAGGGTATCGCGCATGGCGCCCGGCTCGGGATGACGGGCATCAAAAAACACCAGCACCAGATCGGACAAATCCATCATGTGGTTGGTGAGGCTGAGAATGGCGGTGCGCTGGGCATCGGCATCAAAGCCGGGAGAGTCAATCAGAATCTTGCCGCGCAGACGTTCGCTGCGGCAGGTTTTCAGTTGCAGATAGGCGTCAATGCGCTTGCCCTCGCCACCGGCGACGCGCTCAATCTCGCGCGACATCTGGTAGAAGGGGAAACGTGGGTCGGAGTCGAGCGAGACGCCCGGCAGTGCATGGCTTTGTTCTTCTGGGCTGTAGACCATCACGGTAAAGCGATCATCAACCGCTTGGTTGCCGGTGCGCTGAATATCCTGACCCAGATAGTTGTTGATGAAGGTGGACTTGCCCGCCGAAAAAGTGCCGAGAATCGAAATCAGCGGCCACCAGGGAATTTGACTGGCGAAGGACTTGTTGGTCTCCAGCAGGTTCATCTCGTAGGCGACGCTGTCGAGCCGCCGAAAGCCTTGTACCGCGTTGAGCAGAATGGGATTTTCCTGCTCCAAGTGAGCTTCGAGATCGCTGATGCGCTGTTGTACGCTTTCTGATCCGACCGCCAGAGGCATGGGGGCTTCTCCTTCGGTTCCGTTAAACGATGGGTTGCGAGCCTGGTTGCTTGAATGCCGATACTATACGCTTTACCGCAGTGAAGGTAGTCTGGCGACACCTGCGGCGACGGGGGCCGGATGTTTTCATTTTCATCGTCAAATTGTTGACTCGGCTTGAATTCTCAAGGAGTTTTCAGGATACTGCCGTGCCGCATGGCGGTTTGGCCGGCGTTCTGTTTCATTCTTCAAGCTTAATCTTCAGGTGCCAAACGGATGGGATTCAAAGCGAAACCTGTGCGATCAGCAGTCACTCACTTCTGTGTGATGGCCGCCCTAGTGCTGCCAGGGTTGGTGCAGCAAGCCACTGCTTCCAACGAGTCTGTCATTGTACGTCAGGCCGAGGGCTTTCCGACCGTCTCGGTTGGTGGAACCGTGGTGCCCTACAAGGAGGTGACCTTTGCCGCGCAAATGCCGGGGCGCGTCAAGTTCATCGCCGGTATCGAAGGCGATGCCTTCGACAAAGACACAACCCTGGTCTCGATCGATACCAGCGAACTTGAGGCCAAGCGTCAGGCCTTGTTTGCGCAAATGGCCTCGGCCGATGCCCAGATCCGCAATGCCGGTGTGCAGTACAACCGCGAGCTGTATTCGCCGCGCTCGAACGCCTCACCCGGCGGCATGGGCATGCCGAACCTGTTCGATCAAATGTTCACCCGCCCGATGGAAGACTTCATGGGCGAGCGTGACAAAGACACCGAACAGTCGGCCGATTTGTTTGCCTCCCGCACTCAGGTACGCGAGGCCCACCACCAGATGATGCGCTTGCAGGCCGAGCTGCGGGCACTCGATTCCAAATTGCGTGACGCGCGTTCCGTCGCGCCCTTCGACGGTGTGATTGTCAGCAAGCTGGTTGAGGTGGGCGACACGGTGCAGCCCGGACAGCCGCTGGTGAAGTTTGCTGACATGGAATACTTGCAGGTGGAAGTCGATGTGCCGGCGCGGCTGCGCTCGGGTCTGCGCGAGGGCATGATGCTGCGTGCGGAGCTCGATACCCGTGCCAACAGCAGCCCGGCCGGGCAGCGCGCCATGGTTTCGCGCAATCTGCCGGTGCGCATTGCGCAGATTTTCCCGATGGCTGATCCACAGCGCCACACCATCAAGGTCAAATTCGACCTGCCGCAGGGCACCTCGGAGCCGGGAATGTATGCCACCGTGCTGGTGCCGGATTTCAACGCACCGGCTCGCGCCAATCCCATCGTGCCGGCGACCGCCATTCGTTACAACGGCAGCCTGCCCGGCGTCTATGTGCTCAATGAGCAGGGCCGCCCGCAATTACGTCTGGTGCGCGTCGGCGATACCTCCAGCGAGGGTGGCGTGACCATCCTCAGTGGCCTGCGCGCCGGTGAGCGCATTCTGGCCAATCCCGACCCCGGTGTGGCCAGTGGCTGGTCCAAAGCCTCGGATGCCGGACACTGATTCCCGTGATGGACGACTAATGAGGGTTTGATGACGCCCATGAGCCAGGATGAGATGCACCCGCAAGGGGATGGATCCGCAGATCCAAAGCAGACGGCCGCACCCGAGGAGGCTGGCTCCCAGAGTGCAGAGAATCTTGGCCTGGCCGGCAAGACCGCCCGGGCCTTTATTCATTCGCCCCTGTCGCCGCTGCTCTATGTCGCCATGCTGGCCATGGGCCTGCTGGGACTGATCGCCACGCCGCGCCAGGAAGACCCGCAGATCTCGGTGCCCATGATCGATATCATGGTGCAGTATCCCGGCGCCTCGGCGCGGCAGGTGTCGAACCTCGCCATGCAGCCGCTGGAGCGCATCATGAGCGAGATCCCCGGCGTCAAGCATGTCTACTCCGCCGCTCAGCGCGGTCAAGGCATTGTCACCGTGGAGTTCCAGGTCGGCGAACAGATGGGGCCGTCGCTGGTCAAGGTGAACGACAAGATCGCCTCCAACATGGACAAGATCCCGCCCGGGGTCATGCCGCCCATGGTCAAGACCAAGAGCATCGACGACGTGCCCATTGTGACCCTGACGCTTTGGTCCAAGGATATCGACAACGACGGGCGCCCGGATGTCGATGACGGCCAGTTGCGGCTGCTGGCGCAGGATGTGCTGCAAGTGCTCAAGGAAGTCAAGAACACCGGCAACAGCTTCATTGTTGGGGGGCGGCGCGAACAGATTACCGTGGATGTCTGGCCCGAGCGCCTGTCAAGCTATCAGATCAGCCTCGGCCAGGTGGCCAACACCATCACCACCGCCAATGCCGAGACCACCGCCGGCGGCGTGGAGGCCAGCGGGGCGCATTTTTCCGTCACCACCGGCTCCTTCCTGAAAAGCGCCGAGGACATCAATCGCCTGGTGGTCGGCACCTTCAACGAAGTGCCGGTCTATGTGCATGACCTCGGCCGGGTGCGCCAGGGACCGGAAGATGCCGACCAGATGGTGGCCTTCTACAGCGGTCCGGCGGCACCCGGAGGAATGGTCGCCAACGGCGAGCCGGCGGTGACTATCGCCATCGCCAAGAAGCCGCTGACCAATGGCGTCACCGTGGCCGATGCCATCATTGAGAAGGTTGAAGAGCTGCGCGGCACCCGCATTCCCTACAATGTCGAGGTCAGCGTCACCCGCAACTATGGCGAGACGGCGGATGAGAAAGTCTCCGAGCTGATTTTCAAGCTGTTCGTGGCGACCTTCTTTGTCTTCGTCCTGGTGTTGCTGGCGTTCCGCGCACTCAAGCCGGCCATTGTGGTGATGCTGGTCATCCCGGTGGTGCTCCTGATGACGATTTTCGTCGCCTGGATCACCGACTACACCATCGACCGGGTGAGTCTGTTCGCGCTCATCTTTTCTATCGGCATTCTGGTCGATGATGCCATCGTGGTGGTGGAAAATATCTACCGCCGCTGGCTCGAAGAGGGCCAGACCGACGAGGCCACCGCCATTGATGCGGTGCGCGAGGTCGGCAATCCAACCATTCTGGCCACCTTTACCGTCATCGCTGCGCTGCTGCCGATGGGCTTTGTCAGCGGCATGATGGGACCCTATATGGAGCCGATTCCGGCGCTCGGTTCGGTGGCCATGCTGATCTCGCTGTTCGCCGCCTTTGTCTTCACGCCCTATCTGGCCATTTCCAACTGGCTGCGTCCGTCGATGCGCTATTTACGGGTGGCTGAGAAGCGCGAGCATCGCGAGGCTGAGCGTCTGCAAGGGCTCTATCAGCGCATTCTCATCCCGTTGATTGAGAACAAGCGCAAGCGCGCCACCTTCAAGCTGGCCCTCTGGGGCACCTTCCTGTTCACCTGTAGCTTCTTTTACTTCAGCTGGGTGCCGGTGAAGATGTTGCCGCTGGACAATAAGCCGGAGTTCTCGGTGGTAATCGACATGCCCGAGGGCACGGCCCTGCCGGTGACCGCCAATCTGGCCAACCAGATGGCCGACCGGCTGCGCACGCTTCCGGAGGTTACGGCGATTCAGCTCTATGCCGGCACGGCGCGGCCGTTCGATTTCAACGGCATGGTGCGCCACTACTATTTGCGCTCTGACCCTTGGCAGGGCGAGCTGCAAGTGCAGTTGACCAACAAGCACGAGCGCGACCGTTCCAGTCATGAATTGGCGGTAGCGGCGCGCCAGATGCTCAAACCCCTGGCTGAGCAGCGTGGGGCACGTATTGCGGTGGTCGAGATGCCACCCGGTCCGCCGGTACTGCAGGCCGTCGTGGCCGAAATTCATGGCCCCTCGGATCAGGTGCGGCGGCAATTCGCTGCCGAGATGGAGGAGCTGTTCGAGCAGGCGGAAAGCACCCGCGATGTCGATAGCTACATGCGCGACCACTTCGATTACTGGCGCTTCCATGTTGATACCGAAAAAGCGGTGCGCCGTGGAATCTCGGTTGATCGCATCAATCAGAACCTGTCAATGGCTCTGGGTGGCGCTGAACTCGGCGATGTGAAACAAATCTCCGGCCATGAGCCGGTGCGCATTGTCATCCAGGTGCCGCTGGCCGAGCGGTCCCAGATTGAGACCCTGGGCGATCTGCCGATTCAGTCCGATGCCGGTTTCACCGTGCCGCTGCGCGAACTGGGCCGGTTTGAGCGGGTGCCGGAAGAAGCCATCATCTACCGCAAGGATTTGCGCGGGGTGGAATATGTGGTCGCCGATGTCGGTGGCACCCTGGCTGCACCCGTTTATGCCATGCTGCAAATCGGCGATGAACTGGAGGCGAAAAACTATCGTGCCCCTGACGGTGTGAAGCCCAAGGGCTACTGGCTGGGGCCGCCGCCCAGCGATCAGACATCGAATTGGGAATGGGCCGGTGAATGGACCGTCACCTACGAGACCTTCCGCGATATGGGGGCGGCCTTCGGGGTCGCGCTGGTGCTGATCTACATTCTGGTGGTGTGGGAGTTTGGCAACTTCCGCATTCCGCTGATCATCATGGCGCCGATTCCACTCACCCTGCTGGGCATTATTCCGGCGCATTTTCTCGCTTTTCAGCTCGGCTTTGGCGGCGAATTCACCGCCACGTCCATGATCGGCTGGATTGCCCTGGCTGGCATCATTGTGCGCAACTCCATACTGCTGGTGGACTTCTCCGTCAGTCAGGTGCAAAACGGTGTGCCTGTGGTTGAGGCGGTGTTGCGCGCCTGCACCACGCGAACCCGACCCATTGTGATCACTGCCCTGGCGCTGGTGGCGGGCTCCAGTGTGATTTTCTCCGACCCGATCTTTCAGGGGATGGCGATCTCCCTGGCCTCAGGCGTGCTGGTCTCGACCATTCTGACGCTGATTGTGATTCCGCTGGGCTGCGTGGCGGCGAGCAAGGACATCTGCGAAGTGGCAATGGCCTCCGCACCGCCTGGAGTTGAGATCCCCTGTGCTCGGGACATGCTGGATGCGGCACCGTCTTCACAAGTCACTGCCGGCACCGGCGCTGCGCCCGCGAAGCGCTCGCGCCTGAAGTATCTCGGTGAAGGTCTGCTGATGATCGGCTATGCCTTGCGCGGGTTGGCGCTGCTGCTCTACAGCGCCGTGCAGAAAAACAAGCCTGGTGCAAGTGCTGCGCCTGAGAAACCGACACCACCACCGGCAGAAACCAAGCCTAGTCGCAATGCCCTCAGAGTTCGGGCGGAAGCGGAGTCGGAGGCGCGAAGCGCGGCGAGCGGTGCCACCGCTGATGCCGATGTTGATGCCGCTGAGCCCAATGAGGGTATTGAGCCCACCGCCGCTGCCAGTGACACTTCAGAAGCAGCAGCGCCAGCGCGCAAAAGCTCAAGCAGTCGCGCTGCCACCGGCAAGGCGACGACCAAAAAAACCACCCGCGCTAGCAGCACGACACGCAAAACCAAGCCTAAGCCCAAGGCGTCGGCCTCCAGTGCCGGGGAGTCTGCATCCACTGCAGATGAGCATGCGACCAAGGCTCCGGCCAAGAAGTCAGCCGCCAGCAGTACGCGCAAAAAAACCACCCGGCGCGGCATTCGCCTGAAGACGGACGATGACCAGGGAAGTGGCAGCGACTCATGAGGGCGCGCGATTGTCATCCGCCGGGCTGGCGGGGAGCAACGCTGCGGGGGCTGTTGGTCTGTGCCGGCGTCCTGGGAGCAGCCGTGCCGATAGCCCAAGCCTGGGATCCCTATTCAAACAACCCGAAGTACGTCGATCCGGGATCCTATCGTGCCGGCGAGATCGCCCCTTATGAAGCCCAGGCACCGGCCTATCCTCGCCAGGACACCACTGACTGGTACTCCTCTGAGTCAGCTCAGGCTGACCGCTACTACCAGGCCCCATGGCCGACATCCAGCGAACAGCGTAGGATACCCGATACTTGGAGACCGGATGAATACCAGGGATCGGACGGGTATCCGCTCGACCCGGCAGCGGTTTACCGCTTCCGGGGCCAGGACGCCAGGGCCGCTCCGACGCCCACCTGGACGGATCCGGAGCTACAGGGTGATGACTTGGGCAACTATCGGTTTCGCGAGGATGACCGACTCAAGGCACGGCAACCCGGGACGGCGGACGGTACCCAGTATCGTTTTCGTCCGCTCGATCCCTAGGCCTAGGAGGTTTGCAAGGAGAATGTCGTGATCACTGTTGTAGGGTCCTTAAAAGGCGGATCGGGCAAAAGCACCCTGACCTTTAACCTCGGCGTCTGGCTCGCTTTGGCCAAGGTTAAAGTTCAGCTGATTGATGCCGACCCCCAGGCCACCCTGACTGATGTCAACCAGGTTCGCATTGAGGAAGGCTTCAAGCCCACGCTGAGCATTCAGGATGGCGCCAGGCTCAATGAAGCGGCGCTGGCTGAGGACGAGGCTGCGGAAACCCTGATCGACATCGGCACTTCGGACATGGCGGCCGTGCGCCAGGCGCTGTCATTATGCGAGCGGGTGTTGGTGCCGGTGCCGCCCTCACAAGCGGATATTTGGTCAACGCAGCGCTTTTTGCAGCTGGTGGAGTCCGTGGAACGTGTGGGACCGGGACCGGAAGTGCTCGGCTTCATCAATCGCGGCGACACTCATCATGGGGTACGTGAGACGGACGAGGCCGCTGCGGCCCTGATCTCCTTGAAAGGGCTGACTTTTATGCGCGGCCGCCTGTCTCAGCGCACGGTGTTTCGGCGCTCCTTCAGCGAGGGGCTGGCGGTGTTTGAGCTGGAACCACGGGGCAAGGCAGCGCAGGAATTTAACGCCCTGGCGGCTACGCTTTATCCTCATTTGCTTCGCTAACGCGGTGCTAAGGCTCAATGTTGTCCCACCCGATCAGTCAGGAGTCGGGCACCGGACGGAATGCACAGCCAAACGGTGACACAGGAAAGGTAGTAATAACATGGCATATCCGCACGAACAGAACGCATCGCAGTCGCCGGCATCCGCTGAGGATTCATCGGCGCAAGAGGACAAAGACGTTGCCACCAACGACAGTTCCTCGGCAGCTCGTGACAATGCCTTTGCAGTTGACCGCTTGTCGCAGGCCTTTGAGACCAGCGCAAGACGTTGGGAGCTGATTGTTTACCCCTCGCTGTTTGCCTTTATTATTCTGGCGGCCTATGGCTTTTATCTGGTGTTTAGTTTGGCCAAGGACGTGCACTATCTTGCCATTAGCGTTGATTCCAACATGACGGTACTGGCCAGCAATATGCAGTCAGTGTCGGATAATATGGTGCTAATTAGCAATAACGTGCGCAATATGGCCAACTCAGTGGAATTGATGGAAGGCCACACACAAACCCTCGAACCCATGCTGAAGAATCTTGACAGCATGCAAGCGTCGGTGCGCTCCATGACCTTTACTACCGCCGTCATGCGCGATGACCTCGGGGTGATGAACCGTAGCATCAGCCGGCCAATGAACTTTATGAATGGCATGATGCCCTGGTAACCGGCCGCTTCCATGAGCGGCAGTCCCGCAGTCATGGCCGGCGACTCGGCTGACAGCGCGCCGGAGACACCACGCCCGATACGCCTGGTCGTTGCTATTTCGTCGCGGGCGCTCTTTGATCTGGCTGAATCCCATCGGGTGTTTGAAGACCAGGGAGTCGCCGCCTATCGCGAGTATCAGGTCGCGCACGAAAGCGATGTGCTTGAACCGGGCGTGGCTTTTTCCCTGGTAAAAAAACTGCTGGCACTGAATGATCGCCTTGGCGAGCGCGGCCAGGTGGATGTCATCCTGCTGTCACGCAACAGCACTGACACCGGGCTGCGGGTCTTCAACTCTATCCACCACTATGGGCTTGAGATTGCCCGCGCGGCCTTTACCAGCGGTGCCAGCCCTTATCGCTATGTGGCGGCCTTTGGGGCCCATCTGTTTTTGTCAGCCGACCCCAGCGATGTGCGCCAGGCGTTGCTGGCTGGTTGCGCGGCAGCGACCATCTGGGCCAATCCACCCTTTGCGGCGGCCCGCAGCGACGATCAGTTGCGCATTGCGTTCGATGGCGATGCCGTGCTCTTCTCGGACGAGTCGGAGCGGATTTTTCGCCGCGATGGGCTTGATGCCTTCAACGCCAATGAGGTGGCGGCCGCACGCGAGCCCTTATCCGATGGGCCCTTTAAGGGGTTTTTACTGGCGTTGCAGCGCATTCAAACCATTTTTCCGGCGGCGGAGTCGCCCTTGCGCACGGCCTTGATTACCGCACGCGGCGCCCCCTCGCATGAGCGGGTGATTCGCACGCTGCGGGCTTGGGAGATCCGCATCGATGAGGCCCTGTTCCTCAGCGGTCTGAGCAAAGGGCGTTTCCTGAAGGCTTTCGACGCGGATATTTTCTTCGACGATCAGGAAGTCCACTGCCAGGATGCCAGCTCCCTGGTGGCAACCGGGCATGTGCCGCTGGGTGCGGCCAACAACACCCTTTTGCCCTAGCTGCGCAGCCCTCTGTGCTTGCGGAGTTGCGGAGAACTGGCCGTAGCCGGCCGGTCGGACCAGACAGTGCAGTGCAGGACAGTGTTTTCAGTCGTTCAATTCAAAGATTGATGAGGGACGGCCCAGTAACTTGCCCTGCACATAATCCGCGCCAGCACTCCAGACCTTGGCAAGCGTGTGTTCATCTTCAATATGGCCGACCAGGGTTTTAATGTGGTGCTGTTGTGCGACATCAATGAGATGCTTGAGGTGGCCCTGCTTAAGGTCATCGCTGTCAAGGTTTTGGGTCAGAGATGGCGCGAGGCGCACAAAATCGAGCGGGAAGTCGTTGAGCATGAGCTCCGAGTCGGTGTTGGAACCGAAGTTACCGATGACCAGTTGGCTTTTGACTTGTCGCAGTCCCGAGGCCAGCTGAAAGGCGGTATCGCCCAGGTTGCGGGCATCATTTTCCTGAATTTGAAAGCTGAGCCAGTTGCCGCGGATGCTGTGCTGGCGCAGCTGGTCGCAGATCCAGATCAGCAGCTCCTGGTCTTGCAACAGCGCCGCAGACAGGCTGAGTAGAAAATGCGCGCGATGCCCGAGCCGGCGCCGTTCGCTGAGCTCGCGCATCGCCTGTTGAATCACCCAGCGATCAACCTCGGGCAGCTTGCCTGAGCGTGCAGCGGGTTCCAGCAGGTCGTCTGCTGCGCGAAAGCTGCGATTGTCATCCAGCAGCCGCAGCAGCACGCTGTAGCGTTCCTGGCTGTCGCCACGCAGACTGACCAATGGCTGATAAGCGAGCTTGAAGCCATCGGTCTTGAGCGCGCGCTCGATCTGCGCGATCAGCTCGTCGTCGCTGAGTTCGCGTCCGGACAATACCTGGGGTTGCTCGTCCAGATCCGGCAAAGGCTCTTCGCTGGTTGCGAGCGTGAGCGGCGGGAGTTCGCCATCCGGGCTGGGCGGCGCGGCTGGCTGCGACGCCGGCTGTAGCTCCAAGGGCTCGTGCGTCAGGTCGTCGCTTGGTGGAGGAGCCGCCGGCATCGGGGGCGATGTCGCGCCACTGGGTTTTAACCGCAGGTCGGGTTCCGCAGGCAGGTCAGATTGCGGAGCTGACTTGGACGCCTGGCCCACCGGCGCATCGCTGCGATCGTTAGATGGTTCATCGGATTGAGCCTCTTGAGCATCTGATTGCGCACCCGATTGTGTACCTGATTGCGCATCGGGCTGATCCTTGGGCTGCCCTGCAAGCAGCGGTTCGAGCGACTCGCGATACTCGGCAGGCAGCAAATCCATCAGGCCGCCGTGGGAGGAACCGGTGTTGTCTGGCGCTCCGAGCAGTGAACGATAGGCTTCTTGCGGGTCAAAGGCCTGACGCTCAGTTGCGCCCCCTTGGCCTGGTGGCCGCGCCTCGGCCCCGGCTTTCAGCAGCGCTTGCAGATGCCGTTCGCTGCGCCTCAGACGCTCTTTAAGCAGCTTGGCCTGATAGGCGGTGTTCCAGATTTTCCATTCGCGCTTCACGGCCCGGATCAGCCCCCCCTCATCGGCGGGGGTGAGCAGGCCATGGGCGCCAGCGTGCAGCAGTTGCAGAGCGGCAGCGTCTTGCTCGCCAGGTGGTGCAATGACGATCAGCGGAATGCGCTGGTCGATTTCCGCATAGGCGGCGACAACCTCTGTTGCGGAGATTGTCGGCCCCATGCAGGCGAGGATCAGATCACTTTGGTTGGCCCGAATCAGGCTCTTGGGGTTGTGGGAAAATGCGCCACGCACCGGCAGCTGGGCGCGCTTGAGTACCGCCAGCATGGCCTCGGCTTCCGCAGCGGCAGCCGCGAGAATCAGGAGTTGAAGGTGTTTTGGCGGACTGGCCATCTCCCAACCTGTGCCATCTGTAAATAGGGCGCTGAGTGTGGCGCGACCAGCAAAGCGGACGCGGGCACCGCAGGGGTTTGAATGTCAGCGGTCATGTTATACCCGCACCCCATTCTTCGCGAGTGTCTTTCGCGCCGGTCATCAACGTGTGCTCAAGAGGGGTTTTGCTGTTCGCACCAATGGTTTCACTGACCATCCGTGGCAGCAGATAACCCGGCAGTTGTGCGCGCAGCTGCTCACTTAAGGTAGCACAGTCGCCAAGCGGGACTTCAAAGTGCGCGCTGCCAGCGACGCGATCCAGCTGGTGCAAATAGTAGGGCATCACACCGAGGGCAAACAGTTGTTCGCTCAGGGCATGCAGAATCTCGGGACTGTCATTGACACCGCGTAGTAACACGCTTTGGTTTAGTAATCGAACGCCAGCGCGACCTAAGCGGGTTAGGGCCGCGCTGGTGGCCTCGCCCAGCTCACGCGGATGATTGCATTGCACCACTAGCACCAGGGGTAGTACCCGGGACCGCCGACCGTGCCCAAGCAGATGACACAGATTTTCATCAATGCGACTGGGTAGGGCAATCGGCAGGCGACTGTGCAGGCGGATGCGCTGGACGTGATCAATGGCCTCAAGTCCCTGCAGCAGGTCGTGCAGGCTGTGGTCATTCAACAGCAAAGGATCGCCGCCACTCAGGATAACTTCATGAATGTCTGGGCGGGCGGCGATGGCGGCCAGGGCGCGTTTGGCCAGGGCGCGGTGGTTCAGACTGGCGGCAAAGGGAAAATGGCGCCGAAAGCAATAGCGGCAGTGGATGGCACAGGCGCTGGTCACCAGCAAGAGCGCGCGTCCTGCATATTTGCACAGCAGGTTGGGGCTCTGCCGGGCGCTCTGATCCCCGACTGGATCGAGGCCAAAATCAGGGTGCGTCCGGGTTTCCTCAGCGGTAGGCAGAATCTGACGCAACAGGGGATCTTCCGGGTTGCCCGGCTCGATCAGCTCCAGCCAGGCGTGCGGTGCGCACAGCGCATAAGCGTCCGCCGCTTGGCGCCCGCGTGCAGCCAGCGCCGGGTCCAGATCAAGTGCCTGGCACAGGCTCGGCAGGTCGCGGTGGCTCGCACGCAACTCGGTTTGCCAGGTGCCTGATGGCGGTTGCGTCTGCCATTGGCGCCGGCTTCGCGCTACCATTGGGCGCAGACCTTAAACATCGCGAATCAAACGCGCCCAGATTCCTCCCGAGGCCACCAGCAGCGAACAGCCGCTGGTGGAGTAAGTCCTCGGGGCCGGGAGTCGGCGCCAGTGCTTAGGAGTTTCCATGGCAAGCTACAAAACCAATGAATTCAAAGGCGGGTTGAAGATCATGCTCGACGGCGATCCATACAATATCGTCGAGAACGAATTCGTCAAACCCGGCAAGGGGCAGGCCTTCAACCGGGTAAAGATTAAAAACCTCAAAACCGGGCGCGTCGTGGAGCGGACCTTCAAGTCCGGTGATTCCGTCGAAGCGGCTGACGTGCATGATACCGAGTTGCAGTATCTCTACAATGATGGCGAAGTCTGGCATTTCATGCACCCGGAGACCTTCGAGCAACTCGCCGCCGATGAAGCTGCCGTGGGCGAGGCGGTGAAATGGATCAAGGAGCAGGATATGTGCTCGGTCACGCTCTGGAACGGTGTGCCCCTGAGCGTCGAGCCACCCAACTTCGTTGTGCTGGAGATCACCGAAACCGACCCGGGACTGAAGGGGGATACCTCGGGTGGCGGTGGCAAGCCGGCCACGCTGGAAACCGGCGCCGTGGTGAATGTGCCGCTGTTTGTGCAAATAGGGGAGATGATTAAGGTCGATACCCGCACCGGCGCCTATGTGTCCCGCGCCCGAGACGAATAAGCGGGTACCCCAGCCGGCTCAGGTGGACCTGAATGCCTGGCGTCCGAGCGCCGCGCAGCCAGTGTTGCGGGCGCGGGCGCAGATGTTGGCCGGGATTCGCGCCTTCTTTGCCGCGCGTGAGGTGCTGGAGGTGGAAACCCCCATGCTGTCACAAGCAGCTACCACCGACCCAGCGCTGGCCTCCATGCGTGTGGCGGGGCTGGGCTACTGGCTGCACACCTCGCCGGAACTGCCCATGAAACGCCTGCTGGCGTCTGGTCTTGGGCCGATCTATCAAATCTGCCGGGTGTTTCGGGATGGCGAGCGTGGGCGCCTGCATCATCCGGAGTTTACGCTGCTGGAATGGTACCGGCCGGGCTGGACTCTGAGCGCGCTGATGCAGGAGGTCGCCGATCTGGTGCACGATCTGCTGCATCGACTGGAGTTACCGCCGAAGCCCCCGCTGGAACTGCCAGTGGAATTCATCCGCTATCGGGAGCTGTTCCAATGCGGACTGGACATCGATCCCTGGCATTGTTCGCCACGCGAGTTGCAGGCCGTGGCGCAGGCGCGCGGCCTGGGCGCTGGACTCAAGCTGGATACCGATGCCTGGCTCGATTTCCTGCTGACCCATTGCCTGGAACCACAGCTGGGCCAACACGGCCTGAGCTTTGTGCAGGACTATCCACCCAGCCAAGCCGCCCTGGCGCGACTGAGCGAGGATGATCCGCCCCATGCTCAGCGCTTTGAACTCTATTGGCAAGGCATCGAGCTGGCCAATGGTTTTCAGGAATTGACCGATGCGGCGCAACAGCGGCAGCGGTTCGCCGAGGATCAAGCGGTGCGTGCCGCCTCAGGGCTTGCGCCGGTGGCGCAGGACGAGCAGTTCCTCGCTGCACTTGAGGCCGGTCTGCCCGAGAGCGCTGGCGTGGCGCTGGGCCTTGACCGCCTGCTGATGCTGGCCTGCGGTGCCGAGCGTATTGATCAGGTGCTCGCTTTCCCGATTGAGCGCGCCTGATTTGTGCCCGAGACACTCATTCTATTTTTCTGTTTACAGGTTCCGCGTTACAGGACCGCATTCTCCACCAAGGTGCTCAGCGAGCTGCGCAGCAACATGGCGCTAATCAGGATCGCCAACAGAATCGCCCAGAGCGCAATATAAAACGACATCGAATACTTGGCTTTGCGTGTTTCAATCCAGCCGCGCGGGTGCACGCCCTTGATCAGAAACACCACCTTGGCGGACAGCAGCACGCATACAATATTGACTGCCAACAGCAGCCCGGCCCCCAGCGCCAGCTCCCAACGACCGTGGCCCAACTGCAAGCCCATGACCGCAACCGGCGGCAGCAAGGCCACCGCCACCATCACCCCCACCAGGGCCGAGGAGAGTCCGGTGGTCAGCGACAGCACGGCCGCAGTCCCGGAGGCCAGCGCTAGGGCCACACTGTCCAGTCCGACCTCAGTGCGGGTCATGATTTCATGACTGTCCAGGTTAATGGGCCAGATCAGGCCAATCAGTAAGGCCAGCAACAACGCCAGACCCAGCCCGGCCCCACCGGCGGCGAGCGCCTGCACCGACAGACGCCGGTCCCCCAGGGAGGTGGCAAAGGCAAACGCGATATTCGGCCCCAGCAAGGGCGCAATCACCATGGCCCCCACCACCACGGCGACATTATCCTCCGCCAGACCAATGGACGCGACCACGGTCGAGAGCACGACCAACAGCAAAAAGTTCCGATCAAGTTGCGCGCCCTTGGCTATTTCCGTATACAATTCCTCGCGAGTCTGGGCCACTGAATTGCGCTTATTTTCGGCTGACTCTTCATCTCCGGCCTCGGCACGTGGCAGGGTCGCATTCACGGTTTGAATCACAATGCGCCCGCCCTCTTCCTTGTCAAGCAGGCTTTGCAGCCCATCGAGCAATTGCTGGCGGGCGCGATCTGGCACCAGCATGCGCAACGCCTGACGGTCATCAGGACTGAGTGCCCCCCACCAGCAATCTTCCGCACCATAAAAGCGCGCCATTGCCATCAGCTCTTTCGCATGGCGTGCCGGTGCAATGACTTCAACAATGCGCATGGCTAGCATCTCTTGGCATTGACATCGCTCATGCACCTCCTAGACCGCGCGCAATCGTATACACGCGCTCAATAAAATGCTCCATACCCGCCTGACGATTGCCGCTCAGATGCTCCTTGAGCCCGAGTCCGTTGATATATTCCGAGGGATCAGTCGCCAACACCGCATGCGGCGGCTGGCGCTGAAAGGGCACCAGCAGTAAGGCCACCAGACCTCGCACCAGGGGCGTCTCAGCCTCAGCACGGAACTCAATCACCGCCGGATCATCCCCGACCAGGCTCCCGGTCAGCCAAGTGCGCGTGTTACAACCCTGCACTAGATTCGCTTCAGTCCGCTCACGCTCAGCCAGCGGTAGCAGCTCCCCCCGACCCAAGTCATCGATAAACTCATAACGCGCCTCCCAGTTCTCCAGCAACTCGAAAGCTTCCAGCACTTCAGCGGTCTTCATCATATTCTCACCCCGCATGGATTAGACAAGATTCCCAAACTCCAGCGATTGTACTCACAATCGCATCAATCAAGTCCCTCCCGCAGAAAAAAGCCACCGCGCCACAACAACTGACGGCCATCGCCTCGAACCGTCGTATCAGTTGTGCCAGCCGTATCAGCCGTGCAAAACCAGATTTTGCGCACCATCTCTGAATCCGCTATACTAAGCCGCTCAGTATCCAATGCGCCCTTAGCTCAGTTGGTAGAGCATCTGACTTTTAATCAGGTGGTCGTGCGTTCGAGTCGCACAGGGCGCACCAAATAAAACAAGGGCTTAGCCGCAAAGCTAAGCCCTTTTCTGTGCCTGTGGCGCACTCAGCCACAATAAGCTTGACTGACCGATGCTCGCCAGTGGGCAAAAGAGACCAAAACCGATATTAAGCGCGGTCGCCACCACTTCAAGGCCGCCAAGACCAAACGCCATACCCTGGCTGATCTGGTGGATCGCTACATGCGTGATGTTCTGCCCACCAAGAAGGTCAAGACGCAAGGTTCCTAGTGCCAGCAGCTTGCCTGGTGGAAAGCTGAGCTTGGGTGCCATGCCCTAGCAGATTGCACCCCGGCCTTGATTGCTGAGGCGACTGGATGGGGGTGACCTGGAAGGATGTCGGTCTGCAAGCCAAGCAGATTGTCCTGCATGAAAGGCGCCCCGATTGATCTGCGCCACTCCACCGCATCCTATCTCGCGATGTGGTGGAACAGATGAATGCGGCTATCTTTGTCGAGGGCTGATGCCGTGACCACAACACTCGAAACGGCTCGGATACGTGAACAACTGCGTTCGATTCAGTTTATCTGGTTTTTCTGCATGTTGAAGATAACCTTGGAGACAGACGCGCCGTTCGATACTTTGACGTTGCTTCTCGACCATGGCTTAACGCCTTTTGACCACAACACTCAACCCGTTTCACGCGAAGATCTTGCTCCCGCGCTGCTTGCAGCAGAACAGGAGTACCGAGCGCTCCTTGACGCCCGCCGGGACTTGCTTCACAACCAAACCATCGACGATATCTTACGCGAGGCAGCGATTTGGCAGCGAAAGATTGTTCTTGTTTCTAAACATAATCGCGTGCCGCTCGGTGATTTATGGGTCAACGAAGACAACTACGCTGAGACCTGTCGGCATCTTGGATTGAACAGCTACTATTGGCCGAGAGTCCACTGGCCTCAGGCCATGCAAGACCTTGCCGAGCGTCAATGTTCACACCTTTCCGAGACCACGGTCGCAGAGATCGAGCCCGGTATCGCGTCGGATTTATCCCTTGAGCGTGCGGAGCACAAGAAACGCAAGAAGTTCACCCATCGGAATCGAGAAAAATCCGAGGAGCGCGCCACCGAAAAGGAACGATGGCGGGTTGAAGGCGAAAAAATTCAAGCGACACGAACGAGAAAAGCCAGCAAACGCGAGTTGGCCGGATTGGTGAAAGAGAACCTGGGATTACCAGATTCCATCGAGACCATTCGCAAACGCCTATAGAGATTTGGGTGAGTGGGTCGTGGGTTGGATGCTTCGGCCTCTGCCCCATGCTACCCACCTAATCTTCACAGCACAGCAAGCCGCGACGGGCGCTACATAGCCCGGCTGACGGGATCGCTTAAGCGCCTAATTCTCCACAATCGGCACAGGTCGGTCAGGCGCCGCCGCAACAGCAGTGGGGCTTGTTCCATCGCCTGCTTCAGCGACATGGGTCCTTCAACGATACTGGACACGCTGGTCACGCCACAGCGGTATAGCTCATCCAGGTCACCACGGATTGAGCCGGTTAAGACCAGAACGGGGATCTGGTGTGCCTGCCCCAGCGCGGCCAAGCGTCCGACCAGCTTGCCCTGCACGCTTTGGACATCAACCTGCCCCTCGCCAGTGATCAGCAGATCCCAATGGTTTTCTTGCAGCCGCTGCTCCAAGCCGTAGGTTTCAGCAACGACAGCAAAACCACTGCGCAGCGTGGCGCCAAGATAACTCAAGAACCCGTATCCCATGCCGCCAGCCGCTCCCGAGCCAGGCTGGTCACGATAATCGGTGCTGGTCGTCTGGTCAGTGAGATCGGCAAAATGCGCCAAACCCTGTTCCAAGTGTCGTCGGGTCCTGGCGTCAGCCCCTTTCTGCGGGCCATAGACTGCGGTTGCGCCGCGCTTACCAAGCAGGGGGTTGGTCACGTCCGACGCGATAGTCAAACGGGTTGAGCCCAGTCTGGCCTGAAGATCGTCAACAACCACCGACCGGATCTGCATCAGCGCCTCGGCGATTGGCGCCACCGGAGCGCCGGTGTGATCCAGGAAGCGCACACCCAACGCCTGTAGCGCTCCCATGCCGCCATCATTGGTTGCCGATCCGCCCAGTGCCAGGATGATGTGCCCGGCGCCCTGGCGCAGCGCCTCGACGATCAGTTCGCCGGTGCCATAGGAAGTCGCTTGTAGCGGGTCACGCTGCTGCGACGGCACCAACGGCAGTCCCGAAGCCTGCGCCATCTCCACCACCGCAGTCCGACCGTCGCCGAGCAGACCATAACTGGCTGCGACCGGGGTTCTCATGGGGCCAGTCACAGTGAGCGCACGTAGTTCGCCGCCGGTGCCTCTCACCAGCGCCTCGGCGGTCCCCTCGCCACCATCTGCCATCGGTAGACCCAGCATCTCGCAACCAGGCACTTCGCAACCGGACAGGCAGCGGCTGAACACTTGCCGGGCGATATCACAAAAGACAGTCGCGCTCATGCTTCCTTTAAAGGAATCGGGCGCCACCAGGATCCGCATGGGCCTGCTACTGAATTCCGCCGCCATCATGAGTACCTGTGTGGATCGTTATTTGAAGAATGGGATGCGGCGGCTGGAGCGCGAAGGAACGCGAATTTGAGCTTTGGCCTCGGTAACTGCTCGGAAGCGCTTTCGTTCAAGTATTGCCGCGATAACAGCTATGGCGTCCAGCATGGCGGTTATCTGGTAGACGATCAGCCTGTTCGATGCGGTAGCGCAAGTCGGTTCCACGTCCAGGCGGTGTAGAATCTTCAGTGCATGCATAGGAGCCTCTGGTTGGCGACTGGTCGCGAACCCATTTCAACGCCATGCAGGCGCATTTTTCCGCCGAAATTGCCACACAATGCTCTGTTTGGCATCATTTTCTTGTGAGAATACCTCAGACTCAGTCGTTATTTGGAGCAATTCACGATTATGGCTTGGAAACTATCGAAGCGGTTCAGCACTTCTTGCCCGTTGTGGCTGCTTGGGCTTGAAATGGTGGTGTGCTTTGGTGTGGCGACAGCGGTGCTGGCTGAGGATGAGCGGCTTGATCCCATGCCAAGTGTGGCGCCGGCGCCGGGGTTCGATCTGCAAACGCCTGCTGAGACTCGCGTGGTGCTGGAGGATCTGCGTGGCAAAGTGGTGGTGGTCAATTTTTGGGCCACCTGGTGTCCGCCCTGTCGTGCTGAGATGCCGTCCATGGAGCGCGCCTGGCAGCACTTGCGCGATCAGGGCGTGCAATTCGTCGCAATCAATGTCGATGAAGACGCCGCGACGGTCGCTGAGTTTGCCCGCGCGGTAGGGGTGAGTTTTCCGCTGTTGCTCGATCCTGGCGCTCAGGTGACGCAGACCTGGCCGCTGCGCGGTTTGCCGACGACCTATGTGGTGGATCCCGAGGGACAGTTGCGTTTTCGTGTCCAGGGTGAGTTGGAATGGGACGCTCCGTCGGTGATGCAGCAAATTCTCTCCTTAACTGACTAACTGAGTGGAAACATTGACTCCTAACCTTTGCCATTAAAATGACTATGTCGAATCAAAATCAACCGCTGCAAGCCCCCAGTATTGACCCGCGCGAAGTTGCGTATTTCGAGAACCTGGCCCATCGCTGGTGGGACGAACAGGGACCCTTCTGGCCTCTGCATCGGCTTAATCAGTTTCGGGCTGACTATGTGCGCCGCCATGTCAGTGCCGCCCTAGGGCGCACACCCGAGAGCGAGCAACCCTTCACCGGCCTGAAAATCCTCGATATTGGCTGCGGTGGTGGCATTCTCAGTGAGGCGGTCGCGCGCTTGGGTGCCCGCGTGCAGGGAATTGATATTGCGGAGAAAAATATCCATGTGTCGCGACTGCATGCCGAGTGGAGCGAACTGGAGATCGACTATCGCCTGACCTCGGTGGAGGCGCTGGCGGCCGATCGGGTGCAGTTCGACGTGGTGCTGAACATGGAGGTGGTCGAGCATGTTGAGCAGTTGCCGGAATTTCTCACCCAGTGCGCGCGCCTGGTGCGACCAGGTGGGGTGATGGTGGTGGCGACGATCAACCGCACCCTGGCGGCCTGGCTGATCGCCATCATTGGCGCCGAGTGGGTGTTGCGTTGGCTGCCCAAGGGCACGCACCATTTTCGCAAACTGGTTAAACCCAAAGAGATCATCCGGGCGCTGGGGCCGCAGTTTCGTGTGCTCAATCGCACCGGCATGCGGGTGAATCCCTTCAATCGCGGTTTCCACTTCACGCCCTATATGGGGGTAAACTATATGATGGTGTTGGAGCGCGCCTGATGCGACTTCCGGGGGCGCAAACCTATCTTGTCGGCGGCGCCGTGCGCGACCGGCGATTGGGGCTCAAGGTGCGCGAGCGCGACTTTGTGGTGGTCGGCAGCAGTGTCGAGCAGATGCTTGCGCTGGGATTCACTCAGGTGGGCAAGGATTTCCCGGTGTTTCTGCACCCGGACACCAAAGAGGAATATGCGCTGGCACGCACCGAGCGCAAAAGTGCGCCAGGGTATCACGGCTTTGTGGTGCATGCCGACCCGCAGGTCACGCTGGAAGAGGATCTGGCGCGCCGCGATCTGACTATCAATGCGCTGGCTGAGGATGCCGAGGGGCACATTGTCGATCCCTTCGGCGGGTTGGCTGATCTCGATGCGCGTCTGCTGCGCCATGTCTCCCCGGCCTTTGCTGAAGACCCGGTGCGCATTCTGCGACTGGCGCGCTTTGCCGCGCGTTTTGATGCCCTGGGATTTCGCGTCGCGCCTGAGACGCTGGAACTGATGCGTGCCATGGTGGCGGCTGGGGAGGTCGATGCTCTGGTGCCGGATCGCGTGTGGCAAGAACTGAGCCGTGCCCTGGGCGAGGCCCGCCCATCACGATTTTTTGAAACCTTGCGTGCCTGTGGCGCTCTGCAAGTGCTGCTGCCGGAGCTTGAGCGTCTGTGGGGGGTACCGCAGCCGGCGCAATGGCACCCGGAGATCGACACTGGCGTGCATGTGATGCTGGTGCTCGATCAGGCCGCCCGGCTGTCCGGAGAGCCCGAGGTGTGCTTCGCGGCCCTGTGTCACGATCTGGGCAAGGGTAATACCCCGATGGAGGTGCTGCCCAGTCACCACGGCCACGAAGACCGTGGTGTCGAGCTGATCGCTGACCTGTGTACGCGGCTGCCGGTGCCCAAGCGTTTCGCGGAACTCGCCCGCTTGGTGGCTCGGTATCATGGCAAGGTGCATAAGGTCGATGAGCTGCGCGCCAGCACCATCTTGGGTGTTTTTGAAGGTGCCGATCTGTTGCGCCGTCCGCAGCGCTTCGAGCAACTGCTGATCGCCTGCGAGGCGGATTTTCGTGGACGCCAGGGCTTTGCGGAGCGCGACTACCCGCAGCGGGCGATCTGGCAGTACCTAGCCCAAGCCTGTGTCTCCGTGGACAGCGGAGCTATCGCTCGCGTCAGCAACCCGGCACGCATTCGCGAAGGCGTGCGCCAGGCGCGCCTCAAGGCTATTAAGCAGGCCCAGCGTGCCGTGCTGCCTGCAGGGACTTAAAAGCGCGCGGCGATATAGGTCAGTGCCTTGCTGATCGGCAGTTCAATATTCGACGGACCGTTGCGGATTAAAAAGGATTCCGTGCCCTTGTGGCGCAGGAAGCTTGGTGCCTCCGCCGGCTCGCATTCCACCACAGCGATGCTTTTGTCCTCGATGCGATAAATTTCGAGCTGTAAAAAGCGGGAATATTCAGCGCCCAGGTGGCTGTTGATCAGATTCTTGAAGTGCAGCTGGAATTTGTCGTCATTGGCAAAGCCGTCGGCATCCAGACCCAGAACCTCGCCGTCATCGGCGACGCCGATCAGCAAAATACCGCCCTCAGTATTTAAAAAGGCGACTACCCCCTTGAGCCAGGCCAATTCGATTTCCTTGCCGGCCTTGCCGGTGTGCAGATTCATCCGCAGGGTGGATTTGAATTCCAGATGCGTGCTTTCGCCCCGGCTGATCAGGGCTTGGATATCGGCCTCCGGGTGGCGCGTATCCAGGCTGCGCTTGGGCAGCTCGCGCAATTGATGACTGTATTTCCGCACCAACAGCGCGGCCAGGCCGATGCCCAGAGTGAGGATGCCCAGCGCGGTTAGTGCGAGCAGAAACCAGCGGCTTTGCAGAATGCCAAGGGTGGCCGAGGTTGGCAGTGCCACCCCGACCCAGGCGTCTTCGGCATCGCCGGTTAGTGGCAGAAAGCCGCCCCACCAGTCACGTCCGCCGCTGCTGAAGCGCACCAGACGATCATCCGGGCGTCCGGCGGCACGCCAAGCGGCGATGGCGTTGAAGTGCAGCGGTCCCCCCTGTTGGGTTTCGGCCGAGTAAAACGGCTGCACGCCGGATGATTGATTCGGTGCGTGCCGATCACTGTAGAGCCCCCCTTGGCCGTCGAACAGGAAACCGCTGCCAGACTCCAGCGGGAGTTGGTCGATCATCTCCAGAATGTGCGCCAGGGTAACATCCAGCGCCAGCACCCGTAGCGCCTCCCCAACGTACCAAGCGCTGGAGACTGTAATGCCCGGCTTGTTCAGGGAGTCGAAGCGATAGGGCGGGGTCCAGGAAAAGGTGTCGTGCTGATCGCGAGGCTGGTCGGGAGACTGTTCGGGACGTTGGGCGAGTGTCTGGCGCGCTTCCTTGAACCAGGGACGTAGGCGTGGATCGTAGTCCAGTCGGGCGGTTTCACTGTTGCCCGGCTCATCGAGTTGTGCCCAGTGGAGCAGGGTGAATTCGGCCGCATCCCCCGGGCCGCGCAGGCGCGTCAGCCAGCCGGAGTCAGCGCGTCGCAGGAAATACTCGCGGCCCTGACCATCGGCGAAAGCCAAACCAGCGATTTGCGGGATGTGGATCAGTGATGGCATCAGCTTTGCGTTCATGCGCTCAGCCGCTGCCCGCGTCTGAGGCGGAGCTGCGGCGGCGTTGCGCAGGCGGTCGCGGATGATCAGCAACTGCTGTTGCACCGGCTGGAGCAACGCCTGGACCTCGTCGCGCACCAGGGCCTTGGCATTGTTGATGCGCGTTTCAGCCATGTCGTGCTTGAAGTCCTCAATCAACAGCAGGTTCGCGCCAATCAGCACACCGATGGTCAGTACGATCACGGCCAGCAGGTCACGAAACAGCCGACTGCGAATCGGTGTCGGGGACGCATGCAGCAAAGCAAAGGGTTTCATGGGTTGGAAGTGGTTTTAGGGGACTCATGTAAAGCGATGCAGGATGCAACAAAATTGGCGCGCTGTCATGCTTGCGCACTTCTCTGCCAAGGACGGCATTCACTCACTCACGCCCGTGCGGCAACTGAGTCCGTTGCGTCCTGATCCGGTGTGCGGCGCAGATCCGGCAAAAAGACGGCCAGCAGACCGATCAGTGGCAGGAAAGCACACAGCTGGTAGACCTGCACAATGCCCCAGAGGTCGGCAAGCTGGCCGAGCACGGCGGCACCAATGCCGGCCAGTCCAAAGGCGAGCCCGAAAAACAGCCCCGAGATAGTACCGATGCGTCCAGGGATGAGTTCCTGGGCATAGACCACGATGGCTGGAAAGGCTGAGGCCAGCAGGAAGCCGATGATCAGGGTCAATCCCACCGAGGTACCCAGCCCCACATAGGGCAGCGCCAGGGTAAAGGGGGCAACACCAAGAATCGAAATCCAGATTACCCGCTGGCGTCCGATGCGATCCCCCAACGGCCCGCCTAGCAGGGTGCCGGCCGCGACCGCGAACAGGAAGAAAAACAGATGATACTGCGCCGTGCGGGTGTCAATGTCGTACTGGTGCATCAGGTAAAAGATTAGATAGCTGCTGATGCTGGTCAGGTAGAAGAACTTGGAAAACATCAGCGCCAGCAGCACGGCAAGCGTTTGCATGACGCGCCGTTTCGGCAAGCCGTGAGGCTTGACCGGAGCCGAGCGCTTGGGGTTGCGGTGTTGGTGGCGATACCAGAACCCCACCCCGGTGAGTACCAGCATGGCCAGCAGAGCAACCAGCGAAAACAACGCGATACTGCCCTGGCCATGGGGCAGTACGATCCAAGCCGCCAGCAGGGGACCAACCGCCGTGCCGGCATTGCCCCCGACTTGAAAGATCGACTGCGCCAGCCCGTGGCGTCCCCCCGAAGCCAGGCGCGCCACGCGCGAGGATTCGGGATGAAAAATCGACGACCCCGAACCCACCAGCGCGGCGGCCAGCAGGACCATTGGAAAGCTCGCAGCCTGCGACAGCAGCAGCAGACCGCTCAGCGTGCAGCCCATGCCAAAGGCCAGCGAGAAGGGCTGGGGATGGCGGTCGGTGTAGTAACCGACCAGCGGTTGCAGAATGGAAGCGGTACACTGAAAGGTCAGGGTAATCAGCCCAATCTGGCCAAAATTCAGCTGCAACCCGGATTTGAACAGCGGATAGATGGCCAGCATCAGCGACTGCATGGTGTCGTTGAGGAAGTGCGCGAAGCTGATGGCGGCCAGCACCCGGAAGGTGGTGCGGTCAGCTGAGGCGAAGGGGGTTGAAGGGGTGTTCATAGCATTTGTCAGGGAATGAAGAGAAGCTTTGGTACACTGGAATAAAGGCAATCGTCAAGAGAGGCAGCCATGACTACGCAAACCACCCAAACCCTGGCCGAGGGCGTCGAGTGCATCGACACCGGCCTGTATCGGCCGCAACTGGCGGCCAGTTATCTGATACGCGGCGGCGATCGGCTGGCCTTTGTCGATACCGGCGTTGCCCGTGCCTTGCCGCGATTGCTTGCGGCTGTTGAGCAGCAGGGACTGACACCCGAGCATGTCGAGGCGGTGATTCCCACCCATGTGCATCTTGATCATGCCGGGGCGGCGGGTGCTTTGATGGCGGTTTGCCCCAATGCACGCTTGATTGTGCATCCCAAGGGCGCGCAGCATCTGATCGATCCGTCGAAGCTGACGGCCGGGGCGACGGCGGTCTATGGCGCCGCAGAGTTCGAGCGTCATTTTGGCGACCTGACGCCCATCCCCGAGTCCCGGGTCGAGATTGCTGAGGATGAGCATCGTATCGACATTGGCGGTCGGGTGCTGCGCTTTATCGACACGCCGGGACATGCCAATCACCACGGCTGCCTATTTGATGAGCGCACCCGGGGTTGGTTCACTGGCGATACCTTTGGCATCGCTTACCCGGAATTTTGCACCTCGGCCGGTCCCTGGCTGCTTGCCCCAACCACACCCGTGGCTTTTGATCCGCCGGCCTGGCAGGCCAGTCTCGACCGGCTGCTGGAGGCCAAACCGCTTTGTGCTTATCTTACCCACTTCGGTCGGGTCGAGGATCCGGCCGCGCTGGTCGGTCAGCTGCGGGGCAGCATTGATGCCCTGGCCGAGGTGGCGTTGCGCGAGGAAGACCAGCCGGAAGCAGGGCGTCTGGCTCGCCTGAAGTGCGCCGTGACCGATACCCTGGTCGCGGCTGCGCAGGCGCATGGAGTGCGCATGGCGCCCGATCAAATCAGCGAATGGTTGGTAGTGGATCGGGAGTTGAACGCGCAGGGACTTGAGGTGTGGTTGCAGCGCCGGCGCAAGCAGCGCGAGGCGGCGGCTTGAGTTCCGCGCGCGCTTACCCACTTTAGACCGGGTTACCCTAATGGATCACAACCACGGAGTCTCGCGTTCACTATGCCAACACCGACGGAATTGAATCTGCACCGCGCCTCGCGGGTGCTGGAGATCAGCTTTGATGACGGCGCTCACTTCACCTTGCCGGTCGAGCTGCTGCGGGTCTACTCGCCCTCGGCCGAGGTCATGGGGCATGGCCCCGGGCAGCGCGTGTTGCAGCTGGGCAAGGAAGAGGTCGGAATCGACAAAATTGAGCCGGTTGGCAACTACGCCGTGTGCCTGCACTTTGATGATGAGCACAACACTGGCATCTATTCCTGGGAATATCTGTATAACCTGGGCAACAATCAGGAAGGGCTGTGGTCCGACTACCTGGCTGAACTGGAAAAAGCCGGTCAAAAGCGCAAGGTACTGCCGTCCTGAATTCATGTAAAATCCGCGTTTGACTAGCAGCAGAGTGTAGCGCCCGATGTCGGATCAAGATCAAACCCATTTTGGCTATCAGCAAGTACCCGTGCGTGAGAAGCAGGAGCGCGTGCGTGCGGTTTTCGATTCGGTCGCCGACCGATACGACCTGATGAACGACCTGATGTCGCTGGGCATCCATCGGCTGTGGAAGCGGCGGCTGATTGAACTGGCTGGCGTGCGCCGTGGGCAGCGGGTGCTGGATCTGGCCGCCGGTACCGGGGATCTGAGTGCGCGCTTTGCCGAGATCGTCGGCCCCAGTGGTCTGGTGGTGATGTCGGATATCAACGCCGCCATGCTGGAGCGCGGGCGTGAGCGCCTGGACGATGCTGGCCTCATGGGCCACCTCCACTACGCGCTGGCCAATGCGGAGGCGCTGCCCTTTGCCTCCAACAGCTTCGATTGCGTCACCATTGGCTTTGGTCTGCGTAACGTCACCCACAAGGACTGGGCGCTGGCGGAGATGCAGCGCATTCTCAAGCCCGGCGGGCGCGGACTGGTGCTGGAGTTCTCCCATCCAACCCAGGCGCCCTTGCGCAAAGCCTATGATCTCTACTCCTTCTCCATGCTGCCGATGCTCGGGCGCCTGGTGGCGCAGGATGCCGACAGCTACAAGTATCTGGCCGAGTCCATTCGCATGCATCCGGATCAGGACAGTCTGCGCGATATGATGGAGCAGGCCGGATTTGAGCGCTGTGAATACTTCAACCTGACTGGCGGCATCGTCGCCATCCATCGGGGGTGCAAGCTATGACCGCGACCGAGGCTGAAAGCAGCGGTATTCCAATTCCAGACGCCGTGCTGCTGTCGTTGCAGGAGAGCGTGAATCGCTTCCTGGCACTCGACCCCGAGGGCGCTGAGCGACTGTCTGATGTGCAGGGTCAGGTGCTGTTGATCGAGCTTGAGGGGTTCGGTACCCGGTTGTTCGTGGTGCCGGGCCATCACAGCCTGGGACTCTATTCCATCTATGATGCCGAACCGGATTGTACGGTGCGCGGCACTCCGGCTGCCTTACTGCGGTTGTCCCTGACGGATCACCGCGAGGATGAAATTTTCGCCGGTTCCGTCGAGATGATCGGTGACAATCAGGTGGCGCAGCGCATCGGCGATGTGTTTCGCAACCTTGACATTGACTGGGAAGAACCGCTGGCACGCCTGTTTGGAGACAGCGTGGCGCGACACATCTGCCAGCAGGCGCGCTCCACCAAGGCCTGGGCTGAACGCGGCGGTGAGACCCTGACGCAGAATGTACGCGAATTTCTGCAAGAAGAAGGTCGCCTGTTGCCGAGTGATCAGGAGTTGCGTCAGTTCCTGACCGGAGTCGATATTCTGCGCGATGATGTCGAGCGTCTGGCGGCCCGCATTGAGCGGCTCGCCCCGGTGCGACCCGCACCGACGGCCGGCACATGATCGTCCCCATCAGCCAGACGTTGCGGCTGATTCACATCAACCTGGTTCTGTTGCGCCATGGTCTCGATGAGCTAATCTTTGCCACCCATTTATTCCGCCCGCTACGCTTTTTGCTGTGGCTGTCACCCTGGTACTGGTGGCGCCGGCGGCAGCAACCGCTGCCGCCCTATCCGGCCCGGGTGCGCGCTGCGCTGGAAGATCTGGGCCCCATCTTTATTAAGTTTGGCCAGTTGCTGTCCACCCGCCGCGATCTGCTGCCGGATGATTGGGCCGAAGAGCTGGCGCGCTTGCAGGACCGGGTGCCACCCTTTCCAAGTGAACAAGCCCGTGCGCTGATCGAAAAGGCCTGGGGTTGCCCGATTGATCAGGTGCTGGATGATTTTGCCGATCTGCCGCTGGCCTCAGCGTCCATCGCCCAGGTGCATACCGGGCGGCTCAAGGACGGGCGTTCGGTCATCGTTAAGGTACTGCGCCCCGGCATTGACCGCATCATTGAGCGCGATATTGCGCTGATGTACAGCATCGCGCGATTGGCGCATCGCTACTCTCGGGAAGCCCGGCGCCTGCGCCCGATTGAGGTGGTGGCCGAGTACGAGAAAACCATCTATGGCGAGCTGGATTTGCAGCGCGAGGCGGCCAATGCCTCGCAGTTGCGGCGCAACTGGTTGCATAGCTCGGCGCTGTACATTCCTGATGTGTATTGGGACTGGACACGCCCCACAGTCATGGTGATGGAGCGCATTTTCGGCACCCCGGTCAGTGATGTCGCCACGCTCAAGGCGCAGGGCATCAGCATGCGGCTGCTTGGTGAGCGCGGGGTGGAGATTTTTTTCACCCAGGTGTTCCGGGATAATTTTTTTCATGCCGATATGCATCCGGGGAACATTTTTGTTGAGTCCAGCGGGCGCTATATCTCGGTGGACTTTGGCATTGTTGGCAGCCTGACCGAAGAGGACCAGCGTTATCTGGCCGAGAATCTGCTCGCCTTCTTTGAACGCAACTATCGCCGTGTCGCCGAGCTGCATGTCGAATCCGGCTGGGTGCCGCGCGGCACCCGGGTCGATGAATTTGAGGCTGCCATTCGCACTGTTAGCGAGCCGATTTTTGAAAAACCCCTGGCGGAAATTTCCTTTGGGCATTTTCTGGTGCGACTGTTTCAGACCGCGCGCCGCTTCAATATGGAGATTCAGCCGCAGTTGGTGCTGCTGGAAAAAACCCTGCTGAACATTGAGGGCTTGGGCCGGCAGCTGTATCCGGAGCTGGATCTCTGGACCACCGCCAAGCCGTTCATGGAACGCTGGATGAAGGATCGCATCGGCCCGCGCGCGCTGTTGCGTCGCACCCGCGCCAACTTCGGCCCCTTCGCCGAGCATCTGCCGGACTTGCCGATGCTGGCCTACCGAGTGCTTGAGAATATGGAAAGCGCGCAGCAGGATGCACGCGCGCTACGTGAGGAGCAGGTGCGTCTGCGCCGTGAATTGCGTGAGCGGCGCACCTTGGTCGGAACCATGAGCGGCGCGGTGCTGATTCTCTGTGCGACCCTGCTGTTGCTGCTGGGACCGGGCGCTTTGGTGGATCCGATGATTGTGCAGATACTGGCGGCGGCGACCTTCCTGATCGGGCTTTCCATCCTGATCCAGCAATGGCGTGCGGCGGGTTGAATGACACAATCGCAACCACAAGCGCCTGTTCTGCAAGTATCCGGTCATTGTCCAACCTGTGATCAGGACGTTGAGTTTATCGCCAACAATGCTTGGTTTCGTGACCATTTTCTGTGCAGCCGCTGCGGCAGTATTCCGCGCGAACGCGCGCTGATGGCGGTGATTGATGCTTTTTTTCCGCAATGGCGTCAGGCCGTGATCCATGAATCCTCACCCGGCAATCGCGGCGCCAGTGTGCGTTTACGTCAGGAATGCACGAGATACATCCCTTCCCAGTACTTTCCAAATGTCGAAACAGGGGACAGTGTCGATGGTATCCGCTGCGAGAACCTCGAAGCCCTTTCTTTTGCAGACGATTCGATTGATTTGCATGTCACCCAGGATGTGCTTGAGCACCTGTTTTCACCATCACAGGCCTTTTGTGAAATCGCCCGGACGTTGAAACCTGGCGGCATGCATATCTGCACTGTGCCAATAGTCAACAAAGACCGCCCATCGGTGGTTCGGGCGCGGGTCGACAAGGGCGAGGTCGTGCATGTGCTCCCGGCGGAATATCACGGCAATCCGGTGGGGGATGGCAGATCCCTGGTGACGGTGGACTGGGGCTATGATATCGGTCGCCACATCTTCGATGCCTGTGGTCTTTACACTCAGATGGTGAAAATGGATGACCTCAGCCAAGGGATTCGCGCTGAATATATTGAGGTGCTGGTGACGGTAAAACCCGTCGAAACCGCGTCATTCCAGCCGATCCCCTGAGCCTGAAACTCGGATTGGCAGAGCGGCATCAAGATTTTTTCAGCGAACTGGCCCAGGCCGCTGCGGTTTGATGCAGGCTGATTTCGCTTGTCATACCCGGAGTCCAGCCAAGTCGCTGATCAGTTGCTCGGCTGTCAATCAGCAGCGACCCCGTGAGCCGTTGGATGGCAGCCTGCTGGCCCGTGAGCGTGGCCATGCCATGCAGCATGGCTGGCGGGAGCGGGACCAGTCGCGCGGATTTGTGCAGGCCGGCAGCCAGCAGGCGGATGAGGTCCGGGGTTGATAGCGCTTCGGTGTCGGCGGCGAGAAAGGTTTCGCCAGCGGCGGCGGGATGGTGCAGGCAATGCGCGATCAAGTCGCACAGATTGGTGTTTGCCAGCAGGCTGCGCCGATTGTCGATGGCGGCGAAGGGAAGCGGCAGCCCGAGGTCGATCAGGCGCAGGAGTCGTGGCAGGTTGCCCTTGACGCCTGGGCCGTGCAGCAAGGGCGGGCGGATGATGACGACCTCTAGTCCGGTATCGGCACTGATGCGCCGCAAGGTCTGCTCAGCGGCAAGCTTGGAGCGACCGTAAGCGTCTTGCGGTGCCGGTGGGTCGCTCGCGCGAAAGGCCGCACGCCCGTCCGTGCTTTCCCCATTGACTTTGATGCTGCTGATAAATATCAGCCGGCGCACGCTTGCGCGAGCGGCGGCGAGGGCCAAGTGTTCGGTCGCTTGGGCGTTGGTGGCAAAAAACACCTGCTCCGGATCAATGGCATGGTCACGCATCACATGGGCACGCCCGGCGAGATGAACCACGCTGTCGACGCCCGTGAGCGCCTTGGCGAGTGCTGCGGCCGACGGTGGCTGTGCGAGCTCACCAAGCTGGCGTGCTGCGGCTGCGCCCGGCGGCAGCGGTCCCGGGGTGCGCCGTCCGGCGATGACGTGCAGACCACGCTCGGTCAGGAGTGGGCAGAGCGTGCAGCCAACAAAGCCGGTCGCGCCCGTGACCAGAACGGTTGAGCCGGGCGAACCGGTTAGTCGAGTTCGATCCACACCGGGCAGTGATCAGAGGGTTTGTCGAGCGCGCGGATGTCGTAGTCGATGCCGGCGCCGCGCAGGCGCTCGCGCAGCGGGTCGCTAATCAGCATCAGATCAATGCGCAGGCCGCGTTTGGGGTCGCGCTCGAAGGCGCGGGAGCGGTAGTCGAACCAGCTAAAGCGGTCTTCAACCTCGGGGTACAGGAGGCGAAAGCTGTCGTGCAGGCCCCAAGCGGTCAGGGCTGCGAACCACTCGCGTTCCTCGGGCAGAAAGCTGCATTTGCCGCTGCGCAGCCAGCGTTTGGCGTTGTCGGCGCCAATGCCAATATCGCAATCCAGCGGCGCGATGTTCATGTCCCCCATGATGACCAAGGGTTGATCGGGGCTGAAGTCGCGTTGCAGATAGTCGAGCAGATCGGCGTAAAAGCGCTGCTTGCCGGGGAATTTTACCGGATGCGAACGATTTTCGCCCTGTGGAAAGTAGCCGTTAATAACATGCAGGGTACTGCCATCGCTCAGGGTGAAGGCACCGGTGATGGCGCGACGCTGGGCATCGGCGGCGTCGTTCGGAAAGCCGTTGTGCAAGGCTGCGGGCTTGTCCTTGCTAAGCAGCGCGACGCCATAGTGGCCTTTCTGGCCATGGCAGGCGCTCTGATAGCCGAGTGCAGCGATCATCTCGTGTGGAAATTGCTCATCGGCGACCTTGGACTCTTGCACGCCAATGATGTCCGGATCCAGGCGCGCGCGGATGGCCTCAAGCTGATGCGGGCGGGCACGGATGCCGTTGATATTAAATGACACCAGAACGGTCATGCTTGGGTCGCTTGCCGCAGGGCATCAATCAGTAATTCGCGGTTGCGATAGCGCACATCGTCGCCTTGACACACATAAACCGCCTGTTCGGCAATGTTGGCGCCATGATTGCCCAGTCGCTTGAGGGCATGCGGAATCGCGAGCAATTCGGCCAAGGCCCGGGGACTTTGGGCATAGGTTGAGTCGAGGATGGCGTCACGGGTATCCAGGACTTGTTGGTGGAAGTCGGCTTCGCGCTCGAAGACCGCAATGGCCTGTTCCAGATCCGCCTCGCTCAGCGCCGCGACCGCCTGTTCAAGCATCTGACGACCGGTGTCGAACAAGTGCTCAAGCGCTTGCGTCAGCGCGGGTGGTGGCGGTTCGCGGGTGATCTCATGTAGACGGATGGCACTGTAGGCCATGCTGGCGGCATGATCGCCGGCACGCTCCAGGTCAGTGACCACCTTGGAGATGGCCAGCACCTGGCGCAGATCAATCGCCGTGGGCTGGCGTTTGGCGATTACGATGAAAATTTCTTCATCGGCTTCCATGCTCAGGGTGTCGATGCCTGGTTCACGATGCAGCACGGTGCGGGCAGCATTGGGATCGGGTTGCAGCAGGGCGGTGAGGGCCTCGCGCGTCTGGTCAAGCACCCGGGTTTTCATTTCGAGAACCAGGTTGCACAGTCGGGCGAGTTCCTGGTCATAGGCGCGGACGATATGGCCGCTGCGCTCTTGGTTAATCATGGCTGGGCACGGCTAGGGCAGAATGCTAATGGGAGTGTTGTCGCGCACCTTGCGCCAGATCTCATCCATGGCCTCGTTGCTGACAGCGATGCAGCCGTCGGTCCAGTCAAGCTCATCGTAGTCCTTCATCAGCGGCCCGGGGGTGAGCCAGTTGGGGCGACCATGAATCATGATCATCCCACCGGGGCTGACGCCGATCATGCGGGCAAAATCCTGATCCGCCTGATTGGGATAGGATACATGAATGGATTTGTAAAAGCGGCTGTTTGGATTGCGCCAGTCGAGCCAATAGTCACCCTCGGGTGTGCGTTCATCGCCTTCCTGGATTTTGTGGCCGCGCGGTGCATCACCGAGATTGATGCGATATTCGCGAAACACGCGTCCATTGTTGAGCAACTGCAAGGTACGCGCCTCTTTGCGCACCACCACCTGATCGGCAAAATCCGGCTGGGGTGGCGGCTTGGTGGCACAGCCACCCGAGCCGATCAGGGTGAGTAACAGCACAAAAACATCCATGCGCCAGTGCGGCCATTGTCGGCCAGGGTGAGGACTGGGGGGCAGCGCGTTCGGGTGGCTGGGGTTCATCTGTCGTTGGATTCTGCCATTGCGTCAGGCGAGGGCGGAGCCTAGCGCAGGTGCGTGCTGAGCACAAGAATTCGGCCGGGGGATTTGTGGGGAGACCGCAGGGGCTGTGCTAGACTTCTGCCGCTATGCTTACCTATCCTGAGATTGATCCTGTTGCCCTGGCATTGGGCCCGTTGCGCGTTCACTGGTATGGATTGATGTACCTGGTGGGGTTCGCGCTGGCCTGGTGGCTGGGGCGCTGGCGCGCGGCTCACAGCCACTATGCCGTGGGTTGGACGGCGGAGATGGTCGATGATCTGATTTTCTACGGTGTGATTGGTGTCATCGCCGGCGGACGCCTGGGCTACATGCTGTTTTACGGTCAGGCGCAAATTCTCGACAATCCACTCAACCTGCTCAAGGTGTGGCAGGGCGGCATGTCCTTCCATGGCGGGCTGATTGGGGTGCTGCTGGCCATCGGGCTCTTTGCACGCAAGTACCGGCTGCGCTTCTTTGAGGTGGGCGATTTTCTGGCCCCGCTGGTGCCCCTGGGACTGCTGGCCGGTCGCATCGGTAACTTCATCAATGGCGAGTTGTGGGGGCATGTCACCGCGCTGCCCTGGGGGATGCGTCTGCCCTGCGCGCGCTTTCCCGAGCACTGCCTGGGGTTGGCGCCGGGGACACTCTGGTCGCTGCCGGTGCATGCGTCGCAGCTCTATGAAGCGGCGCTGGAAGGGTTGCTGCTCTTTATCCTGCTGTGGCTGTTTTCCAGTCGTCCGCGCCCGACCATGGCTGTTTCCGGGCTCTTCCTGCTGCTGTACGGCCTGTTTCGCTTTGGCGTCGAATGGGTGCGGCAGCCGGATGCGCACATCGGCTATCTAGCCTTCGGCTGGCTGACCATGGGGCAGTTGCTGAGTCTGCCGATGCTGCTCGCCGGCGCTGTTCTGCTGCTTTGGGCGTATCGACGCGGGGCTTCCAAGGCCGCTTAGAGCGTATCGGCCATGTCCGCCATGGTGCCGATCAGTGTCGCCGGCAGTCGGCGTGAGGCACTGATCAGAGAGACCAGCAGGGCGGCCAGGTAAGGAATGGCCTGCACCAGCAGCACACTGACCCAGATTTTGACATCCAGCATGTAGGCGTCTTCGCGCTGCAAGACGCAGAAAGCGCCGAAGCACAGCGCCACGGCAAAGAGGGTTTCTTCGCGCGCATCCAGAAAAGCGCGAATCAGCGCCGGGGACTGTGCCAGTTTCGGCGTGCGCAGAAAGGGCAGCTTGCCTGAGGCGATGCCGGCCAGAAAGGCGCGGGCAATGGTGTGTGAGAGCGCCAGGCCGGCCAGGCCGGCGGCGATACTCTGTCGCCAGGTGGCGGTGACGCGGCGCCGATAGAGGAAAAAGCTCTTCAAGATTTTGAATGCAAAGAGCACCAGCGGAATCAGCGCCACAGTCATATAGGGTGGAGTGACCTGATCCGGGTAGAAGGTCATGGCGAGGGTCCAACCGAGGGCCGCGAAGTTGAACAGCAGGTTGAACCCGTCAGCAAACCAGGGCAGCCAGCCAGCAATGAAGTGATAGCGCTGCCCGGCGGAGAGTTCGGTGCGACGCAGACCGAGCAGTTCGTGCCAGTGTCGGGCGAGAATGCGCACCGCGCCATAAGCCCAGCGAAAACGCTGCTTGCGGAAATCGGCAAAGCTATCCGGAATCAGTCCGCGCCCATAGGTGCAGGGAATGTAAAGCGCCTTGTAGCCCTGTTCGAACAGCCGCAGGCCGAGTTCGGCATCCTCGGTGATGCACCATTCGCCCCAGCCACCCACGGCCTCCAGGGTCGTGCGGCGGATCATGGTCATGGTGCCATGCTGGATGATGGCGTTGCGCTCGTTGCGGGTGACCATGCCAATATGGAAAAAGCCGCGATATTCGGCCAGACACATGGCTTTGAAGGCATTCTGGTCGCCATCGCGATAGTCCTGCGGCGCTTGCACGATGCCCAGTTGTGGATCGACGAAGGCCGGCACCAGATCGCGCAACCAATTGGGGCGCACAACATAATCGGCGTCGATTACGGCGATCACCTCGGCCTCGGGCACGGTTTCACGCAAGGCGAAATTGAGCGCGCCGGCCTTGAAGCCAGCCAACGGATCGACATGAAAAAAGCGAAACTGCGCACCAAGACGTTCGCAATGCGCTTGCACCGGCTGCCAAACGGACGGATCCTTGGTGTTGTTGTCGATCACCAGCACCTCGAAGTGCGGATAATCCAGTGCCGCCAGGGCGTCCAGGGTTTCGATCAGCAATTCCGGTGGCTCGTTGTAGGCTGGCACATGGATGGATACCACGGGCAGGTCTTGATCGGGCGGGCTGTGCTTCGGGAAAGGCCGCCGCCACTGTCGCAGCCACAGCGCCTCGGCCCATTCGTGCGCCTCGGCGACCAGCAGCACAATGACCCCGATCCCGCCGATGAGCAGCAGCACGCCAATCGCCGTGGTGGCGGGCGTCATGTATTGGCGAGTGTACTCGTAGATGATCCACACTGCGGCGGTTGAAATGGCGTAGGTGATCAGCGCCAGAAACCCTTTGCCCGATGAGGACAGGCTGGCGCTGTCGCGATACAGAAACAACAACAGCAAAACAGCTATGCCGACTGAGAGTGCGGCCAGTTCCTGCCATTGCGGAATGCGCACCACCGGCTGCGTAAAGTTGAATTTGGGCTCGCGTTCGGCGTTATAGACCCCCCAGTAGGTGCCAGCGGCGCCTTCGATCTTGGCCTTCCAGGGCTGATCAAAAGCCTCAATCACATAGTAGACATAACCGGCTTTCTCCGCTGCGGAGAGAAAGCGGCGTAGGAAGCGGGTCTGATTGGCTTGCGAGGCCTCGGCGCCGCGATTGCGCCGACCGTTGCTGGGCCAGCCGACCTCACCGATGATGATGGGCTTGCCCGGATAAGCGGCCTGCACTTCTTTGTAGCGGTTGAGTGCAAAGTCGACGGCTTGGTCAATCGGCAGACCTTCCCAGTAGGGCAGCAGGTGGATGCTGATGAAATCCACATGCTCGACCAGGCGCGGGTATTTCAGCCATACATGCCACGGCTCAGAGGTGCTGACCGGCAGCTCCGTGAGCGCCTGGATGCGATCGAGATGATCGATCAGGGTGGGGAGCGAGACATCTTTGCGCAGCAGACTCTCGTTGCCGATCATCACGCGCACGATGTTTCTGTGGCCCTGGCGCAGCACGCCGATCAGGCGCTCAAGTTCGCGTTGGTTGGCGTTGGGAAAAGGACCGATCCAGGCCCCGAGCGTGACATTCAGATCGTGTTCGAGTGCGAGTCGCGGGATTTCACCGAGGGTGTCTTCCACTGTGTAGGTGCGCACCGCGTGCGCGCGTCCTTCAAGTAGCGCCAGATCGGCATCAATTTGCGCGACGCTTGGAAAGCGTTTCGCAGCGGGATCCTGATCAGCCTGGAGCGGCGAGAACGAAAACCCCTGAATGCGCGCAGGCCAGGGTGGCTCGGGCGATGGCTGATTCAACAGTGCCCAGAGGCCGACGGTGAGGGCGGCCATCAGGATCGGGATTAGCAGGCTAATGAAACGTCTCAAGGGATTGCGCTCATCAGAACAGAAGTTGCAGACAACATTTTATTCATGGCTGTTCGGCGGCCGGGCACGGAACCATTGCCAGCTTCCTTCAAGCGGTTCGAGTCGGCGCGGGGCGAGCGCCTGTCTCAGACTGGCGGAGGGTGTCAGCGCGAAATAATCCACGAATCCGTCGGGTATCGCGTTCGGGGTTCCACTGCCGAGGGGTGCTGCGCCTTGCGGCGGTTCGCTCCAGAGACGCACCCCGGGCGCGAGATGATAGGCAAGTGACAGGAGTTCTCCGGTGCTGACTCCGTGGGGGCTGGCGACGACCAGCGCCCGTGGTGATGCATTCACCGTTTCCGCGATCCGCTGATTGGCGGCGCTGAAGTTCTTGGTCCACCAGCTGTCGGCGCGTTGAATCAGCACCTCGGACAGCAGGCCGGCGATTACCAACATCACCAGCGACAGATGCGCCAGTGTGCGCTGCAGGCCCGGAGGACCGCTGGCGGTGGTTGCGAGTCCCCAGGCGACCATGAGCTGCACCGCGACGGCCGCCGGCAGGACATAGCGCGGATGCTCTGATCGGCTGCCGCCAAGCAGCAGATCCGGCCCCAGTACGACGGCGAAATAGGCAAGCGTCAGCAATGGCAGCATCCAAAATGACGGACGTGGCGCCCGATGTGCAAACAGGCCCAATCCCCAAATGACCGGCATCAGCACCCAGGCGCCCCAGCCGCTGAATTCCGGGCTGAGATCAACAAAAAACCGCGTGATATGCCGGAGCCAAGCGCTGCCCAGCGCCGCCGTCGAGAGCGGGCGTTCCATCCATTGAGTGTATTGCTCAAGCTGCTCGGTTTGCAAGGCGATGACCAGCAGCCAGGGAGAGAACAACAGAAGGGCCAAGCCCAGGGTCGCGGTCAGGCGCCGCATGCGTTGGTCGAAGACAAGGCGCCAGCGCCAGGGGGGGCCGCTCGTAATCAAGGCGTAGAGCGCATGAACGGGCAACATTAGCAGAAACAGCAGATGCGCGTAGAGCCCGAGTGTTATTAGGACGCCATAGCCGATCCAAACGCGCAACTGATCTGTGCGCCAGGCGCGCAGAAAGGCGGCGCTTGAGGCGATACTGAGCAGCGTCCAAAGTCCGTATTGACGCGCTTCCTGGGCGTACAGGAGGTGCAGAGGGGAGGCGGCAATCAACAGAGCCGCCATCCAGGGGACGGGCCAGGTCAGCGGCTGCTTCCAGGGTTGGGCGGGGCGGCTGTGGGTCGCCTGGCCGAAGAGTTCCTGCATCAGCCAAAAGGCTGCTGCCGGCAGGAACAGGGCAAAGAGCGCTGCTACGCCGCGCACTGCGGTAACCGGGTCGAGCGGCAGCGCTAGCGCTAGGCGTGCGATCAGGTAATAGAGTGGCGCGTGCTCTGGATGCCGGATCAAAGCGACCCAGGTCGCGCCGAGAGGGGCGGCGGGGCCGTGCTGCAAGGCGAGGAGTTGCTCGGGCGAGAGCAACTGGGCGCTGAACAGCATCTGCTGGATGTCCGGCTGGCTGAAGCCAAGCACCCGCACTAGGGTGAAGACCTCATCATGCCAAATGAGCAAATGCGGCAGGTCGTAGAGTCGCCACAGCGACAAAAGTGCGATGAGCGTTGTCAGCAGCCAGAAGGCGATCCGTTGGTGCTGCGGACGGTAATTGTAAGGGGATCGTGCGGCTTGTGGTCCGGTTGCCTGAGAAGAGAGGGACGCGGGCGCTGATGGAGGTTCTGTGTCGAGCGCCGGCGCCTGTCCTGTGCTCATGACGGTGATCTCAGGGGCGGGGTAGCGTCACGCCGCGCTGCCCCTGATATTTGCCGTTGCGGTCGCGGTAGGAGCGTTCGCAGCCTTCGTCGGACTCAAAAAACAAAATCTGCGCCACGCCCTCGTTAGCGTAGATTTTAGCCGGCAGCGGGGTGGTGTTGGAGAACTCAAGGGTGACATGGCCCTCCCACTCCGGCTCCAGCGGGGTCACATTCACGATGATGCCGCAGCGCGCATAGGTGCTTTTGCCCAGGCAGAGCGTGAGGACATTGCGCGGGATGCGAAAGTATTCGACGGTGCGCGCCAGGGCAAAGGAGTTGGGCGGAATCATGCAAACATCGGAGCGTAGATCGACGAAGCTGGAAGCGTCGAAGTTTTTGGGATCGACGATGGCTGAATTGATGTTGGTGAAGATCTTAAACTCATCAGCGCAGCGAATATCGTAGCCGTAGCTTGAGGTTCCGTAGGAGATGGCGCGCGCGCCCTGCGGCGACTCGCGCACCTGGTCAGGTTCAAAGGGCTCAATCATGCCGGTCTCGCGCGCCATGCGGCGAATCCAGCGGTCAGATTTGATTGTCATCAGGTCTCCGCAGTCATGCGCTCAAGGCGCGCTCCAAACAGGGGAAAATTGAGATCGGGCTGGTGATCGCGCGGCGCGGGCACCTGGGGGCCGGGCAGCCAGATCGGGCTGCCGGCCGGGACCGGGGTGCGGCCCTCGCGAATGGGGTTGCGCCAGGCGGGATTCAGGCGGATCAGCTCATGCTCGGGCACCTGATATTGCATCGCGATGTCCCGGATGCTGCGGCGCTGCTTGAGATGCACCTGTCGCTGCGCTTTGGGGGATTCGTAGCTGATGCCCTCGGGAAAATATTGGTGCGCATGCCGTGCCACATGCCGGGCAGCGATAAATTCCGCATAAAAATTCCGCGACGCAAAACCAAAAGCGCGTCCGTCGTAGCGCATCACGATGCTGGCGATGTCATCGCCATGCAGCGCCCGGGCTTTGTTCATGCCCGCCACGCCATGATTGTAGGAGGTAATCGCCAGGGGCCAACTGGAGAGCTGGCGGTGAGCATCGGCCAGGTAACGTGCGGCGGCGTCGGCGGCAATGATGGGATCGAGCCGTTCGTCGATGCGCGCGTTGACCACCATGTAGTGCCGTCCGGTGGCGGGCATGAACTGCCACATGCCGGCCGCGCCAACGCTGGAGCGGGCATGGCCCTGAAAGGACGATTCCACATGCGGCAGGTAGGCCAGATCCTCGGGGACGCCGTGGCGGCGAAAGATGTCCCGAAAGCGCTGATCGTATTGGCCGCTGATTTCGAGTCCGCGGCGGAAACGTTCGCGCAGGCCGCGCTGGGTGCGCACCCGCTCGGCTGGATCGATCAAGGCATTAGCGCCGCCAGCGGCATAGAGCTTGTTTTTCAGCGCGCGTTCCTCGCCGGTCAGTGGGGAGTCGGCGGCCAGTTTGCGCGACAGGCGCGTGAGGCGGGTGCGCCAACTGTGCTGCAGGGTGGCGAGAAAATCACGTTGTTGTGCTGTATAGGAGGCCTTGATCGGGCCAGGCAGTTCGGCCACCTGGTAGATCACACCTAGATAACGGTCATCATGCACGGCCACCTGGCTGCGGCTCCAGCGGGCATAGACCTTGTGCCAGAAGTCGACATTCGGCGTCAGGTCGGTCGGGACGGGAAACTCCTGGCTGGAGGCGAAATGCGGGGAGATTTCCAGCGTCGTGCAGCCGGGAAGCATGAAGGCGGCGAGCAGCAGGAGCAGGCTGAGCTTGGGGCGCTGCGGATGGGGCATTTGGCGCATGGTGACAACTTAAGGCCGGAACGCGAGACCGGCGGGCGGGCGCTCGCCGGTGACGGTGGGCGTCGGGCAGGTGCTGCGCTTAGTCCGACATTTCCAGGCGACTGCGCATCGCGGGAACCGAGTAGTCGCGCTGCACTTCACAGACGCGCAGGATGGTGTCTTTGCCACGCTCGTCGCTGGCGCGGAAGGCGTCGATCATCTTCCACTCGGTTTTGGTCAGCGGGGACTTGTCATCAAGGCACATCAGGTAGGTCGGCGTCAGGCCATCGAGCGCGTTGGACAGCTCGGCGGCTTCTTCGAGACCCATACGGCGGATGCCTTGCTCGTAGTTGCTGATGCGTGACTTGGACAGCGAGTTGGTGCGAGCGGCCAGTTCAGCCAAGCTGTAGCCATGGGCGTTGCGGGCGGCGCGCAGGCGTTGTCCGATTTTTTTGGTCAGGTTGATGCTTTCTTCGTTCATGGATAGCTCCCAGTTGAGGTAGAACAATTGTTTTAGTGGACGTTTGTAGGGATTTTCCCTACAAAGGTCCATGGGCGCTATCGTACACTGCCAATCTGTCAGGTCAAGGTTTTTTTGCATCGCTAACGATTTGAATGCTGGCGCTGGGCGTTTAATCCGCTGCTGGCACGCGCGGCAACGGTGTTCAGAGCGCGGTTGCTATCAGCCATCAGCCGGTATGAATGGCGTAAAAGCAAGGTTTTACGGCCTTTTCCGACCGGGGTTGGGCGCACAATTGGGACGCTGGAGTCCTTGAGCGGATGCCAGCTGCGGGTTAGTCACAATATCCGCAGTCAACTGATTCAGATAGCGATCACATAAAGGCAGATAAACGGCGGCGTCACAGACAGCAAAAACTGTGCAGTGCGCGTGTCGCTGTGGGATCGAGTGGCGGATTCGCGGCAGAATTGGCGCGCGTGGGCCGCGTTGGCACTGAACAACGAGCGCGCGCACGCCGCCGCCTGACCGCCTTGAGGCGGCCCGGCCGGAACGGCTCTGCATGACAGGGGGTGATTGCTTTGATCGGTTAGATCAAAACAGGGGAATGATCAAAGCGGGAGAGATCTCAGGTATCGAGATCGCTGAGGATATTGCGTGCCACGCGGCGCTGATCGGCGTTGCCTTCCTCCAGGACGCGATAGAGCAGATGGCGAGCGGCGGTCAGATTGCCTTCGGCGCGGCGCAGGTTGGCTTGTTGCAGCCAGGCGGCAGCACTGGAGTGAGCCGGTGCCGGAGGCTCGGCGGCGCTGGCGCGGTCGCTTGACTGCTCAAGCAATTCCTCGGCTTCGATGGCATCGAGTTCGGCTTCCATTTCCTCATCGGTGAGCGGACGGAAGCGCTCGGGGTCATTGAAGTCGCTGGTGTCAATGTCCTGGCCTATCAGCGCCGGGTCGGAGCCGGGGGCTGGGGGCTGGGGAGGATTTGACGGCTTGGGCTGATCTGGCGGTGGCGGATCGTCGGTTGGTTGGGACTGTGCGGCACCCTTCTGGAAGAAGCGTGAGAACAGAATGCCGAGTTCATAGAGCAGCCACATCGGAATGGCCAGCAGCGTTTGGGAGATGACATCGGGCGGCGTCAGCAGCATGCCGGCGATAAAAACGCCGACAATCACATAGGGCCGCTTGTTCGCCAGATTGGCTGGTGTGGTGATGCCAGCCGCTACCAGCAGGATGGTGGCAATAGGGATTTCAAACGCCAAGCCGAAGGCAAAGAACAGCTTGAGAATAAATTCCAGATAGAAAGCAATATCCGGCATCTGCTGCACGCCCTCGGGCGTGACCGAGGTGAAGAAGCCGAAGACTAGCGGAAACACCACGAAGTAAGCGAAGGTCATGCCGAGATAAAACAGCACGATGCTGGAAGCCAGCAGCGGTAGCGCCAGGCGCTTTTCGTGCCGATAGAGCCCCGGCGCAATGAAGGCCCACAGCTGATACAGGATGTAGGGCATGGCGATAAAGACCGCCGCCACCAGCGCGAGCTTAAACGGCGTCAGGAAGGGCGAGGCGACCTGGGTCGCGATCATGGTTGCGCCTTCCGGCAACTGGGCGCGAATGGGATTGGCGACCCAGGTGTAGAGTGAGTTGGCGAAGGGAAAGAGCCCAAGGAAGGCGATGGCAATGGCCACGATCATGCGCAACAGGCGGTCGCGCAGTTCGATCAGATGGTCAATAAAGGGCTGTTCGATTCCGCCGTCCTCGGCTCCGAGCGGTGGACTCGGCTGGGGTGCGCTCATCCGTGGGGCTTCCTCATTTGGAGTCAGTGGTGGTTTTTGGTGGCGGATTGGCACCGGCCTGCTCTTCGATAATCTGATCCAGCGGTTTGCGCTCGTTCTGACGGCGCAGAATTTCGCGCAATTCTTCGGCCTTGATTTCGCGGTCGATTTCGTCTTTTACCGACAGCAGGGCGCGACGTGCGCGGCCAACCCAGCGTCCAGCCGTGCGCGCCAGGCGCGGCAGGCGTTCTGGCCCCACCACCAGCAGGGCCACGACAGCAATGACCACCAGCTCAAGCGCGCCGACATCGAACATGAGGCAAGTCCCGGGGAAAGAGAAAATAAGGTTGTGTTTGCGGCTCCGACGGACCGTAGCGATATGCTTCGGAGTTTGTGTCAGCCGGCAGGATCAGTCGTCTTGGCCGACTCCTGAGCTGGTTCTTTCATGGCCGCTTTGTTGGCGCTGGATGATGCGCTTGAAGGCTCGCTGCGGGCCGAGAGCTGTTCGGTGGCCTGCTCCTCGTCGCCTTGTGAGCGGTTGGAATCACCCATGGCGGAGCGGAAGCCTTTGATGGCGCCGCCGAGATCTGCGCCGATATGTTTAAGCCGCTTGGTGCCGAAAATTAACAGCACGATGACCAAAATAATCAGGAGTTGCCAAATACTGATGCCACCCATTCCCATTGAAAACCTCCCATGCGCCCGATTCGGGGCGAGCGTTGCTAACTTGGTTGATGCGACTGCGGATGATACCGCAATCGCGCCCGGTGATGCTGGATTCGCTGGCTGGCGCGGGTTAGCCGGGCGGTTGGCGCGCGGCTTTTTCCTCAAGGCCCGAGAGGCCGAAACGCCGGTCGAGTTCAGCCAGCACGGCTTGCGGGTGCAAGCCCTGGTCGGCTAACAGGATCAGGGAATGAAACCAGAGGTCGGCAACCTCGGCGACCAGATGCTGCGGATCGCCATCTTTGGCGGCCATGACGGTTTCGGTGGCTTCCTCGCCGATTTTTTTCAGGATGGCGTCCAGGCCTTTGGCATAGAGTCCGGCCACATAGGAGGATTGCGGCTCGGCCTGCTTGCGGGCTTCCAGCACGGCGGCCAGGCGGTCGAGAATATCGCTCATGATGGACTGCTGTTGGCTTGTTGATTTGTTAGCTGTTTTGGCTGATGGAGCGAGGTTCAGGCGGCGGTCAGGGTGTCGGCCAGGCGCTGGCCCTCGGCGAAATCCAGGGTGCCCTCATAGATGGCGCGACCGGTGATGGCGCCGCTGATACCGCACGGCGCAATCTCGGCCAGGGCGCGCACGTCTTCCAGGCTGGTGATACCACCAGAGGCGATGACGGGCACCGCAATGGCCTCGGCCAGCTGTCGGGTGGCGGCGATGTTGGGGCCGGTGAGCATGCCGTCGCGACCAATGTCGGTATAGATGACGCCCTCGATGCCAGCGGTGGCAAAGCGCTGGGCCAGGTCGGCCACGCGATGCTCGGTGGTTTCAGCCCAGCCGCGAATGGCCACCTGACCGTCCTTGGCGTCCAACCCGACTAAAATATGTCCCGGGAAGGCTGCGCAGGCGCGAGCGACGAATTCCGGCTCAATCACTGCCTGGGTGCCAATGATGCACCATTGCACGCCGACCTTCAGGTAGGCGTCGATGGTGTCGAGATCGCGAATGCCGCCGCCGACCTGAATGGGTAACTCAGGATAAGCGGTGGCAATGGCGCGGATGGCTTCACCATTGATCGGAGTGCCGGCAAAGGCGCCGTTGAGATCGACCAGGTGCAGGCGTCGCGCCCCGGCTTTCAGCCAGCGGCTGGCCATGGCGACCGGGTCGTCGGAGAAACGGGTTTCATCGTCCATGCGGCCCTGACGCAGTCGCACGCAGCGACCGTCTTTCAGGTCAATGGCAGGGATCAACAGCATTGTGCTCAGGAACTCCATGAGGGTGTTGGGGACGGATAGCTTGCACTGGCATGGCTGGGTTGACCCAGGGCATAGGACAGGCCGGAATCGACTAGTGCGCGCCCGGCCAGGGCCGTGCGCCCGATCAGCATGCGAAAGCGCATACTGTCGCGGTTAGTCAGGGTCAGCTCGATGGGCCAGGAAGAAGTGCCAAGATGCAGGGGCGTGGTGATGACATAGCGCTGTTCACGGTGGCCGCCGGAATCCGAAACCTGGCGCTGATCAATGACTGGTGCCCGGCATTGCACCACAATCTCTGGCTGTTGTTGTATGGGATGCACCGCAAAACGCACCCACAGCTGGTCGTTGGCATCCGTCTCGGTATCCAGGTCGAAGGCGTGCAGCGCTGAGGTGCGTGCACCGGTATCCAGTTTGGCCTTAAGCAGCGGCAGACCCAGTGCGGGCAATCCGGCCCATTCGCGCCAGCCGAGTACCAGGGGCGGAGACATAATATCAGGCATAAAAAAAGCTCCTTGCGGAGCCTTTTGCTTGGCGCTAAACCAGCGACCCGTAGGGCGATGGTTTAGCGCTGCATCTCTGTTGCGTCTTAGTTGACGAACAGCATGCCAGCCGGAGCAATTGCGAACACTGCAGCGTGAACAGCAATGGCGAGAACCAGCAGAGACAGGAACATGGGCATCAGCCAAGTGGAAGGATTAACAACCATCCATACTTTCCAGTCGTCTTGCGGGTTTTGTGGTCTTGCGATTTCGGCCATGATATGGTCCTCTTTTTAAATTAGGTGATTCGACAGCCTAGTGGATCGGCTTTTGAAGCAAATTCAGGTTCAATTAGAACCAAGGCTTGCCAGCGATGACCAGGATGTGAGCAACAGCAGCCAGACCGACAAACGCGGTGTAGGTGACTTTGAATTGCTCGTGGAATTCTTTTGCTTGATCGGGGGTAAGACCTGACATTCTCTAAGCCTCCAGATGAGGTTTTTGATTGGGAGCCGAAGGCGACCAGCTTAGCTGATCGCATTCAGCCAATATAACTGTCTGATTATTCAGCAGCAGGAGCTGGAGCTTCAGCAGGAGCTGGAGCGGCAACAGCTGGAGCAGCGTCATTTACGAACAGCATGCCTTCTGGCACGATGCTGAAGACGGCTGCGTGAACAGCGATAGCAAGAACCAGCAGAGCCAGCAGCATCGGCATCAACCAAGTTGAAGGATTGATGACCAGCCAAGTGCGATAGTCTTGCTCGTAAGGCTTGTAGTTCAGAACGTCTTGGAACATGTTTGATCTCCGTTAAAACCGAAACTTTAGCGCGAACCTTGTGAGCGAATGCGCTGCAAAGTCAAGCGGTTTTTAGAACCAGGGCTGACCGCCGATAACCAGAATGTGAGCAACTGCAGCCAGACCGACGAATGCGGTGTAGGTGATTTTGAACTGCTCGTGGAATTCTTTTGCTTGATCTGGCGTGAGGCCGGACAAACTCTTGGATTCTGCCATTAGTAGACTCTCCCTTTAGGGGTTAAAGACTTGCCGCTTTCGTGGGGCGGCGGTATTCACCACAGCATTCATTGCTGCGATGAGCGCTTTGCCCAGTGGTGCTGAAGGCGAGAGCCGGTAAGAGGCGAAGGCCTAATAGCAGTGCTGGGCTTCAAAAATCCGATTAATCCGTTAACCCTGCTCGATCCATGGGTGTCAGTTTAGCCTGACAGGATTAAATGTCAACACCGATGTACAGTTTTTTTTCGTCTGCTTGACCTGGGACCTGTGTGCTGGCGGCGGAGAAGACGAAAATACTCGGTCAAGTTGTTGATGTAGATATTAAATTTTTTGCTGCTGCTGGCTTGTTGGTAGCGTGATCTTTTTTGTTCCCGCAGCCGTGATGGGAGTGATGGCCGGCTCCGCCCGTCGGTCAAGCCCCGCCTGCGGGTGAGGCGTGGCTCAGGCTTCGCGTGAGGGCAGCGTGCGAGTGCTTCAGTCTAACCGGCTCATGCGTACTTATACTTAATACGTATAGGGTGAAGTCTGCAACCTGTCGGTTTGTGAGGCTGAAGACTGGTGCGCGGCGGCCATGTGCAGAAATCTGCTTCCGTCGGGTGTCAACCTAGCTTAACGTAAAGAAATATTGACATATCGGTCACTCGCGACTAAATTTTATACAATCAGCCGTAGAAGCCCCGCATCAGTGCAACCGCAGTCGCTTGGGGCGCCTGGGACCCACGCCCGGCCAGTCTTTGGCATTTGTGCGGATGGACGCGCGGGCTTAAGATGTCGGTTTCCGTTGGTATTAGCTTCAGTCGGGGCGGTCGGACCTGCCAGGCGCATGCCCCGGTTGGTTGCGACAGTGACACATTCGCCGTTGCGCGGCGGACAAGCGAGATCGAATCAATCGAAATGGCAAAAAAGACTTTGGCTTCGAGTTCAGAGACAGCGGGTCGGTCAGCGCCGACGCCAGTCAATGTTGTAATCGTTACCCTGGATAGCCACCTCGCCGGTGCTGCCGAGCGAGCCCAGGCGATGCTAAAGGATGAGATCCCAGGCTTGCGCCTGACGCTGCACGCGGCGGCGGAGTGGAATGACGATCCAGAGGCGCTGGAGCGTTGCCACCAGGACATTGCTCGGGGCGATATTGTGCTGGGAACCATGCTATTCATGGACGAGCATATTAAGGCCGTATTGCCAGCCCTGGAAGCGCGGCGCGAGCATTGCGATGCCCTGGTTGGTTGCATGTCGGCCGGTGAGGTCACCAAGCTGACCCGCATGGGCAAGTTCGATATGAGCGCCAATCAGGGTGGCGTGATGTCATTGCTGAAGCGCTTGCGCGGCAGCTCACGGCAGGCGGAGCAGGAAGAAGGCCAGTCGTCCAGCAATGCCAGCGACGGCGCCAAACAGATGGCCATGTTGCGCCGGATTCCCAAAATTCTGCGTTTCATCCCCGGCACCGCCCAGGATGTACGCGCCTATTTTCTGGTGCTGCAATACTGGCTGGCGGGATCGGATGAGAATGTCGCCAACATGGTGCGACAACTGGTGGATCGTTATGCCGCCGGCCCGCGCGCGGCCCTGCGTGGCAAACTCAAAACATCGGCGCCCACCGAGTATCCAGAAGTCGGCCTCTATCATCCACGCATTCGTGGGCGCGTGAGTGACAAGATCTCCAAACTGCCGGCCAAACTCCCCAAGAGTGCTGAAATCAAAGGCCAGGTGGGCCTGTTGGTGATGCGCTCCTATGTGCTGGCCGGCAATACTGGCCACTATGATGGCGTGATCAAGGCGCTGGAAGCACGCGGCCTGCGCGTCATACCGGCCTTTGCCAGCGGCCTGGATGCCCGCGCGGCCATCGAGCAATTCTTTTTTGCCAAGGGCAAGCCCTGCGTTGATGCTGTGGTGTCACTGACCGGCTTCTCCCTGGTCGGCGGCCCGGCCTATAACGATTCCGCCGCTGCTCAGGAGCTGCTGGCGCGTCTGGATGTGCCCTATCTGGCCGCGCATCCGGTCGAGTTCCAGACGCTCGAACAATGGCAGGCTTCCGATCGCGGCCTGATGCCGGTCGAGGCCACCATGATGGTTGCCATTCCTGAGCTGGATGGCTCCACGGGCCCCATGGTCTTCGGTGGTCGTTCGGCGGAAGCCTCGGAGGATCGCGCGCGTGATATGCAGCCCCAGCCCGAACGCGCCGATACCCTGGCCGCCCGTGTGGCACGGCTGATTAAACTGCGCCAGACACCGGCCAAGGATCGCAAGATCGCCGCCGTGCTGTTTAATTTCCCGCCCAATGCCGGCAACACCGGTACTGCCGCCTATCTGGCGGTGTTCGAGTCGCTGTTCCGCACGCTGCAAGCGCTCAAGGCTGACGGTTACACGGTTGAGCTGCCCAAGGATGCCGATGACCTGCGCGAGCGGGTCATTTATGGCAATGCCGCCGTGCATGGCGCCCATGCCAATGTCGCGGCGCGCATTGCCAGCGATGATCATGTGCGCCGCGAGCGCTATCTGGCTGAAATTGAAAGCCAGTGGGGCCCGGCGCCTGGTAAGCAGCAAAGCGATGGCGCTTCAATCTTTGTGTTGGGCGAGCACTTCGGTAATGTCTTCGTCGGCATTCAGCCGAGCTTCGGCTACGAAGGCGACCCGATGCGGTTGCTGTTCGACAAGGGGTTCGCGCCCACGCATGCCTTCTCAGCCTTCTATCGCTATCTGAAAGAAGACTTTGCCGCCCATGCGGTGCTGCATTTTGGTACCCATGGCGCGCTGGAGTTCATGCCCGGCAAACAAGCTGGCTTAAGCGCCGCCTGCTGGCCGGATCGTCTGATCGGCGATCTGCCCAATCTCTATCTCTATGCCTCCAACAATCCCTCGGAAGGCACCATCGCCAAGCGCCGGGCCGCCGCGACTCTGATCAGTTACCTGACCCCGCCGATTGCCAATGCCGGTCTCTATCGCGGTTTGGTGGATCTGAAAGGCTCCATTGAGCATTGGCGTGGTCTGACCCCGGAAGCTCCGGAGGAAGAACGCCGCGATCTGGCGCAGTTGATTCAGGCTCAGGGCGCGGAGTTGGATCTGTGCGATGCCGAGCCACAATGGGCGCTGGCTGAGGCTGAAAGCAAAGTCCAGCACTTGCACGATGAAATTCTGGAACTGGAATACACCCTGATTCCTTATGGCCTGCATGTGGTTGGCGAGCCACCCAATGGGCAGGAGCGTCTTGATCTGCTGATGGCGGTGTCCGAATCGACCATCGCAGGCGAGGTGGATCGTCAGGTGGTCGAGGCACTCACCGAGGGCGCCAGCCCTGAACAGGCGCTGAAAAAAGCTGGGCTGGAAGTCAACGAGGAGCAACTGGCGCGCTATGGGGAGCTGGCCAATTACAACAAGTTGCTCAGCGAGGACTATGAAACTCCCGCCATCCTGCGCGCGCTTTCGGGGCGTTTCGTCAATCCGGCTCCGGGCGGAGATCTGCTGCGCACGCCGGAGATTCTGCCCACCGGGCGCAATTTGCACGGCTTCGATCCCTTCCGGATTCCCAGTACCTTTGCGTTCAAGGAAGGGCAACGCCACGCCCAGCAGCTACTCGATCGCTACACCGAGGATGAGCATCCGCTGCCCGAGTCCATCGCCCTGGTGCTTTGGGGCACTGACAACCTGAAAACCGAGGGCGGCCCCATCGCCCAGGCGCTGCATCTGATCGGTGCTAAGCCGCGGCTGGACAGCTATGGTCGGGTGTGTGGTGCTGAGCTGACCCCGCTGGAAGAACTTGGACGCCCGCGTATCGACGTGGTGATGACTCTGTCGGGTATCTTCCGCGATCTGCTGCCGCTGCAAACCAAGTTGCTGGCTGAGGCGAGCTTCCTGGCCGCCACCGCCGAGGAGCCCATTGAGCAGAACTTCGTGCGCAAGCATGCGCTGGCCTATCAGCAGGAGCATGATTGCGACATCGAAACCGCCGCGCTGCGGGTGTTCAGTAATGCCGATGGCGCCTATGGTTCCAATGTCAATCATCTGATCGACAACAGTCGCTGGGATGAGGAAGACGAGCTGGCTGAGACCTATACCCAGCGCAAATGCTTCGCTTATGGCCGTGCCGGCAAACCGGTGCGCCAGGCCGAGTTGCTGAAAAATGTGCTGGGCAAAGTGGATTTAGCCTATCAGAACCTCGACTCGGTCGAGCTGGGCGTGACCACAGTGGATCATTATTTCGACACCCTCGGCGGCATCAGCCGCGCGGTGGGGCGTTCCAAGGGCGAGGAAGTGCCGGTTTACATCGGCGATCAGACCCGCGGTGATGGTCAGGTGCGCACCTTGGCCGAACAGGTGGCGCTGGAGACCCGCACTCGGATGCTCAATCCCAAATGGTACGAGGGCATGCTCAAGCACGGCTACGAGGGCGTGCGCCAAATCGAAGTCCATGTCACCAACACCATGGGCTGGTCGGCCACCACCGGCCAGGTGGCTCCCTGGGTCTATCAGCGCATGACCGAGACCTTTGTGCTTGATGAGGAAATGCGCGAGCGTTTGGCGGCGCTGAATCCCACGGCTTCGGCCAAAGTGGCGAATCGTCTGCTCGAAGCCCATGAGCGCAACTACTGGACGCCCGACGCCAGCACTCTCGAAGCCCTGCGTCGTGCTGGCGAGGAACTCGAGGATCGCCTGGAGGGCATTACCGAAGGAGTAGCGGCCGCGTGAGTCTTGATCGCCTTCCCGCAGGGATTTTCGGAAGTGGAACCGGCGCTCAGGCACAGCGTCCGCCCGATGGTCAGGGCAGCGTGCAGGTGCAGCTGGATCCAGACCTCAAGATTGGCAAGGCCAAGGTATTCGCGGTCTATGGCAAGGGCGGCATTGGTAAGAGCACGACCAGCTCGAACCTATCGGTGGCCTTTTCCAAGCTGGGCAAACGCGTGGTGCAAATCGGGTGCGATCCCAAGCATGACTCGACCTTCACCCTGACCAAGTCCTTGGTGCCGACCGTGATCGATGTGCTGGAGACGGTCAATTTTCATCCAGAAGAATTGCGCCTCGATGACTTCGTTTTTGAGGGCTATAATGGAGTTATGTGTGTTGAGGCCGGTGGTCCGCCGGCAGGCACTGGCTGTGGCGGCTATGTGGTGGGGCAGACAGTGAAGTTGCTTAAGCAGCATCATCTGTTCGACGATACCGATGTAGTGGTGTTCGATGTGCTCGGTGACGTGGTCTGTGGCGGTTTCGCCGCGCCCTTGCAGCATGCGGATCGTTCGGTGATTGTGACCGCCAATGATTTCGACTCAATTTTTGCCATGAACCGCATTGCCTCGGCCATTCTGGCAAAAGCCAAGAACTACAAGGTGCGCATTGCCGGGGTGATTGCCAATCGCAGTGACCAGACCGACGAAATTGATCGCTTTAATCAGGCGGTGGGACTCAAGACCCTGGCGCATTTGCGCAACCTCGATATTATTCGCCGCAGCCGGCTGAAAAAATCCACTCTGTTTGAACTGGACTCAACCCCCGAACTGGAGCAGGCCAAGGCACAGTACATGGGATTGGCGCAGGCACTCTGGGATGGCGTTGAACCGCTCCAGGTCAACCCCATGAAAGACCGCGATCTGTTTGACTTTTTAGGATTCGATTGAATGGCTAACCCGACTTATCAGCAACGCCGAGGCCAGATCGAAACCTATTTTGATCGCACCGCTGCCGAGGCCTGGAAGCGTCTGACCTCTGACGCCCCGCTGGGGCGCGTGCGCGAGACCGTGCGCCAGGGGCGTGAACTTATGCGCCAGACGCTGCTCGACTGGATGCCGGGCGATCTCAGCGGCCGGCGGTTGCTTGATGCCGGTTGTGGCACCGGGCTGCTGAGCATCGCCGCCGCGCGCCGGGGCGCGCAGGTGGTGGCCGTAGATCTGTCGCCCACCTTAACTGAACTGGCACATGAGCGTTTGCCAGCGGACATTGATCCCAGTGCCATTGAGTTTCTGGTGGGGGACATGCTCGACCCCGCGCGTGGGGAATTTGACTACATTGTGGCGATGGACTCCATCATCCATTACGAGCCCGAAGATGCGCTGGCGTTGATTCGCGGCTTTGCCGCTCAGGCGCGCGCCGGGGTGCTCTTTACCTTTGCGCCCCGTACGCCGGCGCTGGCCTTGATGCATGCGGTGGGACAGTTTTTCCCGCGCGGGGATCGGTCCCCGGCGATCGTGCCCATTGCTGAACAGAAGCTGCGCACCCTGATCGAGGCCGATGCGGGTCTGGCCGGCTGGCGGATTGGCCGCTCGGAACGTATTATTCGCGGGTTTTATACCTCGCAAGCTTTGGAGCTGGTGCCGCGCTCATGAGACTGGCCGTTTGCCAAGGTGCCCGATTAGTGCGGTGCGGCCCGGCTTTGGTTTTTCGCGCCGCAACGGCGCTGCTCGAATTCGGCGGTGGGCTCTTTGCCGTCGGAACTTTGACCGCTGCCATCTGCAGGGCGTGCAACGGTCAAAGCGGACTGCCCCTGAGAGGGCGAGGCGTTGGTCTCTCATCTCGACATCGTTTTACTGTTCGCAACCCTGATTGCGGTTGGCTCGCTTGTGCGGCACACGAGCGTGATCCTGTCGCTATCTTAAGTCAACTCTGTTAACGGAGGATCTCTGCATGCCATCTGGTTACATTACACAATATATAGACGTCGCGCAGCTGACGCTGTGGGTGTTCTGGTTCTTTTTCTTTGGTGTTGTTTACTACATCCGTCGCGAGGACAAGCGTGAGGGCTATCCTGTTGAATCCCAGCGCATGTTCGGCAAAATCAAAATGATGGAGGGTTTCCCGCCGCTGCCCAAGCCCAAGACCTTCACGCTGCCGCACAATGGTGGTGAAGTGGTGAAGCCCAGCCCGGATCGTCCGCAGTACGACTACAAGCTGGAACCAGTTGAGAACTTCCCTGGTGCTCCCTTCCAACCGGTTGGCAACCCAATGACGGCTGGTGTTGGCCCGGGCTCCTATGCCGTGCGTTCCAACAAACCGGATCTGACCCATGCCGGTGAGCCGCGCATCGTTCCGCTGCGTGTCGCCAAGCACTTCCATGTCGTGGAGCGTGATCCTGATCCGCGTGGTATGACCGTGATCGGTGCCGATGGCGCGGTTGGTGGCAAGGTAACCGAGATCTGGGTTGATCGGGCTGAGCCTCAGGTGCGCTACCTGCAATTGGAAACCAGCAACAAGAAGAAAGTGCTGGTGCCGATTAACATGTGTGTGGTGAAAGGCAAAAAGAAGGAAGTGAAAGTTCGCTCCATCAATGGCGGACATTTCAACGATGCCCCGACCCTGTCCAACTATGACCAGATCAGCCTGGCCGAAGAAGACAAGGTCACCGCTTACTATGGCGGCGGCACCCTGTACGCCACTCCGGATCGGGCGGAGCCCTTTCTGTGAGTGAGTTCGAAGTCGAGCCGATTCCCGGCTTGCCTGGGCTCCTCCCCGAGGGGGAGGAGCTGCTTTGGCAGGGTGCCCCACTGTGGGTGCCCCTGGCCAAGCGAGCTTTTCATGTTCGCTTGGTTTTGCTGTATTTTGGTTTGGTGATTCTGCTGCGGGCGGGATTTATCCTGGCCGAAGGCGAAGGTCTGGCAATGGCTGTGGGCTCCGCCCTCTGGCTTGGAATTCTGGCGCTGGCGGCAGGTTCGATTCTGTCGTTGCTCGCTTGGCTTTATGCACGTTCAACGATTTACAGCATCACGAGCCGGCGGGTGGTGATTCGCTTTGGCATGGTGGTGCCGGTGGCAGTGAATCTGCCATTTAAAAGCATCGAAAGCGCCGGCCTGCGCGTCTATGATGACGGTTCAGGCGATATTCCTCTGGCGCTGATCTCCAAGCAAAAGGTCAGTTACCTGATTATGTGGCCCAATGTCAGGCCATGGCACTTCTCCAAAGTACAGCCGATGCTGCGTGCGCTGCCTGAGGTTGAACAGGTTGCCGAGTTGCTGGCCGAAGCGCTGAAAGCAGCTGCCGATGAGGAGTCAAGTCTCCAAAAGGAGCAGGCAGCTGATCAAGCGTCGGGTCATCAGGATTCCAGTACCGCCGCACCCGCAGGCGAGTCTCTGGCGACGACATCCGCCTCCTGAGCAGGCGGCGCAACATGAGGTATAACGCTTGAGCGACCCATTCGAGGGACGCCCCTTTCCGCGTCCCGTGCTCATTGGTGCGGCGATTCTGATCAGCTTCACTATTGCTCTGGCCGCCTTCGTGCGTCTGACGGGCATTGGCAAGAGCGAGACTGAATTTGCTGCTGTGGCGGTTGATCGCGAACTCTATTTTCGGGAAATCGACCCTAAGACCATTGAAGTGATTGCCGATGGAGGGCGCATCGCCACGCTGGATGCGAACGATGACGGCTTTATCTTTGGCGTGCTGCGTGGTCTGGGGCATCATCGCAAGGTCAGCGAAGCTGACATTGACCGTCCCTATATCGTGTCTTTGCGTGTCGATGGTCGTCTACTGCTGGAGGATCCGGTTACCGGCGAACACTACGACTTGCGCGCCTACGGGGTCGATAATCAAGCGGCCTTTCGTGAGCTGCTGGACGCGACCCAGGAAGATGCCGCAGTTCCGGTCGCCAGTGCACCCAGTGTACCAGCGCAGCCGGGCACGACACATTAATTCAGTGCCGTTTCTCAGATGCTGAGCCTCGCGCTCGCAATTCTCTATGCACTCTTTTTATGGTGGTTCAGTACGGGAGTCATCCTGTTCCTGGATCGCCTGCCGCCGTCTACTTATCGCTGGAGCCTGTTTGGTGCTTCCCTGGTGGGGCTTGCCTCTGTAACCACGGTTGTTGGGATCGCCGAGCGGGTGGATATGCTGGGTGCCTATCTTGGCTTTACCAGCGGTGTGCTGATCTGGGGCTGGCTGGAAATGACCTATTTCATGGGTGCTATCACCGGACCGCGCAAGGCGCCCTGTCCTCCCGGCAGCCGTGGCCGACGGCGCTTCTGGCTGGCGATTCAGACCAGTCTCTATCATGAGCTGGCGGTTGTTGCCATCGGCTTGCTGTTATTTGCCCTGACTTGGGGCCAAGAGAATCAGGCTGCAGCCTGGACCTTTGCGGTGCTCTGGTGGATGCGCTGGAGTGCCAAGCTTAATTTGTTTTTTGGCGTGCCGAATCTAAACGAGGACTGGCTGCCAGCGCATTTGCGCTTTTTGACCAGTTATCTGGCCAAACGGCCGATGAATTTGCTGTTTCCGGTGTCGGTGACTGCGGCAACCGTGGTTATGGCACTGCTGATCGAACATGCACTGGATTTTCCGCCCGAGAGTTTTACTGCGCAGGCTGCTGTGCTGGCGGCCAGTCTATTGGCGCTGGCGATTCTCGAACATTGGTTTCTAGTGCTGCCGGTGGCGGATGCGGCCTTGTGGGATTGGGTCTTTGAGCCCAATGGCACCGCTGATGTGAATAAAGATTCCAAGCCTCCACCCTCAGTGGCATCTGTTCATGAACCTGTGCTTAGACGGGATTGTTGAGATCAATTATTGATAACTGGCGGTTAGCTGGTGTTTTGTGTTCGGCGGTAAAATTCTCGGGTTCCAATTTGGCAAAGCAGTGGCGACAGGTTTAAGCTAATATCTATAGCATCGCCGTTGGAATGTTGCCAACAAATTCATTCTGCGGTGGATTTTACCCTTTCACTTGCGAAGAAGCTTGGGAGGCGCCGTATGCATATCTTGCCGGTTCAGGCTCAGAACCCGTTGGCAGCCAATCAGCGCGACATGAAAAGTGCACGACCGACCGGTGCATCGCTTTTCATTCATGCTCGGGCACCGAGTCTTCTGCGGTCGCCAGCCTTTGTGGGGCGGCCACAGCATCACGGCGGGGTGGCAGGCCTATGACAAGCATCATGTCAGTTGATATCTCGCCGGATTTGCTGACGCGATTTAGCCGTTTTGATCGCCCCGGTATGCCGGTTCCTGCGCCCGATGTCTGGTCGGAAAACTTTACCGAAGAGGATTACCGCCAAGCCTTAAACGGCATTGGTCAGCATCCAGACGCAACCCTCGCCCTGTATCTGCATATTCCCTTCTGCCCTGGACGTTGCCTGTATTGCGGCTGCAATACAACGGTGACGCACAATAGTCAGCGTATCGACAGCTACCTTGATGCGCTTGAGCGCGAAATCAACATGGTCGCTGCGGCCGTGGCGACGGGACGGGATGTGCTGCAATTGCACGTCGCTGGCGGCACGCCCAACTACCTCAATGACGCACAGCTCACCCGCCTGGTCGAGCTGGTTGACAGCCGTTTCCGCATTCTGCCGGAAACCGAAGCCTCCATCGAATGTGACCCGCGTCGCGCCTCCGCCGGGCAGTTGGAGCTGCTGCGTGCACTGGGATTTACACGCATCACCTTCGGCGTGCAGGATCTGGAACCTCGGGTGCAGCGTTCGATCGGACGCATTCAGTCCATCGACCTGGTGCGCGATGTCTACTGGATGGCGCGTGAAGTGGGTTTCGATTCCATCGGCTTTGATCTCATCTACGGACTGCCAGAGCAAACCGCCGAGAGTTTTAAGGCCACCCTGGATGCCGTCGTGGAGATGGCGCCGGATCGGGTGGCCTGTTTCGGCTATTCGCGCGGCAACAGTCTTGCGGCGCATCAGCATGCCATCGATATTCATCAGCTGCCCGATGACATGCAGCGGCAGCGGTTGTTCGAGCAGGCGGTGAAAACCTTTATGGCTTCCGGCTATGTGTGGGTCGGGCTGGATACCTTCGTGCTGGATACCGATGAGCTGGCCATGGCGCAGGATGAGGGCCGCCTGACACGCAACTGCCTAGGCTATACTGTTATGAGCACCAACAATATCATTGGTCTTGGCACTGGTGCGGCTGGCGAGGTGCAGGGGCGCTGCGTGCAGAACGAACAGAATCTGGCCACTTGGAAGGCTAAAATCGAACAGGGGCAGCTCCCGGTGGCCCGCGGTTATCAGCTTAACACCACTGACCGGCGCCGCCGTGAGGCTATCGGTCATCTAATCTGCAATCTTGAGTTGCCGCTGGAACTGGCTGAAGGGTGCTTCGACGAGGAATACCGGCGTCTGGCCGCTTATGCCAGTGATGGGTTGGTTGATGTCGATGCCAGTCGGTTGCGCATTACCCCGACCGGTCGTTACTTGCTGCGGCATCTGTGCACGGAGCACGAGGCCTACTTCGCCTGGGATCGGGCGCGCTGGCATTTTTCGAGGTCATTGTGAGTTTTACATCATCATCGGGTCAGGAGACATCTGAAGCGGATGTCCCACGCATCGGACCCAACGCCATCATACGCGTTGGCGAGGCTTTGGCAGCGTTGCAGAGCGCTGAGACTGCAGGGCGGGTTTTTGCCACGGCCGGGTTGTCGCATTATCTGCAAACGGCGCCTTCGCAGATGGTGCCGGAGCTTGAGGTCATCGCTCTGCAGCAGGCGTTGCGTGCCGAACTCGCGCCCGATGCCGCTGCCGCCGTGTCGCACGATGCCGGGCAGCGGACCGGAGATTATTTGCTCGCCCATCGGATTCCCAAACCCGCGCAGCGCCTGCTGAAATGGCTGCCGCCGGGTCCGGCATGCCGCATGTTACTGAGCGCAGTGGCCAAAAATGCCTGGACCTTCGTGGGCAGTGGTCACTATGGATTTACCATGGGGCGCCCGGTGCGGGTCTCCATTGCGAACTGTCCCATGTGTCGCGATGCTCAGGCGGATCGGCCGCTGTGTGATTTCTATACCGGCGCCTTTGAGCGTCTGTGTCAAACCCTAGTGAGTCCAGCCGCGCATGTGCGCGAGACTGAGTGTCAGGCCCAGGGGGCTGAGGCCTGCCAGTTCGAGATCGACTGGCGGCGCTGACATCAGGGCGCCGATTCGTTGCGCACCCGCGCTGAGCAACTCGCGCGCCTGAGCGTGCAACAGACGCTGACCGAGCAGCGGGCACGCCTGCGCATTAGCCGGCAGCTGCATGATCACTTGCAGCAGGACATGGTGGCGGTCAAGTTCCAACTGGAGACACTCACCGAGCTCGAAGGTCTGGCGCGGGAGACAGTGGCGCGCGCCAGGAGCCTGATCGATCAGGCGATCACTACCGGTCGTACACTCACCGCCGAGCTGACGCCGCCGCTGCTGCATCAGGGGCGCTTTGGTGCAGCCTTGGCCTGGTTAGTGCAGTCCATACAGTCGCGCGAGGACGTGACGATTGATTTGCAGCTTGAGCAGGAGCTGCGCTTCGCGTGCGAGAACACCCGAATCCTGCTGTTTGAGTCGGTCCGGGAGCTGTTAGTGAATGTGGTTAAGCACGCATCGGCGCAGCGGGTGACTCTGACCTTGGGGATTGAACACCACGCCCAGGGGGCTCAGGTCGTGCTGCGGCTCACCGACGATGGCTGTGGATTCGGTCCTCTTGATACTGAAGCGGGTCTGGGCCTGCTGGCGATTTGCGAGCGCCTCAGTTGGCTCGGTGGCACTCTGATCATGGCCAGTGGCACTGGCCGCCGAGGCACTTGCATCGCGTTACGGGTGCCCTTGGCTGAGGGCGATGATACGTCCAGTCCGTTTCCGGTTGCGACTCCAGGTGCCAGTCTCAGCCCAAGCCCAAATGCAGCCTCAGCGGTGGCGCATGGCATGCCTGGACAACGCCCGGCTTTCGCTGCCGCTTCATCCAAGCGGCGCATTCTACTCGCGGATGCTCATGTCCTGATGCGCCAGGCGCTGGCAACCCTGCTCAACGATGAGCCCGACCTGCAAGTCATTGGGGAAGCTGGGGATGGATTTGAAGTTATTGAACTGGTGCAGCGCGTACAACCCGATGTGGTGGTCATGGATTACAGCCTGCCCGATCTCGATGGCCCCACCGCCACGCGCATGATTCGCGCCCGCTGGAGCCAGGTTCGGGTCATTGGGCTGTTGGATCATCCCCAGCCGCCCTGGATTGACGACATGCTGGAGGCTGGTGCCGAGGCGGCGATTAGCACCTTCGAGGTCAGCGAAGTGTTGCTTGATCAGTTGCGTGAGCTTGCACCTGGCTGAGCACCCCTCCGGGGTCGGCTGACGTTCGCTTTGGATTCAGCCCTTGCCGCGGGTGCGCGTTGTGCCAGCCAGGGCATCCTTGACCAGAAAATCAATAATCATACCGGCGATGTCCTTGTTAGTTGCCGCCTCAATGCCTTCCAGGCCGGGAGATGAGTTAACCTCCATCACCAGCGGGCCATGGTTGGAGCGCAAAATATCCACACCGGCCACGTTCAACCCGATGATGCGTGCGGCGCGCACGGCAGTGGAGCGTTCCTCGGGGGTGATGCGAATCAAATTGGCGCTGCCACCGCGATGCAGGTTGGAGCGAAATTCGCCCTCCTTGGCCTGACGCTTCATGGCGGCGACTACCTTGTCGCCGATGACGAAGCAGCGAATATCGGTGCCGCGTGATTCTTTAATGTATTCCTGTACCAGAATATTGACCCGCAGCCCCATGAAGGCCTCGATTACACTCTCGGCGGCCTGCTGAGTTTCGGCCAGCACCACGCCGATGCCCTGGGTGCCTTCCAGCAGTTTGATGACCAGGGGGGCGCCACCAACCATTTTGATCAAATCCTGCACATCATCCGGGGCATGCGCGAAGCCGGTCACCGGCAGGCCAATGCCCTTGCGCGACAGCAGCTGCAGGGAACGCAGCTTATCGCGTGCGCGGGTGATGGCGACGGATTCATTGAGCGGATAGACGTTCATCATCTCGAACTGGCGCAGCACGGCGGTGCCGTAGAAGGTAACCGAGGCACCAATGCGGGGGATCACGGCATCGAAGCCGGATAGAGATTCGCCCTTGTAGTGGATGGAAGGTGCGTGCGAGGTGATATTCATATAACAGCGCAATACATCGATCACCCGTGCTTCGTGGCCGCGAGTGCGCGCAGCCTCAAGGATGCGGCGGGTGGAGTAGAGGTTGGCATTGCGGGACAGGATGGCTATTTTCATGGCAAGCACTCGGTGGTTGATCGGGAGTGGGCTGTGATCGGCCTGGGTCGGGCAGGTGCGTTAAGACATCCGGTGTCAGGCGGCGTGGCGCCCAGCCCTGAGTGTTTCAATCAGCAGTAGTGCAACGCCCAGGGTAATGGCGCTGTCGGCGATGTTGAAGGCGGGCCAATGCCACTGACCATAGTAGACATCAATAAAATCGACCACCCGCCCGGTACTGAGTCGGTCAATCAGATTGCCGATGGCTCCGCCGATTAACAACGCCAAGCCAGCCGCCGTGAAGTGCTCGCCTGACTCAAGACGCAGCAACCACAGGCTCAGCACCAGGGTGACCAGGATCGCGAAGCTGGCGAACAGCCAGCGCTGCCAGCCGCCGGCGTCAGCGAGCAGGCTGAAGGCAGCGCCCTCGTTGTGCATCAGGGTGAGGTTCAGCAGCGGCAGGAGTGCCACTGGTTCATGCAGAGGCAGATTCTGCCCGGCGAACCACTTGCTGAGCTGATCGAGCAGAATCACCAGGGCCGACAGCCACAACCAGGCGGCATGCGGGGGCAGGCGTTTGAACATGGAGCCGAAGCGCATCAGGCGAAGTGCCGGGTCTCGCCGGCTCCGGACAGATTCTCAACGCAGCGCCCGCACAGCTGTGGATGCTCGGCATGCTGGCCGACATCGGGGCGATGATGCCAGCAACGCACGCATTTGGGATCCGTACTCGGCTGCACCAGCAGTCGCAGGCCGTCCATGGGCGCGTGGCTGTCCTCCGGGGCCTCGGTCAGCGGCAATGCGCGGGCCTCCGAGGTAATGAACAAAAAGCGCAGCTCAGCGCCCAAGCGGCTCAGAATCTCCAGCAGCTCGGGTTCGCAATACAGCTCGACCTGGGCATCCAGCGCGGCGCCGATCTGCCCCTGGTTGCGCGCGGCCTCCAGCGCCTTGCCGACCGCTGCGCGGCACTCAAGCAGCCGATTCCAGGCCGCCGCATCCAATGGATCACTGGCATCGAGCGCAAAGAGCCCTTCGTACCAATGCGCGGTGAACAGACTCGCCTCGTGCTGGCCTGGCAGATGCTGCCAGATCTCATCGGCGGTGAAGCTGAGAATGGGCGCCAGCCAGCGGCTCATGGCTTCGATGATGTGATACATGGCGCTCTGGCAGGAGCGTCGCGCCAAGCTGTCCGCCGGGGTGGTGTACTGGCGGTCCTTGATGACATCCAGATAAAAGCTGCCCATGTCCACCACACAGAAGTTATGGATGCGGTGGTAGATCAGGTGGAACTGATAGTCCTGATAAGCGGCGACAATGTCGTGCTGCAAGTCCAGTGCACGTGACACCGCCCAGCGGTCGAGCGCGATCATCCGCTCAGGCGCCACCAGATCAGTGGCTGGGTCGAAGCCGTTGAGATTGGCCAGCAGAAAGCGCGCGGTGTTGCGGATGCGCCGATAGGCATCGGCGGTGCGCTTGAGGATTTCATCCGAGACGCTTATTTCGCCGCGATAGTCAGTGGCCGCCACCCACAGGCGAATGATGTCGGCGCCCAGGGTCTTGACCACCTGCTGCGGGCTGACCACATTGCCGAGCGACTTCGACATCTTGCGCCCCTGCTGATCGACCGTAAAGCCGTGCGTCAGCACTGTCTTATAAGGCGCACGACCGTTCATAGCGATAGAGGTCAGCAGCGAGGACTGAAACCAGCCGCGATGCTGGTCGGAGCCTTCCAGATAGAGATCGGCCGGGGCGCTCAAGTCCGCGCGGGGTTCGAGCACGCAGGCATGGGTAACGCCGGAGTCGAACCAGACATCCAGGGTGTCGGTGACCTTGACATAGTCTGCCGCCTCTTCAGCGGGCAGTAGGTCGGCCGGTTGTAGCTCAAACCAGGCATTGATACCGCTCTGTTCAATGCGCGCGGCGACCGTCTCGATCAATGCCTGAGTGCGCGGATGCAGGGCATTGGTCTCCTTGTGAACGAGCAGCGTAATCGGCACACCCCAGGTGCGCTGACGCGAGATGCACCAGTCCGGTCGGTTGGCGACCATGCCGGCAATGCGCGACTGGCCCCAGTCCGGCAGCCAGTTAACCGCGTCGATAGCCTGGAGCGCTGCTGTGCGCAGCTCGTGCTGCTCCATACCGATGAACCATTGCGGCGTGGCGCGAAAGATCACCGGCGTCTTATGCCGCCAGCAATGCGGATAGCTGTGACTGAAACGCGCCGCGCGCATCAGAGCGCCCCGCGCCTTGAGGATTTCGACCACTTGCGCATTGGCGTCGAAGACATTTTCGCCGGCCAGCAATGGCGTGCCGGGAATGAAGCGACCATCGCCGCCAACCGGATTATCCACGCGCAATTTGTAGCGATTGCCGACCAGATAGTCCTCCAGGCCATGCCCGGGTGCGGTGTGCACAGCACCGGTGCCGGCATCAAGGGTCACATGCTCACCAAGGATAATGGGCACTTCGCGTTCATAGAAAGGATGCGCGAGCTTGAGTCCCTCGAAGGCGTCGCCGCGCGCATAGGCGATGACGCGATAATGCGGGATATCCCAGCGATCCATGGTGTCCTTGATCAGCCCATCGGCGATCAGCAGTCGCTCATGCCCACCAGGGGTGCCGCCAGGGCCATCCTCGACCTGCACCAGCGCATACTCGAGTTCCGGGTTCAGCGCCACGGCCTGATTGGCTGGTAGTGTCCAGGGGGTGGTGGTCCAGATTACCACCGACATCGGCCCCTCGCCATGTCCGCCCGGCACCGAGTGGCAGCGCGCGAACAGGGCGTCTTCTTCCTGCACCCGAAAGCGCACGTCGATGGCGATAGATTCCTTCTCGGCGTATTCCACCTCAGCCTCAGCCAAAGCCGAGCCGCAATCAATGCACCAATGCACCGGCTTGGCGCCCTTGTGCAGATGGCCGGCGTCGATGATGCGCCCGAGCGCGCGCACGATGTTGGCCTCGAAGGCATAGTCCATGGTGCGATAAGGATGTGCCCAGTCACCGAGCACGCCCAGGCGCTTGAAGTCTTCGCGTTGGCCCTCGACCTGTTTGGTGGCATAGTCCCGACAGGCATCACGAAACTGCGCGGCACTGATGCGCTGACCTGGCTTGCCCTTTTTCTTCTCGACCTGTAACTCAATCGGCAGGCCATGGCAGTCCCAGCCTGGCACATAGGGCGCATCAAAACCATCCAGGGTGCGCGACTTGACGATGATGTCCTTGAGGATTTTGTTCACCGCATGGCCGATATGGATGGTACCGTTGGCATAGGGTGGGCCATCGTGCAGAATGAAAGGCGTGGCTCCGGCGCGTGCGGCACGGATCTGTCCATAGAGATCAGTCTGCTCCCAGCGTTTGAGTATCTCCGGCTCGCGCTGGGCCAGGTTGGCCTTCATGGGAAAGCCGGTGCTGGGAAGATTCAGGGTTTTTTTATAGTCGGTATCAGACTGAGTCACTGGGTCGCTATCCTTAAGAGTGAAGAGGCTCAAACACCGCTCGGGCCGCCACGCTGTCGCGGCTGATTTGTTCGCACAGTGCGGCGAGCGAGGGAAACTTTTGTTCATCGCGCAACCGGGCGCAAAATTCCACCCGGATGTGTGCGCCATAGATGTCCTGATCGAAATCGAACAGATGCACTTCCAGGCGGCTGTCAAGGCCATCCACCGTCGGGCGGTTGCCGACGTTGGCGACGCCTGTTAGCGGCTGCGGCGTTAAACCGTGCACCAGTACGGCATAGACACCGCTAATAGGTGTGGCATGGCGGTGCAGGCGCAGATTCGCAGTCGGGAAGCCGAGCGTGCGGCCACGCTGATCTCCATGCGCAACCCGGCCGTGCAGGCAATAGGGGCGCCCAAGCAGCTGTCGCGCCTGGTCCAGATCACCGGCGGCCAGGGCCGCGCGCACCCGGGTGCTGCTGATGCGCTCATTGTCAGTGCGCACGGTTGCCAGACTGTCAACGTCAAAGGCGAAGCGCGCGCCAAGTTGGCGCAGTTGCTCGAAGTCGCCGGCACGCTGGCGGCCAAAACGAAAATCATCGCCCACCAGCAGATAGCGCACCTCCAGTCCCTCGACCAGTAGGCGAGTGACGAAGGCCTCGGGGTCAAGCGCGGCGAGCGCCTGATCGAAGCGCAGCACCAGCAGCTGTTCAATGCCATCTTCGGCCATGATCCGTGCCTTCTCGCGCAGCCGCGTCAGTCGCGCCGGCGCCTGCCGGGGGGAAAAAAACTCCAGCGGCTGCGGCTCAAAGGTAATCACAGTGGCCGGCAGCCGATGTCGGCGCCCCTGTTCGATCAGATGCCGGAAGACCGCGCGATGCCCCGCATGCACGCCGTCAAAATTGCCAATGGTCGCGACACAGCCGCGGTCGCCGGCACGCAAGTTGTGAAGACCGCGGATCAGGCGCATGGAGAATTAGTCGTGGGCAAGTCGCAAGCCGATGCTGGGTGACTGAGTGGCCGGTGTCAGGCCGAGTCGCGCGGTCGAGCTGCTCGCGGCTGCTTCCTGATCCCAGGAGCCGCCGCGCACCACCCGATAGCCCTGACTCACCGACAGGCCGCATTCCACCGCTGCATCCAGGTAACCGGCCTGGAAGTTCGAACAGGTCCACTCCACCACATTTCCGCTCATGTCGTAAAGCCCCAGGCCATTCGGCGCCTTGCGTCCGACCTCGTGCGGATAGCCGCCAGCATTGACCGCATACCAAGCCAGGGCGTCGATATCCTCGCCGCCGCAGTAGGTCTGAGCAAGTCCGCCGCTGCGGCAGGCGTATTCCCACTCGGCCTCGGTCGGCAGTCGGTAAGCGCGGTGGGTGACTTGGTTGAGTCGTTCAACAAAGTCCTGGGCTTCGTGCCAAGTGACATTCTCAACTGGGCAGTCGTCGCAGGCGTAGAACCAACGTGCCGGATCTTCACCCATGATGGCTTCCCAAAGTGCCTGGGTGACTTCATAGCGACCCATTTGAAAATCATCAACACAGACCCAGGGCGTGCCATTGCCCTGGTAGCCCAGATCGAAGCAGCCCCCGGTGACCGGCGCCATGGGGACGGGGTCGATGTAGGGATTCGGGACATAGGCGTACCAAGCGATCCCTGTCACGGTATTCGCCAGAGAACGTGCCAGCACATCGCGCAATTCAGGGCTGTCGAGTGTATAGATGCGCTCGTTCCGGAGGCCCAGGTTTACCAGATAGATTGGCACTGTATCGGCGCGCGGGTAATCATAGGCATACCAGGCAATGCCATCGTAGATCCAGCCGCGCCCATTGGCGATGAGGCGATTTTTCTGGTTTTCGCTAATCGTGAATAAATACTCTGTTGGGTTCTCGCTATAGAAGCGATAGACTGGCTTGGCATCGGTATCCGGCGGCACCGAATAAGCCGCCCAAACTGCGCCCTGGTAGTTCCAGCTATCGCGATAAAACTCAAAGACCTGGTTTCTTTCCTCCGGGCTGATGGTATAGAAATTCCCCTTTGTGTTGTCACTGCGAAACCAGAAGACATTGTTCAGTCCGTCGGCTGCCAGCGCAGGACCGACTACCAGCATCAGCAGTGGAATCAAAAGTGAGAAACGGAAACGGTGTATTGGCTGATGCGACAACATGGCAGTGGTTCCTAACTGGTTGCTGGAAGGTGGTTTTCGCATGATGATGGACAATGGATATCAAGGTTGCTGAAATGGCAATACCATAAAATCCAAGTGCTTCAATACTATTGTTGAAGCTTAGTCGGGGTCGTGGGCAAAGGCAAGGCAGGTCTGCCTCCGGCTGACTGATCAGGGGGCCGGGTTAGGGGAATAACTGCCTCAGGCGCCCGCCGAGTGTCAGAAAAAAGGCACCGTAGCTCAGGGCTCCAGTGAGAATGAGCGTGCTGAGCAGGGCGATTTGTGCGGCGAATGCGCGATTCTCAGCATCAGGCGCAATGGCCCCCGAGGCTGAGAGTGGCTCAAAGAAGGGATGCGCGCCCAGCCAGCCGAGCACAGCGCCCATCATTAGGGTGCTGAGCAGCACGCGCGCCAGCAGTGCAGGCCAGCCGGGTTTGAGCTGGTGGGCACCAGGCGCAGGTCGCAGAGCGCGCAGCAGCAGAATGGCCCCGCCGCTGGCGGCGAGTGAGGTGGCCAGTGCCAGACCGGCTTGGCCGAGTGGTCCCATCAGCAGTAGGCCCAGCAGCAGATTGAGTGCGATGGTGAGCAAACCAATGCGCAGCGGTGTGCGCCGGTCGGCGCGGCTGAAAAAGCTGGGTACGATGATCTTGAACGCCAGAAACCCCGGCAGGCCCAGTGCATACGCCATCAGGGCACTGCGCGCGGCGCGCACATCGGCTGCATTAAACTGATCCGAGTAAAACAGCGTGGTGATGACCGGCTCGGCCAGCACCAGCAGCCCGGCCGCCGCCGGCAGACCCAGCACCAGTACCCAGCGCAACGCCCAGTCAAGCGTGGTGGTGAAATCCTGCGTGTCTCCGCAACGATGGGTGCGCGACAGGCGCGGCAGAATGGCGGTGCCCAGTGCGGCACCCAGAATGCCGAGCGGAAAATCCATCAGGCGCTCGGCATAGTAGAGCCAGGAAATGCTGCCGGTGATCAGCAGAGAGGCCAGCAGGGTATCCAGTAGCAGATTGATCTGAGTCACCGACATGCCAATCAGGGTCGGACCCAGGGCGCGCAGAAACCCCTGCCAGGCCGGATGCTGCCAGTTGACACGCGGGATGACCAGCAACTGCATGCGCGCTAGCGCCATCAGCTGCAACGCCAGCTGCGCGATACCACCGAGCAGAACCCCCCAGGCGAGCGCAAAAATGGGCTGTTCGAGGTGCGGCGCAAGCAGCAGCATGCAGCCAATCAGGGATAGATTGAGCAGCGCTGGGGTGATGGCGGGGATGGCAAAGTGCTCGAAGGTATTGAGCACGGCTCCAGCCAGGGCTGTGAGTCCGACAAACCACAGGTAGGGCAGCGTCAGGCGCACCAGCGCGATGCTGAGTTGTTGTTGTGACGCATCGGCGCTGAAACCTGGCGCCAGCAGTAGCACCAGCACGGGAGCGGCAACCAGACCCAGGGCGCTGAGCAGCAACAACAGGGCGCTCAGTGAGCCGGCAAAGTCTCCGATCAGGGCGCGGGTGCGCGCCTGGTGTGGATCCTCGTGGCTGACATGCGTCAGTATCGGCACCAGGGTGGCGGCAAAGGCGCCCTCGGCAAAGAGTCGCCGCATCAGATTGGGGATCCGGAAGGCGACGAAAAAGGCATCGGTGGCCTGAGTGGCGCCAAAGATGCGCGCGATCAATAAATCACGCGCAAAGCCCAGCAGGCGCGACACCAGGGTGGCGCCGCCAATCCGGGCTACTGGCTTGGCAAGAGAGGCGGATGGTTCGGGCTGAGGCATCGGCAGTATTTGACAGAAAAACCTCTTTAGCTTAGCATTGCTAGGCTAACCTGATTGCAAAACCTAGCAACCATCGCAGAGAGGACTCCTTTGGCTAATTCCGCTCAAGCCCGCAAACGCGCCCGTCAGGCCGAGACGCATCGCCAGCGCAATGCCGCGCAGCGCAGCCAGTTTCGCACCGCATTAAAAAAGGTTCTGAAAGCCATCGGAGCTGGCGACAAGGACGCGGCCACCGCTGCCTATCAATCCGCTGTGCCCGTGATTGATCGCGCGGCCAACAAGGGGCTGATTCACGGCAACAAGGCCGCCCGGCACAAAAGCCGGCTTAATGCCCGTTTGCGCGCCATGACCGCTTAAAGACAGCGAGCACTTCCCGAGTCAGACCCCAAGTCGGAACGCTGATCGGGAGGTTAAAAAAAGCCGATGCGAGCCATTGTTCGCATCGGCTTTTTTGTGCCCATATAGCTTTGATTGGATACCTGCGAGCGGATATCTGTGATCGCTCTCAGGTGGTGGTGTTGGCCTCCGGAGCGCGCTGCCCGGCGCGGTCAGCAATCGCAGTCTTGAGTGCATCGGAACGTGCGGCGATCCAGTTCTGCTCCGGCACCAATTTCAGCAGGCCCAGATTCTCAAACCGCTTGCGCGTGGCGGGCTGAACACCGGCAAAATACACCCGGCAGCCATGTGCGGCGGCATCACTCACTGTGGCTTCAATGGCTAGTGAGCTGGTCACGCCGATGTGTGGCACATCGGTCAGATCCAAAATCAGGCTGCGCGCATTGGCGAGCTCGGTTTGCTGGCGAGTGATGGCCTTGGCGGCACCAAAGATCAGTGGACCGCTTAGGCACAACAACGCGATGCCATTGTCCGGATCGCCGATGATCTTTTTCTCTTCCGCCGTCGCCTTGGGGCAATCCATTTCAGCCGCATTGGCCCCACCGCCAAACAGTCGCACGCCTTCGGATTGCAAATCCGCCAGGCGGCGAATGGTGAGGATATTGGCAACGAAGAGTCCGATGCCAACAGCGGTGATCAGATCCACAAAGACGGTCAGGGCGATGACGCCATACATAATCAGAGCCCCGCGCAGTGACACTTGATGTGCGCGGCGCAGAAAGCCCCAATCGACGATATCCAGACCCACCTTGATGGCGATGCCAGCCAGCACGGCCAGCGGAATGATTGACACCAGACCGCTGGCCCAGAGCACCACGACTGCCAGAATGACTGCCCGGGTCAGTCCGGACAGGGCGGAGTGCGCACCGGTCTGGATGTTGACTACGGTTCCCATGGTCGCACCCGCGCCGGGCAGGCCGCCAAACAGTCCTGAGGCCAGATTGCCCAGGCCCTGGCCGATGAGTTCTTTGTCCGAGTCATGCTGGGTGCGGGTCAGACTGTCAGCGATCACCGAGGTCAGCAGGGCGTCGATGGAGCCGAGCATCGCCAGTACCAGCGCATCGACGAAGATGTGCTGCCATAGCTCGGGGGTCAGGGTTGGCAGATGCAGTGATGGCAGACCGGCGGGAATGGCGCCGATTTCCCGGTAATCGCCGGTGCCGATCAGAAAGACCGCCACCAGAGTGCCAACCACCAGGGCGAGTAACTGCGGCGGCAGCAGGCGGCGCCAGCGCTTGGGCATCAGCAGCAAAATGGCCAGGGCAACGCCGCCGAGCAGCACTTCATCGGGCTTAAAGGTGGCGGCCAGTTCGGGCAGAGCTTGCAGAGAGCTGAGCACTCCGCCGCTCGGTGTTGCATGACCCAGCAGCACCGGCAGTTGCAGGATAATCAGAATAAAGCCGATGCCCGACATGAAGCCCGAGATGACCGTATAGGGCATCATGGTGACATAGCGCCCGAGCTTGAGCAGTCCGAACAGAATTTGAAACAGGCCGGCCAGCATGACAGTGGTAAAGGCCAACGCCAGGCCGCCGTCCGGGTTGGCGGCCAGAGTGCTGGTGATGACAGCCGTCATGACCACCGTCATGGGGCCGGTCGGTTCCGAGATCAGCGTTGGAGTACCGCCGAACAGGGCGGCAAAGAGGCCAACCAGCACGGCCCCGTAAAGGCCGGCCTCGGCGCCTGCGCCGGAGGCGACGCCAAAGGCGAGCGCCATCGGCAGCGCGACCACGGCGGCGGTGACGCCGCCGAACAGATCGCCGCGCACATGATTGAAGTGAATGCTGTTGAACACGCGCATCACGAAGTCCTCATCCCAGAGCCATGGCTGAGTTTATGATGTTGGTAGGCATCATTGCAGTATTGCGAAACTGACGCTTGACCCGCAATTCAGTTCTACCAATGACCCCGATCAGCAATCGCTGATGGATCAGATATCGGCCACCACCTTGTCATAAAACGCCAGGAAATCATCCGCGCTGGGGCCGGCACGCCACTCAATGGCTGAGCGCGGATGCTGGTTGAGCTGCCCGGTAATGTTGTACGGCAGCAGCGGCCCCCACTCGATGGTCTCGCGCAGTGGGATAATCTGATGCTGGATCACCTCAATGATCGGGCGCACATTGAACTTCGGGTTGCGCAAAAAGCCCAGCAATAACTCAGTATGGCAATTGCCAGCACCACGCCCCATGCCGAAAATGGTGGCATCAACGCGATTGCAGCCGAGAATGATCGCCTCAATGGTGTTGGCGAAGGCCAGTTGCAGGTTATTGTGGGCGTGAATCCCGATCTCCTTGTGGCTGTCAGCCATGGCCGCTGCGTATTTGTGATACAGCCGATCGATCTGCTCGCGATACAGATAGCCAAAGCTGTCAACAATCACCATGGTCGAGGCCGGGGTGGGGGCAATGGCTTCGAGCACGGTATCGATTTCCGACTCAGTGATATTCGACACCGCCATCAGGTTGGCGGTGGTCTCATAGCCGAGTTCATGCGCGTGGGCGATCATCTCGGTGGCTTCCGAGACCTGATGGGCATAAAAGGCGATGCGAATCACATCCAGCACGCTGTCCTGGGCGGGCAGCAGCTCGGTTTTCCAGTCGCTCTTGCCGGCATCGGCCATGGCGGCGAGCTTCATGCCAGTGGTCGCGCTGTCATGGTCGCCCACCACGCGGCGCATGTCTTCCTCGTCGCAATGGCGCCAGGCACCAAACTGCGCCTTGGGGAAGATCTTTTTGGAATTCTTGTAGCCGATTTCCATGTAGTCCACGCCAGCGGCGAGACAGGCTTGATAAACGGCGGTGACAAATTGATCACTGAACTGGTGCGCGTTGATCAGGCCCCCATCGCGCACAGTACAGTCGAGCACTTTAAGCTCTGGGCGATAGGTGATCCAGGGCGCTTTATCGGACATCAGAGGTTCTCCAAGAGGCAAAATCGGGCAGGCTAAGGATAAGCGCGCTAGTCTAGCTCAGATGGCCGCTGCAAGGGTGGAGCAGGTAATGGGCTGCGAGCGAGCTTGCCGACGCTTGCCCGGCAGCCAAGTCCTCTCGGTGGACGCACGCCACCTGCTCGAACTGCAGCTCAATCTCCGTGCGCAGCACCCGTGGCAACGGCACCGTGCGATCCTTTTTTCCTTTGCCGTCATGAAACGGTCAGCACCATCATGTCCATATTAACGTCCTGCACACGCAGCTTCAGGCACTCGAACAGACGCAACCCACACCCGTAGAGCAACTTCGCTACCAGATCATAGGGATAGCCCAAGGCACCGATAAGCCGGTCCACTTCCTGCCGCGACAACACCACCGGGATGTACGGCTTGCGCTTGGCCCGAACCACGCCCTCGACCTGGCCGAAATCCTTCCCCAAGACATGGCGGAACAGGAACAACAGCGCATTGAACGCCTGGTTCTGGCTCGATGGCGAGACCTGCTTCTCCACGGCAAGGAAGGTCAGGAATGCCTTGACGTCTTCTGTCGACAGAGTATCCGGCGCGCGGTTCTGGACGTACGCATGCAGCTTCCGCGTCCAAGCTCGGTAAGACTTCAGGGTCTTCGCAGAGTAGTGCCTGACCTTGATCGCCTCTTCCAGGCCGTTGTACACGTTCGGCCAATTCAATATGGCAGCCCCCGATGGGCGTTCTCCGCGCTTCGGGCTCGTCGGCGGCGGCGCATCCTGATCCGCAACCTGTCGCCGCAGGCTTGCTTGGCCGGCGGCTGATGGCACGCTTGGCGCAATCGAGGGCGCTGCCGCACGCGCCTGAGCGCTACTCCGAACGCCAGAATTCGGGCCTGGGCCGACCGGCGCAGGACCGGAGCCATTGACGAACCCGCTGGGAACCGGTGTCGCGACTGCGGGGTCGCGTGCCGCACCCTCCTCGCGCAACGACCAGAACAGGGCGACCGCTTCGCCGGCCTGCCGCCTCATCCATGGCGCCTGCCCTTTACACTTCAGCTTCTCCTCAAACGCGTCGAGACTGACGGCATTCGCCGGATCCTTGCCGTACTTGTGGCAAAAATCCAAGTAGAACCGGAGCCACCGCCGGAAATGTGGCTGGTGGTGCTGATCGACGCCCGCCGCCGACAGGGCAGCGTCGAAACGACTTGCGATGTGGGGGGGCGTTTGAAGCATTGTCCTGGCGTAATGCGGGATAACATGCAAATCTGCAGGATATACCGCAGCAGGACTCCTTTCAAGCCCGGTTTGTCAACCCGTATATCCCGTGGTAAGTTATCCGGAAACCACACAATTACTGGTTAGCTCAACATCAAACGAGGCATATAGATTGAAAAGAGATCGTTATACAGGCCCTTTTAGCAGAACTTCTTTGCCCGCGTGGCGGTGTCCAAGCTGCATCGAAGGGTCGCTAAAGCTTGTTCCGAAATCGCTTCTTATAAAAGAAACAGTACGTTCGTTGTCGTATCACGGGCATGAAGATTGGGAGCCGGATTGGACAGAAGAGAACTATTCGGCACTTTTTCAGTGTATTCACTGTGGAGAGCACGTTTTCTCTGTGGGAAAAACAGAAGTAGTGGAAGTTTATGATGATGAATACGGTTGGTGCTTAGAGAGTGCATTACAACCAACCTACTTCCAGCCTGCTATCCAGATCATACCAATCGCGGACGAGTGTCCTGATGACGTCAAAGTAGAATTGAAATCAGCAAGTTCATTGTTTTGGACGGATTTATCAGCTAGCGCAAACCGAATTAGGACCGCATTGGAGTTAATTCTAACTCACAAAAAAGTCAAAAAAACTCAAATAACCACGTCTGGGAAGCGAAAGGCTCTTTCTCTTCACCGGAGAATCGAGTTGTTCAAAGCCAAAGATGCTCAATTGGCAGAAACTATGCTAGCTGTTAAATGGCTCGGTAACGCAGGGAGTCACACGTCCTCCCTCAACGCACACAATGTTCTAGATGCCTTTGAGCTACTTGATCACGTAATTGAGAATATGTTTGTGGAAAAGCTAAAAAAGATCAGAAAATTGACAAAGGGGATCAACAAGAAGAAGGGTCCAGTGCCATCAAAGTAAGCTAACAAAGTGCTGCTAGGGACAAGCCTACGCTACGCTTAGGCTTGCCCAAGAGCACGGCGTTAAGCATCACGAAGCATCAAGGGAAATTATGAAATTCACCACGCCAGAATTTAAACTTGAGGCATTTTACTGCCCTTTATGTGGAACTTATGCACACATGCAGTGGGATGAGCTGTATTCACGAGAACGCAGTAGCTTTTTTTATGAATCGTTCTGTTCATGCTGCAAAGAACCAAGTTTGTGGCGCGTCACTGAGTACGCCGTAGGTCAATTTGGGAGGCATGATTCAAGGGCTGAACTAATTTACCCAGACCATGGATTAGCATCTTTGCCTGAAGATGATATAGCCACTAAATATGATATCCAGACATTATTATTCAGCAGCATATTGCGTCTCAGGTAGGTGAAAAAACGATATTATCCGATTTGCATTAGCCTTCAGATTTTCTAGAGCAGCATGTAAACGCTCTTTCAAATTACTTTTATTTTTGATTGACTTTCGGCCAAGCTGTTTGTCTTTAATCTCTTCCCAAACATGCTCATCTGGGTTTAATTCTGGGCTGTAAGCAGGCAGATAAAAGAGTCGAATTTGCTCACGATGATGCCAAACGAAGATTCGAACTTTTCTTGATAGATGAAATGACGCTCTATCAACAATCAAGAAAATGGGTCGATCATGCTGCTCAATAATCTGATCAAGGAAGCCGATAAACTCATCTGAATTAATTCTGTCTTCAGTGAGGCCTTGATCATGCCTTGGTCCATTGTTGCTAAGCCGCCACAGGCATCAGGTAGGGGCGCTTTGCCGGTCGAGGTCGTCGTCGAGCCGGCCAAGCCGGCCAAGGCATGCGTTCAAGCACTTGCTCAAACAAAGGCGGATGAGGTTGTCCAAAGAAGCGTTCCGCCGGGGTGGAGCCATCAGATTGGTCGGTGGCGAAATTATGCAGCGCCGTGAGCACC